>CAYGBK010000030.1:0-3885 GCA_964348095.1 uncultured Thermodesulfobacteriota bacterium | reverse complement strand
GGCGATGCCGTCATCAGGATCTGATGAATTACTCCCGTCCAAAGTAACCGTCGTCCCCTCGTTGACCGTTTGATCCGGGCCGGCATTTGCAATAGGCGGAAGATTGCCCTGGCTCACATTAACAACAGAGGTGTCGGTCGACTGCAGGCCCCCGTTGTCGCGAACAGTCAGCCGGAAGGTCAGGGATCCCCCGTTCGGCCCCACATTCGGAGCAGGAAAGTTCGGCCTTACCGCAATCGGGTCAGACAGGGTCACAGAAACGCCGGCCGTCTGCTCCCACAGATAAGAGGCGATGCCGTCATCGGGATCCGAGGAATTACTCCCGTCCAAGGTAACCGTCGTCCCCTCGTTGACCGTTTGATCCGGGCCGGCATTTGCCACTGGCGGACCATTAATCCATGTTATGTTAACGACAGAACTGTCCGTTGACTGGAGACCACCATTGTCAGCAACGGTTAGCCTGAAGGTAAGGGATCCCCCGTTCGGTCCGACATCGGGTGAGAGGAAAGCCGGCCTTACCGTCGTCGGATTGGAAAGTGATACTGGAACGCCTGCTGTCTGTTCCCACAGATAGGATGCGATACCATCATCGAGATCTGACGAATTGCTCCCGTCCAGGGAAACCGTCGTCCCCTCGTTTACTGTTTGATCCGGTCCGGCGTTCGACACGGGAGGACGGTTCACCCAGGTAATGTTAACAATACACGTGGCGGAGGACTGTTGGCCGCCGTAGTCGGTTACTGTCAACCGGAAGGTTAGGGATGTTCCACCCGGCCCAACGTTGGGTGCCGTAAAACTCGGCTTGACGGCACTCGGATCGGACAGTGTCACGGAGGCCCCGGCCGTCCGCTCCCATAGATAAGAGGCGATGCCGTCATCAGGATCTGACGAGTTCGAGCCGTCTAGGGTGACGGGGACCCCCTCACTCACCGTCTGATCGGGCCCGGCGATCGCCGAGGGAGGGGCATTCCAGGGATCTGTTCCTGCGAGATACTCTTGGAGGTTCGTGACGCCATCGCCATCACCGTCGGCACTCGCGTCAGAGGAATCCAACGGGTTAAGGCTGTATTGAATCTCCCAACCGTCAGGGAGGTCATCCGAATCGGTATCCGAGCTGGATGGGGCCGTCCCTCGCTGAAACTCCTCAAGATTGTCCAGTCCATCCCCATCATAGTCGCCAGTTGGCCCCTGACCAAGATCTCCGAAGTAGGCGATCTCCCAGTCATCGGGCAGCCCATCCCCGTCGACGTCGGCGCCACCCTCTGTGACGGGAATGCTTGAAACTTCATTAGAGTAATCGCTCTCATTCCCTGAGGTATCGTGAGCCGTAGCCGCGAGGTAATATGTCACCCCGTCCTGAAGGCTACCGAGTCGATAGGTCGTGGTATCTCCAACGTCGACGAAGTCCGTGTACTGTCCAGAAGCCGTCCCATAGTAGATGCGATATCCGGCAAGGTCAGGCTCTGTATTTGGATCCCAGGCAAGATCGAGATAGGCAGCCTCCGCCGGGGTGATGAGAAACAAAAACACAGCTAGCGGTAAGATTCTTCTCATGACTCTCCCCCTTCTGAAGGTCTCCCTATCCCGAATACAATCGGAGACAAAAGCAAGTCGAATGCCGAAATCAACAAAATGAGGGGGACGAGTCTTTGAATTAAAAACTATGTAATATTAAATACTTAACAGTTGGAAAAGTCACCTCTCCGAATGGCCTTACCGAACGGCCTCTCGCGTATTTCAAGAAAGGAATTGGAGTTACGAATGTGTAATAGAGAAACAGAAATACTCACAGATCGGAGGCCCTTCAGGAAAATGAACGATCATTCGGCCCAACTATGCAGAAGAACCTAGGACTTTAGCCATACGTCTGCTTTGTAGCGAAAAAAATAGGACCGGAACCATCAACACAATGGTCCGGCCCTTTCGAATCTTCTCTCCTAGGGTTAAATCACCCCCGTCTATTCGACCCCCAGAGAGTCCACTTCAGGATCGAACTTTAGAGACCTCCTCTTTCTGAAGGTCTTGATGAACTTCCTCCTCAACCCATGGTTTCCGGTTTCGATCATTCTTTTCTCGATGCACTCCGGGCAAATGGTATGCGTCGCCTCTGGATCATCAAATGGAAACTTTTCTCCAAGCTCGCGTTTGCATTCAAGACAGACGATCTTCATATCTTTCCAGCCTCCCCGGCAGACTCATGATCAATTTCTGAAAAAAACATCGCTAACACGTTTTCTTGAACGCTGTCAAGCCTTAATTTTCTCCTATTCCAACCGTTGGCGGTCTCTCTTTTTCTAAATCGTTTTTTTCGCATACCGTGCCAAGTAAGTCCCGGCTAGGTTAAGAAAAGTCCCAATTAGGCCGACTTCGTGGTCTGTTATCGGTTGGTGGGTGAACGTATTGTCAACCACGACAAGGCCTATGACCTCCTTCCCTGCAAGAAAAGGCACGAGGGCAAAAGCCTGAATCTCGGCAAAAGCGGGAATCTCCAAACGAGGATGTCCACTCTCAAGGTGTGATTCCCCATCAGCACTATTGAAGGCCTCCTTATCCTGGATCGCCTTGCCGAGCGGACCATCAGATCTCGTCGGCAGGCTTATTTCATTGAGAAAGGGCGGGACATCGTAACCCAGGCCAAGTCTTCCCGTAATAGAATCTCTTGCGGGATCGCGCAGAAATAAGAGGGTCCTGTCAACCCCAATACCGCGGTGTATGGCTTCGATCAACAGTTGAATGAGCTCCTCGGGATGAGGATTTTGCATGATCAGAGCACTAATTTCATTGACCATCGCCAACTGCCGGTCTTTCTTGTCCACTTCTCGATTTAGACGGAACAATTCCGCCGACGGGTTATCCCCATTTTGAACCGACGGCGTGAGGAAGTCGACATTCAGGTCTTCGGCAACGCTATAGATGTTTTGCCTCGTCGTGTCGACGACCTCCTGGACAACGTCGTCTCAAAGCCCCAGCTCCAAGCAAATCTTCTTCCTTCTCTTGTCTGCACTATTGCCCGGATTCATCCATTGAATACGATCCGCCCACTCCTCCGGAACAGCCTGGAAAGCAAAGAGATTGGCAAGGTAAACAATGTCTGAAAGGCGGAGATTATCAAGCGATTCTGAGAACTGATGATGGTCTCGGACCCCGTCGACTAGGGACTCTGGGAGGCACCACCTACGAGCGATTTTCTCTCCTACATCCACATGGGTCAGTCCAAACACCTTTCCTTCGGCCCTGAGAATATCCTCCCCCTTCTTGGTCATTTCGACTACTTTTGTATATGCTTTTGGAAAGTGATGGTCAAGGAAGAGCTTCCCTGAATCGTGCACAAGACCGGCGATCATGGCCTCTTCCGGGTGCTCACATTTCAGTCTTTGTGCCAGAAAGTTTGCTGACAGGCTGCAAGCCAACCCGTGGATCCAGAATGCGTCGAAGAACCTTCCCTTGAAGGCCTCTTTGTTCAGGCTATCGCCCACCGTAATCGCCGTGATGAAGCTCTTCAACGTGATAAAACCGAGAACCATTATGGCTCGAGTGACCGACGAGATTTTCTCCTCTGTCGCATAGTACGCCGAATTGGCCATCCGTATGACCCTACCGGTTAGCACTTGATCCTCGAGAATGAGGCGAGACAATTCCGAGACGGGAGTTTCCGGAATGGATGCCACCTCGACAATCCGATAGAAAAGTTGAGGAAGGACGGGAAGGCTGTCCTTTCTTCCTATGAGTTCCAAAACCTCTTCAGCTGTCATCTCGCTCTTTTTCTCCCGATCTGGTGGCTCAAACAGGAATTTTCGGCGTCAAATAGCCGCTTCGGGAATCGTTTTTGACAACGTTCCCGCCCCTACCTCGAAGAATCATTGTGGGGTAGGCTCGGCGGTCTCG
>CAYGBK010000029.1:0-28292 GCA_964348095.1 uncultured Thermodesulfobacteriota bacterium | reverse complement strand
CTGAAATGACTACACTTCTGTCGACAGGTTAAAAATTTCATATGGTATTGAGGGGTCCGGGGAGGTGAGGTTCGGCGGCCTCTGAAATGCTCGGCAGTTGGGTGTATTTTGGCTAAATTCGGGTAGAGCCCTCCAACCGACTCCGATTGACAGTTTGGGAATCAGGATGCATAAGTCTCAATCGGATAATCCGGGTCTTTGTGGGCGTCATTCTCAAAGGATGGAATCTGAAAATCCGAGTAATCTAAGTGGATTTCTACGGGTAGAATTTGGATCCCGGCGAAGACCTTCTGCTGACTGCCCAGAGTCCCAAATGCCTCGAGATTTTATTAGTGATCCCCCGATTAGTTCAAGATGAGATCGCAAGTTATCACCGATGCTTGAAACTGTTCAGTTCCAAAGCAAATAAACACTTCAGCGGATTGGCCCCGATAGAATATTTCAGTGAGTATCCGACGCACTCCGTAATCCGGAGCACGTTATATCGGGAATAACTAAAAGAGCCGTGGTTAAATGAAATCACTGACATAAATTGTTAGATTATTAGGAGGGTAAACAAACACTGGGAGCTGAAGGAGGTACGGTGGCAGAACCGCACTCCTTGGCTCACCAAGAAGTCAGTGAAATTGTCCGCAAGGGTTGTCTCTTGCACGAGCGAACCCAGAACATGGGGAAAGACACATTTGTCGGTATAGGGGGATTGCCAAGGGGTTTTGTTCTCTTAGTCGGTCCTCATTACTTCTCTTAGTGGAAGAGACATTCCGAAAATAAAGTATCTCCGATAGACTATTTTCCCCCGACCAGAAGGAACAGATTTTCTTTTGAGGACGTAAGTACAGCAAATCTTATCACGAAATGTCTGTTTGTCTTCGTCTGCTGAAACCCAAATGAGATCCAATGGCAATTGAATCGGGCCAAATACGAGCATTAAAAATCGAAGCGCCATGTTTGGAAAAGAGGGTTTTTTCCCCTTTCAAATAGACAATTCTTACCCCCATCAGAATATAGCCCAAAGTTCGGATTCTCGTAGGTTTTAGAATTGTCATGTATATGAAAGCTGATGCCAGCCAAGAAAAGAAGAAAGATAGTGGAAGATTCTTCAAGAAAGAGACATGTAATACCGCCAGAATAAACCATGTTGTTACTAGGACTGCTAAATCGATAGCGATAATTACGGTACGGCAAAAATCCTGCGTAATCTTTGCTATCGTAAAAAACTCCATTCTCCTGAGGAGAACACGAATTCATAGATTAGGAACCAGATTTTGGGTCAATCAGTCTAATTGCCGAAATACGCTACGACACCTTACCCTATATAATTCTGGTCTGACTGGAAGTGTTTTCGAGGAGTGCGTTGAGCAAGAGTGAGGAGCTCCGCTATCACTGGAACTAGAGCGTACTTGAGTTTAGGGGCAGCAGGAGGTTTTCTGGATTCATGACTCTCCCTCCTGGCTTTCTATCACGAGGGATTCGAAATGGCAACTTGCTTGGTGGCACCGGTCGTTTTGCCCTGTTCTTTAGTCGAATGCGGAGGTTGTGAATTCAAGATCCATTCGTCAATTTCAGGGTAGTGCCGATCATGCAATATTTCAACCGCAAATAGACAAAAGATTTTGTCATGGATGGATTTTAAGGCAGTCCTTACGAAACAAATAATCACCCTCTATTACTTTCCGACTCGTCTTTCTCCTCAGACCATTTCTGAGCCAATCTTTCCACGTATTCCGTCGAAACGATCTGATACCGCCTGAACATCGATTCGGTTCTGTGTCCAGTCATGTGCATTATGAGGTCCTGGGGTAAGCCCTCTTCCTTGTGCCAAATAGTTGCCCGCGTCCTCCTAAGATCGTTTAGCCATGCACCTTTGACCTTTGCCTTTTTGCACGCTCTCTGCCAGGCCCTCTCGGTGCGGTTTCGCTTCAAATTGAATAGCGAGTCTCCCCAAAACTTCGAGGCATGGACTTGAACAGATTCGTAATTTCCGGATGAAGCGCAACCGCCCGTCGCTTTTTCCCGCTTTTTTCGCCTTCAAAAAGAAAAAGTCGGCGCTCGAGATCGACATTTTTCCATCGAAGACCGAGGATTTCTCCGAGGCGCATCCCCGTGTGACAGGCAATCATAAACACGGGGACAATTTCAGAGTCGAGGAATTGCAGTATCTTATCGAGCTCCTCCTCTGTAATGAACCTCTCGCGAACACTATCCTCAGGTAACAAGTCAATGGGGGAACCCGAGAGGTTTTCCCTTTTTTCAAGGCAAACCTTAAGGTCGATTTCAGAAGTGCTAGCTCACGGTCGATAGTCGCATTAGCCGCAAATTACTTCTGTCTTTTCACCTTGTAATCATCGACCATTGAAGAATTTATGTCGTGGGATTTGCAGTAGCCGAAGTATGGCAGAAGATGTTTCTCAAACCTCTGCCGGTCACGGTCCAGAGTTTTTTTGGATTGTTTGTCCGGGTGGGTCAGAAACCATTCGGCTAGATCCTTGAACTTCTTGAACTCACTGGGCCCGACACCAGTTCTAAGTCTCTCTCGCTCGGTTTCCTCTGCGTCCTTCTTAGTGGTGACTCCCTTGAGGACTTCTCGGACACGTTTCCCCCCGACATAATAGTCAATCTCGTAGTATTTTCCGAGCCTTCGTACGGCCATGGCGATCCCCATTCGCCTCCCCAGGGTTAGCGGGGCCAACCGGGTAGGAGGCTCGGCTTTCGGGTGCGACCCTAGACCCGCGCTTTCGAGACTCATGCAAGTATTTCTCGGGAATCTCCTTCCCAGGATACTCTAATACTCGCTGTTTTATTCCCCCTTTTTTCATGTAACTCTCACCGCGATAGTAACAGGTGTGTCCTCCGATCCTCTTTGGTTGGATGAATGATATTCCTTGGTATAATGCCCAATTCCACGTTAGTCAAATATTGGTCAAAAAATAAGAAAGGACCGGCCAGAAGCCGGTCACAATGTGTGATAAGTATTTGATTTTATTAATGCCGGAGGTGGGAGTCGAACCCACACGGCCCAAAGGGCCACGGGATTTTGAGTCCCGCACGTCTACCAGTTCCATCACTCCGGCCGCTCAACCCACAAATCCACGGGGATCAACTCCCTCCCATCGCATCCAGACGGGTTTCATCCACATAATCGGGGGATTATCCAGCCTGGGATGATAGCCCATCGATCTTTCTGTGTCAACTTCCCTTGAGACCTCTTGTCCGTCGCTTGTCGTCCCCACTCGGTTGCATACAGACAATTAAGCAGACCAAAATACGGGGAGGGATATCGTGGTGCCTGATTTGAGCCTATCGTTGCAACTGACAAATGACAAGGGACACCGTGCATTCGCAGCCACTCAATCAGACCGGCAGGAAAAGGGTGATGGGCAAGAGAGGAATAGGGCCGCCAAACTTCACAGATAGATCGAGACCCACGTCGTAAGAAAGTGGTTCTTAGAACCTGTGATCTCACGTATCATTTGTATGACATAGGCGGGCCTTTTATTGTTTTTCCAGCCTGGGGCACCTCCATCCCAGATGTAGCTCACCAGTTCGCCAAAGGCCCTTCTGTCGAAATGATAGTCCCCAATGGCGACGGGAGACGTTTTGGCTGTGAACAAGAAAGGGATCTCCGTTTTCTCAGCATGTGAACGGATGACCCGCTCAACTGTTGGTCGGTTCGTGCTCCCGTCCGGCCGCTGCTTGAACCCCCGCCGAGTTTTCGGAAACGGAAAATTCTCATAGATTGCGCCGATAAACCCCTCGTAACGAACACCTTGAATCGCCCCAGCCAAGTCACCCACATCCTCTGGTCTCTCTATGACGTAGCCGTCGAATTTAGCCCGAAAGTCGCCGATCTCGTCATGACGTGCCAACTCTCGTACGGCCCGGCACAATCTGTCGGCGAAGAAAAACAGGTTGTTTAGAAGGATCAGGTCGGTGTGGACATTAAAAAACCCGAAAGCCACAATGCCTCGGTTAAGGGTTTGAAAGCCTAAAGGCATCCGTCTCTCTTTTTGGAATGAAGGCGGGACAGGGGAATAATAGGATACGTCGATAGTTGAAACGGTTCTACGATATCAGATTCGGAAGCAATAAATCTTGGAGGCGGCGACCGGATTTGAACCGGTGAATAACGGTTTTGCAGACCGTCGCCTTACCACTTGGCTACGCCGCCCCCCCACAATGACATATCGTCTATCTGTAATCTGTGATTCCCACGATGGAAAAGGAAGCTCCCAGCCCAAACACTCAAGACAACGGGTCACGGGAAAAGGGTACACCACAGATTCAAACATAACCCTTACCCGGTTACCTCCCTCAGCTGTGACGGATTGTCGAAAAAAACTGTGACCAGAGCATCCTTTTTCTGAACTGATGGCGAAAGAGCGGGAAACGGGACTCGAACCCGCGACCCCAACCTTGGCAAGGTTGTGCTCTACCAGCTGAGCTATTCCCGCAATTTTAGGACGTACCTATTCTGGATAATAATTACAATAGATGCTTATCCTTGTCAATACGAAATGACGGCCGATTAAACGGGAGATTGAAGGCGAGGCGATGTCGGACTACTGCTTGTAGGCACCATAGAAGTGAAGAACCTTTTTCACATAGCGCTGCGTTTCAGCGTAGGGAGGAATCGAATTGAATTGCAAAACCGCAGTCCGACCTGCATTGTAGGCCGCGAGGGAGAGCTTCAGGTCGTTCTCAAAGGTTTCCAGGAGTTCCCTGAAGTGTCTCACCCCGGCATCGATATTTTCTATGGGATCGAAGGCATCGATAACAGAGAGATCGTCTGCTGTCTCCGGCATGAGTTGCATCAGACCCATGGCCCCTGCTCGGGAGATTGCTCGCGGATTGAAATCCGATTCAGTCCGAATAATTGCCTTTATCAACGCCGGATCGACGCCGTAATTTACCGCAGCCTCCTCGATGAGGTGGTCGAACTCGGCTTCCCCATATTGCTTGAATTGTATGTCTCCATCCTCTTTGATATAGAGCTCGTATTCCGCGTGGGTGGGAACATTGGAAAAGTGGATGACGCCATTCCCATCCACATACCGGTAAATCCCCGCCCTAGGAGTTCGATCAGCAATGAGAACGGCCAGGAGAATTCCTAGGATAACCCAGGGTATCCTTCCGAATCGTCTCCTGGACTTTGCCGTCCATCCAATGTCACGCGGCGAGTTTGGATAAATTCCGATCATTACTCATCCCAGTCAGAAATCGCTTTGCCAAGAAGTGCAATCTAAGTGCCAAATTTGAACGGCTGATCCATGGACTATATATATCAATAAAATCAGTATGTTATAGTTCCATGATCTCTCTAGGTAGCCTTCTGGAGGGAAAACCTTTTCGGAAAGTATGAAAAATTGACGGGTTTCCGACCAATTCTGGTGCCACTCAGCGGCATCATTGGAGTCCGATCGCCTTTTCGTGACGTTTATGGGCGATCTCGGCTCTCGTCACGTCTCGGAATCCATGTTTTCTCACGCTCTATCAGGTGAACCACCTGCCATCCCTTTTTCTGAAGGGCTAGGCCGATAAACCGTCGGTGGCATTTCCAGGCGAATCTCTCGGCGCAGACAAAAACCGTTGTCCCTTTTTTGGCCACCGAAATCAACGTCTCAAGGCCGCCCGTGAACTCCTGTGAATCCATGAAGGCATCATATCCCCCTTTTCGATACCCGCCGAGGTCGTCGCCCAGGTAGACGTATTCGAGGCCCCGGCCTCTCAGAGCGGCCTCAAGATTCGCTTTCTTGAAGTGATCCAGTCTGCTCGTTGGAAACCGCCTCACATCAACCACCTGAAGGATGCGGTACGAATCGAGGATCTCCGTAAACTCCGGAAGGGTTCTCGTACTTGTCCCGAGGCTATAGATAATAGGCCGAGGAGGTTGTCCTGAGGAAAAATGGTCGTTAACCAATTTAGATAAATCGCTCCCCATTTGTTTCTTCGGATAGATCGATCCCAATGCTCCCCATACGAACGGTTCGAACCCTCTCCAGGTCAGTCTTCGAGGGAACGAGACAAGAGAGGATCTTTTTCGGTCGATCCAGTTTCTCAAGAATGCCGAGGGTAACAAGAAAACCATCACCATCGTTTAGTCCCACGATCAGTCCCTCCAAATGCCCCTGCGCCCCTTCAGAGATTCTGAAACGATGCGTTCCCGTCAGTGCCGCCTCTTTAAGGTCCACCTCATGCATACGAAGGCTTTTGAAATACTCCTTATACCGGTTCCACCGATACCGGCGTCTGTCCTCCTGGGAACGGGTTTGAACGAGAGAGGAAGAGGGAAGTCTTTGAATAGAGGCTCTTTCCCGCCCCTTCTGCACACTCAGAATGGGCTCGATCTCTCGGGCCTGCTGAACAGCGATTATGTGGCGGGGACCGAGAAGATCTATCTTTTGGTGTTTAAGTTCGAGCGCGTCGTCACCCGCTACATATCCTGTTGTGTCCAGAATGGCGATCCGATTCCGGTCGACCTGAGACCTTTCCAGAAGCCGTTTTAATCCAACTACCGTTTCCAGTCGATGCCCTCTCGGAGAGACAGATCCGACAAAATAGACCCCGCCGACTGGTGCTTTTTCCAGGTCGGTAAAACTCCGGTCAAAAAGAGCCATGGCCTGCGTCGTCGGCGGTCCTAAGATCGATTGCCCCATATCGCCATCTATGTATGCCACTTTTTCACCCTGTTCGGCGAGTTCTCTTGCCAGAAACCGCGCGAGGGTTGTTTTTCCGCTGTCCGGGGCACCGATCACCATGACAGGACCGCCGGTCTTCTGAATCTCAGGCACGAGCCTTTTCCAGTGCTCCGAAGCCTTGATCTCTGTCACGTTGCTGTCCTCTCTCTCTCAACCCATCAGGGCCGAGGCAGTGTTGACCACGTCTTTTCCTGATGATGAGGTACGGGATTGAAAACGATTTCGCTACCCCCGGGGACCAAAGGGGCGCCTTCTGGCCGATTCACCGTGCGAATTGAGACAGTGGAAGAAGGCGGTCACGTGGACGGCTCATAGCGAACGCCCTATTCCCCCATAAACCGTGCTAACCTTCTGAGGGCATCAACTTTTTCCCTCTGCCCGATGCTGGCCTTACGGATCGCCCCCTCCAGCAATTCGATTGAACGATCGTAGTTTCTCCGGTCCACAGGATAGGGGGTGCCGTTCTTACCGCCATGGGTAAAACTGAACCTCGCCGGATCCCTGAAACTCGGTCGAGCCCCGTAGATGAGCTCCGCAACGAGACTCAAAGATCGGATGGTCTTTGGCCCCACTCCTGCCACACCGAGCAGAGACTCGAAATCCCTGGGTTTAACCTCGTGGATCTTCACCAGGATTTTTTGCATGCGGCCCAAGTCGATGTCCTGGACCGTCACATCGTGATGCCTCGGCAACGTGAGTTTTGGATCTTCGCCATCTCCCGGATCAAGCGCTCAGGAGTTTCACCCGCCACCACACCCGTGGCCTCTCGGGACCGGTGGCTCTCGGCTGCCACCATGTTGAGACCTCTTCCCCGTCTGTCACAGCACACGGCAGCATGGGGTTCGCAAACAAAGTCGTGGTCCTGTCGACCCAACCAGGGGTACCGGCGAGCATACCTGGTATCGGTATTCATTCCTTGCTGGACAACGGCCCACTGGCCGGATCGCGTGAAAAAGAAGACATGATGATAGAGCTGGTACCCATCTTGAACCGCAGCGCTGTCCACTTTGGCAGCCATCCGGCTCGAATACACCAGCCCCTCGGGATCTAGAGAAATCCGGTCGCAATGGTGTTCAATCTGGCTTGGAGTCCCCCGAGAGGCTCTGCCCTTCCCTCCGGAAGCAAAGAAACCCAAATCCCTTTCGAACCCCTTAATCCCCTCCTTTACGGCACCACACACGGTTGTTGTCAGACCGCTTGAATGCCAGTCAAACCCGAGAACACAACCGAAGGGCTGAAACCAGAACGGATCTGATAGCTTCCGGAGCATTTCATGAGGACCCATATCATCAACGATCAGAACGACCATCTCCCATGCCAGGAGTTTCATTTTCTGGAAAAGCCATGAGGGAGCCCTCCCGCCATGAAGGGGAAGATTAGCGATTCCGGTTTTCATTATAAAGCTCCAAGAAAGATCGGAAAGCTTGGCGTCTAAAATGCGGTCGTTATCGAATCACGATGGCCGAACCACCATGGGTCGAAAACCAAAAGCACCAAACCCGGGCGAAACGACCTGAGATGGACCAATACGACACGATTTCAAAATTCCAACGACTCATGTGCCAGAAAGGGTTTTGAGTTTTTCCCATTTGAAATTCGAATTTGTTTCGGATTTAGAGATTCAAGTTTAGAATTTTTCAAAAGAAGGTTCTCGGCTAAGGCCCGAAGCTTCCTCTCACTCACCTAAAAGCATATTCCTAGAGGCTTCGCATACTAGTGGAGCAGATGGACGTTCCCAACTCTGACCCTTTCAAGGCCGACATCACGGACAACAGCGAGACAGCGATCGACCAGGTCTTGTGACGTACATGGGAGATCGGTCATAAAAAACTGGGGGGAAAAGGCCAGAAGGGAATAGGGAATCGTCCTATCGAGTGAGGCGATGAACCTGGCAATCTCGCGTACCTCAACTTCATCGATATATCCTGGGACCAAAAGCGTGCTGGCTATGAGAGGCGAAGGATCTGGCCGCTCTTCGATCCGACCTGCCACGTATTCAAAATTCTCCCTTGTTCTCTTGTTCCCCACGCCGCAAAGGGCTGTGTGAACATCCTCATTCCAGGCCTTGAGGTCAAACTTAATACATCCCCCAGACGACCATGAAAGATCGACCATTCGTCGCAAGAGACGAATGTCCATAGATCCATTCGTCTCCCAGCAGATTCTCAGAATCCGTTGACTTTTACACTTTAGCGCCAGCCGGGAAACCGACAGGGCATGATGGAGCTGAGGTGTTGGGTCTCCTCCGAAGTAACAGATACAACTGGTTGAACCTCCCGCGGAATCGGCCAACTCCTGCGGCGCCGATCCGGTCTGACGTCTCAGGCGTTCCCGGAACGTCCAGTTCTGACAATAGAGACAGTCAAAACTGCACCCCTCGTAAAAAACAGCGAGGTTGCGAAACCCGTATTCCGGCCCTTTCCGGTGAGCAAACCGAGGATAACCGGCACCGGTCCCTCCAGGGCAGACCCAGCTGGCAACACAATTGGTCGGTAATGGATCATAATACCAGGACACCTTTCCCCATCTTGGCGAAACACCGATCAGTCTGCCATCGCGGTTGGTCCTCAGGCCACAGTAGCTCTTCCCACCCTGCGAGATGGAACACATATTCGTGCAGATCGTGCACAATACGCCAGAGGGCTCCCTAGGAACATCCGTTGGTAGGCCAAAGGGGGACCGAGATTGGCGGTGAGCGTCGACGGCAAATGGCTCGATCTCCCGGGGAGAGTTTCTCATACACTTGAGGCAAACCGGAAGAAGCCGCGAGAGAGGGGCAGCTTTCTCCCCGCAGATCCGGCACGACTCGACACGCTTGTCATTACCTTGGACCATGGGAAATTGGCTTACCAGAGGCGCTGCCCGTGGGCAAAAACACGGGATCGAAGGTTTTTGCTCCTTGGGCATCCAGCGTTTCAGATGGCAATAGAGATATTCCCGAATCGAATTCAGGGCCATCCAGCTTGGCAGTGAGAATCTAGTCCGCCACCTTGTAGACAACGTCGTGTTCCCTTACACGATCCTGAACCTTCACTCCGATGTCCGCACCCGGTCCCGCATTTGTCACGTTCTGATTCTCAATCTGCATGGAATCGACTTCTTGCGAAAAATCTGTTGTGTGTCCCTGGATGTGGATGGTATCGCCAACCGCAAGGTTTCCTTCCAATCGAATCGCGGCAACACCGATCTGTGCAAAATACTTGATCACTACTCCGACTTTTTCCTCTGCCATCATAGACCCCCTTTCTCGTCCGATTTCTTTCCAAATACTTACAGAGGAGCGCCTATGGCGCTTGACTCCTTGCATCCAGTGCGCCCACATGTTGAACAGTTCTCGGGAGTCTCTCCCCCTCCCTAATCCTCCTGGTGACCTCTTGGTGGACGTCATCGACAGAGATCTCCGTGAGGCAAAGCCGCGACGTACAAATGGACATGGTTTCCCGATCGCAGGGAGAGCAGGAAACCCTCCCCCGGATCACGCCAACGTCCCTCCCTCTGGGAGCCCATCTGACGGGATCGGTGGGACCAAATAAGGCTACCACAGGGGTTCCGACAGCTGCGGCCATGTGGGTTATTCCTGAATCGTTGCCCACAAAGATCCGACATCTTGCCAGAATCGCTCCCAAATGGGGAAGGGGAAGACTGTCGAGAATAATCGGTGGCTTCTGACCCAAGGGTCTCAGAAGTTTTTTCTTAATGTTCTCCTCCCCCGGACCCACGACAAAGAGAATATGTGCGCTATATGTCGATACAAGTTTCTCCGCGAGATCTATGAATCTCGCCGGCGGCCAGGCCTTCGCGGTGCTCCCACTTCCGGGGTGAACAGCGATCAAGGGACGATCAGGCACAACACCCTGGTGCCTCAAGAAGTCTGCCGCCCCCTTTCGATCCTCCTCGGAGAGGACCAGGCGCGGGGATTCCACATGGACCGGCACCCCGACATGCCGAGGAAGAGATAAAAGGTGATCCACCATGTGGACCGCCTCCCCGTCAGGTGGAAACGGAGGAATAACCACGACCCGGGCGTTGCTGATTTCACGGAGGTTGCGGATAAAGGGATATCGGTTTAAGCCAATCACGCCAATAAGTTGGAAGGTCCCAAGGAACTCTGTGAGAGAATTCGGATAGTCCCCGGTTTCTCGATAGAGGAGAGCCACCTCAGCCCTGTCAACAGGCAACACGGCGTCAGCATAGTATCGATTTCGGACGAGCTCTAGGACCCGCGGGTATCCCATAAGCGCCATATGAATATCAGCGAAGGCTCGACGCAGACATCCAAGGGCAGGCAGGCAGGTTATGAAATCACCCAGAGCCCCTTGATGGATAATGAGGATTCTTTTTATATGCCCATATCTCATCTTAGAGAGGAAATTTAAATCGATCGGTTGAGGCTTGTCAATCTGTTTGTGCCGTGGCGCGGAGACCTGTGCATCGCACAGGCTCATTGGCGTGTCATTGCCATTCTCCCTGCGGCCCATGACCCCCTGTGGCCGAGTTTTTCCTGCCACGACAAGAATCTGACCTCAAAAAAGGGTTTTCGAGCTAAGGAGGGGGGAAGGGTTACTAGAGCAAGAAAAACTTGAAATTGTTAAGAGGTTCGCTTGACCAGGAGAGAGTCGCCTTTCTCACCGATTGGTGAACAAATTCAGAGACAATCAGATTGCTGCTCTTGCCTCGGTGGTTCCCAAATTGAGTAGAGCCCGTCGTGCAGCCTCTCGGACATCACCATCGGTATCCTTTTCAACGACGGACTGGAGGACCCCTTCTAATTCTGAGTCACCAAGGGCCCCCAGGGCCTCAACAACGCTTTTGCGGATTGTCTCATCCTCTTTTCGAAAAAGGCCCTTACTTCTCAGAATCTCGAGTAAGGCGGGAATAACCTCGCAATCACCGATTCTTCCAAGGGCCTCGATAGCCGACCGTCGGAGTGCGTCAGATTTCTGGCCTTTCACTCTCTTTTTCTGAACAAAAGGCAGGATGTGATGGACAGCCATCTTATCACCGGCTTCTCCCAGGACTTTCAGCACAAGCAACCGAATCTCCTCATTCCTGTCTTCCAGCAGATCACAGAGCATCCGAATCGCACCCCTCCCCTTCACTTTACCGAGGGTTTTGATCGCCTCTTTCCTGACCCGGATATCATCATGATTAACAGAGCTGGTCAATAGATCTGGTGATACAGCCTTCTCGCCCATTTCACCCAAGATGTGGAGGGCACTCTGAACCGCATACCACCTCGTGTCTGCAAGGCGTTTGATGACGTGCTTCGTGACCCCAGGTCCCATTGATTTTATGACTGAAGTCAATCGTCTCCGACAATCTGGGTTTTCTTCTCTCTCGAGGTCGAAGAGAATAGATTCAAGGACGGCCATGCCGAAGAGCTTGAGGAGTGACAACGCCTCATCCCTACGCGTCTTGTCTTCCCCTCTGACGGCGGCTATCAATCGGTCACATACCTCCTGGGATACCAGAGATCCCGAGCTCTTTAGCAGCGGCTCCAAATAACCCCTCTTGGACAGGGTAAGGATCGCTCTCGCTGGGGTATTGAAACGGCTTTGCGAAATCTCTTTCTCTAAGATCGTTGCCAAAGAGCGCAAGATCGATTCCTTGACCTTGTCGTCTGCCTCCCCTTTCAACCGCGCAATCAGTCTCTGAAAGAAAAAGAGATCGGCCCCCTTAAACTTTCTGATGTCCACAATGAGTCCGTAAAACTGAGACAGGTACCTCGCCACATTCTCTCGGACCTCGGCGTCTTCACCTTTGAGCGCGGAAAAGAGGGTTTTGAGAAGCTTTCTGATATCCTTCCCGTCTTTCTCTTCAGCCGCCGCTGAACCCAGGCTCTTGACTCTTTCAAGATCGCTCATATTCAATTGCCTTCTCGAGACGAGTCGATCAACCTTCTGGTTAAGGGAGTATGTGTCCCACAGGATATCGTCCCGCAGACCTTCCCACTCCTCCTTGGCCATTCCCAACGCCCCGAGCTCCTGGCCTAGTTTTGGAGCAATCTTCTGCCGACGCTCTAAATCGGGTAAAACTCTGGTGGCCACCCGTGCCAGAATCCGTGGTGAAGTGAGCCCCCCTCGGTAGACGTTGCTAATCAGACGAACAACCTCTTCATCCTCGAAATCCATCACAATTGAGTCGATCTGATCGAGCGGGCACGCCTCCTGAGTTGCCCTAAAACGATATACCCCCGCCTGTGCCTCAGGATCCAAAGCGCCAATGATCTGAGCCATGATGCTCGTGTAATTCCCTGATGCTTCTGGTTGTGCCTCCAGAAAACGAATGACCTGCTCCACCGCCCGATTTGCTGACCGTGAGAGGTCCTCTTCATCCCGGCCGTCCTCTTTCATCTTCGAGAAAGTACTATTGATCATCTCACTGATTTTTGTTGGGTTCTCCTCAAGAAGTGAAAGGAAGCCATCTTTGTCCCCTTGAAAAACAGGCATCTTCCCCATGAGGAACGCTACGATGATTGCCTCCTCTAGTGCCTCACCCTCTCCAATAGAATCCCTTATCCTCCCAAACTTGACTTCATTGGCAAGGATATGGGAAACCCCTTGTCTTTCAAAGAACTTCTGCGCCCCTCCGTCATCTATGAGCTGCTCTGGTTCTTGACTTAAACAGTCGAGAAAGGTTTTGAACTCCTCTTGAGCAATGTCTGAATAGAACACAATTCCCTCGATGTTCCGTGACTTTAGTTCGTCGATGAATTTTAGGACGAGGGAATCGGACTCTTCGACGGGCGATTCGTCGACGATAAGGGTGTTGTCCACGACCCCAATGGCGAGCTCAGCCTTCTGTTCGAGAATCTGTTTCAGGGCGTCATAGGATCTTTGAAATGAACTCGAGGCAGTTGGATGGTCCGGTGCATAGACCTTCATGTTCACCAGCGCGACGTTGAGCTGGCGAATCATATTGCGTAGAAGGGGCTCCATTGAGAATCATCCATCGTCAAATGGTGAGAATTCTTTTTCAAGTGTTTGATATTGCACATTTTATGCCAAATTGGGTACCCCTCCACCCCTGAAACTCCTTATTTTAGCATCTTTCTTCCCTCTAACGTAACGTGTCTGTTTTATCCCCTCGATAGGAGTCAGTTGCCCTCTGTCGCCTCCAAAGGAGTCGCTGGGCAGAGTGACAAGAGAGGATTCATTCTACGGGGGAAATGATGGGCCGAAATGCTTCGCAATGCTATTTGTCGGCATTAGGAAGGGCTTCTCTATTCTCATGACGCCACGGGGATTGGGAACAGGCTAGGCCGCGGAAGGATAAAATACTTGCATAGAGATATGAACTATTGTAAGAGCTCGGAAAACCCCTAAGGGAGGAGAAAACCAAAGGATGTCTCACCCTGTTCGGCTACCCCTTGGTCTTCTCAACCTCTTTCGCTTCCTCACCTTCTGGTTCTGCGGTGGATTCGTCGGATGACGCTGACTCTTCAGCCTCAGGTTCGACGAAATAAACCTTTCCGTCCGCAACCTCCCTCAGAGCAGTAACAACTTCTCTATTGTCGGCGTCGACGACCGGTTTTGCCCCTGTCAGAAGAATTTTTGCCCGGCCTGCCGCCAGAATGACCAGTTCAAACCGGCTTCCTACTTTTTTAAGACAATCTTCAACCGTAATTCTCGCCACTGTTTCACCTCCGTCCAGATTCTTCGATGCCGTAAGGGTTCGGATCTATATCATACCAATCCCCCACGGAGAGTTCAAAGGGGTATGGAGAGAACTAGGACGTCACAGTATCCTCAAGTTGACGCAATACTCTATCCCGTCTGCATCTCTCTGCAAGAATGATGGCCTTGATTCTCTCCACCGCTGCGTCGATTCTATCATTGATGACCACGTAATCGTAACTGCCTATTTTTTGAATCTCCTTTGAGCCGCTCCGGACTCGGAGATCAATCACCTCCTGAGTTTCCGATCCTCTTCGTGTCAGTCGTTTTTTCAAGTCTCCTATTTCGGGTGGTAGAATGAAGATGTAGACGCCGTCGTGGTATCCCTTCTGGATCTGGTCGGCTCCCTGAGTATCGATGTCAAGAATCACATCAATGCCCTCATTCAAGGACGCCTCCAAGAAGGCCTTTGAGGTTCCATAGTAGTGCCCAAGAAGCTCCGTCCATTCAGCAAATGCACCCTCTTTGATCATTCTCTGGAATTGATCACGGGACACAAAATGGTACTCGACCCCTTCTTTTTCATTGGGGCGGGGAGACCTAGTCGTGTAGGACACGGAGAATTTCGTCTCTGGAAACTCGCCCAGAACCCTTTTGAGAATCGAGGTCTTTCCTGTTCCCGACGGCGCAGAGATCACGTAGAAAGTTCCGCCACCCATTCCGGATTATCCTTTACTCGGTAGCTTATCCTCGGAGATGAATCGCTGGGTAACCGTCTCCGCCTGAACCGCTGAAAGAATGACGTGATCACTGTCAGTTATCACAATAGACCGTGTTCTCCGGCCCTGGGTGGCGTCGACTAACTTACTCGCCTCCCTGGCGCCCTCTTTTAACCGCTTCATGGGAGCAGAACTCGGCGTCACGATGGCCACCACTCTGGATGCGACGACCATATTACCAAAACCAACATTGAGGAGCTTCGGTGTCATCTAGGTCCCTCCTAGGCACTCATAGTATAGTGAATCAATATCTTAGGGGAATTGTTCAATTCTGTCCCCAGTACCAATTCATCCCGGTCGAGCATGCGGCCCATCGGCGGAAAACAATCGTTGCGAAAAACCGGCGAGAATTCATCTGAATGACCCAGAACCGGGTTTTTATTCGATGTTTTGGGTCTGTTCCCTGATCCTTTCAAGTTCCCCTTTGATCTCAACCACCATCTGGGATATAACCTGGTCATTGGCTTTGGAACTGATCGTGTTCGCCTCTCGATGGACTTCCTGGAGAAGGAATTCGAGCCTTCTTCCTACCGGTTCCTGAAAATGTGTCATCTGCTCCAGCTGCTCCAGATGACTCGCCATTCGGACCGTCTCTTCTGAGATGTCACTTCTTTCAGCAAAAAAAGCGATTTCTTGGTTTAGACGCAGCGGGTCCACATCGGCCCCGTTCAGCATTTCCCGGAGTCTCTGGCTCAACCTGCTACGGTAGTCCTCAACAACTGAAGGGGCTCGTGTTTTGATTTTCTCGAGGAGATTTCGAACTGCATGAAGTCTTCCTAGAAGATCTTTAGCCAAACCCTCGCCTTCATGCCTCCTCATCTCTTTCAGGCCATCGAGAGAACGTTCTATGATCTCCTTGACCTCCCCCCAGTAAGCCTCCACTCCCTCTTCATCCTCCACGGGAACGATAACGTCTTTTGCCTGTGCGATCATATCCAGACTTATCTCTCCTTTGAGCTTCAGGTTCCTTTTAAGCGTCCGAAGGGCATCGAGATACTGACCCGCTTGTTCAAGATCTGGCTTAAGCCGATAGGCATTCTTTTCTCCGGAATCCAGCCTGAGAGACATATCGATTCGCCCACGGGAGAACCTTACACGGATCAGATCCTTTATGCGAGCTTCCAGAAGATTTAGTTTCCGGGGAAGCTTCAAGGTAATGTCGCAGAATCGGTGATTAACCGAACGTACCTCCACACTTAAGGGCCCCATGGAGGTGACACCCTCAGCATTGCCAAATCCTGTCATGCTTTCCAAGTCATTCTCTCCTACTAATGGGCGTTCGCCCCGGCTGTCTTTCTCAGTTGCGAGAGGTAGGTCTTTCGTATCCCTTTGAAAATCTCCCTCACGTCTTCTTGTCTGTAATCGGGATACGTCCATTCCAGGGATCGGAAACTACCATTCCGGAAGATCAGGGTTAGGTCAGCATAGATACCGTGTCCGAGGTATGGCCGATGGGCATACCCCTTGGTGGTCGCAAGAATCACATGTTCCCCACAGACGTAACCGGGGTCGATATTGATCTGCCGTTTTCCCTCCTGTGCGTACTTCTGTTCTATCTCATTGGTGCGGAGCTTGACCGATGGGAGTGTATCCGGGGCTATCAGTTCCACGAATGTCACAATCCTTCGCTTTAGGCCCTCTCCCATTTCCAGCGTATAGTAATCGGTAAAATCGAAGGCCATCCAACCACTCAAAAAATCCGTCTCCCCGAAAGAGGACTTGATATCTCGGAGAACTTCTGACAAAAGAGGCTCAGAAGCCATGAGTACGCTCATCACCAATTTAACCGGGTTCGGCGTTCTTGGGTGACCCACGGCGAAACGACGCTTCCAATGTTTAGTGCGCAGAGAACTCTGAAAAACTAAGATGGGAAGCTCTGAGCGCCAATGTGAAGGCAAAAGGCGACGCCTTCACCTAAAACCCTTATCCTTTGAACCCTGACCCTCAACAGATTATTGAAGTGAGCCTTTTGATGGCCAAGAGCGACTTTTACGAATCCCGGACAATAACTGTCACTCGGCCTTCACCAGGTGGATGAAGAACTCCGTGTTTCCCTTAGTTCCTCTCAGTGGCGATTCTATGGCCCCGCTGCCTCTGAGCCCGATCTCCCCAGCCCATTGCTGGATATTCTCCAAAACCTTGGCATGCTTCTTGGGGTCTCGAACGATCCCGCCTCTGTCCACCTCTCCCTTGCCAACCTCAAATTGCGGTTTGGCGAGAATCACGATATCGCCACCGTCTTTGACCAGATGACAGAGACGATGGAGGAATTTTCGGACTGAAATAAAGGACGTATCAACAACAACAAGGTCCACCGGCTCACCAATCTCTTCATAGTCTAAGTGCCGGATATTCCTCCGTTCTAAATTGACAACCCGGGGATCTTGCTGAATTTTCCAGGCCAGCTGTCCGTATCCAACATCGACTGCAAAAACCTTGGATGCTCCCCGCCGAAGGAGACAATCGGTGAATCCCCCCGTGGACGCCCCCACGTCTATGGCCCTCTTACCTTTCGGGTCGATCCCGAAGACCTGGAGAGCATGCTCCAGTTTCACGCCCCCACGGCTCACGAACGGGAAATCCTTTCCTTTAAAGCGAACTTTTGCATCAGGCCTCACCTGAGCTCCAGGCTTTTCCACACGGCTTTCATCGACCAGGACCTTTCCTGCCATGATGAGGGCCTTGGCCCTTTCTCTACTCGAGACCAATTTCCGTGCAACCAAAAGCCTGTCCAATCGCTCCGTGGCTTTCATCGAGACATCTTTTTCAAGCCCAAGACAGTCGCTTTTTTCTTCGGACGGATCTCCCCCTTGAGCCAATCATTCACAGAATTACGGATTCCTTCCCTATCGATTCCATATTGCCCGCGCAGCTGGCCTTGTGATCCATGATCCACGAAAACCCCCGGAATTCCGAGGCGCTTGACCCTCACGGAATGAAGACGTGTCGTCTGGAGGAGTTCCAAAACAGCACTTCCAAATCCTCCCTCCAAAACGTTCTCTTCCACCGTGATGACCCGCTCAGACTGCGCACTGAGACGGCAGATCAGGCCTTCATCTAGGGGTTTCACAAACCGCGCATTCACCACTGCGGCGTGGATTCCCTTCTCAGCCAGGTCCTCGGCGGCCCGCAGACTCGGGATAACCGTAGACCCCAGGGCGAGAATTACGACATCGTTGCCCTTTTTGAGAAGTTCCCCTTTTCCGATTTCCAAGGTTTTGAGTCGGCGATCCAGTGGAACCCCATATCCCTTACCCCGAGGGTATCGGACAGCAATTGGTAGCCCGGCACTGAGTGCAGTCTCAATCATGTGCTGAAGTTCATTCTCGTCCTTTGGCGACATCACAACGATGTTCGGAATGTGACGGAGGTAGGAAAGGTCAAACACACCGTGGTGGGTCGGACCGTCCTCGCCCACAATTCCTCCCCGATCCAGAGCAAAGACCACAGGGAGTTCCTGTAAACACACATCATGGATGATCTGATCATATGCTCGCTGAAGGAAACTCGAATAGATAGCAACAACGGGTCTAAAACCCTCTGCCGCCAGGCCCGCAGCAAAAGTCACCGCGTGTTGCTCGGCGATGCCAATATCATAGAAACGGTCCGGAAATTTTCTGGAGAATCCTTCTAGTCCAGTCCCGCTAGGCATGGCGGCCGTAATGGCGACGACCCGACTATCCCGTTTGGCAATCCGACATAGGGTCCTCCCAAAGACCTCTGTATAACTCTTGACGCCTCCCCGGCTGCGCAAGAGCTTCCCATTCTTATAGTCAAAAGCTCCTACCCCATGAAAACGAGAAGGCGCAGATTCAGCAGGAGCGTATCCCCTACCTTTTCTGGTCAGGACATGAACCATTATGGGCCCTCCCATTTCCCTGACGTTCTTGAATATCTCGATGAGGTGGCCCAAATTGTGGCCATCGATGGGGCCCACGTACTTGAATCCAAGCTCTTCAAACAAAACCCCTGGGGTGAGAAAACCCTTAAAGAATTCTTCAGCGTGTTTGGCCCATCGGTAGACGGAACCACCGATTCCTGGAAGCGTCTTAAGAAACGACTTCATCTCATTACGGAACCGGTTGACAAGTTGACCTGTTATGACACGACTGAGATACGACGCTAGGGCTCCCACATTACGGGAGATAGACATTTCGTTATCATTCAGAACAACAATCAAATCCCTATCGAGTATGCCGGCCTGGTTCATCCCTTCAAAGGCGAGACCAGCTGTCATGGATCCATCGCCTATGATCGCAATGACCTTGGCCTTTTCGCCCTTCATCGACTTGGCCTCAGCGATACCCAGGGCTGAGGATATCGATGTGCCAGCATGTCCTGTCCCAAACGCATCACAGATGCTCTCATCCCTTCTGGGAAAACCACTCAGCCCTCCCAGCTGCCGGATGGTTGAAAACTTTTCGCGCCTTCCGGTTAGGATCTTATGGGCATAGCATTGATGGCCCACGTCCCACACAATTCGGTCTCCCCGAAGATCGAAGACCTTGTGGAGCGCAATCGTGAGCTCCACCACACCGAGGTTGGATGCGAGATGTCCGCCGCACTGAGAGACTACTTGAATGATTTCCTCACGGAGTTCTTCTGCCAATAAGTGCAGATCATCTTCATCCAAAGCCTTAAGGTCATCCGGTCCGTGGACCTGACCTAATACATCACCTGGTGACAAAGATCTTTCCTCCTGTAAAATGAATGGCTGTGTGCCATGAAATGAAATCCTCTGGTTTTGACAGGGCGACCATTTCACCTACACATGGTGCCCCTTTGACCGAGGAAACGGGATTTGCCTTCCCCTGATGCAAATTTCAGGATTTAGAGCGAGCACCTCCATTTCACATCGAAACCCGGTCTTTCAAGAGGTTCGGCGAATCACGTATCGGGCTATTTCTCTAAGAGGCTGTGCCCCATCTCCGAAAATGGTGAGATGAGAAACCGCTTCATCCACAAGGTTCTCAGCAAGACGCCTCGATTCCTCGATCCCAACGACACCCGGGTAGGTTGCCTTCTTCCTGGCCTCGTCACTACCGACCTGTTTCCCAAGTTTCGACGATTCGCCAACGATATCCAGAATGTCATCGACAACCTGAAAGGCCAACCCAATCCTTCCTCCGTAGCGGGTGATGGCCTCCAATCGTTCGGAAGAAGCCCCTCCCAGTTTTGCCCCTGTTCTTAGGGAACCGAGGATGAGCGCTCCTGTCTTGTGAGTATGGATATACTCAACCGTGGGAAGATCCACAGTCCGCCCTTCTGACTCTATGTCGACAACCTGTCCAGCAACCAGACCAGCGTACCCTGCGACTTGGGAGATCTCGTGGATAACATCTACAGCCACGTCAGCATCCACCCCGTATTCGACGGCACCACGGCTCATGGTTCCAAATGCCTCTGCCAAGAGCGCATCTCCCGTCAGTATGGCCACAGCCTCACCAAATACCTTATGCACGGTCGGCCGACCTCGTCGAAAATCATCGTCATCCATAGCCGGGAGATCATCGTGAACAACCGAGTACGTATGAATGAATTCGAGAGCACAGGCAAAAGGGATGACTGCATCCCCCTCCCCGTCCACTGCATCGAAGGCCGCCATAGCCAAGATAGGTCTGATACGCTTTCCACCTCCCAAAACGCTATAGCGCATCGCCTTACAGAGCGTCTGAGGGTAGTCCGCTTCCGGTGGCATAAGCTTCGCCAACGCTTCGTCTATCAGGTTCTTTTGTTTTCGGAGATAGACGTCAATGTTCAAGAGTCCTCCTGAATCAGGACGTTTCTTCTGTCTCCTCCTCAGGCTCGAAAGGATGGCGTTTTAGCACGCTTTCGCTATTTTTGATGAGCACTTCGACCTTTCTCTCGGCTTCATCGAGTTTCTTGTTACAGAAATGGGAGAGACGTATCCCCTCCTCGAATAGCCTCAACGATTGTTCGAGATCGAGGTCACCTCCCTCAAGTTTAGAAACTATACCCTCTAGGCGACTTAAGGCCTCTTCGAACTTCTTTTCCGCCATGAGCTCTCTTTTTCTAAACCTTACGGCTCCAAACGCTTCCTATTATACAGTATTCCCATATGCCGTCAAGCTAAGTTCAAGCCGTTGTCAATTTTCGAGAGTCAGGAACCAGTAGCCAGTCAATTTTTTGGCTTCCAGCCAGATACAAACAGACGCTGGCCAGGACTTATCTCCCTTAGAAATCTTGACGGCCCTTGAAATCCATTCAGCCTCTCCCGCCCCCCAACACCTGATCCCCTTCAACTGTCTTCAGCCTTTCCTGACCCCCGGCCTCTCCCCCCCTCACCTGTTATTTTTCATTTGTCCTTTCAATCTTGCAAATTAGGTGCCCGTGATGGAGTTTCACGTCGACCGTCTCCCCTTTTTTCACAGTCCGTGAGTCTCTCACAATGTTCATGGATGGAATCCGGCGGACGATACTGTATCCGCGTCGCAGAATATTCAGGGGACTCATCGCTTGAAGACGGTCGATGGACCTTTCCAATGATCGTCGTTTTAACCGCACATGATCATTGAACGCACTTTCCAGTTTTCCAGTCTGTTGGTTAAGTGAATCGCGGTATCGGTCTATCTGTGACGTGGGAACCCTATAGAGGAGATTCTTCTCTTGGTTTCCGAGCCTCGTCCGTTTGTTGTCCAGAATCCTGTGCAGACTGCCATGGAGGCGCACGACGAGTTCATCCCCTCTCAATCTGAGATCCACCAGACGCCGTCGGGGATCCTTTAGATAGGCGGTCACCCTGGCCCACAGGTCACGCCTCCTTTTGAGGATAAGATGGACCCCTTTGAGCAGCCTACCCCGAAAACTCTGAATCTGGACCGATAGTTCGGATTTGTTTTTGACCACGAGCTCGGCAGCAGCCGAGGGGGTCGGGGCTCTGAGGTCTGCGACGAAATCGCAAATGGTAAAATCCACCTCATGGCCCACGGCCGATACGACGGGCTTACCGGCCTTTTCAATAGCTCTCGCCACTATCTCCTCATTGAACGCCCAGAGATCCTCGAGAGACCCGCCCCCTCGAGCCACGATGATGATGTCCACATCTTTTTCCTGGTCGAGAAACGTGATCCCCCCAGCAATCTCCTCCGCTGCTCCTTCACCTTGTACCCTCACAGGATAGAGGAGAACGCCGACGTTTTCGTACCGTCTCTTCAAAATAGACAACACATCCCGGATGACCGCTCCTGTGGGAGACGTGACAATGCCGATCTTTTTCGTTAGAAAAGGGAGGGGCTTTTTTCGAGACGGATCAAAGAGACCTTCCGCTTCCAGTCGTCGTTTAAGCTGATCGAAAGCCAGCTGCAATGCCCCCATGCCCCGCGGCTCCATGATATCAACAATGAGCTGGTATTGTCCCCGCTGCTCATAGACGCTGATTCGTCCCCGGCAGATAGCGTTGAGACCATCTTCAGGTTTGAAATCCAGGAATCGTGCCTGAGACCTGAAAATCACCGCCTGGATTTGGCTTGCCTCGTCTTTAAGGGTGAAATAGAGATGGCCAGATGGAGGAATACGCAGGTTGGAAACCTCGCCTTCGACCCAGATCTCTTCGAAGTTCGTCTCCAGGATATCTCTGATTTCCGCGGTAAGTCTACTTACCGTATAAATCGATCGAGGAATGAAATCCATGAAAGGCTCCGCCCGTTGTTGGTTCTCAATTATAACAATCCGGCACACCGGGTCAACCTATTTCATCGAGATCTACCAAGAAACCCAAAAAGCGGTTTTGAAGGTGAATCAGGGTGTTTTCAATACCAGTTCTTGGGAACCTTCTCGTCTCAATCGTTTGTTGTCCGGGGAACCTAGCACGAACTTCAGACCCGTCTAATCAGAATACCAAAAGGAAGAGACCTGGGCAGTCTCATCCGCACTCCAACAACAGGATCGGTTTCAGAAAAACCACTACGGACAACCAGCGGATGGCCGACAAAACGAGGTTTTGAGTAGCACAGAGCGGTCCTTTCAGAGATCCTTCAGGATCTATGGCGCTATTGACAACGAGACGGACCTTGCGATATTCTTCACATGGGGCGCTCGGCAATCCCGAGGACTTTCCCATGGAGGATCGGGTATGTACGAAATCAAAATCGAGGACCACTTCGCTGGTGCCCATCTTCTCCGAAACTATCATGGGAGGTGTGAAAATCTCCACGGTCACAATTGGAAGATAGAGGTTTTGGTCGTTTCCAACTCATTGAACGAAGGGGGGATGGTCCTCGACTTCAAGATTCTCAAAGAATCGACTCAAAAGGTGTTGAAAACGCTAGACCATAAACACCTCAACGAACTACCAGATTTCTGCGAGGTAAACCCCTCTTCTGAAAATATCGCCAGATATGTTTTTGATCGATTGAAACCCATGGTCGAGGAACACAAGGTCATTCTGAAAAAGGTAACCGCCTGGGAATCCGAGAATTCCTGCGCCTCTTATTATGAGGGCTATACCCATGATTGACACACAAAATCAAAAAGACTATCGAAATCAGGAAATCAATAAGGTCGGCGTGAAGAGCATCCGCTACCCAATCATTGTGTTGGATAAGGCCAAGGGACTCCAGCATACTGTTGCCAGCGTGAATATGTACGTTGATCTTCCCATACGGTTCAGAGGAACCCATATGAGCCGGTTTGTAGAGATTCTGAACAAGTACAGAGGACAAATAGCCATAAGAACATTCTCGAAAATCCTCCATGAAATGAAAGAGAAACTCAATGCCAAGACCGCCCACCTCGAGGTCGAGTTTCCATATTTCATCGAGAAGAAGGCACCGGTGAGCGGAGCTAAAGGGCTGATGGAATACATGTGCCGGTTTTGCGGTTCCAGTAATGAGAAGGACGACTTTTGCCTCGGCGTGAAGATCCCCGTGTCAACCGTCTGCCCCTGCTCAAAGGAGATCAGTGATTTCGGCGCCCATAACCAACGGAGCATTGTTACCGTTCACGTGCGATTCAAGAAGTTCATCTGGATCGAAGACATCATCCATAAGATAGAGGATTGCGCGAGCTGCGAGGTGTTTTCAATCTTGAAGCGGCCAGACGAAAAACTCGTGACTGAAAGGGCGTACAATAACCCCATGTTCGTTGAAGACGTCGTGCGGGAAGTCGCATCCAAGCTGAGTCTTGATCCCAACATCACGTGGTTCACCGTCGAATCAGAGAATTTCGAGTCTATTCACAATCACAATGCCTATGCCTATATAGAGAAGGAGAAGCCCTGAGAGCTTTCTCGGTTCCACCGGCGCACGATTCCTGTTCGTTTGCGGCCCTGCCCCAAGAAATCAAAAGCTCAGCCAATTCAATCAGGTAGCCCCAAAAAAGGATCTCCCCCACACTGCCCAATCAATCCTTTCCTGTGCCAGATCTCACGGCCAACGGGCGTCCAGCGAAATAGAAATCCGGTATCTTAAGGCCCGCAGATAGTCCGAGAGGGCAACCCAGTCTATTCTTTCGTGATTGAGATGATCCCATCCAAATGGGAGAATCTTCTGAAACATCCTAATTGCACGTCGGAATTGGCACCCCATCGTCCACAACGAGCGCGCTCCAGGCCTTAGAATTGAGGATCTACCTCAGTTTTGTGGACCCTCATGTCCCTGAGGAACGTTTGCGGTTGAAGGGTGTCAGTATTCCTTGGGTCGTTGCCAAATCCTTTTTCTCGGCTTTTGTCTGATGCAAGTGCAAAAGCAGCACTCTTCGCTGCTCAAAAGCTTTTTTCGACAATTCTAAAGCTCGGCTCCACTGCAATCCAAACCCTATTCCCACTCGCGAATAACTGATTCTCTCGCCCGCTCTCCCCCGCAGATTCCTGCGAAGGATCGCTCAAGCCCACAGAGTTCGCAGAGCGAGAAACCCAGTGCATCCGGTGCCTGCCCCAATTTTCTGAGAGGAAAAATTAGGGTAATTGCTCTGCTCTGGATTGGCCTCTCACCAATCCAGAGCAGCTTTTCTCAGAGGCTCTGTGCACTCTGTGAGAGACCAGAAAGCTCGAATTTGCTAAGAAATCATGGCGAAAAAATCTTGACTTGCGCTCAAAGCTTCCTTTTTCACTTTCTCGTGAATTGCTCTTATAGAACCTTGATCAGAAGGTTCTAAAGGAATTGAGCAACAGGCCCGTCCCTAGCTGCCCTGCGAATGGCGCCAGGATCAACGTGAGACCACGGGAGCGAAGGGACACGAGGGTCTTACGGAACTCAAAATTGGTATGAAAAACAGAGGGTTAAAGATTCCCTTCTTTGAAAACTCAGGAAAATTCTCTATAGAACCTCTTGACTTTTGTAATTATATGTAATACAAAGAATACGAAAAGGATACTCTGGTTAGAAATCGACATGACGCGTAATCAGACAGGATTTACACTCATTGAACTTCTCATCGTGGTCAATATTCTGGCCATCCTTGTCGGCCTCGCATCGATATTCTATTCCGAGTACGGCGATGAAGCGAGAATAGTCGAAATCTACGGGGTTTTTCCTCAGATTATCCGGTCCCAGGGGCTCTATGCGACCCAGCACAGCCGGTATTACACGGCTCGGAATCATGATGAACTGAGACCCCGTGGCGTGGATCTCTCTGAGATCCGGTTGTTCGCCTACTCGACATTCCCCACCGAGGCTTCTTTTTCAATCCGCGCCGACACGACAGATTGGGCCCCTGGAGGATGGGTCCTCTTCAGCATGAGAGGGGATCCACAGTGGAGTTCCGATGGCGTCATCATTAAGCGGCGGTGGTTACCTGAATAGCGGACCCTACTCTTTTTCTCTGGCGTCAATGATCAGATTTTCTAACATTTTCCAGGCCCGATCGACTTTCTCCTGCTCAATCCGCTCTCTTTCAAGACGTCCGTCGTCATTTCCCGTCTGGTATAGGGTTGAATCGTTTCCCCTTTTCATCCTCAACCTCCCAGACCCCGGTCTGGGGATGCCCCGTCCCCTCGGCTTCTTGTTGGAGCATAAGTTGAATTGTTTCATCGCTGACGCCAGACTTCTTCAAATAGGCTATCTCCTCCGCCGTAAGGCACCGGGCTTGCCGAAGGGGGACCGCCAGAAGCATGACAATCAAAAAAGCAACCGAGACCGCACGCCGTGCGCCCCTGACTCGGCAAACTCCGTTGACAAGGCACCGAAGTTGCTGATATAAGATAGAAAATCGCATAGAATACCCCCTGAGAAAGCGAGAAAACTCATTGTTTGTGAGAACCTCCCATCTTTCTTTTTTTTTGACCCTTGTGGTCTGTCCGTTTCTTCTCTCCCCTGCGGGCTGTAGCCTCCAGAAAGCGGCTTCCCCTCCACAGGTTGACTTCTGCTGATTATGACACGTCGAAAGAGACCCCTCAGAACCAGATAGCCTCACTGAATCGGCAATATGAAGAGTTGCAAAACCGAGTGACTCGCAACCGACAAAGAATAGAAGCCCTAGAAAAAAATGATCTCCCTGCGCCAATCTCTCGAGGCAATCGGTCCTGCCCCCTCCTCCCCAAAAAGCACGGAGGAGAAGAATCGTCAGCTGAGTGATGAGTCCGAAAGCGGCGCCTATCCCTCCGACTTAAAACAGACTCTCCTGATGCCGTAAGGCTTTACCGTTCAGCTTTTGAGCCCTATTTCTTTCAGGAGAACTACCCCGTTGCCATCTCCCGATTTCGGGAATTTCTACGAACCTTTCCTCCTAACGAGCTGACCGATAATGCACTCTACTGGATGGGGGAATCGTACTACGCCCACAAGGATTTTGAAATGGCGATCCCAAGCTTTCTTAAGCTGATTGAAAGTTACCCTTACGCGGACACGGTCCCCGAGGCCCTGTTTAAGATCGCCCTCTCTTACAGCCAGTTGAAGAATCCCGCCCTGGAAAGGGATTTTCTCATTCGGGTCATGGACAATTACCCATTCAGCGAAACAGCAAAAAAGGCCGAAGCCAGGCTCGCTGAACTCGAGTAGACGCCCGCCTCCTTCCGATTTTCAGTATAGTTCAAGTACAGAATTATTGGTTGAAAAACGGCAGAATCACATCTGACCGGTCTTTTTTCTCCGATTACGAATCGATTCTCGCATCCGTTTAAAACCATAACGCACGATCTGCTCCCGATCCATTTCGTCGATAACAACGTATTTCACGGCGATCTCGAATTCGCCATTCTCCTTCTGTCTCACCCGCGTTATCTCTCCCAGGAAAACGACCGGAGCTGGGGGTGACAAGGGAAGCACAATCCGGATCGCGAGCAGTTTTCTCGCCTCCATCTTCTCTCGAACCGCAAACCGGATACCAGAACCACTGATATTGACCTTAATCGGGCCATCTGACTGAATATCCCGATCCTGTTTCAGGATGGAGAGGATCCGATCGAGCTTTTTGTTCATGTCAACAAGGAGGCAAAGCAATTTTGGATCCTGGGGTCCCGCACCCACCTCATCGGCTAAGGTCTCAAGGGAGCTTTCACCATTTCCCATCTCGTCTCGGATCCTGATCAGACAGCCCTCAGGATCAAATTCATAAAGGGCCCTTTCGACGATCCGGTAGTGTAAATGGAGAAAGGCAATGACCCTGACGTAGTTCCTTCGATCGACCTTTCGGCAGACGAGAATCGGGAACCGATTCTCCTCGACCACGACGCAAGGGAGATCTAGGTCCAAATTAGCGTTTTTCCCAACGATCGTTGCCTCTTTCTCGGCGAAAAAGCCTGCCTGATCCTTACCCTGCTCCGCGATCTCCGGCCAGACCAGTCCTTGGTCGTGATCAAACGACCGTATTACCCCCGGGAATTTTCCCTCTTTCAGACCAGTGGTAACCCTGAGGGCAATGGACTGTCCGTTTTCGAGCATCTTATTCCAATATACCTTCCCTTCCTCCCAAAATACCATGACTTGGAGAGCCGACATTCAAATCGTTTGCATAAGCCTTGCCAGGAAGTATTCGAAAAGAGAGAGGAAAGGCACTTTCTAGCGATCCTTGCTGGGATCCGATCCATTCACATGAAGAAAAGCCTCTACCACGCCTCGATCAAACTGAGAACCCGCAAATCGCTTGAGCTCATCGATCGCCTCTTCTGGAGTTTTAGCAGATCGGTACGGCCGATCCGATGTCATAGCGTCAAACGAGTCAGCTACGGCAAGTATCCTGGCAAGGAGAGGAATCCTTTCACCAGCCAGGCCATCAGGATATCCCCGCCCGTCCCACCGTTCGTGATG
>CAYGBK010000028.1:0-18603 GCA_964348095.1 uncultured Thermodesulfobacteriota bacterium | reverse complement strand
TCCACGCAAGTGATAATCAAAGGTTTCTTCGTACCCATGGCCATGGCCAGAAATTGATGGCGGTCGTACGTCAAGCGTGGGACATCGGAGACGAGACCAAGGGACATGAAAAAATCGATGTTTGGAAGGGCATCCGTAACCTTTCCAGCGTTCACGACGTCATCGAAGACGGTTGCCCTCCGCTTCCCGGTGTAGGGATCCACAAAAAAGGGACAGTCCGAGCCGGTACCGAAATAGACACGGTCCTTCTCAAGGGCGACGTTCCTTTTCCCGTCCCGACCCGCCAGGACGATTCTCCCTGGAGCAGTGGCAAGGGCTCTTTTGACCATAAAGGAGGGGATCTTCACCAAAGTGCCGTCTTGTGTGTGTGCCCCCCCTCCGCTGAGGAGTTCAACTGCCCCCTCGTCATGCACCCGAACCCCTACCCTCTCGAGCACCTCAAGACTCCCGCTCAGGATCTCCTCAATCTGGTCGTCTGAAAGCAACTGATATCGCGGGGTCGTATTTCCCCTGTAGTTCACCCTCATGACCTTTTCTCCTTTCCCAAAATGCGCATCGCCTTCAGGAGGTTCCTGGGGTTATGGAGAACACTCTTATCCCTGAGCGACATTGAGGGAAGCGGAAAAATCTCTCAATGGCGCAAGAAACTCTTCCCTTTTTTCCTAATCCCTTCCTCAAAACGGCTCAGGCGGAGGGGGTTGTCTTTTTGATCGATCTGACCTGTGACGAGGCCGGCCAATCTCTTCCCTGCCGCAGGGGAAAGCATCACGCCAGCCCAGAACCCACAGTTCAAATAAAACCCGGGGACATCCGCTACAGATCCGATCAGCGGTTCATCGTCCGGCGTATAAACGTATTGACCAGCCGAAACCATAACGTCACGTTTCTTGAGCCTCTTAGCCACTTCTTGCCAGAAAGGGTTCAACCGCGTGACCTTGTCCAGCACAATTGCGGCGAAATCCCAATCAACCCTAAGGTTCTCCGACGGTTCGCTGACCGGCTCGTCTGGATCGACCCAGCCGAGAAGGGCTCCCCCGACCTCAGGCCGCCAATAAGAATTGTTCACCAGATCTACTGTAAACGGCGCATCTTGGGGTATTTTTGGGGACGGCGTGACGAAGGCCTTTTGCCGTCTAACCGGCGCCAGGGGTAAGTCAATGTTCACCATACGTCCCACTTCACCGGCAAAAGGGCCAGCAGCGTTAACGACTGTTCTTGTTTGTATCTTTCCCCGATTTGTCTCAACAGCTGAAACCCCCTTGTTGTCGAGCACAATCCTGGACGCCTTGGTTTCAACGAAAAACTCGGCATCACAGCCTTTGGCAAACCCTTGGGTGACCTCATGGGTCGACAACCAGCCATCTCTTTGACGGAACGTCGCAGCGACGACAGACGGAGAGACATAGGGAAATCGGGAACGCACCTCATCTCCCTTCAGCAATTCTGCATCCGTCACCCCAAGTTTCTGGTACTGGGCCATAGCGGATTCGAGGTCCTTTATCATGTCTGGTTCATCCGTCATAAAAAGATATCCCCGTTGATGGATCGAGATGTCATATCCCGGAACGCCGATGATGTCCCCAAAACTCTCAAAGATCTCAATGCTCTCTTTTGCCAGTTCACACATCGTCGGTTCCGTAAACTGCGCACGGAAGCATTCTACGGATGCGGTCGTCGTCAACGTGGAGAGACCGTCCCGCATCTCCAAAAGGACAACATCGAGCCCCGCCCTTGAAAGCCAAAATGCGGTCGCAACGCCGACGATCCCACCTCCGATTACGACCACATCGGTTGAGCGAAAGTCGCTCTCCTGAGGAACGTGAATCCGACCCATTTCTCTTTATTCTCCTTCCTGGATTCGACCGTCGGCATTCTCTCAATCGATCACACCTGAATCTAGGCTTTTCCAAGCTTTCCGCGATGGCCAATACAAATCGTCTCTATTCAGGTGAACTCATCCATCGCCACCCTACCTGCCTCAAGGTCCCCCCTCCCATCGGCGATCACTTTCCCCACCTGGTTCATAGCGGAAATCAATTTGAGTGCCCCTACGAATTTCGCCGAAGGTGCTGATTCTGGCTCCTCATTTCCCTGCTTTTTTCTGGGCAGCGTACCGAGAGAGGGTTCCTTCAATCTCAGGATCGATTTCGGGCTTCTGGTACGCTGCGAACCTCCTGATCAAGGGATCTGCTGCGGCTTCATCGAGCCTTTTCTTGCCGGCAGCCTTCCAACCCATATAGTCCTGTCTGTTCATGAGATCTGGCAAGAAAAACTCTGTCCTGCATCTTTCAAGTGTTTTAGGATGTGTGAGGTATTCTCCTCCGATCCCGACCTCCTTGATCGTTTCCAAGTCGATCGCTCTATCTGAGAGGTCGATGGGTTTCACCAATTTCCGGATCATTCCACAGAGTTCCTCGTCGATGAGGAATTTTTCAAAGCTCATCGCGATATATGAGCCCAGGATGCCGCACGAATGGAGGACAAAGTTGATGCCATTTCTGACCGCCGTGGTGAGGGCAAGGGTCGATTCGATGCCTGCCTGCATATCCGGAAAGTGGGAATCGGTCAGGGCGCCACCACTTCGGGAGGGGAGTCCATAAAACCGTGCCATCTGAGCTGTTGCCGATACACCCATAGACAGCTCAGGAGCGCCGATCGAAAGCGCCCCGGTTCTCATGTCCATTGGCGCTGAGGTGGAACCGTAGACCACTGGAACTCCTGGGTGGACAAGTTGAGCCAGCGTGATTCCTGCGAGAATTTCCGCATTCTGCAGGGCCAAAACGCCTGTAATTGTCACTGGTCCTGACGAGCCCGCCATAGCCAAAGCGGCTATCATGACCGGCTGCCCCCATCGGGCAAATTCAATGAGCGCGGCCCCCATCTCCTGAGAGTATTGAAGCGGCGAAAGTGAGTTGATGAGGGATATCATCACAGGTTTATCTTTGATCCTATCCTTTCCCCCCCAGACGATTCCTGCCATCTCGATGGCATCGATCGCTCCCTGCCTGGACACGGGACTCCCCATGAACGGTTTATCACAGAGGACAATATTTGAAAGAACCATGTCGAGGTGCGCTGTTTCTGACGGCACATCTGAGGGCTCAACCATCAGGAAGCCGTTCATGTCGATATACGTGGACGTATCCACGAGCTTACAGAATTGGTTGTAGTCGTCCATTGTGGCTTTTCTGTGGTCGCCATTCTGAGTCACGACAAATGGAGCTCCATAGCCAGGTGCTAAAACCAGATTATCCCCACCAACGGTGACACTCTTTCCCGGATTTCGTGCTGTGATAATGAAAGATGCTGGAGCAGCCCTAGTCGCGTTCTGCACATGGTTCTCCTTGAGGAACACCGTATTGCCCTCGACTTTGATCCCATGCTTCCTGAAGATTTCTACTGCCTCAGGTTCGTTAAATAGAACACCCACATCTCTCAGGATCTCCATCGACGCATCGTGAAGCTTGTTGAGATCTCCCTCTGTCAAGTCCTGCATTCTGTTGCACATCCCTTCCCCCCTGCCACCGTGCGTTGTAAGCCCCACAAACAGTTGCAATACTAACCGTCATCGATAGGGAAATCAACTCAAAAGATCGGCAGGTGCAAGAGAAGGGAATATCCCTCAGCCGTTGCCGTGGGTACGTCTCAGAAGATGTCTAGCAATGCGCTCAAGGTGAAATGACTGTCGGAAAAGAGTGGGGGTCTGGTTTCAAAGAATAGCCTCACCGGATTCTTCAGAGAGAAGAAGCGTTTCTAACCGGATTGGTCACGCTACAGGGAACCATGGCAGAGCACTTCCCACAAACTTCGGTGAGATCGAGATCCCGGTGATACTCGTCATTGACCAGACACTGCCGATAGCAGGCATGGCGGTCATAACGATCCGCAAAGAGGGCCTCGTATTGACATCGCTCAGCGCATTTGAGACATTCGGTGCCCACTTTTTGAAGGCAGAACTCTTCCTCCGGCCGGCGTGAGGGCTCTAACGCCAGGTCGGTTACCATGCTCCCGAGGCGGCCGGTGCAGCCCTTCTCTGTGATTATCAGATTATGAAAACCGAAACGTCCAATTCCGGCCGCGTACGCCACATGTCGATGGGACCAATCGCTCATCAGAGTTTCCTCATCAAAGTTACGGGTCGGGGGAATCAGAGCCGCTCGATACCCGTTTAACTCGAGTTGGACTTTGAGGTGGTCATTAATGTCGGCAATGAGCTGGTTTGTTTCCCCGTAGGCCACTGCCCAGCTTCGAGAGCAATGGACCTTTGCTTGAAAGTTCTCCTGGTGCAGGGTTTTTGAAAAAGGAACAAAGTAGGCGACCACACTTTCGGCATGGGGAAGGAGCTCTTGGGGTGTAGAATGGGTGGGCCGGACAATCTCCTTGAACCGGCCAAACAGAGGATCTTGGGCAGAGGCAAATTTCACAATCGGATCACGCCAGCTTGTTTCCACCTGTCGTCGACTCGGATAGGCGGTGATGAAATCCGTGATCATCCGCGCAATTAAAGCGTTATCCATGCAAAATCTCCATCAAAACCCTAAGAATTTACCACAGCCCTTGAATGTCAAGCAAGCCAGATTGCCTGTCAGGTACGAAAAAGACTGGGAGTTCGTGAGGTTGCGGAGAAGACCCTTGTCCGTGAGCGGTACTTGTGGAGGTGCTCATCCTCATTGACCCGTTTTTTTTCTTGACAACCGAAAGCTAACATGCCAAGATGACAGGGGTATTTGCTGGCAGCGTTCGACGATCTATTCATTTCTTTGAAAGTTGCAGCAAAGGAGGTGAGAACGGCAAAAAACGTGATTCACCATCTTTCACTCAGCAAGAATGGGGAAAGGAGGGGCTATTATGCCTAAAAAGGAAAAAGAAAAAGGATTGACACGTCGCGACTTTGTGAAATCCGTCGGTGTCGCTGCCGCTGCGGGCAGCGTTTTGTCGATGGGACTCGTGAAAGAGGCCCACGCCGCCGATACACTGAAAGTAGGTTTCATGGGTCCTTTCACAGGGCCTGCCAGCCGGACAGGGGATGCCTTCAAAAGGGGTATCAACATGGCCTTGGAAGATGCCCGGGCAGCCGGGGAAATTCCAGTAAGAGTCGACGGGAAAACCCTGGACATAGAGCCTGTCTGGGTGGACAGCCAGTCGAGCCCTGAAAAATCGGTCAAGGCCGTAACAGACGCTGTCAATCGGGGGGCCAAAATGATGGTCACCGGCTGGCACTCTTCTGTGGCCATGGCCTGCATGGATGCAGAATCTCCCCTCAAGATCGTTCACATCGGCCATCAGGGGGAGTCCCAGTATATCAACTTCAAGATCAACGACAACCCCGAGAAATACCAGGGGTGGTTTAAAGGGTGGGCATCGCCTCCGGTTTTTGCAGGACTCTATGGCCCTCCACTTAGGTTTTTCATGGACAAAGGCCTGTGGAAACCGTATAACAGAAAGGCCGCAGTTATTGTCGAGGACACGGATTATGGACGGGGATGGGGAGAGGCTTTGGTGGTCAGCCTGAGAACCGCTGGCTTTGATGTAAAAAAGCGTTACGACGTAAACGCCATAGACCAGACCGAATTCACCCCCATTATCACCAAATACAAGGCTGCCGGTGTCTCAGTTGTGGCCACAACCCAGACCGGCGGCGTGCCCATGTACAATTTCGTCAAACAAGTCCGTGCCATGGGACTTAAGGCGCTGCTTCTGGGACATGGGCTGACCTGGACAGGGGAATGGTACGAAAATACCGGTGAGGCCTCCGACTACACAATTTGCATGGATTCGCCCTACCCCGTCTCTCCTGAACAAAAAGAGTGGATGAAACGGTTCAAGGACAAGTATGGCATTGAGGCAGGAATCGCGCCCTCTGGTCAACCCTACGACCATACCCGACTGGCCATCAAGGTCCTCAATGACGTGGGGACGCTCGACTTTGAGAAGCTGACCGAGCACGTGCGTGAAAAAGTAAAATACAAGGGGGTCTGGCAACTCTATGACTTCGCCACTTACAACGACTTCTGGACAGACTTCGCCGATGAGGGAACATTGCATCAGCTCTCAAGAAATGACGTTCGCACGGGCGATTTCATGAAGGGGTTCTTCTTTCCTTTGGTCCAGATGTTCGGTGGAAAGCCCAAGATCCTCTGGCCGCTGGATCTCGCCGAGGCTGAGTTCAAGTCACCACCGTGGATCTAAACCTGTCCCTTGTATGTCCCTGAAAGAGGAGACAGCCAGCTTCCTGCATCCGCAAGTCCCTCGCGGGGGGGGCTTGCGGATTTTTCAAGGTGGACGATGGGATTTCTGGAAGTTGAACAGGTCTACAAACATTTTGGTGGCATTCCCGCCCTGGATGGGGTCTCTCTGAGCGTGGAAAAAGGGAAGATCCACGGGGTCATTGGGCCCAACGGGGCAGGCAAGACCACCATGTTCAACGTGATCAATGGGGTCTACGGTCCTGACAGGGGTAAGATCAGGTTTAAGGATCGTGACATCACAGGGCTCAAACCCAACCACATCGCTTCTTTGGGGATTGGCCGGACCTTTCAAGTGGCCCGGGTGTTCAATGAGATGACGCTCATGGAGAACATGACAGTCCCTGTCATTCCCCGGGGATTATCGAGGAAGGAAGGTGAAAAGAAGGCCGTGGAGCTCCTGGAAATGGCTGATCTCACCCATCTCAGGGATCAGCTTGCCATTGAGATCTCCGGAGGGCAGAAGAAGCTTTTGGAATTCATGCGGACAATGATGGCAGACCCAGAGGTTGTTCTCTTGGATGAACCCTTTGCCGGGGTTAATCCTGCCTTGATTGAGCGACTGATCGAGATCACCTTTGAGCTGAATCAAACGCGGGGGAAGACCTTCCTCTTGATCAGCCATGACATCCCCTCGGTCATGAAACTCTGTAAGCATCTGACCGTCCTTTCGGCTGGGAAGACCATTGCCGAGGGGGAATCTGAAAAGGTTCGTCACGACCCACCAGTGATCGATGCCTATCTGGGCCATTGATGCACGAACACAAGGGGATCCAATCATGACCCTTGAAATCATGAACGTTACTTCAGGCTACGTCAAAGAGGTTCCGATTTTGAGGGATGTCAGCGTCATTGCACACGAAGGCGCCCTTACGGCCATCATTGGTCCCAATGGGGCAGGAAAATCCACCCTCCTTAAGACCATTTACGGATACCTCCATCCCACCGAAGGCGATGTTCTCCACCATGGGAAATCGATCAAGGGGCTCAGTCCGGACCAGATGCTCGGTGAAGGGATTGCCCACCTTATTCAGGGGCACAGTGTCTTTCCGGCTATGACGGTTGAGGAGAATCTGGAGCTTGGAGGATGGATCATGAAGCAGGATCGGAAGGCCCTGGACACGGCCCTCGCAGAGGTTTTTGAACATTACCCCACCCTCAAAGAGAAGCGAAGGATGGCGGCTGGCGCCCTTTCCGGTGGTGAACAGCGAACCCTTGAGATTGCTCGTCTCACCATGACAAAGCCCCGGACAATTCTGATCGATGAGCCTTCGGTCGGGTTGATGCCGAAGCTTGTCGACACGGTCTATGAGGAGATCGTCAATCTGAAGGAAAAGGGATTCACCATTTTGATTGTGGATCAGAAAGTCCATAAGGCTGTGGACGTGGCAGACTACATTTACGTACTTCGCCTGGGGCAGAACAGCCACCACGGTCCCAAAGAGAAGTTTGTCGATTCCATCGAGGATATCATCAAGGAATGGATATAATACAGGCGCTCACCGATAAGGATGGTGAAAAATGGAATTCAGTATCTTCATTCAACTCCTTGTTCTCGGCCTCGTGAGAGGATCGATGTACGCCCTCATGGGGGTCGGCCTGTCCCTGATCTTCGGCATCATGGAGATTGTCAACTTTGCTCACGGGGAGCTCTTCATGATGGGCTGTTATCTCATGTATTTTGTGGCCGCCATGCTTGGCCTTCCCTTTCCGCTAGGCATTCTCGCCTCTGGGGTAGGGCTTTTGATTGTGGGCATTATCCTGGAGAAGGGATTAATCTCTACGCTCCGCAAGAAGGCCGGCCGAGAATGGCTCATGGACTCTTTTGTCCTAACCATCGGTCTCATGGTGATCTTTCAGAATCTGGCCCTGATCACCTTTGGGGCTATTCAGCGGGGAATCCCCAACCTGGTGTCTGGCCAAATGTCTATCAAAGGGGTTGTCCTTATCTACGACCATCTGGTGATTCTCAGTCTGGCTTTCCTGACCGTGGGACTGCTCTGGTATTTCATTAAGTACACCAGTATGGGCAAGGCCATCCGGGCCACTTCCCAGCATTCTGAGGCAGCCCAGACCCTCGGCATTGATACGAGTAAGATGTACAGCATTGCCTTCGGTGTCGGGGCGGCCCTGGCAGGAATCTCGGGGGCTCTTTTGATCACCCTTTTTCCTGCCAATCCGAATGCGGGGATGGGGCCAGTCCTGAAGAGCTTTGTGGTCGTTATCGTGGGAGGCCTGGGAAACGTCACGGGGGCTGTCGCGGCAGGAATCCTCGTGGGGCTTCTCGAGGCTTTTGCCATGTTCTATCTCGCAGGGGGCTGGCAGAACGTAATTGTAGCCTCCATTGTCATCGCAGTTCTCGCCTTTAGACCAGCAGGACTTTTTGCCCGCGCAGGAGAGCGACCATGAATCTCCTTGGAAGTCCCGAGAGAGGAATGAACGTCGCACGCTACTTGAAGGTGGTGCTCATTATGGCCTTTCTCGTCCTAGCACCGCTGGTATGGAGGGAAAACCGGTTCATCACAACCATTTTTATCTCGGCCCTCATGTTCGGCATCTGGGGGGTCATGTACGATCTTCAAATCGGCTATGCTGGCCTTTACAATTTCGGTTTCGCAGGATTCATCTGCGCTGGCGCGTATGCGTCCGGTCTCGCTGTACTCCACTACGAGATCAATCCCTGGCATGGTCTTATCATCGGCGGGATTGCTTCAGGGGTTTTGGGGTTTTTCACCGGCCTGATTACCCTCAGGCTGAGGGGAATCTTTGTGGGATTGGCCACGTGGTTTATCGCGGAAGTGCTCCGGCTGACCATCTCAAACACCCCGGGCTACACTCGTGGGATGCTCGGTCTAGCCGTGAAGCCCTTGCCTGATGTCATTGGTCTTGACTTCTCCAGAGCAGAACTTCTCCCCTATTACTATCTGCTATTGGCTCTGGTCATTATTATCTTTACTGTGGCCTTCCTCATGGTGCGTTCCAAAATCGGGCTCTCTTTCAAGGCCATCCGAGAGGATCAATTGGCCACAGAGACCTTAGGCCTCAGTGCGACAAAATACAAGCTTATCAATTTCACTACCGCCTGTTTTTTCACGGGTGTGATCGGGGCCTTCTATGCCCACTACATCGGTATTCTCACACCAGATGCCACGGAATTCGGGGTTCCGAGAACCGTCGAGGTTCTGACTGTTGCCTATGTAGGCGGCAGGGGAACCCTTTGGGGCTCAATTCTTTCCGCCTTTCTGCTCATCGGATTCCAGGAATACTTCAGATGGATCGGGGCTTGGCGCCTCGTCATGTTCGGTGCCCTTTTGATCATTGTCATGATCTTCGCTCCAAAGGGTCTGTCGACAGTCAAGAAGTATGTCTGGTAGGCCCTTAAATCACTGCCTCCTCGATAATAAGCTTACCTCTCTGAAACCTGTCAAGGCTCAGGCAACTCGCATCAATGGTCTCATACCTCCCAAGCCGTATTAGCTCCGACATGACCTTCCCGGTGGCCGGAGCCACCATAAGGCCATGTCCGCTGAACCCGTTAGCCAGATAGAATCCTCTGATTTCCGGATGTTCCCCATAGATCGCGTTTTCGTCCGGTGTGATGGCATACAGTCCTGCCCAGCCTCTTTCCAACCGTAATCTGTCAAATGGCGGATACCGATGGACAAGATCTGGCCAGACATTCTCAATAAAATACGTCCTCTCCCATTTGAAATTGTATCCCTCCGGCTCGTCCTTTTTAGCCTTACCTATCAGAATCCTTCCGCCCGTTTCCGATCGCCAATGCGTGCCCCCTGGGTCAACCACCATGGGGAACTGGGCTTGAGCGTCAGAAGACGGGAGGCACACGAATATCTGGCGCCGCACGGGTTTCACCGGAAGATCCACACCTGCTGCCTTGGCGACTTGCCCGGCCCATGGGCCGGCAGCATTGACAACGATCCGACTCGAGAGGCGGGTCCCCTTTTTGGTTGTCACGCCAGAGACACCCTGACGATCCGTCATGACCCTGACCACCTCGTCATGAAGAAATTCGACCCCTAGGCTTCGGGCCTTTCGTGCAAATCCCTGCAAGACCCCATTAGGATCGAAGACCCCATCCTTCTGGCAGAAGGTGGCCCCTAAAAGATCCTCTGTGTTCAGATCCGGGATGATTCCCTTGATCTCACCTGGACCGAGGATTTTCACGTCAATTCTTTGATCTCTCTGGAGGGATACCCTTTTTTTAAGGACTGGCCAGTTTGTCTTGGCACCGAGAAACAGGTAGCCCACCTGCTGGAATTCGGCATTTGCCCTTTCCCCACCGACCGCCATTGTCTCATCAAATCTCTCATAGAAACCCACACTGTACCGAGTTAGCTCAATATTGACCACGGTGCCAAACTGCTGCCGGATACCTCCGGTGGCGAGCGATGAAGACGCATGCTCATAGGTCGGATCCCTCTCCACAACGACGATACGCCCTTTGAAACCGTCGGACATCAGTGTGAAAGCGATTCCCGAACCGGTAACTCCCCCTCCGATAATAATGACATCCACCTGGTTTTGCATCGCCCTATCACCTCCTAGATCTTTATGGTGCCAGATCCCTGATTCGCCAGAGCAAAGCTATCTCATCACCCAGGCATAAGGCATTCTGTTCTGAGGAATACCTCGTCCAGTCAGGTTTTCGCTGAAAACTGCTCTACCCATGTGGTCACCGATCCTCGTGTTCTTTCTAAGGGCCGGTCTTAGCCAACACCTGCTCCAGTGCGAATCTTTTTTTCATCGATAAGAAGCGTTAGAAGGGCCCCCAAAAGAGCCATAAGACCATAGGAGAAAAACAGGGCATGATAGGAGTGAAAAAGATCGGCTATCTTTCCCGAAACCGGAGTCGTAATAATTCCGGCGGTACTCGTAAAAGTTGCGAGAAACCCCGTGGCTGTTGCGGTCAATTTTCTCGACAGAATGTCAGACGGATAGGCCGCCAAAAGAATATCAGGCATGAGAATCATAAGGCCCACAACTGCAAGGAGAAATATTGCCAGACCTATATCCACACCGAACCCGAGGGAAAAGGCCGAAGCCGAAAGAACAGACATGCCCATCAGAATAAGGGGCTTTCGCCGGCCCCCAAAATAATGGTCTGAAAAAAATCCGGCCAAAGGAGAAGCAAAGACCCCGGGAAGCAAGATAAGAAAAGAAATGGTACTCGCCCGGTCAACAGACATGGAATACCCTTCCTTTAGGAAGGATGGTATCCATACAAGGCACCCGAATTGAACATAGACGAAGCAGAAATAGACCAGTGCCACGACCCACAGTGTCCGATTCGTCAAAACAACAGAGAGTCTCGACCTTGGATCACTCTCGATCTGTTTTTCCAGGTGAACCTCGTCCTCGAAGTCGGGGAGGCCACGCTCGCGGGGATGATCTCTGACGAGAAGCCAAAAAACCAGTGCAACAACGGCCATGAGTGCAGGAGGAATAATGAAAGAACTTCGCCACCCCAGGTGATCACCGACAAACCCCGAGAGCCTGATTCCGACGCTGCTCCCACCCGTGACACAGGTTGCAAACAGGCCGAGTGCGGTTCCCCGCCTCGACCGGGGGAACCAGCTGACGACCATTTTTATCGCGGAACTCCACCCCATGGCCTGCCCCATCCCGTTTATCAGTTGTCCAATAGCCAGAGCAATAAAACTTGATCCCTGGCTGAAAATGATGTTTCCGAAAATCGAGACCATCGCCCCAAAGGTGAGGATCTTCCGCGGTCCCAACCGGTCGCCTAGATAGCCTGACGGTAGCTGGAAGATCGTGTACGTCAGGAAAAAGAACGACATCAACCACCCTGCCTGGGCATTGGTGATAGTCAGATCAGCCCTGACGAGAGGGATCACGGCAGAATAGTTGAATCGGGTGACATAGTACATTCCGAAAAAAAGCCATGTGAGAAAGAGAACCTGATTGGTCGGTGATCGTAAGGATCGAAACTTCAAAGGAGCCTCTCTTGGGGAGTGCACATCCCGATTTTCATTCGGTATTTTGACTTATGGACACAGAAACTTAGCAATAGGGGATGAACAATGTCAAGCACCTAATACCTGCTCCATTCGATTCCCCTAGATAGAGATTTCACCGGCGTTCCGATTCTATCTCATAGCTGAGAAGTCACAATTCAGGAACCAGAAGTCAGAATGAAAATGGAACGAAAAGGGCTTCCGGAGGCTATTGGGGATCTCGTAAGTGTTTCGTTCCGATGCACCACCCCCCAAGAATCCTGAACGAATTCATACAAAGGGCTTGATTCCTCAGTCGAGAGCAGGAATGAAGGGAGAAAAGAGGAGATCGAAATACATTCTGACTCCTGACTTCTGACCCCTGAATCCTGCTCTTTGATCTCTTCTCTTGACATAGAATGGCAGTGCTGCTAGGCTTTGTGATGCGTCCCAAACACAGGAACAATTATGGGAAAAAGTGAACTCGTCGTCTATGAAGAACCGGTGCTCGTTCAACCCTGGTTGATAGCTGGCTATAAGGGCTGGATTGATGCAGGAGATGTATCCTCAGGGTCTGTCACCTTCCTCAATGAAAAGCTCGGGGCTCGCAGATTTGCTGAGATTAAATCTGACGGGTTTCATCACTTCAGAGATTCGAGACCGGGTGTGGTCGTTGAGGGAGGTCTCATTCAGCACATTGATTTTCCCAGAAACGAGTTTTTCTATTGGAAGAACAGACATTCCCACTCGGATCTGATTCTCTTTGTTGGACATGAGCCTCATCTTCGATGGAGGGCTTTCGCCGATCTGTTTCTCAACCTTGCAGCCCAGTTCAAGGTCCAGAGGTTGGTAACCATCGGGGGCCTTTACGATCAGGTGGCTCATACGGCCCCTCGAAGGCTCTCGGTGGTGGCGAGCAACGGTCGTTTACTTGATGAGCTTCTTGCTTACGACGTTGATCTCATAGACTATGCAGGACCAGGCGGCCATGTCTCCATTCTTCACGAGTCCGCTGAAAAGAGGGGCATCGACAGTTTTATGCTTTGGGGCCGTGTTCCCCATTACCTCCAGATGAGATCCCCGAAGGATAGCCTGGCTGTACTCCAGCTGTTGTCTTCACTGATTCCCTTTGGGATCAACTTGGATGAATTACGGGATGATGCGACCATCGCGGAGGAGCAGATTCGCCGGGCCTTGGACCAGAAACCTGAATTGAGGGCCTACGTCAAGCAACTTGAATCATTGCAGGGTTCAGAAGACGTGGAAAAAACCGGACCACCAGATCAAATGGTCATCGAAGCTGTCATTACACGGGATGACAAAGGGGACAAGAAAAGAGACTGAATCTGCCTAAAAAGAGGGCGGGCTGGTCACCCAGATTACAACCGTATCTTTCTTACCTCTGTTAAAGAAACCATGTGGTCTTGTTGATGGAAAATAGAAACTATCACCTTCTTTGACGTAATAGATCCTATCGCCCACTGTAATCTCAAGCTCTCCGGCAAGAACGATCCCGAACTCCTCTCCCTCGTGAGTATACTCCCCATTTGATCCACCCCCAGGTTTTATTCTGTTGTAGAGAGCCTCCATTCGTTTGGTTTCGGTGCTTGTGACGAGAGACTCAATGACGGTTCCACCCCGGTTGAAACCCATGGTCAGTCTTTTGTCCTTCCGGACCACCACCTCATCCTCGTCATCCTCGTCGTCCATAAAGAAATCGACGATTTTCACATTGAAAACCGACGCAATCTTCTTCAAGGTAGCGATAGAGGGATTGGCTCGTCCCTTCTCAAGCTGAGAAATGTAGGCACTGGTGCACCCGGCCCTATCAGCCACGTCTTTGAGGGTCATTCTCCTCGATTTTCTGAAAGCCCTGAGCTTCTCGGAGATTTCAGCCATCTCCACACCCATACCCGTGGTACGGAAAATCCTTATGACGGTGCTGGAGAACGACGGCTCATGCCCACGCCGTCTATTATCCGAACAGGTCAAGCCGAGTTGTGAATGGGAAAACAGAGGCCAGAGTCTTCCTTAGCACTCCCTTAAAAAAAAATCAAGCTCATTCTTACCCCCCTGTGCCGTCTTAGCAGATCGAGACGTTGGGACACAACATAAGGGTGCCGAGAATCCTCTTGCTTTTCCACGGATTCCCATATATATTAGGACAGTTAGGAACCTAAATTTTCTTTAACTTACAGTGACTTACATGCATAAACAATGATCCGTATCAACGACATTCTCGATTCGGTGGCGGCGTACAATCCGCAGGCGGATTTTGACCTCATCAAAAAGGCTTACGTTTTTTCCGCCAAGGTTCACATGGGGCAGGTTCGGCTCTCGGGCGAACCATACCTTGTCCACCCTTTAGCCGTAGCAGCAATTCTGGCGCAGCTAAAACTGGACACAGCCACGGTGGTCACCGGCATCCTTCACGACACCGTGGAGGACACCCTTGCCGCCCTCGAGGAGATCGAGCAGAATTTCGGTCAAGAGATAGCATTTCTGGTGGACGGGGTGACGAAGATTAGCCGCATGACCCTTAAGTCTTCTGAAGAGAACCAGGCCGAGAATTTCCGAAAAATGATCCTGGCCATGGTAAAGGATATCCGGGTAATTCTCATTAAGCTGGCTGATCGGCTTCACAATATGAGAACCCTCAATTTTCTGTCACAAGACAAGCAGAGGCAGATTGCAGAGGAGACTCTTGATATCTACGCTCCCATGGCGCATCGTCTCGGAATCGAATCCGTCAAATCGGAATTGGAGGATCTCGCCCTTCAGTATCTTCATCCTGACATTTATACGGACCTTCAGAAAAAGCTAGCCAAAAAGGAACGGGAACGAGAACGATACGTCGCCGAAGTGGTCAGGATCATTACCAAGAAGCTTTACGAGTATGGCATTACTGCCGAAATCACTGGACGACCGAAAAAAATCTCTAGCATCTATGAAAAGATGCAAACACAGAACCTCGATTTTGAGCAGGTTCATGATCTGATAGGCTTCAGGATCCTCGTGGATTCCTACAGGGAATGTTACGAAGTCTTGGGCATAATCCACTCCATGTGGACACCCGTTCCTGGAAAGTTCAAGGATTACATTAATCTACCGAAGGCTAATATGTATCAATCCCTCCACACAACGGTTATCGGACACTACGGAGAAACAATAGAGATTCAGATTCGGACCAACGAAATGCATCGAGTCGCTGAGGACGGAATCGCAGCCCACTGGAAGTATAAAGAAGGCAAACTGGTTAAGGAGGAGGAAGAAAAGCAGTTCCGCTGGCTGAGGCAACTCCTTGAATGGCAAAAGGACCTGAAGGATAACAAAGAGTTTCTCGAAACGATCAAGGTGGATCTCTATCCCAACGACGTGTACGTTTTCACACCCAAAGGCGAAGTAAGAGAGTTTCCACGGGGCTCAACGCCTGTAGATTTCGCTTACAGTATCCACACCGATGTGGGGCACAGATGTATCGGAGCCAAAGTCAATAGCCGCATTGTTCCGTTGAACCATCCGCTACAAAGTGGTGAAAAAGTCGAGATTCTAACGGCCAGCAACCATACTCCGAGCAAGGACTGGCTCAAGTTTGTCAAAACATCTCGGGCGAAGGCCAAAATTCGCCAATGGATCAAGACAGAACAGAGAGAACAGAGTATTGCTCTTGGCAGGACCATCTGTGAAAAGGATTTTCGGAAGTTCAAGCTGAATTTCGGTAAGTTCCTCAAATCTGGGGAGATGGTCAAGGTTGCCACTGACTTCAGCTTCCACGAGGTGGATGACCTTCTGGCAGCAATCGGCTACGGTAAGATCTCTGCCAACCAGGTCATCGGCCGCCTTGTTCCATCTGAAAAGCTTGAAAAAGAGGAAACCAAGGAGGAAACCCGCCTTACCCGTCTCATCAAACGAGTGACCAAAAAGCCCCATGATGCCATTATTGTTAAGGGGATTGAAGATGTGATGATCAGATTTGCGGGATGTTGCAACCCCGTCCCAGGGGACAGCGTCGTGGGCTATATCACGCGTGGTCGCGGCGTCACCGTGCACGCCGCCGACTGTAGTAGTGTTCTCAGTGATGATTCAGAAAGAAGAGTGGACGTCGAATGGGACCTCCACAAAGACTACTCCCATCCGGTTAGAATCCGGGTGATTTCATCAGACAGAAAGGGCCTTCTCGCCGATATTAGCGTTTCCATAACTTCTAACCAGGCGAACATCGTCAATGCGCAGGTATCAACCAAGGAAGACCGGGCCGTCGGGACATTTCAGATTGAAATCCGAGACTTGAAACATCTCAGGCAAATCACCAGATCTCTAGAGAAAATAAAAGGCGTCCTGCAGGTGAAGCGATTGAGGATCTAAGATGGGGCAGCACCGAGCGGTGCTTTTTCAATAAAACCTGACCGGATGCATCGCGTACAGACTCGCAGCCGAACAATCCGTCCATCCTTATGGGTTCTTACTTTCTGAAGGTTGGGGTACCAGACCCTCTTAGTTCGGTTGTTCGCATGGCTGACGTTATTTCCCTTTTGCGGTCCTTTGCCACACACCTCGCAGACCCTAGACATCTCAGCTACCTCTTGACCTTCCTGTCCTCACTCTGTTGGTCGACGATAACGCACGAAAGTGTTAGCCAAGAAGTCTACAATATCAAATACTGAGACCTTTTTCAACTTCTCGGCATGGGGATTTTTTTCACCCTCTAGGCTCACCCCCTATCTCTCACAACAATCAAACGATCTCAACACCCCGGACTCGCCCCTCAATGATCTCCCCAATGAGGAACGACCGTTCTCCCAAATCATTTACCCTCGCCATCAGGCTGTCGACATCACTGGGTGCCACAATCAGAATCATTCCAATGCCGTTATTGAAGGTCCTCCACATCTCCTCTTCAGAAACCTTCCCCCCTTTCTGGAGAAAACCAAAAACCGGAGGAATCTCCCAACTCTCTTTTTCGATGACTGCTTTGCGTCTGGACGGCATAACTCGTACGAGGTTGCCCGGTATGCCACCTCCAGTTATATGGGCCATGGCAGAAACAGAAAAATCCCGGACCAGGTTCTGAACCAGCTTGACATAAATCTTCGTGGGTCTCAATAGCTCTTCCCCGATCGCGCTCCCCAGCTCATCCACCCAATCGTCAACCCTCAGTTTGAGAAAATCGAATACAATCCGTGTCACAAGGGAGAAACCATTACTATGGAGTCCACTTGAGGCTATCCCGACGATTCGGTCACCTGGTCTTACCCTGGAATAATCAATTGCCCTGTCTTCATCGACTACCCCCACAGCAAATCCCGCCAGATCGTACTCTCCGACTCCATAAAACCCCGGCATTTCTGCCGTCTCTCCACCAATCAGGGAGCATTCGGCTTCCTGACATCCCTTCGCAATACCCTGGATGATTTGGAAAGCCTTGTCTGAATCCAGCTTCCCCATGGAAAGGTAATCCAGAAAAAACAAGGGTCTGGCACCAGTCACGACAATGTCATTCACGCACATGGCGACAAGATCAATGCCCACCGTGTCGTGCTGATCCATTTTGAATGCAATTTTCAACTTTGTACCCACTCCATCCGTAGAAGAAACCAAAAGAGGCTTCTCCTTCTCTCCGGGAGGAATAGAAACGACCCCTGAAAAACCACCCAGACTACCTCGAACTTCCGTCCGAAATGTCGATTCCACGAGTCCCTTTATTCGACGGACAAAGGCATCACCCGCTTCAATGTCGACCCCTGCCTCCTTGTATGAGACCCTTCTTTTGGCCACCACCAAGCCCTCCCAGATTTTTCCAAATCTATCGGAGCGGGTTATAAAAGTCAAATAAGGGATTTCCCAGAACTCGATAACCCCCGGGCGGAAAAGGGCATTTTGGATGGCCGGAAAGTTTGTATTTTCGTCGGGATTTTGGTAGGCTAACCACGTTTCGAGTTAAATCCATCGAGGCTTTTACCTCCTCCTGCAGAAGCATAGCCAAGACCGAAGCATACTCCAGATGACAAATCGCTTCTGTTATTCCGGCTTACACCATTGCCTAAAAGCGTAAGTGCAAGGAGCAACGCCATGGGAGGCTACGCAGGCAAATTCATCCAAGTCGATCTGACGAGAGGCACTCTCGATCGGTTCACAGTGGATGAGGAGCTCCTCAACCGGTTTATTGGGGGGAGCGGCCTAGGGGCTGCAATCTTTCTCGATCGTTTTGATCCACACGTCGACCCCTTCTGCCCCGACAGTCCTCTTATGGTCATGACCGGACCTTTGACTGGCACGAACTTTCCTGGATCGTCCCGCTTTACTTTTTGCGGCAAATCGCCTCTCACGAATATTTGGGGAGAGGCGGCCATTGGCGGGAATTTCAGCCCCGTGCTCAAAATGGC
>CAYGBK010000027.1:0-7053 GCA_964348095.1 uncultured Thermodesulfobacteriota bacterium | reverse complement strand
ATCACGGTCACCCTCGGGTTGTTTACAAATTCACTGTACCTCCGTGCAACCTCGTCTCTCAGTTGAATAACAGTCAATCCCTCGGCCTGAACGTCCTGAAGCAATGGCAGGGAGATCTTCCCGTCGGGCCTGACGACAATTTGACGCGATAGGTTTTCATTTCGCCACACAAAAACCTCCAGTACATCACCCTGACCAATAACGTAGTTACCAGATGTGTCAAGCTCGAGAACCCGATTGGGGTGGCGAGTTATCGTGAGATCAGAAGCCGACCCCGTGCTCGTCCGATCTTTATCTTCCTCTGCCCAAGCTCGGTTCGTGAATCGCATCGGGGCGTTTCCGTTGAGTGAACCAATGAAGTCGGCTTGACCAAGAATTGGAAATAGGACCAAAAATGGAAGGATCTTTTCTGAAATCTTCATCTTTTCACCCTAATTTGTCCAGTTTGTTTGTTTGACCCGACTGGTTTGGTTCTGAGTATTTGCCGCACCCTCGCGCAATCATCGTTCAATTCTGTCAGTCCAAATCCGGCGGTGAAAGAAGGATCTGAAAACCCGGCATGACCACCTCTTCTTCCAGTTGACCAGACACTAACAGATAAGCCTGGACCAAACCGATCGACACAATCGGCGAGTTCGATCGAGATCAAAAATGGGTCATCGCAGGCTTACCAATAGGGAAGACGTTGAATCCAATTTCAAAGAGCTCCGCATGATTTAGGATATTTCGGCCATCGAAAATGAAAGCCGGTTTGACCATGCCATCGTAGATTCTTTTGAAATCGAGGCTTCGGTACAAATCCCATTCTGTCATGACGGCAATGGCATGACAGCCGCGAGCCGCCTCGTGAGGATCTTCGATATAGTCAATATTGCTATTGACACCCTCTAGATCTGCTCTCGCATTTCTCAGGGCCTCAGGATCAGTAATCACGATAGTCGCATTTTCTTCGAGGAGTTTTTTGGCGATAAATATGGCGGGACTTTCCCTGGTGTCTCCAGTGTTCGCCTTAAACGCAAATCCGAAAAGGCAAATTCTCTTACCAGACAGGGTATTGAACATCGCATTCAGGACCTTGAAAATAAAGCGTTCCTGTTGGTATTGGTTTATCCTGACGACACTTTCCCAGTAATCGGCTACCTCCTCCAAGCCGTAATACCGGCAGAGATACACCAGGTTCAGAATATCCTTCTGGAAGCATGACCCTCCAAAGCCAACACTGGCGTTCAAGAACTTGTCGCCAACTCGGCTGTCCATGCCGATAGCAGTCGCGACTTCAGTGATATCTGCATCGGTTTTTTCACACAGAGCGGAGATAGAATTTATGGAAGAGACCCGTTGTGCCAAGAAGGCATTAGCCGCCAGCTTGGAAAGTTCGCTGCTCCATATGTTCGTCGTGATAATGCGTTCTCTGGGAACCCAGTTGGCATAGATCTCTACCAACGTATCTCGAGCCTTCAAACCGCTTTCTGTCTCCATCGAACCTATAAGAACCCGGTCCGGGTTTTGCAAATCATTGACTGCTGTGCCTTCGGAAAGAAACTCGGGATTTGAGAGTACGTCAAACTTGGTATCGTTGCTTTCAGACCTTACTATTCTTTCCATAGCCTGAGCCGTCTTAACAGGAACGGTACTCTTTTCAACGATTATCTTGGGTGAGTGGGAGAACTCGACAATTTGTCTCGCCGTCTGCTCCCAGTATTGTAAATCAGCGGCCTTGCCCGCCCCGACTCCATAATCCTTTGTCGGGGTGTTGACGCTGACAAAAATAATGTCCGCCTCCTTGATCCCTTCTCCGATGTCGGTTCTGAAAAAGAGATTTCTGCCACGAACCTCTTTTACAATCTCACTCAGCCCAGGTTCGTAAATAGGTAGGTCGTCCGAGTTCCATTCAGAAATCCTTTCTGGATTTATGTCTACGACGCTAACCTTGTGCTGCGGACACTTCTGGGCGATGACGGCCATCGTTGGTCCGCCAACATAGCCAGCACCGATGCACAGGATTTTCTTCTCAAATGGCATGGAAATGCTCAGATCCTCCGAGTCGTTCGACGGCCGAATACGGTAATTCCACTCTTGCTCCAGCACGGAGTATGTCCATCAATATTCTCACCCTACCCTTAGCACCAACGACTCCCTGAACAATACCCAGAAGACCCTCCAGAGGTCCCTGCCTTACCCGAACCTGATCCCCATCCTTCAAGTTAGACTCGGGTTGGACGAGGCCTTTTTCATTGGCCTTTTCCTTGAGAAAAATCACGATGGAATCGTCGAGAGGTATAGGCGTATCGCCGTTCCCGACGATACGCTTCACCCCTTTGGCCCACTTGACACCGTAGTACTCGTCAGGAATCGCAAATCTGGCGAAAAGGTAGCTGGGAAACAGAGGTTCGATGCGCTCCTTCAGCCTGCCCTTTCGGAATGTGACATGAGGAAATTTCGGAAGGAAGACCGGAACCTCTTTCATCTCCAGCTGCTCACGGGCCACGTCTTCTGCACGGGGTTTGGTGTAAATCACGTACCATAGCCTACTTGGTTGGGTAACCGAGTCGATTGTCTTGATTCGGGTGCCTCGGTCAACTTCATCGATTGACTCGATCGAGTCCGTAACGTTGCGAACAGCCCGCATTTGATCCACCAAGTCCCGGTTTTTATGATGAATGGAGTTGACCTAGTTAATGTGGTTGAGGTTATTCCGAAACATAGCTCCGCCGCTCAGCACCTTCTTGCGTTGCGACCGGGAAGGGCATCAGCATCTATGAGGCTATGCGTAAAGATACTTTCTAAAAAAAGACGTCTGATGATTGATTCGAATGAACCACCCAGTCCAATTTATTCGGGTAGTCTGCAATTTGTGAAGTCGTTCACCCCGACGAACAAGAACGGTCTAATCAATTTGGTATCGACCTGTTATCGAGGCTCTGTCATCGGTTCCCCATAATCCCAGGGTATTCTTATCTCCTGCCCTACAGCAATTCTGTCGATGTCCTCAATCTCAGGATTTAGCTGTCGGACTTCCTCCAGCAGGCCCAAATCCATCATTCCGAGTTCCCTGAGAAGGATCTGCCAAACGGTGTCTCCCTCCCCGGCAACAACTGTACGGAATGCCTTTCTTTCCACAACCTTCCCAGTCAGGAAGGTATTTGCTGTTTCGGATTCTTCGGCCATATCCTCCTTCGAGGGGCTCATCGCACTCGCATCTGTGATGAGAGGCTCGTTACCTGATTCTATGATGAGAGACTCGCTCTCCGATTCCACCTTCGGCTCTGTTGTCGTTCGAGGAACGGTACGCTTGCCCGGAAGAAACAGAAACAGACCAGCTGCCAGAAGCCCAACCAGAAAAATGCCCAAAGCGATGTATAAAAAAAGAGGCTTTCTCAAATGATAACCGATTTCTCGATAAATACCTGCTATTTGTCCGTAAATACCCCCCTTGGAAGCACTCGTTAATTTAAGATCGCCGACACATTCCTGGACGATTTTGCCATTGATAACTTTGACTTCCGTGGCGTATCCGATGAGAAGCGCATTGTCACAGATATTGTTGATTAGCCGGGGAATCCCTCCAGAATAGTCATAGATCCTCTGAATAGCATCTTCAGTAAAGCAATTCAGGTTCTCAGCCCCTGCGATACTCATTCGGGTTCGTATATATTCCCTTGTTTCCTTTCGATCCAATGGAGGCAGAAAATATCGCACACTGATTCGTTGCTTCAACTGCGACCGGTGACTTTGATCTAATAGGTCATCGAGCTCCGGCTGTCCTACCAAAAATACTTGCAGAAGCTTTTGGTTTGTTGTTTCGAGATTCGTCAACATCCTGATTTCTTCAAACAAGGGGGAATCCAGATTTTGCGCTTCATCAACAATCAACGTCGTTGTCTTTCCACTGTTGAAGCAGTTTATGAGGAAATCATGGAGCTGGGTCAGGTAATCGACTTTTGACCGTCCCTTCACCTGAAGACCAAGATCTTGACACACATACTTGAAAAAGCTTGGAACCGAGAGTTTCGGGTTGAAGATGTAGGCAACCTGGCAATTACTATCGAGTCGTTCAAGCAAGGCCCTGATGAGCGTCGTCTTCCCCGTTCCTACGCCACCTGAAAGCACGACGAAGCCTTTTCTCTCCTTAACTCCATAAACTAACTGGGACAGAGCTTCCCTGTGCTTCTCACTGAGATAGAGAAACCTTGGATCTGGGGTAATATTGAAGGGTTTTTCCTTAAATCCGAAAAAGGATTCGTACATGGTAGTCTGCTCAGCGAATTCTCGACGTTTCTCAGTAACAGCAAGAAAGCCCATTTATTTTGGGCAATTCAGATGCCACAATACCGAAATAGTGCAACTCCTTATATTTACAACAGGTTCCTTATGAAAACGAGAGATTTCAAAAGACTGAAAGGGAAATCTTTTTCACAAAATTCCCAGAAAACTTCATCTCAACAGGTGAAATCGAATTCAAACATTCGCCTGTTTCGATCCGACCGCACCCACTGGGACAGAGACCCGACTTCAGGTCTCTTCTCGCCAGGACATTCTGCCCTGGACAGTTCCCACGCCAAACTTGAAAAGGACTGTTCGGTCAGTCTCGCAGTTCGGTTCGGCCCTGGAGAAGCCCCGAACAACGCCACGGGCTGTAGCCACAGAGACTAATAGTAAGACCTGGGTTTCTTTCTTGAAGACAGAGTGGAGAAGGGCTCTGAGTTATGGCTTGGGTGATTTCTTGCCCGGTTCGGCAACCTTCCAGTGCTCCACCGCCTGATCCCCTCCCTCTCCGAGCATGCCTGCCCAGCCAATCGGGCACCAGCGGGCTCTACGAAGTAAACAGATCGTCTCTGTGCCCTAAACGCAACGCTGACGGACGCGCCGCAAATAACTCTCCTATTTCAACAGCTTGAGAACAAAAAGCCGAACCTACTTCCGCACCACCGACGGGTGAGGGCTCGGCTGATTCTCTTATTTCGTCGAGACCCGCTCTCCAGCCATGCATTGGCCCCCCCTTCATGCTATGGCCTCCCCCTTCCTACTCTATTGTTTTCCCTAGGTCCGAGGTGATTTACGACAATTCTTACATAACCGTAAATAATATGCCCGCTTGGATCTCAGGTTATGCTTTTTGTAATGCATTATATTATCCTACGCTCAAATATGTCAACGGATTTCATCAACTTTAATCCTGTCGTTACCAAAATCCATCTCGAGATTTCACAGGCAGGGTCTCCCAAGTCGATTTCTATCTGATAAAACAGAAGCGCCGGGCGCCTCCAATGAATACAGGCAGGTAGCAACCCGGCTGTTTATTCAATCTGCGTCCCAAAGTCCAACCCCCTAATTTCTGACTTTGTTTTGCAGTTCTTATTTACGTGAACGGCACTATCTGATCCGACCTTCCGCTCTCACTACAGTCTGTCCCTCCTAATGAAGTGTGTCACACAGCTCACAATCGATCATGCAGACGCATCTTGAACAGGTGATGGAAACATCGATCGTACCAATGATCTTTCCTCCCCATTTATAAGCTCTCTCGGGAACAACTGTCAAGTTTTTTCGATTCATGGTATAATCCGGCACCTTGCTAGTGTCAATTGGTGTAAAAAAGTGACTTTGATCGGAAATTATTGTAAGGTTGCATATCAGTTCTGTCTATTTCTCTTGGCCATCCTAGACAACTCGGGCTTTATCCTGCCTCTCTGCGTTTCTGGCAAAGCTCTCACGGATGGGCCCCAGGATGGGTATACTGTTTCTTTTGCGTGTCGGAATTCAACGACCCGGTAGCCCCAGCCGACATCGATGACCAGTCAGTCCCGCGGGAGGCTGGTCCGAGTTTTGAAAACCGGCTTTCTCTTTCAGGAATCTTGTGCTATGATCCCGTATCATTCGACCTACGCTGTCTGCTTAAACCTCCAGTATTCAGGGGATAAGGCATGGAGCCAATCCAGCTATCAAGACTTTGGAGTTCTGGACCGGGTGATGGCCTCAACAATGGCCGGTCAGATCTTGAGCCGTTCGTAGTCGTGCACATGGATCGATGCGTGGCGCCTTGCAGCAACCTCATCGACGATTGTCCTTTGGATGTCTCAAGGTTTTCCAAAAAGGAGGGGCTCGATGTCACGGATATATAAAAGGCTGAAACTAGCAGAGGAGAAAAGGAAAAAGAACGCCATCCTTAACTTAGGCGACCAGCATATCAATGAAATACTCGAAGGTTCTACAAAAGGGGGCACGGAGAGGACCAGGGAGGAGCTGATTGAAGAACTCCTCACACGGGGACGTCGGGTTCGTTTGAAAGTGGAATGCCCCCAATGCAAGGGGCATATTTCGATGCGATTCCGAATCAAGCTCAAGTCGAGGAAGAGAAATGCCTCCGGTCAGGAGGTGGCCGGGACGTCATGAACTCTCTTTTAATGCCCCTCCCGAGAAGACCTAGACCCAGTAACCCAGAGCCGAGCAAAAAGATTGTCGACGGTTCCGGAATCTGGTGAACGTCGTTCGCACAGGTGTAAGTAAACCTGATACCAGGATGATTGCTAAAATCATAAACCAGATTTGGAAACCCGATGGTTATCGCATACAATCCTGGTTCTTCTTCCCCGTATCCTATTGCGGCCGCATACCCATGAATCTCACCCGCTGAGGCCAACACCATTTCATGATCACCATAGTTCCGGTATTGAAGCGTATCCTTAAGTATGCCGGTTCCCGGTCCGTAGTAATGGTCAGACGCAAGATAGCTGGTAGGAGTGAATATGTCGCCTTGCCTGATGATGCCTTCCCCTAAGGCACCATTGTGATCCCTAAGAGCGACACCTATCGTACCCGTTTGGGTATAAACAAATAGATCACCGAGCTGTGTATCAAAAAGAGCTTTACCGTCCAGGCCCAGATTCCAACCTGTCCAAATTCTCAATCGGCTTCCTGAATCCAACCAGTCATGTCCGTAAATCTCAAAAGGCGGATTGGTTCCTATCCTGTCAATATTTCTTGTATGTGCATTCCAATCCCTCGGATGCAGATACGTATCAGGATACATGGGAACAGAAAGACTATTGCCAA
>CAYGBK010000026.1:0-53851 GCA_964348095.1 uncultured Thermodesulfobacteriota bacterium | reverse complement strand
GTTACAACTGACCACTGACAACCGACAACTGACGGCACGAATAAACCTTTCAAGCATCGAAGAGCAACCTCTTCACAGATCTTCGTCCCATGCATCCAAAACTCTTTCTAGGCGACGCCATCCTGTTTCCAGGAGATCGACCGACAGAGTCGCCCCTCTCTGCAGCGACCGAACGGATCTCCCTCTTCCACGTACTGGATTATCTCCTGTGGTGACATGCCACCCAGGCCGAGAGATTCCAAAGTACGTCCCTCAGACCAGAAATCGATATCTATCATCGTACAGGCGAGATCGATCATGCTGTCAATGGCCGTCGTTTCAATCCCCATCAAATCACCAAAGGAGGAGAGAGGGACCAAACAATTGGGAACCTCGTCCAGGATATTGTTGAGTTGCAGGACATCCGTGGGTGCATGAAATCCCAGATAATAGGGATTGTTGTGGTACACATCATAAAGGGTAGGACCCGTCACCCCATAGCTCTCTCGGTACCAATCAAGTACTGTCCACGTGTCCAGCCCAAATGCCTTCCCAATGGCTACCTTTTCGTCGTCGATTTTTTCCATTACCATCTCCACAATAGGCCGGGTGATTAGATCTTTGTAAAACCGAAGATCCTCGCCTGCTGCCGATCGCTCGATAATGGACGTGTTCAACAACATCGGGGCCGGATGGTTTACCGGACCGACATTGTTGATGCTGGTTTCCATGACATTCTGGCCCGCCTCGATTTGGGGGTAGACCTGGATCAACGTGTCCATCACCTGGCGATTGGTCCTGGCCGGGAGCGCTGCTACTCGCATCTTATTTTTTTCCTTCAGGATCTCCACAGCCCCAGGCCCCCTCAGCTCGGCGGCGTATATAAAGGTCTGAGCCTCGGCCAAATAGACATTGGCACGGATGGCATATCGTCTCAGTGTCCTCGCAAAGTCGAGGGCTCCACCCGTTCGTCCTGGATTGAGAACGATGATCTGGCCATCCCGCAGGAGGCCGACCATAATCGATGCCAGAGTTCGGTGAACCGTAGCAGGCGTGTTGATCATGATGAGATCCACGCCTTTGATCGCCTGATCGAGACAATTGGTCACCAGATCTGGTTTTGCCAACCCGCTGGCCACCTCCCCTTCCATGCGAATCCCACCGTTTTGAATCACCGGTCCAGTCTCAAAATCGAAAAAGCTCCACAGATTCACGGAGAAACCCTTAAGGATTAGGTGGCCCGCCATGGCCATGCCGCTGTTTCCTGCCCCGAGAACAGCGATCTTGAGTTTATTCTTTCTTGCAGGAGGTGGAGAAGACGACGATCCGGATCCCGCTGGTCTCTGCCCCCGCCGACCCAACTCCTCGACCACCGCTTTGACGATGGAATCAATCTTTTCCTTTTCCATCCCGTATCACCTCTTTCCTCTCTTTAAATCGAGCAGCGTTCAATCTGGAACGATCCCGTGCAGGCTACTCTTTGTCGGCGGGTAGGATCGTCTCCACGTCTTCATGAGGCCTCGGTATGACTTGGACAGAGACGAGTTCTCCGACTCGCTGTGCAGCCGCGGCTCCTGCATCCGTAGCTGCCTTGACCGCGCCGACGTCACCCCGAACCATCACAGTAACGTATCCGCCACCGATCTTCTCTCTACCAACAAGGCGAACATTCGCCGCTTTCACCATGGCATCGGCTGCCTCAATGGAGCCGACCAAACCTTTCGTTTCAACCAAACCGAGCGCCTTCTCAGCCATGAGATTTCCTCCTTTGAAATGACGAAAGTTTTCCTTCATTTCTTACTATTTTACGAATAATATCCACCATAAGCCATGATCTTTCGTTTGTCAAGTCTTTTCTCATGCCTTCAACAACTGTAGCTAGCGGTTCAACTTCCGAAGTGGAGTTCACGCATGGACTCAATTCTCGATCAGGAATTTATTCGTTCGGGATGTGAAGAAGGTCAGCCGTTACAACGGGGGCGTGACGAAGGGGCGAAATCGATGGTTGCTCCCATAGCACTCCAGTGGGTATTTCGTGGTGGGGAATCCCGGCAACGTTGGGAATCTAACCGTGGACAAAAGTCTCCAGTTTAGTACCAACCGAAGTAATCGACGGCATTCGTCATGGCCCTCACATTGTCAGCAGGCGCCATGGGCGGCAGTTCGCACCCAGGAGCGAACATGAAGCCGCAGGAAAGCTTCTTCCCCTTCTCTATGACGGCCCGCGAGGCAGCATAAACCTCCTCTGGTGTCGCAGTCTGAATCACGGCAGGCTCAAGGTTGCCGACGACGATGTCGTTCGGGAAGTATTCAGCTGCTTTCTCGATGTCCACCTCGTGACCAAAACTCACGATTCCCGGGTCTCCCATGGGGATTTGTGCCCAGAAGGGAAGGTTTTCATTCTGCTCACCGCAGATGTGCATAAACATCGTCTTATACCCCATGGCCAGGACCTTCTCATGGACCTCTTTTCTATAGGGCAGGTTAAAGGTCTCGAACGTCTTGGGAGAGATCACCTGGTTGGACGATACGGGGTCTCCGCCCCACAGAAGTACCCCGTCGGTACCAAATATGTCCTTCCAGTACGTGGCCATCTCAATCTCAAAATCAGTCGTCAGTCGCACGAGCCGATGGGCAATATCGGGCTTCTTCAAGGTCCATCTCGAAAACCGATCTATGCCGACGATATTCGACGCACAGGTAAATATTCCCTCCAGTTGAATGACAATATTCCACGGCTCGTTGTCAAAGCTATCCTTTGACGACGCCTCGAAAAACTTCTTCTGAAGGGGTATGATGCCAGCGTTGGCAACATCGGGTATTCTGAGATCCATGACCTCTTCGGGTGTGTTTGCGACGTGCCGTGAGACTGAGGGTGCCTGGGTAAAATCTCCATCAGGCCATTTGATCTCACCCCCAAACTCCCAACCTCCAAAAGCTGCGTAGGCTATCTCCGGGACACATACCCAGTCAAAATCCCTGGCGGCTTTGCGCTGCGCGGCAAGAGATACCTCTGGGTTGGTGTAAAGATCGGCAATTGAGGCATTGCTATAGACCGCAGCAAAGCCCCCACCAAAGGGATAGATTGGTACTCGGTCCGGCTTTTCACGATTCAATAATGCATCGACCCGTTGTTTGTTTGTCATGGTGCCTTTTGTTTTATTCAACGTAAGATCCCCCCGTCCTCTAGTGCCGTATCTCTCGAAGGTTCTTGTGAGAGATGGGAGATGGTACATTATGATCAGACGCCCCTCTCCCACCCATCCCAGAGAGTCTTTATGTTCTCCCACTTCTCTTCCTCAGGAGACGAGGCTCCCGATTGATAGGTGGCGCCTGGAAAAGTGTCGGCGGGAGCCGTGAAACACCCTCGCTTGATCAGCCGACGGATGTTCTCTCTATATATCTCATCCACCTTCTCATGGGGCAGTGGATCCTGTTCCATCCAGAGATTCTTTGGGTGAATTGGTTTCTCATACATTTTCCGGAAGACCTCTGTTCTCAAATCCTTTGTCCAGTTGCTGTTGAGGTTCATGACCCTGAAATGTCGAAGTGCCTCGATGTCGATAATTGCCGCAACCATCGTATTATAGCCCGAAGCAGAATAGGACATGATGTTCCCGTAATAGTCAACGATGTGAGAGCTACCCCCGGCAATGTCAATCGGGTGTTTCATCCTCGGATGGAGAAAGACTGGACCCACATTGGGGCAGATCATATAGACACTGTTGAACTGGGCGTGTCCCCGGTTTTGTACCATCCAGCCGCCACCACCAGGATAAGAGTTTCCTGTCATCGGCATCGCTTCACTCGGGCGATACACAACTTCAGCCCCGTTGAGTGCGAGTGCCCGGACCGCCTCCGGATACTCTCCGTCGCTACAGCAGATCGTACCGATGTTGCCGATGTCATCTGTTTTGAGAACGGGATAGAAAGCGTCGATGCCATCGCCGAACAGATCGACCCATCGATCATAGACATCGTGGGGCGTGCAGGATCGTTCCCGGCACCATAAATGGTTCTTCGCAGCCTTGTGCACCACCTCACCGGTGGGTGAAAGGATAAATAAGGTGTTAAAGAATCGGTCACCCATTACTTCGGGCCACCTGGCCTTGCACTGAGCGATAATATACGTTTTGTAAAGTTTCGCCAACTGTCCAAGGCATTCAGTCTCTTCACCAGGGATATCAATGAATAGCTCCTTTGCCGCCACGGTATGAGGCAAATCAAACGCCTCATCAGTGAAACCAGTCATCGCTCCTTCGGCCAGGGCGACGACCTTGACAGGCATGTTGATGTTCAACATCGAAATAGCCGCATGAATGTTTTCCTCTATCGTTTCGAGATTACGCTTGATGTGATTCCGATCGGCAATGCCATAAACGACCGTGGACAACCCCACAGCCATGTAAGGAGCAACTGGTCTTCTCTTCTTGTCAGACATGGGGTCCCTCCCTCTATCTAGAGTTTTGGCGATTATACACCACACCTCGATCTCCGTGTCAACGGACGTGAGCACGCGAACAGAAAGTCCCTAAATTCCCCGTCAGCCTTTAGGAGTTTCCTAACGAAATGCGCAGCCGGTTACAGAGGTCCCAAAAAGAGAAATGGATAGGATCATCCAATTCATAGATTCAAAATTGTCGAAAAACCAAAAGAATAACAAACCCTTCCTTTCCAGACTCAGGAAAATCCAGACGTCTCAGGTTGACAACGGGGAAAATGACATAGTAAATAAGAGCCACTCGAAGGGAATGACGTATCTTGTACCGCGTAAGGGGGAAAAAACTTATCGCGAAACGGGGGAATGATGAGGACGGTGAATTACGTTGACAAGGGAGCCTCCCGCTACGTTGTCGGAGAGGTGACAAGGTTTGACCAGAAAAACGAGATGTTCTGCCGGCCCTTGTGGGATCCAGACAAGCTGGATTTAGGACAAAAGTTCTACGAAACTGAGGTGATGCCCAGGGAGGAACCAGGCCGAAGGCTTAAGGACCAAGCGTTAGTGAATGCCGCCTGGCGTCTGGAGAATATCTCCGCCCAGGGAACTTTGGGCGGGCGGATGGGACTCTACGCCTGGGAATGGGATGGCAAATTCGATTACCCCCTCGTGCCATCGGGATTGAAGATCAGTGTCGACAATCCAGAGATCGTGACCAAAGAAATCAAGCGGGTCGCCACCTTCTTTGGCGCGTCCCTTGTGGGCGTGTGCGAACTGGATCGTCGGTGGCTCTATTCCTCGGCATACCTGATCACTCCTGAGGGAGGAAAGTCTGTGGAGAATGAGATACCAGAGGAGTGCAAACATGCCATCGTTATTGCCGTGGAGATGGACTATGGGGCCGTCGCCTGTTCCCCCGCAAATCCTGCCTCTGCTGCGACGGGCCTGGGCTATTCCAAGATGGCCTTTGTCGCCGGTCTGGTGGCTCACCATATACGTGGACTTGGTTACCAGGCAATCCCATGCGGGAATGACACGGCATGCAGTATACCGATCGCCATCGACGCCGGGCTCGGGGAACTTGCTCGAAACGGTTTGCTCATCACTCCTGAATTTGGTCCCAGGGTTCGCCTGGCCAAGGTCTTCACGGATCTACCCCTGGTTTCTGACCGGCCTATTGAATTCGGTGTCTCGGATTTTTGCCGCCGTTGTCTAAAATGTGCCGAAAAGTGTCCAAGCCAGGCTATACCAGAAGGAGAACCAACCGAAAAGCCATTTAACATGTCCAACAGGGAGGGTCTCCTCAGATGGCCAGTCAATGCTGAGGAGTGCCTTGGCTTCTGGGTGGCCAATGAAACGGACTGTTCCAACTGTATCAGGGTCTGTCCCTATAACAAGCCCCTCAGCTGGCTTCACGATTGGGTGAGGTGGGGGACGAACAATTTTCGATGGACGGACCGGTTCTTCGTATGGATGGATGACCTGTTCGGCTACGGCAAGATGGTTGACGCCAAAAAATTCTGGGACAGATAAGAAGTCACTTCAGGTAATCTCACGTGTACTTCTTGAGCGGGTAGACCTTACATAGCATCGGCCCAAAGGTGACTGCCCCGGTGGCCGAATCGCAATACGTATCATCATCCTGGGTTAGGACATTGACATTCGATTCGAAGGCCCTGAATAGCACGGGGTCTTCACCGATTTCCTCCGGGAACCACCAGCCGTGCTGGGCCTCAACCATTCTCGGCGGGATTCGAGAAGTCAGCTTTGCCCTCTGTTTTATCTTTCCCCTGAGAGTTTCGATAACCATCCAGTCTCCCTCTCCGATGTCTAACCTCCGAGCAGTTTCGGGGTTGATTTCGGCTGTCGGATGTGGATAGAGCCGACGAAGGGATTTTATCTGTCTGTGTTCAGAATGGTGCATGGGCCTAAATCGTGCGCCAGTGATAAGAATAAAGGGGTACTTTTTTGCCAGCTCTGGTTGGCTCACAGGCGTCTCGGGAGGTTCCTCGTACCGGGGCAAAGGGTCGTAGCCAAGCCTCTCAAGGATGGTCGAATACAGCTCGACCTTTCCGGTTGGCGTTGCAAATCCCCGAGGTTTTTTGGTTTTTGGATCAATTGTTTCGTATCTTTTCTCCACGGGCGGGGGTATCCACCAACGCTGCTTCTGGGCAAATTCCTCTGCCGATCGTATGTCCAGCTCCTGAAGTAACGGTTCGAGGCACCAGTCCCACTCTTGGTCGAGGGTCCGACGCCAGAACTTTTTCTGCCCCAGTCGCAGCCCTAATCCCTGATAGAAATCATAATCAGTCCTCCGCTCATACAGGGGCTCAACCACCCTTTCCCCCATGGAAGCCAGATTGCCATGGCCCTGGAAAGTCTGTGTGCACAGTTGGGGGTGTTCCAACCAATTGGTCACTGGAAACACATAATCCGCAAGCACCGCCGTTGGAGTCATCCACTGTTCTGCAACAACGAAGATGTCAAGGTTCGGGCTTTTCAAAGCCTTGTAGATTCTCTTGGTGTTTGGGTAGGCAACCAAAGGATTACTGGCTCCGCAAATCAGGCCCCTCACCTGATAGGGTGTGCCTGTAAGGATGGCTGTCCAGATATCTGGCTCGTGGCAGCCGGGAAGAAATCCAGATGACAGCCCTTTTCCATACCAGTAAGGTTTTGCCACTCGATGGATCAATTCATACCCAGGATAGCCCCAGAGCTTATGCCGGTCCGCACCGAGTTGTTTCGCTCTCTGTTCTGAAGACAGCATATCCATGTGCTCAAAAACAGGGCCATAGTTGCTCTTCGGGCAGGGCCCCGCGAGCATATCCCCCCCAGCCACGTCGAGGTTCCCGGTTATGGCCCGGAGGATGCATTTGGCGTGAGTAAGGCTCGTCACATTCCTTCCTTGCATGTCCGATTTCACACCCCAAATAATCGACGCCGGTTTGCTCCTTGCATACAAACGTGCCGACTCGACGATCTCTTCTTCTGGTAATCCGGTTATTTCGGCAACCTTACCTGGCGGGTACTGCTTTACCCGCTCTCTCAACTCATTGAACCCGTGGCACCACGTTTCCACGAAATCTCTATCGTAGAGGCCTTCTGCCATGATCACGTTTAACCAACCCAAGGCGAGAGCCGCATCAGTGCCAGGTCTTAGTGGCAGCCACCTGTCTGCGAGTCGGCCCACCGTCTCTGAGTACTTTGGATCGATGACGATGTATTTCGTTCCATCCTTCTTCGCCTTCAGGAGTTTACTAAAAGTGCAGGCGAGAGACTCGGACGGATTGCCTCCCCATATGACCGCACATTTGCAGGGAGGTTTTACCGATCTGCTCGCCCCAGTCCCATATACCGCGGCATGGATGAGACGGCTCACAACGGAACACCACTGTCCGGCATTGGCATGATTGGGACTTCCGAAGATATTCATGAACCTCGCCTTGAATATCTCTGAAAAGCCTCTGCCCGTCCCCGCTACAGAAGCAACTGCCTCAGCACCCGCTTCTTCTCTTATCTGCCCCAGCCTTTCCGCTACCTCATCCAACGCCTGGTCCCAGGCGATTCGCTCCCATTTGCCCTCGCCTCTCTCCCCGACCCTTTTCAGGGGATAATTCAGCCGATCCTCATGATAGAGGTGTTCAATAAATGCTTTGGAGCGCTCACAGATCCAGCCCTCGTTCACCGGATGGCCCGGTTCACCCTTCAGGTGAACGACCTTTCCCTCCTCGACAGTGGCCAACACGCCAGCCTGGAGCCAACAACCGAAGCACAGGGCTCGCCTGCGATCGCTGTTCTCTCCCTCTGTCATCCTATCTCCTTCTCTGTGCCCATGCTGACCCCGGTCAAAAACCCTGACCGTGGTGCCACATGAGGTACGTGTTGAGTCACGAAGGGCTTCAACGGGCCTTGACCATAATGCCCCCGTCCACCATGATGTCCGCGCCCGTAATATAGGAAGACTCATCGGAGGCCAGGAAGAGGCCGCAATAGGCGATGTCCTCCGCGGAAGCCAGACGGCCGAGGGGAATCCATTCGGCAACCGCCTTTTTGGTTTCTTCGTCCCACTCCTTCTGCATGGGGGTGTTCACCGGGCCTGGATGGACGATGTTCACCCGGATTCGGTGCTTGGCATAAACGATCGCCATTGACCTCGTCAGGGAGATCATGCCGCCCTTACTGGCGGTGTAGGCGTCTTGGGCTCTGGTAAACCCCATAAAAGCGACCCCTGAACCGATGTTGATGACGGACCCACCCCCTTGTTTGATTAGCTCGGGAATGCCATACTTGCAAACCCACACCACTCCCTTGAGATTGATGGCCATAACCTGGTCCCAGATCGATTCGTCCGTTTTGGTGACTTCAAAGTCCTTGTCACGCCACAAGACACCGGCGTTGTTAAAGAGAATATTGAGCTTAGAAAAAGCGGCCGCGCCGGCCTCGACGGCTTTCCTAACCTCCTCTTCCACGGCCACATTGCAGGCGAGAAATATGGCCTCACCGCCATCTTGTTCGACCAGATCGACTGTCTTCTGTCCCGCCTCTCGATCAATATCAACGACAACAATCTTTGCCCCCTCGCTAGCAAAGATTCGGGAGGTGACTCGACCGATACCGCCACCTCCGCCTGTGATAAAGGCAACTTTGTCTTTCAGTCTCATAGGGCTTGTCCCTCTATTTCATGGACGTGTCTATTTCAAGACAGGGCTGTTCATCGCCAAGTGGCGACCCCCATCCACATTCAATAGCACACCGGTGATATACGCGCTTTGGTCAGAAGCCAGAAAGAGGGCAGTATTCGCAATATCTCCCGGTTTTGCATTCCTTCCGAGAGGATGAACGGACCGCATGAGGTCATAACAGGCTGTAAGATTCTCTTGCCCCGCTATTGGAACGGGGAATCCCGTGTCCTCCACAAATCCAGGCAATATCAGGTTCACGCGAACATTGTCAGACGCGACTTCCGTTGCCATCACCTGGGATAGCATTTGCAGTCCAGCCTTGGAGGTGCAGTAGATCCCGTCACCGGGGAAGGCTTTGATTCCATTTATCGAGGAGATGTTTATGATAGATCCCCCGCCCGCCTTTCGCATTTCAGGCAGAACCGCTACCATGAAACGCCAAGGGGCGTAGGTATTGGTCCCCATGATGGCCTCCCAAACCGATGGATCTGTCCTGTCGAGTCTTCCGACACTGACAATGCCTGCATTGTTCACGAGGATATCGATTCGCCGGAATTTTTCTACGGTTTCCCTGACCACCTGTTTAATGTCACCCTCGACGGTCACGTCCGCCCTGACGGCGAGGACGTGACCGTCATGACTGGGGATTTTGGAAGACACTTCTGAGAGTTTGTCTTCCGCTATATCGCAGACGACAACCTTCGCCCCTTCGTCGTGAAAACGCTTCGCGATCGCAAACCCGATACCCTGTGCCCCTCCCGTGACAATGGCGGTCTTCCCATCGAGTAAGCCCATCTTTCAAATCTCCTTTTTGTGGCGTGTAAGATTCTATCTTTCCGAACCGATACAAGAAAAGTTTAGACGTCTCTCAGGACGTCCAGAAGAATCCCTGTTGCCCTGTCGACATGGTCTCTTGTGATGGTCAGAGGTGGCATAAAACGCAAGACATTGTCATAACGGCCGCAGGGGACCATAATGACCCCTCGGTTGAGCAGTCCAAAGACAGTCCTTTTCATCCCATCCTCGCCGAGCGGTTCTTTGGTCTTTTTATCCCTCACCAGTTCAATGCCGATCATCAGACCTCTCCCCCTGACCTCACCAACAATCCTAGATTCCTTGGCTCCTTCAGAGAGTCTCCTTTTTGTCTCCTCACCTACCTGACCAGCTCTTTTGATTAACGCCTTGTTGTTCTCTGTCAGGATGTCCATGTTGGTCAAGCATGCTGCGGCAGAGACAGCATTTCCAGCAAAGGTGTTGGGTTGGGAACCTTCTGCGATTTTATCTCCCAGGTCATCACGAAAGGTGATTCCTGCCATGGGCATATCGCCACCCATCCCTTTACCCCATATCAGTATGTCGGGTACCACACCACTGTACTCAATAGACCACATTTTCCCACTGCGCCCTGCCCCTGCTTGAACTTCATCTGCAATAAACAGGGCGCCGTGTTTCTCACAGGCTTCCTTCAATATCTGAACGTATTCTGGCGGTGGGGCTAAATAACCCCCCTCCCCTTGCTGCGGCTCCACAAAGAGTGCAGCCACGTCATCAGCACCTGTGTAGGGGGTGTTGAGCACATAGTCGACATACTTAGCGCACTGGAGGTTGCAACTTGGATACTCGAGATTGAAGCAACAACGGTAGCAATAGGCGTAGGGCACATGGATGACCCCAGGTATGGAAGGCCCGAAACCCTGGCGATATCGCTGACCCGTCGTGAGAGAGCCGGAACCGGTCCACACGCCGTGGTATGCGCCATGAAAAGCGACGACTTGCGTCCTATGAGTCATACGGCGGGCAAATTTTATGGCTGTTTCAACCGCACTGCTTCCGCTTTGGGTGAAGTACGTCAGACAACGGCCACGTAACCCTTCAGGCATAACACCGGATACTTTCTCGGCAAGTTCGATACGACGGGTATTGGTCATATCAGTGGCATGCATCAGTCTTTTCAGTTGCTCTTCTATGGCCTTGACCACTCGTGGATGTCTTCGCCCGACAGAATTCACGGCAACCCCAGCGGTTATGTCGATAAAAACGTTTCCATCGGGGTCCTTTACTGTGGCTCCCAGACCTTCGTCATAGACGCAGGGGAACTTCCCAGCTCCTCGAGCCAGCGACTCATACTTGAACGAACCGTCGAGTGCTTTTTGGGTTTTTGGGCCGGGAATTTGATCGGTTACGATATCTGGTGCATCTGGGTACGACAACGTGGCCAGCTCCTGTTCTGAAATCATTTTCTTCCCTCCGAGTCGTTCTGAGCCCATGGGACGGGCTTCTTTGATCAATTTGGCCTGTCGTCACGTGGGTGGCACCATCGGGTATGACCCGTTGGTGAAACGAATTCCCCCGAATCTCCCCAGTCTCATTCTCTAAGATAAAGCCAATGCTCCCCCGCCCCATCTATCCACCTAGGAAATTGTTATGTTTTGAGGCTGGACGGCAGGGAAACCCGGCAGTTGGAGATCGTCTCAATCCCTCAACGTGATCGGTTAGCCCAGTATTCATGAGCCTGCGATTTAGGCTCCATGTTCGGCTAGCAGACCCACATGCTACAGCATTTTGTCAGGTAGCCACAGGGCCAGTTGGGGGAACACCATGGTCATTACCAGAACAATCAATTGTATGATCACAAACGGAGGGACCGCTCGCCAGATGTCTCTTGTATGTATTTCCGGTGGGGCTACCCCTCTCATCAATATGAGTGCCCACCCAAATGGTGGAGATAAATACGCCACTTGCATGTTGAGGATGAAGACGATGGCAAACCAGATGGGATCGAAACCCAAGAAGCGGGCAATGGGGATAAAGATTGGAGCACATATTGTAATCACCGCGTAGTCGTCCATGAACATGCCAAAGAGGAGAAGAATGATTTGCATCGATCCAAGTATGACCCAGCGATTGACGGGTAAGTTTTCCACAATTCCCATGACCATTTCCTGGGCCCCTGCGCTGGTATAGACGACGCCAAAAAGCGTGGCTGCAACCAGAATCCACAAGGCCATACCGCTGATTTGCATGGTCTGAAGGCAGGAATCCAAAATCACTTTCCACGTCAACTTGCGATAGACAATGCAGATCAAAAACGAGCCAAATGCTCCTACTCCAGCAGCTTCTGTCGGGGTGGCGGCTCCCGTAAAGATTGACCCCAAAACCAGGACAACCAATAAAGAGGGGGGGATTATATCCCAGAGGGAGGTCAGTCTGACCTTCCAAGAGGTGTCCTCAGAGGTGCTCGGGGCAAGATGGGGTTGGAAATAGCACCTGATTGTTATGTAGAGAATGTACAGGCCTGCAGTGATAAAGCCGGGAAGAGCCCCTCCAAAAAAAAGCTTCCCAACTGAGAGCCGCGAGATGTAAGCAAATATGATCATGATGATGCTTGGAGGAATGATTGTCCCCAGAACACCCCCAGCCATCACACTCCCTAAAGCGAGGGATCTGCTATAAGAATATTTGATCATGGCGGGGACGGCAATCAATCCCATGGTCAGGACCCCGGGGCCGAACCCTCCGCACATGGCCAGTGCGACGCATACGCCAACGGATACGACCGCCAGGCCGCCCCTAACGCCTGAAAGCCACCGATTCAGCGCGTGAAAAAGACGATCAGATATGCCCGAATGAACCAGGAAGTTTCCCATAAGGAGGAATAGCGGGATGGTTATCAGGGCTGGATCTGTTATTTGCCTGTAGGTGGTAGTGGCTACGACGTATAGATCGGTCGATCCCCCTAACATAAACATCATGACGGCACTTACCGCTCCGAGCGCAAACGCAACGGGAACGCCGATAGCCAAAAGAAAAATCAGCCCCCCAAACAAAAGGACAGTAACTAACTCAACACCCATGAAACCCTATCCCCTGTCTCCAAGCCAAAGGCACACCAAATGGGCAGCCCCTTGCAGAGCCCTGCCAACTGAACCCGGTGAACTGCTGCAAGGTTGTTCAGTCTCGACGCCGAATAAAGACGACGATCCCCTCAAGTAAAAATAGAAACGCAACAACAGGTATGAGCATCTTCAGCGGATAGAAAGGGATACGAAATGCTCCCGGAGCCAGCTCTCGCATCCTAAATGAGTTCCACCCCATCCAGGACCCCTGCCAAACCAGTACACCCACGAAACAGATAAATGCGGCGATGGCAATCAGCCGTGCGATCAATCTCACCCTTGGAGGGAAATGGTCGTAAAGTATCTCGATCCTGATGTGCCCGCCCTTCGACATGGTGTAAACACCTGCGAAGAGGATGAGAACACCAAAGAGTTGCTTATTAAGGAGCCAACCCCAAAGAAGAGGATTGTTAAACACATACCTTGCCACCACATCCAGCGCAGTTACGGCCATCATAACAACGACCAAATAACTGGCAGCCCTGCCTGCCTTTTCACTGATAGCCTCAATCACATCGAAAATGGACTTCACGATTTTAGCCACTTGCAGAACCCTCTCATTCGGAAGTCGTCTCCCAGGATCTTATCATTCATTGGAAAGACCAGGAGGGGTCAACCTTCCCCTCCTGGTCCTTCGAGGTCATCTCATGAAATAGTCTTCTCCTTGATATCCTGACGACCGCTACTTCAGTGTCTTTCTCCATTCCTTAAGCATTTGAATACCCTTTGCCGCGACAGCATCTTGGGCGCCGATCTCGTCCCACAGTTTATAGGCAGCTTCTGCATGTTTCCTTTCACAATCGTCATCCAAAACACTCCGAATCACTTTACCTTCTTTAACCAATTGATCGACATCTTTCATCATCTTGACATACTCTGCAAGGAGCGTATGATAATACTCCTCTGCAGCGCCTTTAAGAGCCGCCTTGGATTCATCCGGCAGAGCATTCCACGTTTTCATGTTGATAAGGATATTCCCTGGGACAACATCGTTCTGCCCACCAATCACCCAGTGCGGGGCGACCTCATGCCACTTCAGAGCGAAGGCGCTAACATCCCACTGGGATGCATCGATCGTCCCTAGCTTCAATCCCATATAGGACTCCTCCCCGGCAATCCAGGTTCCGCGGGCACCCACCATGTCGTAGTATTTGGCCCAGGATCCCTCAACCCTAATTTTCTTCCCCTTTATTTCGTCACAGTTTCTGATGGGTTTGCTCGCCAGAGTGACGATCGGGCCGTAGGAATGCATGTCAAGCCAGTAGAGCCCGTGCTTATTGTATTCCTTCTGGAGCAGATCCACGAATCCGGTATCGAGAAAGAAACTACGTACCAACGCCCCGGTCTGCACAATATCTTTGTTTCCAGGGATACTGTAGGCATAGGGTAGCCCGAACTCCACCTCCGCAACCGGGAGAATGCCTGCCCAGATCGCCGCTATGGAGTGGAGCATCTCCAGGGTCCCCTTCTGGGTTGCCTCGAACAGCTGTTCCCATGGAACGATTTCTGGAGCGGCGAAGACCGATATCTTTAGGTGCCCATTGCTTCGCTTCTCCGCAGATTCTGCGAAATTTTTCAAAAGTTCCATGGAAATATCCCCACGTGGGTAACCGGACTGTATCCTCAATTTTTGTACCTCACCAGCAGCGAGAGTGGGTGAACTGTCTACCCACAGACATGCGAGGAAAATAACAGTCAATATCACCGATCCGAAAACAAACATTTTTCTGCTCTTCATGTCACTCCTCCTTACCTGAAATGCTAGCTTCTAAGTCTAGAGTGTACCTGTCATTTATCACCCCCCTGAATTCGCATCACCTCCCCCCTCCGTGGTTTAAGCTTGCAGAACCATGAATATCATTTTACGCGATCCGAAGCTCGCCTGTCCTGAGGACCTTTACACCTTTGTGCTGGTTTTCAGATTTCCGAGCGTTGCCCACCATAATAAAACCTCAGACGGATGTCAAGCTTTTTTTGCAGTATAGGGGACTTACAGGCTTGATTCCCACACTCGACTCACTGCCATCTGGCAACATTTTGGTGATTTGCCATTCGGTCATGTGTCATCCATTCATATGAGGTGCACGTCGCTATGAAACCAGAGGGTGGGATGTTTGGGCCGAAAATCGTTGACAATCAGGAAGCGAGCAAAACAAGGGAGTCTGACTTCGGCTGGAGATGCCTTCCTATGTCTCCCGATTGGTCTCCTGAAAATAGACTTTTTTCTCATCGGCTATTCTCTCCAGTCTATTGAGCATGCTTAGAGATTTCTTTTTGTCCCTCATGGCTGTCTCCGCGATCAGTCCGTTGATAAGACACATGGGAGCGGCAAAGGTATCGACGAAAGATTCCCCCTCGAACTCCACGATCTGAATCACATCGGCAAGTGCCGCAACGGGAGAGATCATGCTGTCGGTGATGGCAAAAATCCGTAAACCACGAGTCTTGCAATATCTCAACAGGTCGATCAATTCGGCAGGATATCGTCTGAACCCAAGGGCGATGATCAGAGATGTCTTCCCCATCTGTTCAAGTTCCTCGTAAACCGTTGAGCCGCCTCGAGTAACGACGATCACGGATTCTTTCACCTTTTTCAAGACGTACCCAAAATAGCCTGCTAACGAGGCAGACACGCGAAATCCAACAATGACAATATCTTCGGCTTGCACGATCTCCTCTACGGCTCGGTCAAAATCCTCCTCTGAAAACTGATCATAGAGCCTTCTTAGGTTTTCTATTTCCGTCAGTATGGTCTTCCTGGCAAGCCGTTCCGTTCTCTTTCTCCCACGCCTTCTCTTTTTTTCCTGGGGCGTTATCTCAAGCCGTTCGACGGCCGTCAATTCATAGTTGACAATGCCTCGAAGGGTTCTCAGGAAGTCGGGATACCCCGTATAGTCCAGGGCGGTGACAAAGCGCATCACTGTTGATTCGCTCACCCCGCACTCTTGGGCCAGTTGCCTGGCTGTCAGAAAGGCGACTCGCTGGTAATTCTGGACAACGAAGTTCGCCAGCGCCATGTTCTTCGGCGAAAAATTAAGGGTTTTTTCACGAATTCTTGCAAAGAACTCGCTCTTGGTTATCTGAGTTTCCATTATGATTGACCGACAGGTTCTCTTCGTGGTGGAAGTTTTCCGTCAAAGTATCCTGGAAAATGACAATTTTATTCTATGGAAATAGGCTTCCTTTGTCAAAATTATCCTAGGAAGCCGAAGTTCCAAGTTTTTTCAAAGGTATACATGCACAAAACTCGCCTCGTATTTTTCCCTTGACACTTCTTCTCTTTTCTGATACTTATCGCACTCAAAATTTTTTCCCATGGGTCAGATGAGATTTTTTCTCATCAACGGCGAACTGAAACTCACCCTCTCTTTCACGTCGACTGCTCCTGCCCGCGTGGATGCCATGGCTCATTAGAGTGAGAAAGGAGTTTTCCCATGGAAAAGAAGGAAGTCCTGGAAATCATAAAGTCGCGAGGCATCAAGACAATCCGCGTCGATTTCTGCGACCTCTATGGTGTCAATAGAGGAAAAGGGGTTCCGGCAGAACGATTCTCACACGTGATTGATGACGGGATTCACCTTGCCTTACCGACTTTTGCTCTGGATCTTGGAGGTAATGTGGCCGTCGGTACCGGAATCGCGGAGGAGGTGGCCTTCGCTGACATGCAGGCCATTCCTGATCTCAGCAGTTTCCGGGTAATCCCTTGGGAGGAAAACACGGCACGAGTGATCGCTGATCTCTATTTTGAGGGGAAACCACTGGCCATCTCACCCCGGGGTATTCTTAAAAAAGTTCTGAAGGCATACAACAAGAAAGGTCTCAGGCCCATCATCGGAAGTGAACTGGAGTTTTATCTATTCGAAAATGTGAATGGAAAGTGGGAATACTACGCCGATAAGACAAGTATGGTCTATACCATGAATCCTATGGTGGACAAGCTCAATCTCATCGGGAAAGTCAAAGAAGCCATGGCTCAGATGGGGTACTCTGTCATTTACTTCAACCACGAATTCTTCCCGAGTCAGTATGAGATCAACATTATTCATGGCGACGCTCTGGAGGTAGCAGATATCACTTTTACATTCAAACAGATCGTTAAGGAAATTGCCTACCAAAACGGGCTGCTTGCAACCTTTATGGCCAAACCGCGAAACGACGGTGGTGGAAACGGCTATCACCTTCACATGAGTTTCTACGACAAATCCAACCAGAAAAACCTCTGTGACGATCCCAAGGGAAAGCATGGGTTGAGTAAACTGGCCCTCCAGGTCATTGCAGGACAATTAGAGCATGCAAGAGGGATGAGCGCTATCCTAGCCTCAAACGTCAATGCCTATAAACGCTACGTTCCCTATTCTTTTGCCGCTTATTATGTTGTGTGGGGTTTGGATAACCGGACCACGTACATCCGAATTCCGCCTGAGCGGGGTCACGGAAGCCGGATTGAGAACAGAGCACCTGACGGATCGGCGAACCCATACCTAGCCTTTGCCGTCGCACTCGCCGCTGGACTCGACGGAATCAATCGCAAACTCGATCCAGGTGATCCCTTTATGGGCGATGCGTATGCTCTTGAGGATCCAGACAAATACCCGCTCGTTCCCTTATCTTTTGGCGAGGCTCTCGAAGAACTGAAAAATAGCAAGTTTATTCGATCGGCCTTAGGAGAGCCATTTGTGAAAGACTTTGTCGCTGTCAAAGAAATGGAATGGAACCGATTCCGGGATTATGTGACGGACTGGGAATTCAACGAGTATTCATTCTATCTCTGATCTGAAAAGACCAACCGATCCCGTGTATTGAAGGCCCCAATGAGTTCTGACTCGCCACGCCTCACGTTCGACATCTTGCTTGCGATAGTTCATCCTCGACCTCTCCATTGGGGCCTATTTCTTGCACGGCGCAAAGATTCGTCCATTCGCCGACGATCCATCCTGTAATCGTCCAGTGGCTCCAATCCGAGTCGATATGGAGACAGAAGGTCTTCCTCAGCTCCCATCCCTAGCGTCAAGAACCGTATCATGCAAACCGACAAAGCCCTTGACTTCCCCCATGAATTGCTTTAATGGTTCTAGGACGAAACCGTGAAGATTTTCACAGGTTGAGGTCGACAGATTGACGAGAGGAGGAGATGAGAGACCATGTTGAAGAGCATTCTGGTTGCTACCGATGGTTCGGATCACGCTAGAAAGGCCGTTGAATACGCCTGTGATATGGCATCAAAATACGACGCCACGATCTACATTATCCATGTTATCTCTCTTCCGCCAATGGCATATGCTGAAGCCTCTTTTGAACCATTGAAGGATCATTTAGACAAGACCGGCAAGGCGATCATCGGCGAGGCGGCGAAACTAGTTAAAAGCAGAGGAATTAATGCCGAGACTGTCATGGCAACAGGGGATCCCGCTGAAGAGATCCTTAAGTTCGCCGAGAAGAACAATGTCGATATGGTTGTCCTGGGAAGCCGTGGAGCCGGCAAGCTCGAGATGCTCATGCTGGGAAGCGTCTCTCACAAGGTCTGTAATGTCGCTGAGTGCACCTGTGTTACCGTCAAATAGCTGTAAATCCAGTGTCACTCTCCGTAACTGATAGGCACATGGCGACCCTACTCGGAGTCTACCTTCGATCTATATTCCCTACTCTACGAGTAAAACCCCTCTACAACAGTCGATAGGGATAGGCCCGTTTCGTCCAGTCACTAGAAGGATATTCAGCCTGAAGGTGCTCGTAGGCCTCCTTGAGGGGCTTAGCATCGTGCGTGCTCTTGTACCGGCTGACCCCTCTGAGATAGAAAGCCTCAGGCGTAGAGTCGCTTTTCGGATAATCGGTTATTAGCCTTTCTAAGGTAGAGAGGGCCTCATCGAACCGTTGTCGGTCAAAATTGACCTTGGCAATGCCCAGCAACAACGATGGGATCAACTCCTCGGGAGACAAAAACCCGACCGAGCGGTGATGTTCCTTGCCCTCCTCGTCGACGGTTATCAGCGTTGGTGTCCACTGGACGTTGAAGTCCGCAGCATGAGGCTGAGAATCGAAAGACACACGGAGGGGAACGACACTTTTGTTAATGAACTCGATCACCTTTTCGTTTGGATACGTAACTGCATCCATCTGTTGACAGCCGATTCAGTTAGGGTTGAAAAAATCGAGAAACATAGGTTTTTTCTCTGATCGAGCCCGAGACAGGGCCTTATTCATCTCAGTTTCCCATTGAACTTTATTTTCCATCGGTTGTACCTCCTGTTTTCATGCTCACAATCGTGTTATAGGAGATCAGCTTGCACAATTCGGTTACAAGCCTTTCTTAAGAAAATCTAACATACAGGGTAGCGAATCTTCCATAGGGTGAATAGACTTGGTCGCTCCTTCGACCCTTTTCTTGCCTTATAACGGCTTTGTTTCAGTGTCAGGTCTTGACATGAGACATGAGCCTTTAACGTCTCTGATTCAAGATACTTCCTTCTCTATCTGCTTCAATTCCTGGTCAAATCTTGAATCACTCTGGCGCCTCTCTTCGACTCTCCTATGGGCCACACTGACCGCCGTGTAATGCCTGTTCCCAAAGAACGTTCCAATCTCCTTGAGGCTCAGATCGGTTTTCTTACGGCACAAATAGATAGCCACCTGCGTGGCATGGTGAGCAGGACGTTCCTTTCTAAGAATCCTATATCGAGAGACATCGTAAAACGTGGCGACCCTTTCAACAATAGCCTCGAGATCCCTTCTTTGGTGAATTTCCCTCAGCCTCGGGATCTCCTGGTCCTTGCTTGTCTCTAAGAACCGGTCCTTAACCTTCTGCCAAAACTCGGCTCCTCCAATCACAACTCCGTGAATCGCCTCTTGCAAGGGGTCGGAAATTTCCTCTCTCAACCCTCGTTCCACAAACCCGCGATAAGCCTTTTGGGCTTTCCTCAGATCGGCACCCACTTGCGCCAAAACCAGGTCCGTGAAAAGCCACTCTTGAGCGCTCTTTGACGATATATAGCCGATATAACTACTCCATCGATATTTTTCGGGGGATTGAACTATGCCAGCCCTGACGGGGTTTAGATGGATATAGCGGGACAACTCCAATAGATACGGATCTCTGTCAACCAGAATACCCCGGTACCGGCCTTGGAACAGATGGCCCACTCGCTCATATTTCTTGTTGAAATAATTCGTGTAGGCCGTATTGAGATCATGCATGATAGCAACGAGATTGCCTTGGGGTGTCTCCATCAGGAGATGGTAATGATTGGGCATCAACACGTAAGCATGGATTTGAATACCGTAGCGCTCATGCATGCGTCCTAGAAGAATCAGAAATCGATCGTAGTCCCGATTCTCTCGAAAAATTGCTCTCTTTTCGTTACCCCGAGCTGTGATATGATAAAATGCACCTTGATATTCGATTCGCAGCGGCCTTGCCATGGTAGTTGATTGAATACTGCGAAGTTATGTCTCATGTCAAGACCTGACACTGATTCTGTGGAGGGGTCAATAATGATGAAAGGTGCGACTGTAGGTGCATTCCTGCTCGCCGGGTTGATTTTCTTCCCCCTGGGCATCACCGGGGAGGAAATACTGAACCAGGTGTTTCTCCTCGTCAGGGAGCGAGAGCTCGTGGCCTTCTCGGCAGTCCAAAACACCTGGGTCACTCTGGATCTTCGCTCCAAAGAGGAGGTCCTCGATAGCAGATACGACGGGCATGTGGCGGTGGCCGTGACAAGCCGCAGGGTCCTCGGGTTCAGTGCGCTCACCAGCCGGTGGGCCGAGGAGAGACTGATGGTCGGTGAAAGCGTGGGCTCTCTCGAAGCAGAGGGCAATGTCGGCGCCGTGATCACCAACCTGAGGGCCTTTGGCTTCAGCGCCAGCGCTGGCAGATGGACCGTAAAGAGATTTGAACTGAAATAGAAATAATCATCTAATTGCACCACCGGGACACAGAGGACACTGAGGTTTTCCCTTTTACTCTAATCGGGAGACAGCGATTGGAGTAATGGACTCAGCCGCCTGCGGCAGAACCTTCAAGGCCTCCGACGAAGCATTTGCGGAGGCGGAGCGATGGTCTTGATTTGCCGTTTTCTCCCAGCAAATCAGGAATATTAATTATCATGTGCCCTCCGTGTCTTTAGGGAGCGAAGCGAACGGGTGGTGACCCGAAAGCGGTTTGGAACGCGGGTTCATCCACACAGGATAGTTTGGGCCACCAGGTCAACTGATAGTTTGGGGGAGCGAGATTAGTAGGCGCCTTTGTCGACGTTGGCCATGAGATAGGTTTGGTCTTTTTCGGTTTTGGCAAATATACCCACATTGCCCAGCCGTACATTTCTCAGACCCAGTGACGTGGCAGTCTGGTAGGCCTCCACCATCTCCCTTACAGTCGGGCTTCGGTATTCCTTCATTCGGTGCTCAGGGAAAAAGGCGAGAATGGTGAAGGGGATTGCCGGATCCACCGCCTTTAGGTTTTCCGCAATTTTCTTCAGCTCATCTGTTTCCACAAGGTCCGGGATAAACAGTGAGAGCACCTCCAGAACGAAACTCCGCTTCAGTATCTCCTCGGGGAGTTTACGTATACGATCATTGGTGCACCCCGTAAGCCACCGGTGTTTCTCAGGATCGTGCGCCTTGATATCGAGCCAAAAGGCATCTACGCCTGCGTCTCGGAGATAATCCAGATTCTGCTGGGTGAGCCCATAGCCATTCGTCTCTATCAACAGCCAGAGTTTGGTGTGGGTCTTGATTCTCTCAGCGCACTCCCCATAGAACTCAGGACAGCACACGACGTCTCCACCGGTGAAGGCGACGATGTTTCGGGCAGGGCCGAACCCCTGAGGACTCATGAGGATTGACTCAGAATGGAGGATTCCAGGGCAATATGCCGATCTCGTTCCATGGAGGACGCATGCGCCACAGCATCGACAGGTATCGTGGGCATGCCACGCCGTGGCCTTTTCTCTCGGTTCCCAAAGGGTGACATTCTCCTCGTACTCCTGGGCTTTGCGCTGGATATCCACCGGCGTAAACCAGTCGCCGTCTTTGACCTTGCTGAAGTACCAGGAATGACATTTCCGACAGGAGAAATTACACCCGGACTGATAGATGGAGAGGTAGTTTTCAGGACGGGACAGGTGAACTGACGTAATGAGCCGTTGCACGGTCCCGTCCATCCACCTCAGTGTGGCGGTGCAGGCAAGTTTCTGCTGCCCATTCACCTTCACCCCACAACTGCCGGACCTGAAGCCTTGCTCCTTGAGATTGCAAACCGTCGTTTCGGATTTCGACATGCCGACCTGCACTTTTTTTGCTAATTCCTCAAGATGACGGTCTGAAAACAGTGAAACCTCTTTTCATCATTCTATCAACCTAGCCCGGGAAATCAAATAGGATTCCGGTATGATTCAGATCGGTTCTTCGATTCAGAATCCATTGGAAACTCCCGCCCAGCTCGTTGACTTTCCGCCGAGAGTCTGCTATTTTGCTTTGTGAAACACACCTTTGGGAGGATATGGGGGGATACGAAACACTCCAGGAGAGGACGGAATGACGGATCAGACTGAGAAGAACCTGAAAGAGGCGTTTGCCGGAGAATCTCAAGCAAATCGGCGCTATTTGGCGTTTGCCCAGAAAGCTATCGAAGAGGGCTTTCCACAAATCGCTAAACTTCTCCGAGCCATAGCACAATCGGAGACAATTCACGCCCACAACCACCTGAAGGCGATGGGAGGCATCAAATCAACCCTTAAGAACCTGGAAGAGGCATTGGGGGGAGAGAAGTCTGAGTTTACCTCCATGTACCCCATGTTCATGGACCAGGCAAAAAGGGATGTCAACAACGACGCCTTGAAGACCTTCTATTGGGCAAATGAAGCGGAGAAAGTGCACGGAGACCTCTATGAGAAGGCCATCGAGGCGGTAAAGCATGGGAAGGATCTCGAAAGCCAGCGCCTCTACGTCTGCGGGGTATGCGGGTACACAGTGGAGGGGGTCACTCCCGGAAAATGCCCTGTTTGCGGCGAAGGGCGGGAGAAGTTTGAAGAGATGCAGTAATCCAAAGACCTACTGATTTCTGCTTTGAGACTCACCACCCCTACATGAGTTTGTACCACCGAACTTTCCTGACCACATAAAACACCGCACCTAAGGATATGCGATGGACGGACACCTTCATAAAGAATGGGAATCGATGAGGAAGGTGAAGGAGAGAAACAGAGTTGGCGTGTGGGGGTTCGGAAATGTGTCGAGAGATGTTGTTATTTTTCTCGTGGACGAGGGACTGGGGAAGGAGATCGTGTTCTATGGCCGACCAAAGGACGACTACCCCAACAGGGCTGGAGCCTGGGTCGACGATCTGAAGGCAAACACATTGCGTCGCCCCCGGATTATGGGCACCAGCCGAGTGGAAGACATGGCGGCTCTGGACGTCATCTTCATCGGCGTCGGGGCACCCAGAAGAGAGGGACAGACAAGGCGAGATCTCTTAGATCTCAATACCGAAGTGATCGCGAAAACCTCCCTCGACATCCGGAGACTGTATGAAGGGTGCTCGAAAAAGGATCTCCCAATTCTCATATACATGGGTAACCCGGTCACAACCATGACATGGGTTGGATACAAGACCACAGGTTTTCCCAAGGAAAACGTGATGGGCCAGGCTGGAAACTTGGATTCGAGAAGGATCTGCCATGCCACCTCTCTGGAGTTGGGGCTTTCGGGCAATGATATGCGGGGTATCGTTTTTGGAGACCACGGTGACTCGATGGTGGTGAGCCCACGCTACATCTCAATCGGAGGGATCTCCCTGGACACGGTTATCCGGTCTCAAGGAATCGACTCGAAGGGGATCGAGCACATCATTGAGCAGGCAAAGAAAGGGGGAACCCACTTCATCAACGAGACCGGCCAGAGCGCATCGGTGGGACCCGCAAAAGCGGCCGGCGAGATGCTTCGCTGCATCATTACCGGCGAACCGGAAATCCAGCCTGTTGTCGCCATCATTGAGGAGGAGTATGGTCTGCTGAAAAAAGACGACGGGCTTGACACCATGAGTTTCGGGGTTCCGGCAAAGATTGGCTCTTTTGGGGTCGAAAAGATCTACGAACTGCCCGTGGAGGATGTTCGTAAGAAGATTGAGCGTTCTGCAGAGTCTATTAAAGAAGACATTCGCGTCGCGTCGGCAATTCTCAAGAAGAAGTTCGGAATAGAATGAATCTCAATTGCCTTTGTGCGCTGATCACACATGGGTCGTGATGTGAGGGAAACGACTAGACGATGCCACAACATGGCTTACCATAGTGGAGAAAGGGGATAGATCGTATCTGAAATACCTGACCGCAATCATGAGTCAAGGCATTCGGTACAAATCTTCTGGTTGATCTTGGGCGGAGGAAGACGATGAAGTACAAGATCGAAAAAGTCGCCGTTATGGGTGCTGGCGTGATGGGGAGCACCATAGCTGCTCATCTGGCAAATGTGGGAATCCCCTCTTACCTCATGGATATCGTGCCCCGAGAACTCAGTAAGAAAGAAAAGGCGAGGGGATTCACTCTAGAAAGCCCTGAGGTTCGGAACCGATTTGCAACGCTAGGAATAGACAAAACCATCAAATCCAAGCCTGCTGCTTTCTACGCTAGGGAAGACGAGGAATTGATCACCCCCGGGAACTTTGAAGACAACCTGGAATGGGCCCGAGAAGCAGACTGGGTTATTGAGGCCATCATCGAGGATCTGGCCATCAAAAGAGACTTCTTCAAGAAACTGGAGCCCTACCTCTCTCCTGACACCATAGTCAGCACCAACACCTCTGGGATTCCCGTGGCCGCCATGTCCAAAGACATGCCAGCCGCGTTCAAAGAGCGCTTCCTGGGGACCCATTTTTTCAATCCCCCGAGGTACATGAGGCTTCTGGAAATCATTCCCATCGAAAGCACCCACCCTGACGTCATTGAGACCATGACGACTTTTGGGGAAGATGTCCTCGGAAAAGGCATCGTCTTCTGTAAAGACACCCCCAACTTTATCGCCAACCGTATCGGTTCTTACGGGATGGCGGTGACTTTGAGAACGATGATCGAGGATGGGTACGCCATCGATGAAGTCGACTCGATAACAGGTCAGGCCATGGGACGACCCAAGACCGCCGTATTCAGAACCCTGGATATGGTCGGCCTCGACGTCATCCTCCATGTGGGCCGCAATCTCAAAGAGTCCATAACCGACAAAAAGGAGAGAGAATCTTTCGAATTGCCAGACTTCGTAGAGAAGATGGTGGAAAAGAATTGGCTTGGACTCAAGTCGGGGCAGGGATTCTACAAAAAGATAAAATCAGACGGGAAGGACGAGATCCTCGTTCTCGACTACAACACCCTCGACTACAGGCCACGGCAAAAGGTGAGTATCCCCTCTCTCGACATTGCGAAGAACACAGACGATGTGGGCGATCGAATCAAAACCCTAGCCTACGCCACAGATCGGGCGGGCGATTTTGCCTGGAAGGTCATGAAAAAAACCCTTCTCTACTGCGCAGAAAGGGTTCCTGAGATCTCCGACGACATCATTAATATCGACAATGCGATGAAGTTTGGATTTAACTGGGAACTCGGCCCATTCGAGACGTGGGATGCCATTGGCGTGAAGAAATCGGTCGAACGGATGGAAAAGGAAGGAGAGACTATTCCTCCCTTGGTGCAGTCCATATTGCGAAAAGGGCTGGAATCCTTTTACCGACATCAGAATGGGGAGAGGTTCTTTTTTGATCTTGGGATCTCGGACTTTAAGAAGATTGGGGACAAGCCCAAGGTTATTCTCCTCCCTACCCTCAAAGAAAGAAACATGACGGTTCGATCCAACCCTGGGGCTTCATTGATAGACATGGGAGACGGCGTTGCCTGTGTTGAGTTTCACAGCAAGATGAACGCCCTCGGCCAAGACACGGGACAGATGGTCGTGCAAGCCCTCAAAGAGCTAGAAAGCAACTTTGACGGACTGGTCATTGGAAACCACGGAACCAACTTCTCAGTTGGGGCGAACCTCATGATGATCCTCTTTGAGATTCAGGATGAAAACTGGGACGTGGTTGAGACCATGATCCGGGATTTTCAGAACGTTTTCATGGCGATGAAATACTCCAAAAAACCGGTGGTTGCCGCACCGGCCGGTATGGCACTGGGAGGTGGTTGCGAGGTCTGCCTGGCCTGCTCCAGGGTCAGGGCTGCGGCAGAGACCTACATGGGTCTGGTAGAAGTTGGTGTTGGGCTTCTCCCGGCCGGAGGAGGCTGTAAGGAGATGCTGCTGCGCAGTATGGAAGGAATCCCTGATGGTGTTGATACGGATCCTTTTCCGTTCGTTCGTCATGCCGTCGAAAACATTGCCATGGCCAAGGTGGCGACGAGTGCAAGAGAGGCCCAGAAATTAGGGTACATGAGGTCCTCTGACCTGATTACAATCAACCGGGATCAACTACTTTACGACACTAAACAGACTGTGCTCGCCATGGTAAGGGAAGGATATCGCCCTCCTAGACCAAGAAAGACTAAAGTCTTAGGCGACAGGGGGCTTGCCTTGATTAGGATGTTCACCCAAACCATGCGTGACGGTCACTTTATTAGCGAGTACGATGCACACGTTACTGGGAAAGTTGGATTTGTCCTCTGCGGAGGCAACGTCCTTCCCAATACTGAGGTGACCGAGCAGTACCTGTTGGATTTGGAAAGGGAGGCATTCCTGAGCCTCTGTGGAGAACCGAAGACGCAAGAGCGAATACGGTATACTTTGGCGAAAGGGAAACCCCTTAGGAACTGATTCATAGATGACATGGTGCAGCAAAGGCGCAACAAAATTCGAATGTTCGAAATTCTAATTACCCAAATGATAACGCATGACAAGGCTTCCGGCCCGCCATGCATGAAATTCCTGATAGAATAGCAAGAAGTATAAGATCAGTGGTGGAGGTCTCCGAAAAAGGCGCTCTTGGCCGCTCAAAAACTCTCTTCGAAGTTGTCGGTTGTCAGTGGTCAATTGTCGCAACGAACCACGGACCACGAAAAAAAACTTCCTGACGAGGTCTCCTGGTTTAGGTAATAGAGAACTCACATCGGGATATTGACTATAGGGTCTAATGAAAATGGAGGCGTATGATGACTGAGGCCGTGATTGTTTCTGCTGTTCGGACTGCCGTGGGAAAGGCTCCGAGGGGAACACTCAGATATACCCGATCTGACGAAATCGGTGCCGCTGTCCTAAAAGAGGCTGTCAGTCGAGCCAAAGGACTGAGCCCAGAAGAGATCGATGACGTCATCGTCGGCTGTGCCTTTCCAGAGGGGGACCAGGGCTTGAATATGGCCAGAGTTCTCGCCCTCAGGGCTGGTTTTCCTGATTCAGTTCCGGGACAGACGATCAATCGGTTCTGCTCCTCAGGACTGCAATCGATCGCAACAGCTGCCTACACAATCATGGGTGGCGCTGCAGAGGTGATCGTGGCTGGCGGGGTTGAGTCGATGACGTTCAACCCGACCATGGTGGGTCTGAATCCGTCCCCAAACCCCTACATGGCTAAGAACCATCCTGAGGTTTTTACCTCCATGGGGTTGACCGCGGAAAATGTCGCTGAACGGTTCGATGTGTCGAGGGAGGATCAAGATAAGTTTGCCCTGAGAAGCCATCAGAATGCCGCCCGCGCCATCAAAGAGGGAAAGTTCAAAGATGAGATTCTGCCTGTTTCGGCTCGAATTCCAGACCTCACGGCTGAGAGAAAGCCGACATACAAAGAGGTAATCTTCGATACGGACGAAGGGGTCAGGTTTGAAACCTCCTTTGAAGCCCTATCGAACCTGAAACCTGTTTTCCGAAGCGATGGGATCGTCACTGCTGGAAACTCTTCCCAGACCTCAGACGGTGCGGCAGCCGTGGTGGTCATGTCGAAGAAGAAAGCTGAAAAGAAAGGGATCAAGCCCATGGCCGTCTTCAGGTCCTACGCCTTAGCCGGCGTCCCACCCGATATCATGGGGATCGGTCCTCGGTATGCCGTGCCCAAGGCTCTCAAATTGGCAGGCCTCGCTCTTGACCAGATCGATCTCATTGAGTTGAACGAGGCTTTCGCCGCCCAGGCGCTCTATGTAATCCGGGAACTGGGAATGGATCTGGAAAGGGTCAACGTGAATGGGGGCGCTATCGCCTTGGGTCATCCACTCGGATGCACAGGGACCAAACTGACGACGACCCTCTTGTACGAAATGGCCAAGCGGAAAGCCCGCTATGGCTTAGTGACCATGTGCATTGGAGGTGGCATGGGAGCTGCAGGGATTTTTGAAAGGGAGGCGTAGGAGGCTATAGCTGCCTCTAGGAGGGGTGGCTTGATTACAACCTTTAGTTTGTTCACGGCATACTTTTATCTCTCACAGAGCCCTCAGAGACGCAGAGTTTTTGAGCTGAATCCTTGAGAGGAGTATTCAGCTCAAGCCCCGCCACGGCGGGACTATCACGGGGCACGCTCATTGATTTAAGTGCCTATGTAACCGATCGATGTTGGTATCGCTCAGCTCACGTACACTACGGTAGTGGTCGAGACTTTTGTCTGATTTTTCCTCTCAAAAAATCAGACAAGCCAATTCTCTGAGACCTCTGTGGACTCGAGCGACCGCAGGGAGCGGGTGAGAGGAAAGATCACAAGGATACCGAGGAGGGAGACATGGAAGAAGATATCATCCAAGGAGGAAGTTTCCTTATCGAGGACATCCGGCCAGACCAGGTGTTCACCCCGGAGGATTTCGATGAAGAGCAACGGTTGGTCGCCAAGTCGACTGAGGAATTTGCCCAGGGCGAAGTCCTTCCCAAAGCGGATGAGCTCGAGGAGTTGAACTACGACCTGATTCGGAGCCTCATGCGCCGGGCCGGAGAACTCGGGCTTTTATCGGCAGATATCCCTGAGGTCTATGGGGGAAGTGGTCTGGACAAGGTGAGTTCCACCCTCATCACAGAGAAGATGACTGCGGGCGGGACCTCTTTTATGGTGACTTTTGCTGATCATACCGGTATTGGCAGCTTGCCCATCGTCTTGTTCGGATCTCCCAAGCAAAAGGAGAAATACCTTCCAAAACTGGCAAGTGGGGAGTATATCGGTGCGTATGCCTTGACCGAGTCTGAACACGGGTCTGACGCACTCCGGTGCAAGGCGACAGCAACGCCCAGTAAGGATGGAAAGTATTTCACGCTCAACGGGCAGAAGCAGTTCATCACGAATGCAGGCTTTGCCGATCTCTTTCTCACTTATGCGCAAGTCGGCGGAGAAAGATTCACAGGTTTCATCGTGGAGAGAGCCTTCGACGGGGTCTCTTTGGACGAAGAAGAGAAAAAGATGGGGATCCATGGTACATCGACTCGCGGTGTTATTTTCGAAGACGTCAAGGTTCCTGTGGAGAACGTTCTGGGAGAGATTGGTCGGGGGCACGTTGTGGCCCTGAACACCCTCAACATCGGACGGTTCAAGCTTGGAGGGGGCTGCCTTGGGGCGGCCAAGGCCATGCTGGCGGAGGCTGTTCGTTATGCCAAACAGAGGGTCCAATTCGGTAAACCCATCGCAGAATTCGGCCTCATCAAGCACAAAATCGCAGAGATGGCGCTCCGAATCTATGTGACAGAAAGCATGCTCTATCGCACGGCAGGGCTGATCGATCTGATTCTCCATGGAATCGACCCCACTGCCGAGGATGCAGGCCAGAAGACTGCTCAGGGTGTTCGGGAGTATGCTACAGAGTGTTCTATCAACAAAGTGTACGGCTCAGAAATGCTCGACTATGTGGTGGATGAGGCTGTTCAGATCCTGGGCGGCTATGGGTATATTCAGGAGTATCTTCCTGAGCGTGTGTACCGAGATTCCCGAATCAATCGCATCTGGGAAGGAACCAATGAGATCAACAGGATGCTTGTCCTGGACATGCTCATGAGAAAAGCAATGAAGGGAGATCTCCCCCTTCTTCCCGCGATCCAGAAACTGACCAGCGAGTTCATGAGTTATACGCCGAGCCTGATGGAATCTGAAGACGCGACACTGGGAGCCCAAAGAAAACTGGTCGAGATGGCCAAAAAAATCGGCTTGATGGCCGCGGGTATCTCGACGCAAAAATACATGGACAAACTCCGGGATGAGCAGGAAATTATCGCTCTAATCGCCGACATGGTCATCGAGATCTTTGCCATGGAAAGCGCCGTGTTGCGAACCTTGAAAAAAGTCGAAAAATCCGGAGAAGAGGAGGCGAAAATTCACCTGGCCGCGACCAAGGTGTATATCGATGAGGCCTTTCCGCGGGTTGAGCTCCTGGCACGGCAGGTTCTCGGTGCCGTCTCCCAGGGGGATGAACTGAGAACCCAACTCTCAGGGCTCAAGAAGTTCACTCGCTATACACCGATTAACTCTGTGTCACTCCGGAGGGAGATTGCCGACAGCGTCATCGCCGTCTCGCGATATCATTTAAGCCCGTAGTTTGTGAACCACAGAGGCACAGAGAACACTGAGAGATTAAGTTTTTTGATTTGCCGTGAGAGATCGGCAAATCAAAACCATGAGTGCCTGCTAGAGACGAGATTCTTCGTGGGCTTCTAAATGGAATGATGGATATAGATGATCTTACGGGCAAAGTCATTGGAGCAGCGATTGAGGTTCATAAGGCCCTTGGGCCCGGCTTGCTAGAATCTGCTTATGAAGAATGCCTGTGCCGTGAACTGGATTTGAGAAAAATCCCATACGAAAGGCAGAAGGGACTGCCTATAGAATATAAGGGCATGAGGTTAGATTGCGGCTATCGGTTGGATTGTTGTGGTGGCAGGAAGCCTAATCCTTGAATTAAAGGCATCTGAAAGCCTCCAACCCATAGATGCCGCACAGCTCCTTACCTACCTGAAATTGACAGGTATTAAGGTCGGTTTGATAATCAATTTTAACGTACCTATCCTAAAGAAAGGAATAAAGAGGATAGTAAATTAGACCAAGCGATCTCCGGCTTTTGACCATTGATAAAACTTCCGAAGGGTTGGGTTTTTTGTCCAATTGCTTTCTCCCGATTGGACAAAAAAGAAAAAAGACTCCGTGCTCTCTGTGTCTCTGTGGTGAATAAACTATGAAAAATATACCCCCTACATGGTGAAGGGACTATCGCAGTGAACGTCAGGTAGACCGAGAAAGGGAGATGTGCTATGGACTGTAAAGAGATCTTTGCCAACATTCAAAACAGTTTCAAACCTGAGGCAGCGGCCGGAGTGGACGCAGCTTACCAGTTTACCATCAGCGGCGAAGGCGGAGGAGAATGGAACGTTAAGGTCTCCGGGGGGACCTGCACGGTCAATGAGGGGACAGCCGAATCACCGAATTGTACCGTCGTGACCGATGCCGATACGTGGATCGACATTATTGGCAAGAAAACAAGTGCCATGGATGCCTTCATGAGCGGGAAGCTGAGAATTAAGGGTGACATGGGCCTTGCCATGAAATTGGAGCCCATGTTTCTGAAATAGGACATGGCTCAGATGATGTTTTGATCTCTAAGGAAGGTGACGATAGCGTCGGCAGACTCGTCCGGTCTTTCCATCGGCACGAAATGGCTGGTTCCCTCGAGACATAGGAATGTGGCACCTGGCACTTTCGCCTTGAATCGTTTTGCGGCCGAGGCCAGGAAGGTATCGGATTTAGCGCCATAAATCACTAAGGTCGGCTGCTGCAGGCAGGGGATGTGACGCCAAATATCGTGCGGGCAAACGGCAAAGCACCGGGACTCCCACGCTGGTTCGCAACGCAGTTTAATCCTGCCGTCCTCGGTCTCCTCTGTCCCGTCGGCAATATAACCCTCCAAAAAACCATCCTTCCACGGACGGAATGGATTCTTTTCCCTGTAGGCAGCTAAAATCGCGTCCCGACTCGCCCACACGTTTCTTCTCCGCGCCGCCTGGGCAACAATTGGGACACGTCTGGCTAAACCTGTCTTTTTGGCCAGAAACCAAAACCACATCCGCGAAAAAGGAAGGATCGTCGGATCGAGTAGGATGAGAGTGCGAACCAAGTCAGGTCGTCTAATCGCCAAGAGGAGGCTTGCTACACCACCGCGCGAATGACCCATGGCGACCATTGGTTCTTTGAGGTGATCGAAAAAGCCCTCCAGATCCTTGACGAAAATGTCCCAGCTCTTCAGTTCCCGTGGGTCGGCCTGGACCTCTGTCTTTCCGTGCCCTCGATCATCCATGCCCAGCACCCGAAGGTTCGGGAGGAGTCTCTCCACGAAAGGGGTGTACACGCCAGCACAGAATCCGGTCGCGTGGGCCATATGGACCAGTGGACCCGAGCCACCCCAGTCAATGTAGTGAAAATGGCCATTCGGTCCGGCGAAGGTGTGGTCCTGTCGCATGGGTCGCCCTCCTCGACACTCAGGGAGGACGTTACTCTAAAAACTGGTCTTATTCAACACTAGAATCGTCCACACCTGGAACCCGCCTGATCCTCGTCAGTCATCCCCTCTGCCAATGGATTTTCCCGTCTTCAGGCTGCGTCATCTCTACAAAAAACTTGACAAAACAGGCATTTTGTTATTTAACAGCAGATGCTATCAAAGCTGGGGAAAACTCTTTAAAAAAGGAGGGAACGGTGATGTTGAAAAGACTGATATTTGTTGTGATGGTGGCTTCACTTCTAATACCTGTTTCTGCCATGGCCAAAGAGGTAGCAGGCGTCACAGACACTGAGGTGGTACTCGGCTGGACCACACCGCTTTCCGGGCCCGCAGCCCTATGGGGGGTTACTGCACTTGGCGGAATGGCATATGCCGACTATATCAACGATCAGGGCGGCGTCCATGGGCGAAAAATCAAGGTCATCCTGAAGGATGATGGATACAATCCGGCACGGGCCCTGGCCAACCTTCAGGAGATGAAGGGAAAGGTTTTTGCGGTCACGGGTCTTTTGGGAACTGCGGTGGTCCAGACATGCAGGGACTTCTTTGCAGAGAACGAAGTCCCTTTGATCACGGCTTACGGCAATACCCGGATGTTTGGGGATTACCCCAGGGATAAGATGCGCTATATCTTCGTATCGTATCCGGACTATGAAGACGAAGCGGATTGGCTGACTGACTACGCTTTCCAGAACCTGGGCAGCAAGAAATTCGCCATGTTTTATCAGAACGATGACTACGGGAAACTGGGCATGGCAGGGATGAGAGCGGCCGTGGCAAAGTTCTCCGGTAAAGCTGATCTGGTTGCCGCAGTCTCCTATGAAGTGACCGAAAGGGCACTCGGTGCCCATGCCCTCAAGCTCAAGGAATCCGGGGCCGATACGATTCTCCTCTATCCCACAATGACGCACGGCGCGCTGATCCTGAAAGAAATGGCCAAGATCGGCTATCGTCCCAAGATCTTTGCTTCTTTTCCCCTGGGCGATCCCATCATGTACCAGATCGCTGGAGAGGTCTGGGAAGGGGTCTACCCCGCTGCACCGGCGAACTCCGGAATTCCGGGTGAGGCCGAGGCCGATCGGGTGATTGACATCTTGAAGAAGTACAATCAGAAGATTGAGGGGAAAGAATACCTGGCCCTCTTCGGGGCGATCTCTATGATGCATGCTGTTGAGGGGCTCAAGAATGCCGGGAAGAAGCTCACAGCAGAGAGTATGATAAAGGGCATGGAGAAGATCAAGGACTGGAAACCCGAAGGAGTCGGTGGTCCGGTTACCTATAACCGGAACCGACACCATGGAGTAAACGGTTCCCGGCTCATGAAGGCCGAAAAAGGAGCTCACGTGGCCATCACGGACTACAAGATCTATAAACCCCGGTTCTAGACAATCGAGCCCATGGCTCTTTTACAGGCGAATCATCTGGCCATTAGCTTTGGTGGAATCATGGCCCTGGCCGGGGTGAACCTCGACGTGGAGGAGGGTGAAATCCTCTCGGTCATCGGTCCCAACGGGTCGGGTAAGACCACGATGTTCAACTGCATTTCCGGTGTCTACCGTCCCGACCAGGGTCAGGTCCTCTTTGGAGGAGAGAGCCTCCTCGGTCTCTCTCCAGATTCAATTGCTCAGAAGGGCGTCGCCCGAACGTTCCAGAACCTCCGCCTCTTTCTTCACATGACCGTTCTGGATAACCTACTTCTGGGAAGACACATCAAGTTCCGGAAAAACCCCCTCCACGCTTTTCTTCGATTACGGAGCGAAGAGCTACGGCACCGAAGGCCAGTGGAAGAGATCATCGAGTTCCTGGATCTTCAGGCATACCGGCAGGCCCGGGTCTCTGACTGTCCGTTCGGCGTTCAGAAACGGGTTGAGATGGGTCGAGCCCTGGCCATGGAACCTAGACTGCTTCTCCTCGACGAACCCATTTCGGGATTGACCTCGGAAGAAAAGGAGGAGACCGCTTATCGCATTACCGAAATCCGCGGCAGATACAAGACTGCCATACTCGTGGTTGAACATGACCTGAGAATCGCTTCCAGGTTAGCGGACCGCATGATCGCCCTCAATTACGGGCAGAAAATCGCCCAAGGCAGCCCCGAAGAGGTTCAGCGGACACCAGAGGTCATTACGGCGTATCTCGGAGAGGAATGACAAGAGCTGACAGCTGACGGCCGACCGCTGACAGCAATTGCTATGACACCGTTACTTAAGATTTCCAGTATTGAAACACTCTATTATGATCGAATCTATGCCCTCCACGGTCTGTCTCTCGAGGTGACAGAAAAGGAGATCTTCACGGTTTTGGGGCCGAACGGTGCGGGGAAGACTACCTTGCTCAAAACCATTGCAGGCCTCCTCAAAGACCAGCCAAACAAGGGCACAATCGAATTCCTGGGAAAGGGAATCCATCGGTTGCCTCCAGAGCATATCTCGGTCCTCGGGATCGTCTACGTCCCCGAAGATCGAGGCCTCTTCCGAGAGCTCACCGTCAAGGAAAACCTCGACCTCGGCTGGTGGGGGCGAAAAGACAAAGGGATTGGGAAGGATTTTGAATTCATCTACCAGCTCTTTCCCATCCTCAAGGAGCGCGAGACACAGGAAGCCGAGACACTTTCTGGCGGTGAACAGCAGATGCTGGCTATGGCACGGGCCATGCTCCGCCGCCCCAAGCTTCTCATGCTGGACGAACCATCCCTCGGGCTGGCTCCTATGGTCGCCCACCATGTGTATGATGCGCTTTCTCAAATAAGCCAGGCAGGCACGACCATTCTCCTGGTTGAGCAGAATGCAAAGATGGCCCTTGGTATTGCAGACTTTGGTTACATCATGGAATCCGGCCGAATCGTCCTTGAAGGGACGTCAGCGCAACTGCAGGAAAACGAGGACGTCAAAGAGTTCTATCTGGGCCTAGCCGGTGAGACCATTTCGCCAAAGGGATGGAGACTCTACAAAAAGAGGAGGACGTGGTAGTGGAAAGGACGGTGCCGAGCTTTCCCGCACTCTTCTTTCAGCAGGTGGAGGCCCAAGAAGCCCGTGTGGCTCTCAGACGGAAGGAATACGGCATCTGGAACCGGATCTCCTGGAGGGAATATGGCCAGATGGTAAGGGAGGCGGCAGCCGGGCTCCTCGCTATTGGTCTCGAGCGAGGAGACAGGGTCGCTATTCTCGGTGACAATCGACCAGAGTGGCTGATCTGTCATCTGGCAACAATGACCATCGGGTGCGCGACCTGCGGGGTCTATTCGACCTCAGCCCCAGAGCAAGTCGCCTACGTAGTTGGCCATTCAGAATCCAAGATTCTCTTTGTGGAAAACGAGGAGCAGGTCGACAAGGTTCTGGAAATTGAGTCCGAACTGAACCTGAAAAAGGTCGTGGTCTGGGACTCAAAGGGACTCTGGGGGTTTTCCCACCCTGGGATTGTTTTTTTCGATGAATTCATGGCTCAGGGCAGGGCCTATCTCGATGCCCATCCCGAAAGTGTTTCGAAACGGATGGGAGCCATTGATCCGCAGGACATCGCCATGATCATTTACACCTCGGGCACCACAGGCCCGCCCAAAGGGGCCATGCTCACTCATCAAAATATGTTAAGCATCACCGAGTCCTTTGTGACTGCCAACCCGGTCTACCAAAACAGTGACATGCTATCGTACCTTCCCCTCGCCCATATCTATGAGAATCTCATCTCCCTCTTCGCAGCGATCTGGAGCGGTGGAACGGTCAACTTCGTTGAGAGTATAGACACGCTCACTCAAAACCTCCGGGAAGTTTCGCCCACCATTTTTGCCAGTGTCCCAAGGATCTGGGAAAAGATGGCTTCCATGATCGAAATACGAATGTCTGACTCTACGCTCCTCAAGAAATCTCTCTACCGCCTTGCCGTCCTTGTCGGGCTTCGGTACGTCCGATTAGGGAAAGATTCCAAAGGACGACTCATCTGGGCGCTCCTCTACTGGCCCCTGTACTGGCTGGTCCTTTACCATCTGAGACGACAGCTTGGTCTTGACCGAATCCGGTATGCCGTATGCGGCGCAGCACCGGCCTCTCCAGAACTCTTCGAGTATTTCAACGCTCTGGGAGTTCCCCTGAGGGAGGGTTACGGCCAAACCGAATCCACCGGTGTCATCGCAATTCAACGTTTAGATCGATTCCGCCGGGGCTTTGTTGGAGAACCGATTTCTGGCGTTGAGGTCAAAATTGCCGAAGACGGCGAGATCCTCGCGAGGGGGCCTGGGGTTTTCAAAGGCTACTTCAAAGATCCAGAGCTCACGGCGACAACCCTTAAAGACGGCTGGCTACACACGGGGGATATTGGAGCCATGGAAGACGGGTTCCTCAAGATTCTCGATCGGAAAAAAGACATCATTATCACAGCCGGCGGCAAGAACATTACCCCAGCCTTTATTGAGAACAAGCTGAAGTTCAGTCCCTACATCCAAGACGCCGTCGTCATCGGCGATCGTCGGAAATATCTCGTTGCCCTCATTCTCATCGACGAGGACAACGTCACCAAGTATGCCCAGGACCACCGCATCCCCTTCACCACCTTTGCTGACTTGACTCAGAATCCGGAGACGCGAAAACTCATCGACGGCGAAGTTTCGAGAGTCAATAAGACCCTTTCGACGGTCGAAACTATCAAGAAGTTTGAATTGCTTCCCCGACGCTTCTACGAAGAAGACGGCGATGTGACGCCTACCAAGAAGGTCAAGCGGCGTTTTCTGGAGGAACGTTACGCAGATCTGATCGAGAACCTCTACCGAGGGTAAGCACTCAACATGGACCTCATTGAGAGTTACAAGGAGGAACTCCAACTTATCCGGAAGCCCTGGACCCGAGTCTGGGTGGCGGTTTTGTTATTGCTCCTCATCCTGCTTCCCTTTTATGCCCGAGAGTATTTCGTCTATGTGGCGACCGTTATTTTTATCTACGCGATTGGCGTCCAGGGACAGAACCTTTTGATCGGGTACACAGGCCAGATCTCCTTTGGACAAGCCGGGTTCCTAGCCATTGGTGCATTCACCCTTGGGCACCTCGCCCGTGTGGGTGTGCCGTGGCCGCTGTGTATTCTTGGGGCGGGTCTCGCAGCAGGACTCTTCGGTCTGGTCGTTGGCATTCCATCTCTCCGTCTCAAGGGGCCTTACCTGGCTATCGCCACCCTCGGGTTCGGTATTGCCGTCTACCAGATCTTTGTGAACTCTGAGGTGCTATCGGGCGGCCGCATGGGCCTTATCGTACCCAAACTTGCCCCTCCTTTGGGGTTATCTCGGGACATCTTTAACTACTATTTCAACTTTCTGATTGCTCTTCTCTTCACATTGCTCAGCTACAATATCGTTTCTTCCCACATGGGCCGGGCCTTTATTGCCATTCGGGACAATGACATCGCTGCTGAGGTCATCGGAGTGAATCTAACCCGCTACAAGCTCCTCTCCTTCGCCATCAGTTCCTTCTACACAGGAGTCCAGGGAGGGCTTTACGGTCTCTTTACGGGATATCTAGAACCCAACATGTTTACGTTCATGGAAGCCATTACCCTTTTCACGGCCGTCATTATCGGAGGCTTGGCCTCTATCGAGGGTTCGATCATGGGTGCGGCCTTTGTCATTCTCGTACCCCAGGTTTTCAGTGGATACAAGGAGATGGTGCCCGTTGTCTACGGTGTGACGATTCTGCTTGTGCTGATCTTCGAACCCCTCGGCCTCTACGGCAGATGGTTCAAAATGAGACTCTATCTCCGAAACTGGCCGTTTCGATGATCCTAGAATGGGAGAGGAATTCATGAGCCTTTTTTTGCAGTACGCCATTTCAGGCCTTGCCACAGGCAGCATCTATGCGCTCGTCGCACTCGGCTTAGCGCTGATCTACCGCTCCACCCGAATCCTGAATTTTGCCCACGGGGATATCACGACGGCCGGGACCTTTTTTGCATTTACTCTCCTCGGGCTGAAATTCCCTTTCGGACCGGCTTTCATCCTCGCTCTGGTTTTCGGTTCTATCCTTGCCATGGCCTTCTATTTCACGGTCCTTGTGCCCGCTCAGCGGCGAGAGGCAACACAGCTCGGCCAGATTATCTTGACTCTTGGACTCGCCCTGATTCTGCAAGGTCTCGTCTCCTATTTCGGGGGAACGGAGCCGCAATCATTCCCCTTTCCTCTCTCAGACATGAAGGTCTATAAGATTGGAAATGTCGTGATCAGCCAGCTGAGCATCGGAACTATGGGTGCTGGCCTGCTGACAAGCTTTTTCTTTTATCTACTCGTGCAGAAGACACGGCTTGGATTGGCTATGCGGGCAACTTCTGAGAATCTTCCTGCCGCCCAGACAATGGGCATTCCGACCCGGAGGATCCTCGCCCTGAGCTGGGGACTGGCTGCACTTCTGGGCGTGATTGCTGGACTTTTTCTGGCGCCAGCCCTCCTCCTCGACCCCTTCTTTATGCTAGAGCCGTTTCTCAAAGGCTTTGCTGCTGCTATTCTGGGTGGGCTAAACAGCTTACCAGGCGCTATTGTTGGTGGCCTTATTTTGGGAATCGCCGAGAGCCTGGCCGGTGGCTATGTATCCATTGGCTTCAAGAATACCCTCGCCTTTCTAATCATCATCCTTGTTCTCATCATGCGCCCCGAGGGACTCTTGGGCAAAGAGTTCAAGGAGAGGGTATAGGGAGGGGATATGCCATGAAAAAGCAGATCAAAGAGAAAGCCGAGGAATTGGGGACTGACCTCGTCGGTTTTCTGAACCTCAGGGACTATGACAGCCCACGCTCACCAGATCCCACTCGCTACCTCGAATCGGCCAAATCGATTGTTGTTCTGGTTTTTCGACCCCTCGCCGGCGCTTTCCGCTATCAGGAAAACACCTGGAGCAAGATGCCCTCGTACCTCTATAGCATGGAGTCGGCGGGAAACACCGCAGCCTACCAGCTGGGGAGGTTTATGGAGAGGGAATTCGGTGCAGAATGTTTTTTTGTTCAGGCCCATCGGCCATTTGAACTCGACGAGGCGTCCTACCGTGCTCCCAATGGAAGCGTTTCTCTGCGGCACGCCGCTGTACAGAGCGGCTTAGCTGTGTGGGGTAAAAACACCCTCGCCCTCACTCGTGAATTCGGCCCACGGGTCATGTTCCTCGGGCTACTCAACAGCTTGGACCTGGAGTCAGATCCTCCTATCACGGGGTATGACCCGTGCGGTGGCTGTGGTTACGATTGTCGATCGACATGCCCGGCTGATGCTTTCACTGAAGACGGTCGTGTGTCGAGTCACCGTTGTGTCAGAGTCAGCCAGCCGGATGATGTGGGAAATTTCATGCGGTTTTTGGTTGAGATGGCAGAGAAGCCTTCGATGGAAGAGCGGAAGGACATGATGAAATCTCCTCGATTCTTTCGGCACCTCCAGTATCTGCAGTTTTTTATCCACTATCACTGTGACAACTGCACCCGGTACTGCCCAGGGAGCCTGGAGACCCCGGTGAAGTACCCTGAAGCCATGAAATGAATTCAAGGCAACATCGTTGGAATGCATTAGACTGAAAGAGCTTTTTTTCACCACAGAGTCACGGAGTTCGCAGAGTTTTGTCTTTTGTATCCAATCGCCTCTGGCTTGCAGAGCCAACCATGGCAAGGAAAGACGGCGATTGGATCAAAAACCTGATCTTCTTGGAGTCCCCGGTGTCTCTGTGGTGAGACAAGAAGGGCTTGGAGTTGGAGAGTGCGTCATGAATGAATGGCTGGAGAGCGTTGAGCCCCTGGTCTACGAAAGCCGGATCAAGGTGCCCTATACCTGGTCGGTCGGGGAAACCGGGAGCCGATTCCTGACCGAATTGAGGGATCACGGAAAAATTCTTGGGACCAAGTGCACCGAATGCGGCGTGGTTTATTTGCCTCCACGAAAACACTGCGGCCGTTGCTTCTCGGAGACCCTTCGTTGGATTGAACTCGGTCTGGAAGGAACCTTAGTCACCCATACGGTAGTCCGTTACAGCAGTTCTGTCATGCCCATGAAATCTCCGTTCGCCTATGGAATTATCTTACTCGATGGAGCCGACACCGGCCTTGTGCACCTACTCGGCGAAGTCAAGTTTGACGACATTAGAACTGGGATGAGGGTCGAAGCGGTACTGAGAGAAGAAAGAATCGGTGACATCATGGATATCAAGTATTTTCGGCCAATTCAATAGTCGTGAGGGCACCGAAAGGGTCGCTCTTCATTGCTCAAAAGCTTTATCCGTGCCCTCAGTTGTCCGTTGTCAGTGGTCAGTTGTCAGGGACGGACAGGGCCCAGTTACAAAAGGCTGTTATCAGGACAATCTTGAGTGGTTGACTAAGTTCTCGTTGAGTGTGGTCGAGGTATGGACAAGATAGGGATCATTGGAATAGGGATGACGAAGCAGGAGAGAAGAAAGGAGTCTGAGACTTTTGCAAACATGGTCTTTGAATCAGTCACCTTGGCCCTGGAAGATGCGGGAATGACAATCACGGATATCGATAACATCGTCACCGGGTGCAACGATTTTTGGGATGGGAGAACCATCTCCAGCATGGCCGTCAGTGATGCGAGCGGGGCATGGGACAAAAACGTCTCCTGTGTGGAGGGAGACGGAACCTTCGTGGCCTTCTATGGGATGACTCGAATCCTCTCCGGATCTTTTCGCACCACATTGGTTACAGCCCATTCCAAAGGGTCACAGAGCCTTCCCAGTTTGATCACCAACGCCATGTTCGACCCGATCTACACCCGTCCTCTCGGTTTGGATGCAATTACCTCCGGGGCGCTACAGGCGAAGCGATACATGGACAAGTATGGAATCACCGAGAGGCAGTGTGCGAGAGTCTCGGTTAAGAATCACAGAAACGCAAAGCAAAATCCTTACGCCCAACAGCCTATGGATATCTCGGTGGACGATGTCTTACGTTCCAGATTGCTGGCTGATCCAATCAAGCTCCTGGATACGTCACCCATTTCCGACGGCGCCTGTGCCATTATCCTGGCGAATGAGGAGGCGACAAAACGTTTCTCAAATAACCCTGTCTGGGTAAAGGGGGTCGGATTCTGTGCCGATGCCTACCATCTCGGTGACAGAGACCTTGCAGAATGCCAGTCTCTCGAGAAGGCAGCAAGAACTGCATACAAGATGGCCCGGATCAGTGATCCGTCCACAGCCATCGATGTGGCGGAGGTCTACGATGCTTTCTCGTATCAAGAACTGATGTGGACCGAGGGGCTTGGCCTTTGCGAAAAGGGAGGCGGAGGAAGACTCGTAGACAGCGGACGGACTGAAATAACGGGCTCAATTCCCGTCAACCCGTCAGGGGGATGCCTTTCGGCTCATGCGGTGATTACGGCGGGACTGATTCGAATTGCGGAGGCCGCACTCCAGGTTCGGGGCGACGCCAATGGGAGGCAAGTCCCAGGTGTTAAGACTGCCTTGGCCCATGGTGTCAACGGGCCATGCGGCCAGTCCCATTGCGTTTGGATCCTCGGGAAATAGACGGAGAGAGAGATGGCTAAGAAAGTGGCCATTGTGGGTACTGGACAGACCCACCATAAATCCAAACGAATCGATGTGAATGGGGTAGAGCTCATCCACGAGGCCGTGAGTCGGGCGTTGCAGGATGCTGACTTGACCCGTGATGATATCGATCTGGTGATCATTGGTAACATGGATCATTTCGAGGGTATCAACTACGTCGACATGTGGAGCATTGACGGGTCGGGGGGGTTCATGAAACCCACCTTAAAGCTCACCACAGGCGGGACAACAGGAAGCACATTGGCAATCGCTGGCTATCACATGGTGGCCTCCGGCCTATTTGACAAGGCGATGGTCATCGGGTGGGAGAAGAACTCCGAATCCGACACGACTGCGGCCATCAACACGGCTTTCGATCCGATCTGGGACCGTTTGACCTTTGCGGGGGCCATTGGGGGATTGGCCCTCGAAGCATCAGTTTACATGAATGACCACGGTATCACAGAAAAGGATGCGGCACGGGTTGCAGTGAGAGACCGCAAGCACGCGTGCAATAATCCGTATGCCCACCTTCGTAAGGAAGTGACGATCGAGGAGGTGTTGAGTTCCCCCATGTTGTGTGACCCGATAAAGCTCTTGGACATGTGCCCCCGTTCTGATGGAGCCTGCGCGGTTATTTTTGCCTCAGAAGATGTGGCCGAGAAAATCACGGATACCCCGGCATGGGTTTGGGGGGTGGCTAACCGGCATATGTACAGCATGATCAATGACGTCAACCTTCATGGTCTTCACTCCCTCGAGAGCGCCTCGAGGGAACTCTACGAAAAATGCGGTATCAGAGAGCCCCTGAAAGAAATCGATGTCCTAGAACTCTATCAGCCCTATTCTTTCGGGGGCCTTTTGTGGCTTGAATCTCTGGGACTGTGCGGGGATGGAGAGGCCCCCCAGTTGGTCTGGGATGGCGCTACGGACATGGATGGAGAATTGCCGGTCAATCCGTCAGGTGGCGTGATCGCCACGAACCCCATTGGTGCCACCGGTCTCATTCGGTGTGCAGAAGCGGCATCGCAGATCATGGGGAAAGCGGATGGACGTCAGATACCAGAAGTGAAGGTCGCTGTGAGTACGGGGTTTGGCGGGTGCATGTGGTCTGACATACTTCTCTACGGAAAAGAGAAACCCCGGGTGTGAATTTCGAGAGATTCGGTTCTCAACAATTCGCCAAGACAATGGAAAAGGAAGATCTGAATCAGAACGCCTTGCTCGTCGTCCGTTGTCCGTGGGTCGTTGCGACAACTGACCACTGACAACCGTCAACTGAAAGAAACCATGACTGAGAAAGAGATCGAGTTGCTGACCAAAAGTTCAGGTGAGGCTGAGCAGCCTTTTCGATATTCGGTCGGAAAGTGGGGGAGTAAATTCCTAGTCGACCTCCGAGATCACAAGAGGCTTCTCGGCATTCGGTGTCCTAAATGCCAGAAGGTATACATTCCGCCCCGTCAGGTGTGCGGTCCCTGTTTCCAAAGGATGAACGAGCTGGTTGAGTTGAGCAACTGCGGGACTTTGGTCGCCTACACAATTATCCGTTTCTCCTTTATCGACCCTGAAACTGGCATCACCCGGCCCGTTCCCTATGGATATGGGTATATTAAGCTCGATGGTTGTGGCAACTCTTTTCAGCATTTCATCAATATTGAAGATGAATCAAAAGTGAAGATCGGTGCCCGGGTTCAGGCGGTCTTCGAGGATGACCGCAAAGGGAATATGTTGGACATCAAATACTTCAAGATCATCGATGAATAAGAGAATGGCGGGAAGGAGCCGTAATTCTCTGAGCGCCCGGCCCTGTAGTGAAGGAATGCGACGGAGAGGACTCAGCATACCCCCTCATTTGATAGGTTAGGTTCTTTAGTTCACAACAACCAGGAGGTGAAGACATCTATGGATAAACTTATCATTACAGCGGCCATTACTGGTTCTGTTCACGTCCCAACCCAGACACCTCATCTCCCCCTTACCCCCAAAGAGATTGCCGACGAATCGGTTCGTTCGGCCGAGGCTGGAGCCGCTGTCGTCCACATCCATGCGAGAGATCCTGAGGATGGAAAGCCTACCTCTGATCTAGAGGTTTTTCGGGGAATTATCACGTCGATCAAAGAGAGAAGTGATGGCATCATCTGCATCTCCACTGGTGGAGGCGCGGGAATGTCTATCGAGGAGAGAACCAAGACGATCCCTACTTTCAAGCCTGAAATGGCCTCCTTCAACATGGGTTCGATGAACTTTGGCCTTTTCCCCGCCTTGGGAAAGTTCAAGGAATTCAAATTCCCCTGGGAAAAGCCCTTTCTCGAGATGACGCGCAGTTTCATTTTTGCGAATACCTTTGCCGATCTGGAATACATCTGCACCATCATGAGAGAAAACGGAACCAAACCCGAACACGAGATGTATGACGTGGGCCACCTTTACAACACGAACTTTCTTCTCGGGGGGGGATTGTTGGATCCCCCACTCCATATGCAGTTTGTGATGGGGATTCTTGGCGGCATCCAGGCGACAGTTGAGGATCTGCTCCACATGAAAAAGACAGCTGACAGGCTTTATGGCGAGGGTAAATACACATGGTCGGTCATCGGCGCAGGGTATCCTGCCGAATTTCATATGGGAACCGTCGCAACGATGATGGGCGGCCATGTCAGAGTCGGCATGGAGGACAATGTCCGGATCCGAAGGGGAGAGTATGCAAAGAGTAACGCAGAATTGGTCGAGAAGATGGTGAGGATCGCCGGGGAACTGGGTCGGGACATTGCCACAGCCGATGAGGCGAGGACAGCTCTGGGTTTGAAGGGGAAGGAAAATGTGAATTTCTAACGCCAGACGTTCTGCGGCTATGTTTCGCAGCTCTCAACATCTGGTTAAGGTCGCCAAACCACCGATAGACCTTTCTTGAAATAGCGTCGCCCTGTGGACCCATATGAGGAACCTTATGCCGACGGGCTCGTTCTTTCATACCTGCATACGCCAGAAAAGCCCTTAAGATCCTATCAAATTGCGTCTCAGGTAACGGAAAGCCAAATGGATTTCAGTCTGACTCCCGAGCATCAATTATTCAGAGAAGGGATCACAGAATTCTTAGAAAAGGAGATTGCCCCTGTCCTTTGTGATCCGGAAATGGGGGAGCGCTTCTCCTGGGATATCTGGCGGAAAATTGGAGAATTCGGACTTCTGGGGGCTTTCATCCCAAAGGAATTCGGGGGTTTGGGCCTCGATCTTCTCAGTGTTGTTCTGGCTTTTGAAGAAATGGCCAAGGTCAATTCCGGCCTGGCTCTTTCCGTTGGCGCTCACAATGGCTTTGCCGGACTTACGATAAGCGCAAAAGGGTCGAAAAGCCAGAAAGAGAAATATCTGCCAAAGCTTGCAACAGGGGAGTGGGTTGGTGCTGGTGGGTGGACCGAACCCAATGCGGGGTCTGATGTTCATGGAATACAGACCACGGCCATGCGCAAAAGGAACACCTATCTCCTGAATGGCACCAAAACACTGATCACAAACGCTCCAATCGCCAACGTGGTGGTGATTCTCGCCGTCACCGATCCAACCAGGAAACCGGCCGGTTTGACCACCTTCATTCTGGAGAATGATTTTAGAGGGTTTAGCCAAGGAGAAGACTTGGAAAAACTAGGTTTTGGGAGCTCTCCAACGGGGGAGCTTTCTTTCGAAGAATGTGAAGTGCCTATTGAAAACAGGTTAGCCGAGGAGAATGCTGGTTTTGCTATTCTGATGGAGACATTCGAGAAAGGCCGTATAGGGTATGGGGCCATCTGTCTGGGAACGGCCAGGGCATGTCTGGAATCCTCTATCAGACGGATAAGAGAAAAAAACGCTTCCGGAATACCGTTCACCCAGCTCCAAGCGATCAATTTCAAAATAGCAGACATGAAAACGAATATCGAAGCGGCACGTCTCCTTATCCATCGCGCAACGTGGTTGAAGGACCGTGGAGAACCTGCCGAGTTAGAAGCCTCAATGGCCAAACTCTTTTCTTCTGAGGTATCGATAAAGGTTGCCGCCGAGGCCATGAGGATCTTTGAGTCTCAGGGATTCTTAAAGAAGCATCTGGTCGAAAGATATATGCGGGACTCGCTCCTCAACACGATCGGAGAGGGAACATCCGAAATCCAGCGTCTCATTATTGCCAGGCACGTCCTAAAGGCGGAGGAGTAAACCTAAATGGATTTTGAACTGTCAGACGAGCAAGAGGCCATCAGACGGGCAGCTGAAGAATTTGCGCAGGGAGAACTTACCACGGAAAGGGTGGATGAGATGACGTCTGGTGCCCAATATCCGTGGGACATGTTGAAGAAAGCCGCTAATCTTGGTTTTATTGGACTTCATTTCCCAGAGAAATATGGTGGCCAAGGCTACGGCCTCCTAGAAAAAGTCCTGGTGATCCAATCCTTCTGCCGCCAGGACCCAAGTCTCGGCATTACTCTCAGCCTCTCAGATGTGGGGGCACAGTGGATCCTGTATGATGGATCGGATGAGCAAAAAGAGAGAGTCCTTCCCCCTGTTGCCAGAGGCGAAACAGTTCTTTCAGTCGGTCTTACTCCAATGGGTACCGGGACGCTCGACGATAACCCGGTGAAAAGCACTGCCAACAGGGACATGGCCATCCTCAACGGGAAAGAACCCCTTGTAATCAACGGCGGATTGGCAAGACAAATTGTAATTTTTGAAAAGTTCGGCCGCGGAAAGCGGAGAGCGTTCATCGTAGAAACGGAGCAAAAGGGGGTCGTTTTAGAGCCGAGTGAACCCAGGATGGGCGTTTCATTCATGCCAGTTCGAGGAATTCGATTCGAAGAGGTGCCTGTTTCCTCCTCCAATTCCATTTCTCGGGTTGAGACAAAGGCCCATTCGGCATTGCAGGTTGAACTCGCAGCCCAATCCATAGGAATGGCCTGGGGGGCTTTTGACCGGGCTCTGGAATACGCCAAGAAGCGCGAGGCTTTTGGTTCGCCTGTCATTGAATTTCAAGCCTTGAATCATGAGCTGGCAGACCTTGAGACTCGCTTAGAAGCGTCGAAATGGCTCGTCTATCATGCAGCATGGAAGCTGGATCAGGGCGACCCTGACCCCAGGCTGGCTTCCATGGCGAAACTCTACGGAAGCATGATGGCGACGGATCTTATTCGAGGGGCCATCCAGGCCCATGGAGGATACGGTTTTCTGATAGAATATGGACTCGAGAGGATCTACAGGGACGCATGGTTTATAGAACTTTTCGGCGGGACAGCAGGGGATCAGAAAGACACGATTGCAGGAATCTGGTTGGAGAAAGCCAGTTAGGATTGGGGGATCAGATGATCAAAACAAGACTTCTAGATCTCATCGGTGTAGGTCTTAAGTACCCAATTGTTCAGGGTGGAATGGGCCCATTCGAGACACCACGGCTGGCTGCCGCGGTTTCATCAGCCGGTGGGCTCGGAATGATCTCCCACTGGGGTATCGTCACCGATCCGTATATCTCCTGTGTGGAAAAGGTTAAGCAGGATATCGAATATATGAAAAACCAATCGCAGGGACCCTTTGGAGTGAACGTACGGGTTGCCCGTATCGAAATAGAAGCAATGGACATGCTCAGAGCCGTTCTCGATGCCCGGGAAAGGGATGCGGAAGTTCAGAGAAGACTGAAGGTCGTGATAACGTCCGCTGGGAGCCCTAAGCCCCCTGCTGAGGAGATACGGAAACGGGATCACGACGTGTTACATTTCCACGTCACCCCGACCCTGTATCATGCAAGAAAAGGCGAAGAAGCGAAATGCGATGCAGTGGTGGCTGCTGGATATGAAGGGGGGGGACATCAATCTTACGAAGAGGTCAACACCATGGTTCTCATTCCGGAGGTCGTGAATTCAATCAAGATTCCAGTCATTGCCAGCGGCGGATTTTGCGATGGCAAGGGACTGGCAGCAGCACTGGCCATGGGTGCAATCGGCGTCCAGATGGGGACACGTTTCATCGCGACCCAAGAATGCGAATTCCATCCTAAATACAAAGAGGCCGTCCTCAAAGCTCTGGACAAGGACACGGCAGTCGCCCAAGGCGCCTTCGGACCGATTCGGCTATTGAAAAACAGGTACCTCCAAGAACACCGTCATATCATGATGAAAGAGGAAAAACTCGAGCGGGAGAGGGCCCTTTCCCTTGAGAGCATAAGAGAAGAAATCAAGAATTATGAACTCGTTTACCGGGGAGATATAGAGAACGGAGCGGTTCCCTGCGGAGAATCATGTGGAAGTATCCACGATATTCCGACCGTACAAGAACTGATGGAAAGGATAATAGGGGAAGCAGAAGACATAATCCATCGATTCCAGGCCATGAATCCATGACTCGGCAATGATCGTCCCCTCTCGAGACTGATGACTAGCGCTCAGAGCCTCCCTTAACACTTTCCGGCGAATTACTCTTTCAAAGCCTTGACCAGAGCGTTGTAACGGGATTTGCGACCGGCCCGAACAGTATCAATCCCCTTTCTCCGTAAATATCTGTCAGGGACATGAACGCGAACAAACCTGAGGAAAATCCTCGCTAAAACACCTTGACAAAAAACGAGAAACCGTGAAGACTATATGGCTCTATTACCGTTGAAGGAGTCTTCGATGCGTTTTTCACACTTCCTCCTTCCCACCTTGCGAGAGGACCCTGCCGAAGCAGAGATCATCAGCCACAAGATGATGTTCAGGTCGGGAATGATCCGGAAAATAAGTTCCGGGATTTACGCTTTCCTACCGCTCGGATGGCGGGTCTATCGTAAGGTTGAGGCCATCATTCGAGAGGAGATGAACAGAGCCGGAGCACAGGAGATCTTTCTGCCGGCTATTCAACCTGCTGAGCTCTGGCAGGAAACGGGTCGGTGGCAAGAGTATGGGAAGGAACTACTCCGGATGAACGATCGCCATGACCGGCCCCATTGTTTTGGCCCCACGGCCGAGGAGGTCATCACTGACATTGCCCGCAAGGAGATACGCTCTTACAGGCAGATGCCCCTCAATCTCTACCAGATTCAGACTAAATTCCGAGACGAGATCCGACCCCGGTTTGGAGTTATGCGCGCCCGGGAATTCATCATGAAAGATGCTTACACCTTTGATGTCGATGAAGAGGCCAATAACGTTAGCTATTGGAAGATGTTCGAAGCCTATGAGCGCATCTTTACCCGATGCGGCCTCACTTTCAGACCTGTAGAGGCCGAATCGGGGCTTATCGGGGGAAGTTTTTCACACGAGTTTATGGCTCTTGCAAGTATTGGAGAGGAGACCATAGCGAGTTGCACCGGGTGCGACTATTCGGCCAATGTGAAAAAGGCTGAGATTGCCGTTCCAAAACAGAAAACCAGAGGGAAAAAACAACAGAAGAAAATGGAGAAAATCTCTACCCCGGAAATCAAGACTATTGACGCCCTTTCAGAGTTTCTCAGGACGCCTCCCCAGAATCTGGTAAAGACCCTAATCTTTGAATCTGACAAGGGGGTTGTGGCTGCCCTGGTCCGAGGCGATCACGAGGTCAATGAAATCAAGCTAATGACCGCCCTGAATGTATCCCATGCAGAATTGGCCAGCGATCATATCGTTGAGAAGGAGACCCTTTCACCTAAAGGGTTTGCCGGACCTGTGGGCCTAAAGATACCACTGATTGCCGATCACGCCCTGAAAGATATGGTCAACTTCGTGACCGGGGCCAATGAAAACGATGCCCACCTGATCAATGTTAATCTTGGCAGGGACTTCCAGGTCGAAAAATTTGCCGATATCCGAATGGCCTTCGAGGGAGACAGCTGCCCTCGATGCAGCAAGCCTTTCAGGTTTGATCGCGGCATCGAGGTCGGCCAGGTTTTCAAACTCGGAACGAAGTATAGCGAGGCTATGGAAGCTACATACCTGGATGAGAAAGGAAATGATAAACCCATCGTCATGGGATGCTACGGGATTGGCCCGGCCCGGACCATCGCCGCCATTATTGAACAGCACTACGATAAGGACGGGATCATCTTTCCCATGTCTGTCGCACCCTTCCACGTCAGCATAGTTCCGGTAAACGACAAGAACCGCCAGTTGATGGACATGGCGGAAGAACTCCATCGAGAACTCGAGCAAAAGGGCGTTGAGGTTCTTCTCGATGATCGGGCTGAACGGCCGGGCGTCAAGTTCAAAGACGCCGACCTCATTGGAATTCCACTTCGGGTAACTCTCGGAGAAAAGAACCTTTCCAAAAACTTGATCGAGATTCGTGGAAGAAAGAATGGGGAGACCACCCTACTCAAAACCACCGAGGCGGTCGAGGCAATCGCTAACATGGTCGATGAGGGCCTCAAATCCTATATGCCAAAAGGAGATCGTTGAGATCATAAAGGCCATTATCTCTCCATAACCTTAAGCCCTCGTCTCTAATGCCAATGGTTGGTTTGCGGGGAATATCCGAATCATCGGATTTTCACCCAAACCAGTGGGTTCTCGTCATGGCAACGAAGTAGGGACAGAGCGCACCGGAACGACCCAGTCGCTCAGAACGGATATCGAAAAAAACGTGATCCGAGTACACAGCCCCCTCTTGAAGGTCCCACTGTTCTGCGGTTTTTCCCAGCTAATCGTTCGATTTGCTATTGCTCGTCGGCGATTGACTGCTGTACTTCTCCTCAATAACCCGCATGAACCTTGGTCTATAGATGAGTTCGAACGTATCTTCCTTCCCTGGGAAAATGGAACACGCATAGGTCTTCACATGTTCGACCACTCGAAGCGCCTCATCCCGAGAGAGATCGGCCTGCATAATCGTCTGCAACCAGAAGTCAACCATAAACCTGAGCCGTCGAATTCGCCGGTTCTCCTCGGTGACTTCCTTTTCTGTGAGTGTTGGTCTGCTTGCTTCTTTCACAGGGTCCTCTACCAATTTGAAAGGCCGTGCCCTAAGCCCGATCTCTGGAGAGTTTTTGTCGGTTTCGCTGAGGGCTGATCTTTGACTGCTGATCTCTGAATCTAATTATACCCGGTAACAAAAGAATTGACTAATGTCCCCCGATCCATTATAAGAATTCTGGTTCTAGCTTCTGGGGTTTTGCCCTGCCAGTCGGGAGAGGCCTGATGATCACCGAGACAAAGCAGCGGGTTATCTTTGCCATGGATGTGACACATTTCAGCGATGCCCAGCGATTTGTCAAACTTCTAAAGGACCGTGTAGGCCTGTTTAAGGTGGGAAAACAGCTCTTCACACACGCAGGGCCAAAAGTGATCGACATGATTCAGCAAAAAGGACAGAAGACCTTCTTGGATCTAAAATTTCATGACATACCGAATACCATCGGAAAGGCCAGCCAAGAAGCTACCAAATTGAATGTGACCATGTTCAACGTGCACGCACTGGGTGGTTACGAGATGATGAGAACCGCCGCGGAAGCCACACGCCAGACCGCAAAAGAACTGGGATTCCGGAAACCCACCCTTCTGGCAGTCACGATCTTAACGAGCATGGACAGCAAGGCTTTAAGGGAAGTTGGGATTAACCGCCCGGTGGCAGAACAGGTTAAGAAGTTAGCCCGGCTCGCTCAGAAAAGTGGTCTGGACGGTGTCGTTGCTTCTCCACAAGAGATTCATCTGATCCGCAGAACTTGCGGCACGGACTTTGTCATCGTAACACCAGGGGTAAGGCCCGCGGTTTCGGCGAAGAACGATCAGAAACGTGTCATGACTCCGCGGCAGGCCGTGGAGGCCGGGGCAGACTACCTCGTGATCGGCCGCCCAATCCAGCACGCGGATGATCCTGTCGAGGCCGTTGAAAAAATCGTGGAGGAAATCGAGGCGGGCTAGCCCAGGGCAACACCCATGGGGGGCTGATGGACCAGGTTATTTATGGTATGAATCCCGTGATCGAGGTACTGAGGGCTACAGGTGCACATGTCAGAGAGATACTGATCGCTCGAGGCCGAAAGGGAAATCTTGAGGAAATACTGAAGCTGGCTGAGAAAAAGCAGATTCGGATTCGCTATAGAAAGAGAAGTGATCTCGCCGATGTTGCCAAGGGAGGACTCCATCAGGGCATCGTGGCCGTGGTGGAGGGGAACAGATACGCGACGCTCGAAGAGATCATCCATCGGTGGAAACAAAGCCGACGCAGGGCACTGATTCTTGTCCTCGATTCGATTCAAGACCCCCAAAATCTCGGGGCTCTGATTCGAACCGCGAATTTTTGTGGGTCTCATGGCGTGATTATTCCGAAAAACAGGGCTGCCCAAATAACTTCAACCGTTGTGAAAGCTTCTACGGGAGCCACAGCCTTTACGCCTGTCGCTCGAGTGACAAATATTGCCTCAACTCTCGAGACGCTAAGGAAAAAAGGAATCTGGATCGTGGGGACAACAGGCGAAGCTGAAACATCCCTTTTTCACCAGGACCTTACTGACGATTTGGCCGTCGTCATCGGGAGCGAGAACCGTGGTATCAGGCCCCTCGTACTCCGCAAGTGCGATGTCACTGTCTCGATTCCTTTGAGAGGAGAGATAAGTTCTCTCAATGCCTCTGTCGCGGCTGGAATCGTGCTCGCTGAGGTTGTCCGCCAGAGATTGACGACGGGTAATTTCAAATCTCAAAAACTGAATGACCCATGAGATCCGAACGCTTACATGTCACGTCCATGACATCTTGTAGATGACCGTCTCCATAGATCAACCATGAACTCAGCCATCCAATCGGGCCATCATTCTTCATCTGTCATCTGACTTCTGGCATTCATTTGAGCTTTGGAGTTGTCATTTGTCGTCATAACTCCTGATCGGTTTGCCAATTTTGGTTTTTATTACCTTGGCCTCCACGACGGCGACATGTGAGAGACTAGAGGAAAAAAGTGATAGATATTGAGGCTCCGGGACAGGATTCCCGAAAAATCAAGAATATCGTTGTCGATCTGAACGGCACGCTAACCGTTGATGGCCGAATCCATCCACGAACAAAAGATAGGATCAATCTCCTTGCAAAGCGAACCAGTGTCTATGTTCTGACCACCGATACGAGGGGGGACTCCCGGGATGTCTTGAGGAAAGTAAGAGCAGAGATCATATCCGTTGAGGGAAAAGATACGGGAAAGAAGAAAGCTGAATTTGTCAAGAAGATCGGGCCGGGACGAACAGTTGCCATTGGGAATGGTTACAACGACAGGCTCATGGTCAAAGAAGCCTCTATCGGCATCTGTATCTTAGGCCGGGAGGGGGCGACCTCAGAAACTATCCAAAACTCAGACCTTGTTTTTCCAACCATCCTCGATGCTTTCGATTTTCTCTTGAAACCTCTCAGACAAAAGGCGACCTTGAGAAAATAGAGGGTTGGCCAGCCGTCTTTTCCCGGTGAACAGCTCTATCAACACTGTTGGGCGCTCAAAGGGGGTATCAACCGATCTCTTCTCTATCTGAAAGCCTAGTTGAAAGCATCGGATTCTATCATGGCCTCAACGGACCAAGTTTCCCTTTCGCGGGCGCTAGAGATGACCTAAGGAACCGGGGGGACGACCACACCCGACAGAAATCTTGCACAGAAGCAAAATCGTGCGGTGAGAAAAGAGGAAAAACAGATAGAGACAATACCGACTATTTTAATCTAATCAACAACTTCTTTCTCTTGTTTCTGTTGGAAATATAAGGTGATGACTTGCGTTTGAAATATTGCCTGAATTCGAACTATACGAATCCGCGTATTTCAGTTGAGACTGTCGAAAAACCCTGAAACCGCGATTCTGGGACTTGTAAGTACTTGAAATTATTACAAGCCAATTTTGCCAAAATGCCAGAATTGGACTTTTTCGACAGTCTCGTTAGGACTAAACGGCAGGGATGCAAGAAAATCCTTGACAAGATCTCAGGATCTGTTAGCATTTGACTGTTCCTGCTGATGCTGCTGGGGGGCTGAGACAGGCTAAGCGGAGCAGAAGC
>CAYGBK010000025.1:0-13402 GCA_964348095.1 uncultured Thermodesulfobacteriota bacterium | reverse complement strand
ATGTTCCTCTGTCTGCCGATCGGGTCAGGGCCAGGTGCTCGAAATCAATGCCTCCCTTGAGCTCCGAAAGAACCTCTTCAGCCTCTTCTCTGGTCTTCAGCAGGATGTGGCTGATATTCACCCGCTCGGGAAGGGTGAACTCATCGGGGTGGTCCCGGTAATACTTCTCCACCTCCTCATCCGTTGTCCTTACCTGAGGAAAGATGGCCTCCTGATACAACCTCGTCCTGAGGAGCCCTTCTTCGAAGACCTTGGCCTCCCTCAAAGTCTCTTCCCTATCAGCGTAACCCCGTTTCACGGCCTCCCCTCTCAACAGGAAGTCGTCGATAAGTTTGTTTAATGTACTCCCCACCATCTCAAGGGCCTTGTCCCTCTCGAGCCGGGCCAGGGCATTTGGATTGAGCCTTTTCCGCAACATGCCGGCGGTTATCTGTTCCCCATCCACCTGAGCGATGGTTTCGCCAGGGGAAGGACCATCCTCCTTTCTCCCCTCGCCCCCTTCCCCCGGAAGCAACCGGGAAATCAGATCTTTCTTCACCTCTATTCTGGCCGATGCCCTCAAATCGGATAGAAATTCATCCCCTTTTTCCCTGCGGATCTTGGGATCCCTCTCATCACCCAGTTCCGCTTCCAGCAGTTTCTCCTTCGCCAGATGCAGTTTAAACTCCCCCACCCTCCTCTTGATCTCTTCTTCCTCATCTAGCCCCGTCCGGTAAGCCTCCTGAGCGAGGAGTTTGAGATCTATGGCCCTATCCAGGTATGTCCTGAGAGCCCCCTCATCCCGCAGAAGGGTGAGGATATCCCCATGCGGGCTCTTAAAGTTCATTCGGATATACTCGAGGTTGATGGGCTCACCGTTCACCAGGGCAAGGTAGGTTCGCTCCCCAGTTATGACCCTCGGGAGGCAGCCGGATAAAAAGACACAAGACCCAAGAGCCAAGACCCAAGGCAAAAGGTACAAAGTGCAGGATACAGGGCGCAGGGCCCGCAACATAAGCTGCAACACCCACGGCACAGGGCGCATAGAGAAAGCGAGAATGTGCGAGTGGCGAGACCATTGGGTGCCTTTCCAGCCCTTGGCTATGGGAAGTTTTGAGTTTTGAGTCTTGAGTCTCTCCATCGTGTATCCCCGGCAGACCGCCACTCCCTTTGTACTGTTTTTGTTTTTACCATGCCTTTAATGATTCGATTGGCTGCTTTTCTTGCGAGTGGGACAATCGAGCGTATCTTTCCGAAATCGAGGACAATGAGAAAATCGTCCCCTGTCATGAAGGTGCTTCCAGCCCATACGCTGCGGCCCTTATCGGCGTCGATCAGCCTGGCATGAACCTCAACCCTCGGGGGAAAACCCTCTCTCACTTCCTCCCGGTAGTCCTCAACGCTTCCCAGAAGAAGATAGTCTGCCTCCGCTTCACGGCCGAGTTCGCTCATGGTGTCTATCCCCATGGCCTCGAGATGTCTTACCCTGAGCTCGATGATCTGGTTTCGCACCTCTCCGGGTTCCACCACCTCGTAATAGCCCTTTTGCACGAGACGGGTGATAACAATATTGGAAACGATTCTGCCTGCGGCCTTTCTTCCGCTGAGGTTTTCAAAAGGCAGGAGAGCAACCTTTGGCCTCTCCCCATGCTTCTTGGACGCAGGAGTGCGGTCTCCTTCTGCCGTCGGAGTCTTCCTCAAGGTTCTGAAGAGGCTCTCCACGGCTTTGATCCCCAGCAGATCGACTGATCGGATCGTGCCAAGACCTAAAATGGTGGTAAAATCATCTCCGGTGACGCCAACGCTCTCCGCCCACAGAATAGAGCCCTTTGATGGGTCGACAAACCTGCATGAGAGTCCGACCTGGGGCGGATCGATCTCGGTGAAAACCTCGACCGCCCCCACTGCGATGAGGTCAGCTCCAAGCTCCTCACCGAGTTGTCTGGCGTTTTTGCGGCTTATCTCCCCCGTTCTTCGGATTCTATTGCGAACCAGGAATCGCTCGAGGTCTTGTTCGTTCAACAGCTCGTATCCCGATTGGGTCAGATAGTCCCTGACAAGGGGCATGACCGCTCTCGCCGCCTCCCTCCTCCCGCTGTTGTTCTCGAATGGAAGGAGCGCGATTTTCAGCGCAGCCGGCGGTTGATCCGTGACCCCGATAGCCTGTCTGCAAGGCGTGCAAACAAATATAAGGAAGCCCGACAAGAGACTCAAGGCAAAAAACCACCTCCCCCTGTGCAAGGCTTTATCCCTTAGCCCCAGGCCCTGAGCCTTGCGCTTGTCATTTACGGGTTTTGGGTCTCGAGCCTCGTGTCTTGAGTCCATCATTGGACTAGTACAAAAACAGCGTATCAATTGCCTCCCGGACCACCCTGGTGGTCACCTCGCTGATAGTGCCCTCGCCGATTCCGAAAAGGCGGGTCATGGTTCCGATCCCCCCCCTGCTGTGGTTCACCGACCAGATGATGGTACCGGATTCGACATCTATCATCCTCAACCCGATAGTCACAAGGGGAGCAGATAAAGACCCTGAACGAACATCTCCAAACTCCTCAACCGTTCCCAGAATCAGTGCCTGGGCACCTAACGCCCTCCCAATCACCTGGATCTGTTCAGCCGTCAGGGAGCCGACCGAGTCGATCTTCTTCTCTGTCAGAGCCCGGTTGACCTCTCCCGGTTCCACCACATCCAGGGCTCCTGTCAACAATAATTCTGCAACCAATACCTCCCTCACCTTTCGGCCGGCGAACTGATCCTCGGTGAGGTTGATGAAGGGCATGACCGCAAGCTTCTTGATGAAGCTCAAATCGGCATTGGGATGAATGTAAGCCAGGGTTCTGCCCCGGCATCCCAAGAAGCCCACGAGAGTGAGTCCCACAAAAAAGTAACCAAGAAAGTTCTTCCAACGCATCGGTCGCCTCTAAAACCTGATATCCAGGGTGGCATCGAGGATGTGGATCTCTTCCCGTGTGGTGTTTGAACCCTTGTCAAAAATGTAATCCAGCCGAAAGTCTGTCTTTCGGTTTAGGGCCCACCGCAAACCGCCATTAAACCGCTGCCTTGTTCTGTTTTCTGCCTCGTCGATTCCCAGTTCATAGAAGAAATTCAGGTCGACATTTCCATCGGGGAAGGGGAGCCAGTCCAGGGTATATCTCTGGCTGAATCCCTCGAACTCATCCGCATCGCGATACCCCCATTCGCCCGAAAGGTTGAGCTGCTGGGTAGGCCTCCAGATGAGGAGAAAGCTGACGTCATGTCTCTCGGTCTCGATATCCTGAGGTTCCTCGCGGCTTCGCGAGCCATCGTAGCTCAGGGTGGCTATGAGATACCTCCTGAGCTCTGCATCTACATCCAGAGTCCAATCCAGGCCTCTAGTCTCTGTGTCGACAAAGAAATCCGTGGTTTCCAAAAGACCTACGGTCGCATTCACATTCACTCCACGATAGATTTCAGAGAGGACCTGAAGGGAGACTGAATCGAACCGGGATCGGTTCTTGTCGTCCTCTTCGGTCTCGTTTCGAGCAGCTGAAAGCGTAGCGGTCAGTGTTTCCCACGGCGTGTAGAGAACAGTTAGGGAATATCTATCTGTGAGGGTCTCCACATCATTCTGCTCCGATTCGAGAGAGTTTCGTTCAAATCGCAAGACGGTCGACAGCGCCCTGGAAGGATCTACCTGAAGCCCAAGCCCATAGTTACTTATCGTTTCGGTAAAGTCCCGGGTTTCAGTTTCCCTTTTAGACCTGGAATGAAAGAAGTCATAGGAAAGGGTGACCATCTCCACTGGTCTGTAAGTCACGGTCGAATTGAAGTCCTGAATAAGGGTGGTGAAAACCTCGGTCTCTCCAGCCTCCAAGGTAAGAGGCCCGAGGGCTTCAACCTCTGTCACAAAAGAGTCGAGCACTCCGCTCGTGCTTTCGTTGACGACCTTGAAAAAGAGGTGAGCACTGGGCTCTGTGAAAGAGATTTCGTAGCGATTCTCGACGGAATCAAAGAAACTCGTGCTTGCACGAGGCGACCAGCTCTGGCCGTCGTCGCTGAAATAGACCGTCCAGACAATCACCCCGGAGAGGTCAGGATCGCCCGGCCTCACATAGACAAGTAGCCGGTTGACCACTTCAGCAGCTCTCAGCTCAACACCGATGTTCCGAAAAGTGTTGCCGCCTCCAATATTGATCGCATTACCCAGCCCATCTGTCGCGGAAGTGTTTATGTCGGAATCGATCAGGCTGGGTGTGTCGTCCAACTGTCCATCCGCGGGTGTCGTGTCTTGGGCGCTGTAAAGACCCCGCCGGGCCAATCGCAATCTTTGGACGGTTATGGCCCTCTCGGCTGTCTCCTCGTTCCGATCATAACTGATCTGATAATTGCCCACAAGGGAGATCTTCCCTTCCTGGAAATCTTTCTGGAAGTCTATACTTCCCAAGTTATCGAAGTTCTCACTCGTAATGGCCGAAACACGGTTTTCCTCCTCCTCATATGTGAAGCTCTCAAACAAGGTAATAGGGCCATAGGTATATTCTGACTCCACGAGATAACGATCCCTTTTTCTGTCCTCCAAGGCGACGGGAAGATCATCGAACGTCCGTTCCTTGTCATACCTGAGGGTGAGGGATGGAAAACCTTCAGCTCTCCAATCCAATCGACTGGAAAAATTCTCATCGGTGAGAGTTTTCCTCCGGCTGCCGGGGTCCTTCGAGGTATCTGAACCTAATCGGAGCCCCGAGCTCCAGTCAAATAGAGGATTAGACAGAAGCAGCTCAGAGAAAAGCTCAAGCTCCCTTCGCGTACTCCTTCCCTCCTCGGCGTCGTCCAAGGATTCCAGATCTCTAAGATCTGTACGCCACTTGAGCAGGGGGGAAAGCTCACTGTCCAAACCAAGCAAATACCGCTGATCAAGAGAAAAAATCGACTCTGTCGTGTCGTCTATTTCCGACCTGAAAGTGGTAGTGGTCACCGTTGCTGAACCTCTCACACCCGCTGCCAATGCCGTGGACATACTTGCCATAATCAGTATGAAAGAGAGAAAAGCGGCAAAGATGAATCTCTCCTCCACCATCTGTGTATGGACAGGTCTTTTAGCCATATAGCGTATGCATGCATAGCGGATTAAGAGAGATCTTTGAGATCAAAACTCATCATCTATGAGGAAGGACGCCCGGCATTCTTCCTCTTATGCACGGAAAGACGACCGTATACACATGAGCTGCCCGCCAGAGGCAGCCCCGTCCCTCGTGTTTATGGCTGGAGATCAAAAATTCAACCCCATGAGGCCCTGTTTCAAAAAATGCAATGCTTGTACCAAAAACGAATCTTAGATCAAGAAATAATACTATTCTGATGGAATGGTAGATAAGTGGTTTGGATTATGTAATGTTTCACGTAACTTTGGTTCACTTTATGACGAGTGAGAAATAGGGGAGAGGCTTGCAACAGGCGTGGGTGAAAGGGAAGTTGTTGGAAAAGGCGCATAGGGTGTGTATTATAGCACTTTTTGGCAACTTGTTCTCATAATAATGGAAATAGACTCACATTGACTCACAAGAGGCCATGTTTTTTCATCCGATGCCGCAAAGCATGTCTTGTGATATGGAGCAGTCTGGCTGTCTGGACCTGATTTCCACCTGTCCTCTTCAGGGCCTGTTCGATCAATCCCTTCTCCACGTTGGCCAAAGAAATGCCTTTGGAGGGCAGATGGAATTCCGCGATCACATCCTGGCCAACTCTGGCGATCTCTCTTGGCAGATGTTTTACCAGGATCTGGTTTTCATCCCCCAAGATGACAGCTCGTTCAATGACGTTCTTGAGTTCTCGCACGTTTCCCGGCCAATCATGGGCGGCCAAAAGTTTTTCGGCCTCTTTGGAGATTCCTTGCACATTTCTTTTGAATTCTCGGTTGGCTGTCTGGATGAAGTATTTATTCAGGAGGGGCATGTCCTCCTTTCTTTCCCTGAGGGGAGGCATATAAAGGGGGACGAGCTTTATGCGATAATAGAGATCCTTGCGGAACTCACCCTTCTCCACAGCTGTCCACAGATCCCTGTTTGTGGCAGCAATTATTAGAACATCAGCATTCAAGTCCTTGAGTCCTCCGACGCGCCGAAACATCCGCTCTTCAATGATCCTGAGGAGTTTTCCCTGCAGGTTGTGGGGCATATGGCCAATCTCATCCAGGAGAACCGTGCCGCCCTGGGCTTGCTCAAAGAGCCCTCTTTTTAGCTCCTTGGCGTCGGTGAAAGCCCCTCTTTCATGCCCGAAAAGCTCACTCTCCAGGATATTGTCTGGAATATTCATACAGTTGATTTCAACAAAAGAGTGATCATGATGTGGGCTTTGATAATGAATGGTCCTGGCTACCAAATCTTTCCCGGTTCCAGTCTCTCCAAGTATCAAGACGGTTTTTACATCCATCTCGATGACCTTGGAGATTCGTTCATAGACCTCCTGCATGGGAGGACTCGTACCAATAATATTCCCGAAACCGTAAAGTTCCCGCTGCTGGGTTCGGATTAAGGCAACTTCTCTTCTTAGCCGTGTGCTCTCAAGAGCATTCCGGATGGTGATTTTTACACCATCCATATCGAATGGCTTTGAAATGTAATCATAGGCACCTAACTTCATGGCCTCGACGGCGGTTTGAACTACTTCTGAGGCTGTCAGTACTATCACGACCACCTCTTTGGTCAGGTCCTTCATTCTTTTCAGGACTTCGAGGCCATCGATCGCCGGGAGCATGATATCGAGAAGCATCAGATCGGGCACTTCCTCGTTGGTTCTTTCCAACGCCTCTTCCCCCGTTCCTGCAGAAATGACTCTGTACCCCTCCTGACCGAGGGTTTCCTGCATCGACCGATTCAGGAGAATGTCATCTTCCACAATAAGAATGGTTTCGTTTGGCATTCTTGTGTCCAGGGATTTGCGATCAGTCTCTCTTGCCCTGACTGCTCACATCATGCTGACGTTACGAACAGATGGGGAACACTATGTCGAAAGTCACCCCCTCTTCCCCTTTGTTCTTTGCCTCGATGTGGCCGCCATTCTGGGCGATCATTTTTTCTGCTACAGAAAGCCCGATTCCAGTTCCTCTCCCTTTGGCAGAAAGGAAAGGCTTAAAGAGCCTTTCCATTTGAATTTGGGGAATCGGACCTCCCGAGTCCTCGATCTTGACCAGAATGGCACCTCCAGGGCTGAATGAAGTTTGAACCCACATGTGCCCGCCATGTGGCATGACCTTCAGCATGTCCAGGAAAAGGTGAAGGAAGGCTAACTCAACCTGCTTTGTGTCGATCCTTGTGTTGGGCAAGGTGGATGAAAGGAACTTTTCGACCCTTATGCCCTGCCGATTACATTTTTCCTGGATTCGTTGCAAGGCCTTTTCTATCGGCTTATTGACGTCAGCGAGTGACGCCTCTGGGGCTGACATCCGAGTGAAATCGACCAGATCGGAGAGGGCTCTATTTATCGTTCCAACCTCACCGTGAATCTGCTCTATGATCTCTCCCCTGGGGTCTCCGTGGGCCATTTGCTCTCCTAAAGCCTTGAGGGCGACCTTAATGCTGGTCAGGGGGTTCCTGACCTCGTGGGTGAACCCGTCGACCAGTTCTTTGAACATTGATTGATCCGAGTCAGGCCTCGGCTCTCTATTCTTCATACCTCTCAAGTTTCAACGACTATTTTGAATTAGGATTCAGTCCAATGGAACTGCCAGCTGCCAACCGAAAATGTTAGCGACCTCAGGCGGCTGGTGAGACCCCATGCCGCCGACAGATGACGATAGATAATTAATCTGTTGAAGAAAAAAGAGGGCGGTGTGTATTGCCGCCCTATTTCTTGCATGAGCCCCCCGCCCTGTAATTCATTTCTCGCATCAATCCGCCGTTTTCAAAGTCCGTATCTTGATGTAGACAAGAACGATGATAATTGCCAGAATGGCCAGAACGAAAATGGCTCCCTTGCGTCTTCCCGAAAGTTCCTTGACAATTCCAATCGCGGCCAGGTCCACCTTTTCTCCCTCTTCGATAACTAGATTGATGTGTTCGTTGGTCCGCTCCGGCGACAGTGTATGAGTTGATGCCCTCGCCTGTACCAATTCGGATTTGGCGGCTTCAAAGGCCTCTTCGATTTTCTCCAGGTTCTTGCCTGACCCCCTCACCCGGTTCAACATCGCCTCGGCATGTTCCACTTCGCTGATCCCCTCTTCGATCCGTCCTTTGAGAAGCTGGGCGAGACGAACCTGTTTAGAGTCAGATTCATGACACATGCCGCAATGGCCCTCATCATCTCCATCGTACAGAGCGGTCGTGGCGTGGGACACATTATGATCGCCATGACAGTCGATACATCGGGCTGCCTCTTCATCCGTCTGTTCGACGTAGTGGGGGCTCTCCTTGAAAAGCTTGGCGATGGCGCCGTGACACATCTGGCAGGTTGCAGCAATATCCTCATAACCAGGAGGAGTGGCGCTGTGGACTCCGTGGCAATCCGAACACGTCGGTGCCCGCGAATCACCTTTCTCCAGGAGCATCTTTCCATGAGCGCTCCGAACAAACTGGTCGTATTGGTCGATGGGAATCTTGTATTTGTCCATCCGAGCGGAATCGGAATGGCACTCGCTGCACGTTTTTGGAATGTTGGCCTTAAACACTCTCGACAGTGGGTTGCCTCCGCTCTTGACATCATGCACCCCGTGACAGCTCGTGCAGGTCGCCGTATTTGGATCTTTTTCATTGTATAGGAGCTGTCCGTGGTGGCTCGTTTGGTAAAGGGCCAGCTGGTCGGTCCTGATTTTGTATCGCTTCATTCGATTCGGGTCAGAATGGCATCGGGCACAGAATTCTGGAATCTCCTCAAAAGCCGGCTTCCCAACGAAGGCCTTTTTCGTGGAATGAGCTTCGTCTTCATCAAAAGATGCGGGATTTCCGCCATGACAGTCGTGGCAGGCGACCTCCTGCTCAGAGTGGACGCTCTCAAGCAATTGTCGAATAGGTTCGGCATACTTACCACCCAGATCCGTGTGGCAACGGACGCAAGAGCTCTCCTTCACCTGTGCTTCTTCTCCATGGGCAATATTCACGCCTATTACCAGAGCGGCCATAAGAGGAAGAAATGTCATCCCTCTCCATACCGACTTCCTTTTGCTCATACTATCCGCCCCTCCTGAACGATCGCATGATGGGTCCCCGGGTCTAAAATAAGTTACTTTGATCAAAAAATGGTGTGTACTCGTCATTTCACATATCCAAGATAAACGAGAATTCCGTAGACGATGATTGAGACACACCCTACAAAGATCATGAAGGGCCTCCGCTTCGGATGCCGCTCCGGGTTCTTGTCGAAAAAGGGAAAGAACATGAGAACCAAAATCACGACCAACTGTCCGATGATTCCAAGCACCTTTGGCGCCCATGACCCGACAAAGGACAGATATTCGGCCAACTGCAGGAACTTGTAGTTGGCAAGAAAATACCATTCAGGTTTCAGGTGGATGGGCGTCACAAATGGATCTGCCGGCTCTTCCATGGGGGCCGGGAAAACCACAGTTAGAATGGTGAGGATGGCCACAACGATACACATCACAATCACTTCCTTGAGAAAGTGATGGGGGAAAAAAGGAATAGCCTTGCCAGATGCTTCGTTTTCTTCCATAACGTAATCTCCCGTTGTTCATGGAAACAAGTATGGCCGGCACGCCAGAGCAGCAAAAGTCCTCCCCGGTTCTTATTCTCTCACAAGGGACCGGAAATCCCTTGTTTTCTCAACATGCCGAAGTGAAGGAAAAGAAACACCACCGTCACGGCTGGCAACACGACGACATGGAGTGTAAAGAAACGGCTCAATGTCATCTGGGAAACCTCGGGTCCGCCACGAATGAAGAACTTGAGCTGTTCACCGATGAGTGGGAATGCCCCGGTGGCATCCGTTACCACGGTGGTAGCCCAGTAGGAGACCTGGTTCCAGGGAAGGAGATACCCGGAAAAGCCGAATGCCAGCGTAAGAATCAGAAGAACCACACCAACCACCCAGTTAAAATCCCTGGGAGGCTTGTATGCTCCATAAACGAACACCTTCACCATATGGAGGATAACCATAAGGACCATCAGGTTTGATGCCCAGTGATGGAGTCCCCGGATCAGCCACCCATAGGGAACGATATTCGTGATAACGACCACACTTTCATAGGCGTCTTTAGTCGTCGGGCGGTAGTAAATCATGAGCAGAACTCCGGTTACAACGAGGACCAGAAACAAAAAGAAAGAAATGCCCCCAAAGCAGAACGTCCAGTTGACGTGAGCAGGAACAGGTTTTTTGAGATTCTTCTTGATTGCGTCCATGACCCCCAAACGCTCATCCAATTCCCCGTACAGGACGCCCGTGAAAAGGGTGAAAATGTTCACAAACTCTCGAACTAAAGTGCGCCTTTCTATTTCCTCGTCAATGGTTTTGGGTTTTTTCTCTTCCTCTTCCATTCCGGACCTCCGAAGTACCCGTGGCAGGTGATGATGAGCACTAACCTAGGACAATTTGATCCCCAGCGATCTTGACTGTGGTGGTCGGCAAAGGGCTTGGCGCCGGCCCTGTGAGCACGGTTCCGTTCAGGTCGAAAAAGGCAGTATGGCAGGGGCAGGCGAGTTGTTTGCGCTGACTATCCCAGTAGACGATACAGCCCAGATGGGTGCAGATCGCATTTATGGCATGGACGCCGGTTGCTGTGCGAACGACCACGAAAGGTTTACCCTGATGTCGAACGGTCTTGGCACTTCCAACGGGAACCTCTCCCAACGGTAGTGTTGTGCTTCCGCCTGCCATCCCACCGCCAATTACCTCTTCAGTGGGCCACATGAATCTGAATATCGTATTGACTACTACCCCAAATCCCACGACTAAGGCCCCTCCGAGCATGAGATTCAAAAAAGATCTTCTTCCCTCTTTGACTTCACCAGCCATGCCTTCCTCCACCACGGAAATTGCCTCTATTCCTCTAGCCGATCAACCCGCGAGGCCGGGGTGACCAAAAGTTATATAGGCGGGAAGACCTCCCGTTTTTTCTTCTAAGGGAAATGGTCGGCCACCCTACCGCTTAGCGGTCATGACCCGAACATCTGAAAAGCTCTCGAACCTCCAGAACAGAAGCATTCGACCGTCTTTAAACTTTCTCGCCTATCGCGTGTCACGGTCTACTTCCTGGGATATCTATCTGTTCCGATCTCAACGACCATGGCTTGGGACCCAATAACCTGGGGAAGGTACTGATACATGGTCTTCGCCTCAACGATCAGCTTTCTTTTCCAGTCTTCAATCAGATGGGGGTATGGAACCGAAAAAGCGAATGGAACTTCCCTGACTTCTTTCGGGCCGATTCGATTGTCATAATGAACTCGGGACGCCTTTAGCATGATCTCATGATCCTTCTCCAGGATCTGCTTGTTTTCGTCCATCAGGACCTTCTCGAAGGCTTTGTCGCTTTCGAGGTGGAACCGTCCCGTCCGGTCCCTGACGGAGACTCTCAGAATGAGCTGCCTCGATGGGGTTCCAGTTGGGATCTTGTGACCAGAATTGACATTGGTCACATGAACAGTAACGAACAGGGAATCGCCATCAAGGACGACGTCCTTGATTTCTACCTTGATAGCTGACCGAATCTGGTCGACGCTATGGCCTCCTGCCAGGTTGTGGAGGTTGACCTTTCGCTTTGAAGGCCTGACGTCCTCCGTGACGATCTTTTTCCCCGGCTCGATCGGCATATGGCAATCCTGGCATTCAATGCCCCTAGCGGCGTAGGAACTCTCTTTCCATTCCTGGTAGGTTCCGATAATCACAACACCGTTCTGACTGGTCAACTGATGACATCCGGCACAGAACTCTGACTTCTTGAAAAAAGGCTTCTTCTCTGTATCGTGTGCCGGGGAATGGGAGTTGAGATAGGGGCCGGTCTTCGATGTTCCCGGTCTGCTAACCAGAGGAGAACCAGAGCGGGTCAAATCTATATCGTGAACTGTGTGACAGTAGTCGCAGGTCACGCCGGCCCCGGTGATGTCTCTCTTTACATCAAGGTCCTCGGGAATCTGGCTTGTGGGATCGTGACAGCGGAGGCAGTACGCAGTCGCTTTTCCCCCGGTCTCGAAGAAAGCCTGGAGGAAGCTGGCCTGAAAAATTGGGTCGTCATAAGCCTGGGCATGCATCCCATTGACCCACATACCGTGAATGTCAGCATGGCACGAGCCGCACGCGGTGGAAGGCTCATAGGACGACTCATTCTCGGCCAGCCCGCTTTCTGATACGAAGAGCCAGATTCCAATCAAGATGCCAACGAAAACCACATAACCGATTTTTCTCATATCCTTCATCGCTCTATCCTAGGTGAAATGGGAGAGGACCTTTTCAGGTCTTTCGAGCCTATCGCACGGCCGATTCTTGCTGTGGTGCGATCACTTCCCAAGGGTGTGAGCTCCTTTTGCATATTTTCCTGCCCACGCGGCGTCTCGGTCCAGATGGCAATCCAGGCAGGCATATTCGACGGTCAGGGAGCCTTTGGCAAACTTCCCGTCGTCGGTGAACATCTTGGCATTGGGATCGGGGTCGATCCTAAAGAGGTGCGTTTTCACATCTCCCTGCCAGCGCGCAAGACTAACAGCCGATTTGGTGGCCATGGGCATGTGGCAGTCTTCGCAAGTCTTGCCGACTCGCTCCATCTTGCTCCCCTTGTACTGGGCCGCTACGTCGCTGTGGCAACTGGCACAGTCGGCTTTGATTGCAGCCTGAAGTGGTTTGTGTGGATCGTGACAGTCGACGCAGGCCATGTCCTTGTGAGGACTTGCCAGGAGTTCGTTGTACTGTTCGTGATGGCGGATGAAGCCCTTACTGGCGGGAATTTTGTTTTTGTCCCCGCGAACGTGACACTTTCCACAGGCACCAGAAGAGGTATCCTTCTTGATGTTTTCCTTTGCCGGAGCCTTGGCATGGGCCGCTCCCGGACCATGGCACTCTTCGCACGAGATGCCTGGAAAGGCCCATGTTCCAACGATTCCTTCGAGGCCGTCCTGATGACCCTCTTTGGAGTACCCTGAGGTGTGGCACCTTCCGCAGTTGTAAGGTTTCTTCTCCCCACCATGGTAATTCGACCACGACCCTGTGGCGATGTTGTACTGATTCTTTCCCTTGACGTCACGGTTCTTGCCGGTCATGGTGATGATATACCCGTCCGTGCCGACATAACGAGACTTCCACCGGTGCCCACCGATGACGTAACTAATATCATCCCACGTGTATCCCTCGGGGACTGGAAATCCGGCGATGCGTGCTTCTTCCACGGGGCGAAGTTTGTAGGGATGCGCGGTTGCCCGATAATCGTCGTAAATATCGAGATGACACTCGGCGCACTTCTGGGGTCCTGCGTAGCCCTCCTTGGCAGGGGTTTCAGATCTCAGAA
>CAYGBK010000024.1:0-46196 GCA_964348095.1 uncultured Thermodesulfobacteriota bacterium | reverse complement strand
CCTGGATGTATCCCTATGACCCGGAAAAAGCTAAGCAATTGTTGGCAGAAGCCGGGTATCCAAACGGCTTCGATGCGGTGATCAAGCTTCCTATTCCGTACGATTACTCCAAGCGCAGCGGGGAAATTATTGCTGATCTATTTAAAAAGGTGGGCATCAACCTGAAAATCGAGCTCATCGAGTGGGGGCAGTGGATCGACCGGATTTACAGAAACGCCGATTACGACCTGACCGTAATCGGCCACGTGGAAGCTTTTGATATCGGTATCTACGCTAAGCCCGAGTATTACTTTCGGTATGACAGCCCGAAATTCAAGGAGATCATAAGAAGGGCGAGAGGATCGGCGGATCCGGCTGAACAGAGCCGGCTTTACGCCATTGCCCAGTACATCCTGGCTGATGATGCGGTAAATGGTTTTCTCTTTGAGGCACCCAGCCTCCCGGCGATGAAGAAGGAGGTCATGGGATGGTGGGAGGACTATCCGGCCATTGCTCATGATGTGACCGAGGTGTGGATCGCCAAATAGATCAGCCCGGACGGACAGTAAAGAGATCTCTTAGAAGACTGGAAAAGGGATCTCTGAGCGCGAATCAAGATTCTTTCGCATACAGTTCTTAGTTTCGCCGTTGGCGGGATCTGAATTCGAAGGGCGAGTTTTGTATTTGCAGTGAAGCGAGCCTTAGAACTGCCGAAAGAAACTTCTGCGCAGCGAAGAGCGACCTTTTTCAGAGAAATCACAGAAAATACGAATACAAGGAGGCGGCCGCTTTCCGACTGTGGAGGCCGCCTCGTTTTGCTTTTCAAATGACCACCTACCTCGTTAGACGACTGATTGTCTTGATTCTGACCCTTCTACTGGTGTCTATCGTTGTTTTCGTCGTGATGCGGATTATCCCTGGCGATCCAGCCCAGATCATCCTGGGACTGCAGGCAACTCCTGACGCTGTGTCGGCTCTGAGAGCGGAGTTGGGGTTAGATCGGCCCCTCGCTGTTCAGTACCTGAGTTGGATATGGGAATTGCTCAGGGGCGATATGGGACGATCCATTACCTATGGCGTCCCAATCACGGAACTCGTCATCCAACGGCTGGCAGTCACCGGTCCCTTGACCTTGTTCGCCGTTTTGTTCTCCGTCGTGATTTCGATTCCCCTCGGGATTTATGCGTCGACTCATCAGAACCAGGCGGGAGACTACGGCGTCATGATCTTTTCTCAAATTGGCCTGGCCATTCCGGCCTTTTGGGCAGGCCTTCTGCTTATTCTCCTTTTTGCCGTCAACCTCCACTGGTTTGCATCTGGTGGCTTTCCGGGGTGGTCAAAAAGTTTTTGGGGCTCTGTGAAGAGTCTCATACTGCCTGCCGCAGCGCTTGGATTTATCCGGGCAGCAGTTCTGGCTCGGATGACCCGTTCGTCCCTTCTCGAGGTTCTTCGGGAGGATTATGTGCGGACAGCAAGGAGTAAAGGCCTCGCAGAAAGTATTGTCATTTATAAACACGCCTTTCGAAATGCTGTAATTCCTGTTTTGACCATACTGGGTCTTCAGATCGGACAGCTCATGGCCGGGACCATCATCATCGAGCAGGTGTTCTTCCTGCCTGGTCTTGGCCGGCTGGTCTACCTTGCCATCAATCAACGGGACCTCCCTGTGGTTCAGGCCGTTGTTCTCTTTATCGCGAGCATTATTGTGATTATCAATTTTCTTGTCGACTTGATATACGTCATGCTCGACCCCAGGATTCGTTTGGAGTAAAGCATTGAGAAGGTTTTTGAGGAACAGAAATTTCTTTATTGGATTCATGATCGCATCGGTTATCCTGGCCGGTGCTCTCGTGAGCCTCTTCTACACGCCCTACGACCCCACGGCAATGGACATACGCCACCGTCTTGAGGGCCCCAGTGGGGCTCACTGGTTGGGAACAGATCAATACGGTCGAGACGTTTTCAGCCGCATCATGCAGGGGGCGGTCAATTCCATCATCGTCGGGCTCGTTGCCGTGACTATTGGAATAAGTTTCGGTGTTCTTCTCGGGTCCCTGGCCGGATACTATCGAGGTTTCTTGGATGAGGTGATTATGCGCCTATCTGACCTCCTTTATGGGTTTCCAGCCGTTTTGTCAGCCCTCCTGATTACATCTGTTTTTGGTCCAGGTATCATCAATTCAATGGTCGCAATTGGCATCTTCTATGTTCCCATCTTTTCGAGACTAACCCGTGCCAGCTCCCTGAGTGTTTGGGAACGCGATTACATCACAGCCGCACGGGCCGCCGGCCGGAGCGATTTCTCCACCACGTTTCGCCACGTCCTTCCGAACATAATGGCCCCTCTAATTGTTCAAGGCACAGTCCAGTTTGCCGTGGCGATACTCGCGGAAGCCGGTCTGAGTTTCCTGGGATTGGGGACGCAGCCACCAAAGGCGAGCTGGGGGCAGATGCTACAGGAGGCTCAAACTTTTATGGGCGCATCACCTGGGCTAGCCATATTCCCCGGTCTGGCCATTGGTTTAGCTGTACTTGGATTCAATCTCCTCGGTGACGGACTTCGGGATACGCTGGATCCAAAGATGATAGGGACGCGATAAAGAGGCTGAACCATATAATATTTGCTAAGGAGAAAAGGATTTCATGACGATAAGACTTATAAGAGGGGGATACAACCCCCAGCATTACGACCCCGTATATCATTTACGCATTGAGTTCTATGGAGCGAGGAGGGTCCACCCAATGAGGAGCGAGGTCGATCAGCTGCTCGAGGATTTTGAGCACATCAAGAGCAATGCCGGGAGTGTGGGCCCGGACCATCCCAAAGTGAAGAAATGGGTGACCGACCTAAGAGGCTTCCTGAGTCGTGAGGGGAGCAACCGGGATCTCAAAAAATTTGAGCAATTGGAATTCGTCAAGAATGGCGCTGAAATGTGGAGTCAACATGCCGTGACTCAAGGAAATATTCGAAATTACAAGGCCGACCTAGATAAAGTTGGTGTAATACTCGAAAAAATGGTAGGCCCCCCGGACAGATCATCTACGGACGAGAAGATCAAGGAACTCCTATTTGCACCCTCTGAAGAAACCGTTCCGGAAGACGTCTCTGTCGAGAAACAGATAGACTCCGTTGTAGAGGAAACATTGGTGGAGACTGAGACTCCAGGGGGAACAAAAATCATTGAAGAACCCCTCAAATTGGAGAGCACCATGGACCGCAAAGTGGAACCCAATTTTGAAGTTGTCGAGAGTGAGCACTTGTCAGCATCGGCCAGGGACAAGGCCGTTGATAAACTCATGGCCGACCTGAAGTCCGAAATGAAAAGTTCGGAGCCTAATTGGGACAAAATTGAGGGGGTCATGGGCGACATGATGGGGCTGAAAAAGACCGGCGAGCTTCTCGAAAAGTTGAGAGCCAAAGTCAATACGCCGGGGGTCTCTTGGGAGTCTGTTCGAGAGATCATGGCCGAGCTATGGTCCATCAAAAAGGATATGGTGATAGATCTTCTCCCAACTCTCCTGAAAACGTAAAACAGTCACACACCCCATTCCCTGTTTCACGACGCCTATCCAACCCAAATATTCGTGGTATCGAGAACTGCCTTTTAGATCTTCTCCAGTTCCTTCTGCTCAATACTGAAAGTGTGTTCCTCCCCTGGGAAGATCTCTTTTTCCACCTCTTCTTTGAACTGCTTGAACGAGCTAAGCATGACCTCGCCAACCTGAGAATACTGCTTGACAAATTTGGGAACAAAACGGTCGAAAAGGCCTATCATGTCCTGATAGACCAGGACCTGTCCGTCACATTCTATCCCCGCCCCGATTCCGATCGTGGGGATACTTACGCTTTTGGTAATTCGGCCGGCAATGCCCCCGGGCACCGCCTCCAAAACAATGGAAAATGCTCCAGCCTCCTCCAAAGCCTTGGCATCATCGATTATCTTTCTTGCAGCCTCTGCGTTTCTACCCTGGACTCTGAATCCTCCCAGCTGAGAGATCGTCTGGGGTGTCAAACCGATGTGGCCCATGACAGGAATCCCTGCTCTCACGATTGCCTGAACAGTAGTCGCCATGCTGGTCCCGCCTTCGAGCTTGACTGCATCGGCTCCGCCCTCTTTGATGAAACGTCCTGCATTTATGATGGCGTCCTTTTGACAGGTGTTGTAGGACATAAAAGGCATATCCCCCACGACCAAGGCGAACCGGGTTCCCCGAACAACCGCTTTCGTATGGTGAATCATCTCATCCATGGTGACGGAAACGGTCGTCTCGTACCCCAAGACAACCATCCCCAATGAGTCCCCAACAAGAATCATATCAATCTCCGCACGGTCCACCAGAAGAGCGGTTGGATAGTCATATGCGGTGAGCATGGTGGTTTTTCTACCCTTCTTCTTCTTCTCTACAATGTCTGGGATGGTGACCTTTCTTCTTTCCATTGCCTGAAATCTCCCCTAAGAATGGTGTCTGTTGACGGGATTCGAAAAAACAACCAACTGGGAACGGTGAAAAAAGATCGATCATGACTGGATTGGGATAAGTATGAATGACGAAAACCCCTAGGGCTTCCTATCCAAATCCCTTTTCGATTGTCTTAATGAGACATATGAGGGTCGTATTGACAGGTGTCGGAATGCCTAGGGCGGTTCCCTCTCTGACGATGCCTCCGTTGATAAAGTCGATTTCGGTGCGCCTTCGGTTGTCTATGTCCTGTCCCATGGAAGAGCGGTTCTGGGCGGTTGCTTTGCAGATTTCAAAGACCTTCGCCACTGGATTCTTACCCACAGGAATCCCTTTCGTCCTCGCTACCTTTGCGGCCTCTTCCACAGCCCCTGTCAGGAGAATCTTTGTCTCCTCATGGTTGAGGAGTTCCCCATTTCGCAAACCGGTAATCGCTGTCACCGCATTGATTCCCACATTGATGAGAAGTTTTTCCCACATGAGACGTTCAATATTGTCGGAGACTTCGGTCCCTATTCCAGACTGGTTGAAGAGAGTGGAGATAGCCTCCACCTCTTCTGTGATTTTTCGGTCGGTTCGTCCCACAAAGGTTGGTCCCTTTCCACCGTGCCGAATCCTTCCAGGTCCCAGCATCGTGGAACCCTGTGACGTGACGCCGACGACGACCTTGGCCTCAGGTATTACCGATGCTATGTTTTCGATATTCCCAAGGCCGTTTTGAAGACTGAGAAAGAAGGTCTCCTTTCCAACCATCGACAGACCGTATTCAACGGCATCCTTCGTCACGTAAGCCTTGACAAAAACAATGATCAGGTCGGCAATACCCACCTCCTCCGGATCGGTTGTCGCCCTTACTTGGTGGAGCACCTCCTTACCTTCAGATTCCACGACTAGGCCGTGAGACTTAATCCGGTTGATATGCTCTTCCCAAATGTCGACAAGCCAAATCTCTCCTCTTTCAGAGCGAGACAGCATCGCCCCGAAGAGACTTCCCATAGCGCCAGCACCTAACATGACGATCTTCACGAGGTGAGTCCAACTCCCAGTTGCCCTTAGAATACAGGGTTACATAAGTCTTGTCTACCTGGAGTGTCCCTTCCGAATGGGCTCGTTCGTATCCTCATGTTACTCTTTCAGTTTTCCCCGACAAAGAACCCCTATAGGTTTTGGAATTGACTTTTTCCCCTGAGGTGGTAACTTCTCTCAAATTCAGATTCAGATAGAATACTCAAGGGGAAACAACGTCATGCGTTCAGATAAGATGAAAAAAGGGCTGAGTCGGTCACCCCATCGGTCTCTCTTCAAGGCAATGGGATACAGTGATGCGGAGCTCAGCCGGCCAATCATCGGTATCGCCAACTCCGCCAATGAGTTGATACCCGGCCACATTCACCTAGATCGGGTCGTCGAGGCAGCCAAGGCTGGAATTCGTATGGCCGGCGGAACGCCGATGGAGTTCTCGACCATAGGCATATGTGACGGGATTGCTATGGGCCATGAAGGAATGAAGTACTCTCTTGCCTCAAGGGAGTTGATCGCGGATTCAGTTGAGATCGTCGCCTCAGCTTACCCTTTCGATGGTCTCATCTTGGTTCCAAACTGTGACAAAATCATTCCGGGGATGATGATGGCCATGGCACGGGTCAATATTCCGTCCATCCTCCTCAGCGGAGGCCCTATGTTGACGGGTCGTTGGCAGGACTGCGACGTTGACCTCATCACTGTTTTTGAGGCGATTGGAAAGGTCACTTCTGGCCAGATGAGCGAGCAGGAGCTTCGTCAACTTGAAGACCGCGCCTGTCCCGGGCCGGGCTGCTGTAGTGGCATGTTTACTGCCAACACAATGAACTCACTTTCTGAAGCCCTGGGAATAGCTTTAAAAAACAATGGGACCGCCCTGGCCGTTTCGGCCGAGAGGATCAGGCTTGCGAAGGATGCGGGCATCCAAGTGGTTGAACTTGTTCGCCAGGAGATTCGCCCCTCAGCTATACTGACGGAGAAGGCCTTTGAGAATGCCATTGCTGTGGATATGGCCTTAGGGGGATCAACAAATACGACCCTCCACCTGACGGCCATTGCCCACGAGGCGGGAATTAAGATGGACCTGAACAAATTCAACGACTTCAGCGAGAAAACCCCCCAAATCTGTTCTCTTTCACCCGCAGGACCCCACCACATGGAGGACCTTCATCGGGCTGGCGGCATTCATGCGGTGATGAAAGAGCTCGCTGGCCACGGGTTGATCCATCTCGATGCGATGACGGTCACGGGAAAGAATGTTGAGAACAATATCAAAGACGTGCGAATATCCGACCACCATGTGATTCATTATGCGAATTATCCCTATAGACCCAAGGGCGGGCTGGTGGTCCTTTTCGGAAATCTTGCCCCGGACGGAGCAGTCGTGAAACAGGCCGCAGTTGAGACGGAAATCATGTCTCACCGAGGCCCAGCCAGGGTCTTCGACTCGGAAGAAGAGGCTGTCGAGAGCATCCAGAAGCGGGAAATAAGAAAAGGCGACGTGGTCGTTATCAGGTACGAGGGACCCAAAGGCGGACCGGGCATGAGAGAAATGCTGACCCCCACTGCCGCCATTGTTGGACAGGATCTGGACAGGGACGTGGCGCTTCTCACAGATGGGCGGTTCTCAGGGGGGACTCGGGGAGCCTGTGTCGGCCACATATCTCCAGAAGCCGCTGATGGAGGACCAATTGGACTTGTCCAAGAGGGGGACATCATTGACATTGACATTTCACAAAAAAAGATCTCCATCGACCTTAACAAGAAAACCCTAATGGAGAGAGCCAAGAACTGGACCGAACCTCCCCCGAAGGTCAAAAAGGGTTACCTGCAGCGCTATGCGAAGCTGGTGAGTTCTGGGGCAACCGGAGCAATATTCAAGGAGTAGGATCTCAAGGACGATGTCTTTTTTAGGAAACTCCTCTCAAAATATCTCTTGACAAAGTGAATTCATGCAGGCTATATAAATGAGAAATTCATCGAGGGATAGAGTTCCTTATGAGTCAGGTAGGTTTACTTCCCATCGTCATAGTAGAGATTCTGGGCCTTGTTTTGGCCCTGGTACTTATTAGGGGCCGCTCACTGCCTGACTTGAGCCGATATTGACTCGAAAAAAATAAAGCAGGCCGTGGGCAGCAGTTCCCATGGCTTGATTGGTCTAAAGCCGTGGGAAATAATCCCACGGCTTTTTGATTTTCTTTTGATTCCTGGCTTTTTTTGCGAACTCTTTTCTGACGAGCAAAAGGAACCAACCCTAAAGAGGCTAACATGAAGAAACTGAGAGGTGCACAGATCGTGTGGGAGAGCTTGATCCGCGAGGGGGTGGAGGTCGTATTTGGTTTCCCCGGCGGCGCGGTCATCAATCTCTATGATGAACTCATGAACTATCCCAAGATCAAACACGTCCTGGTACGTCACGAGCAGGGGGCCGTTCACGCGGCTGATGGGTATGCTCGGGCGACGGGGAAGCCTGGAATCTGCCTGGTTACATCAGGACCAGGAGCGACTAATGTCGTCACCGGCGTAACAACGGCGTTTATGGATTCTATCCCCCTCATTGTCCTCACCGGTCAGGTTGCCACAGATCAGATTGGAAACGATGCGTTCCAGGAAGCCGATATCATTGGCATCACGCGGACGTGCACAAAACATAGTTACCTTGTCAAGGACACAGGGGATCTTGCCCCAACGTTCCGGGAAGCTTTCCATATCGCCTCAACCGGCCGGCCTGGACCGGTGGTCATCGATTTACCCAAGAACGTGATAACAGGTGAGTTTCCATTCGAGTATCCGCCAAAGATACGACTCCGCGGATACGCACCGGTCACCTCAGGACATCAAGGTCAGATCAAACTGGCTGTCCGAGAGATTTTGAAAGCCAAAAAGCCCGTCATCTACGCCGGGGGGGGTATCATCCACTCCGGGGCACACAAGGAGTTGCTGCAACTAGCCGAATTGGCGCAGACGCCCGTGACGCTGACCCTACTGGGTCTGGGAGGGTTTCCCGCCGATCACCCCCTCTTTCTGGGCATGCTCGGTATGCACGGGACCTATGCTGCGAACATGGCAATTACGAATTGCGATCTGCTGATTGCCGTCGGGAGCCGTTTCGATGACCGGGTCACAGGAAAGGTCGAATCCTTTGCCCCTTCTGCCCGAGTCATCCATGTTGACATCGATCCATCGTCAATCAGCAAGAATGTGGCCGTCGATGTTCCGATTGTTGGAGATGCCAAATATGTCCTGACGCAGATAATCCAGCTTCTGAAGGATCACGGAGATTTCTGGAAGGCAACTCGCACGCCCTGGCTAAAGGAGATTCGTCGATACTTGACAGAACACCCCACAGGGTATGAACCCTCGGACGACGTGATAAAACCCCAGTATGTTATCGAACAAATCCATCGGCTCACTAAGGGCAAGGCGATTATCGCGACTGAAGTCGGACAGAATCAGATGTGGACGGCCCAGTTCTATCAGTTCACCGGCCCCCGGACCCTGCTGTCCTCCGGAGGTTTGGGCACCATGGGGTATGGTTTTCCTGCAGCCATCGGTGCGCAAATGGCATTCCCTGACCGAATTGTGTTCGACATTGCCGGTGAGGGGAGTTTTCAGATGAATGTGCAGGAACTTGCGACAGCAGTTCAGTATCGCCTTCCAATCAAGGTGGCCGTACTGAACAATCATTCCCTGGGCATGGTTCGCCAGTGGCAGGAACTGTTCTTCAATAAACGATATTCAGAGACCTTGCTGCATACCCAGCCTGATTTTTCCAAACTGGCCGAAGCCTATGGCGCTGCCGGCCTAAAGGCTGACCATCCCGACGAGGTGATTCCCTGCTTGGAAAAGGCGCTTAAAATCCAGGGACCGGTGGTCATCGACTTCCATGTCGACCCAGAAGAGAAGGTCTTTCCCATGGTACCGGCCGGTCACGGTATCGATCAAATGATGCTGGCCAAACCGAAAAGAAAAATCCGGAAAGTGGTTCCACTGACTTTTCCTTCGTGAGGTTGAGAAATGAAAAACACGATTTCAATCCTTGTCGAGAACAAACCCGGCGTCCTTGCCCGAATCGCTGCCATGTTTAGTGCGAGGGCTTACAATATCGATAGTCTCGCGGTTGCCGAAACGATGGATCCGAGTGTGTCGAGAATTACATGCACGGCCGTAGGGGACAAACTCCAAATCGAACAGATCATGAAGCAGCTCAGGAAACTGATCGACGTGATTCGGGTGATTAACTTCACCACGGCAAATGGAGATCATATCACCCGGGAGATGGCCCTCGTCAAGGTGAGCGCCAAAGCCAAGGACCGTGCGGAAATTATGCGCACCTCAGACATCTTTAGGGCCAAAATTGTGGATGTTAGTCATGAAAGTTTGACTCTTGAAGTGACCGGCGATGAGAATAAAATGAGCGCCATCTTCGAACTACTCAAACCGTTCGGGATCTTGGAAATATCCAGAACAGGACAGGTTGCAATATCCCGTGGATCGAAAAGGCTCATGGACAGACAGCAGGAATCGATGGACAGGCCACAACAGATAAAAAGACCTCAACGGAAAAAACGGTGAGAGGAGCAGGATTTTGATCAAAAGAGGGAGGACGTCATGTTAAAGATCTACAGGGAGGGAGATGCAGACCTCGAATACCTGAAAGGAAAGACGATCGCCGTGATCGGCTACGGTAGCCAAGGCCATGCCCATGCCCAGAATTTGAAGGAGAGTGGCCTCGAGGTTGTAGTGGGTCTTCGAGAGGATAGTGGTTCCTGGAAGAGCGCTGAAAAGGACGGTCTGAGGGTGACATCCACCGCCGAGGCGGCGATGGCCGGGGACGTTATCATGCTTGTCATCCCGGATGAGAAGCAGAAAGAGGTTTATGAAAGGGACATCCTCCCTGGTCTTGAAGAGGGAAAGGCTCTGGCTTTTGCTCACGGCTTCAACATCCATTATGGTCAGATCAAGCCCCCTCACTTTGTCGACGTCTTCATGATTGCGCCAAAGGCACCCGGTCATCTTCTCAGGCGAGTTTTCAAAGAAGGACAGGGCGTGCCGTGTTTGCTCGCCGTGCATCAGGACTTCACCGGCAAGGCGAAGAATGCTGCGCTCGCTTACGCCCATGGGATCGGCGGTACACGGGCAGGGATTATCGAGACCACCTTCAGAGAGGAAACCGAAACCGATCTATTCGGGGAACAGACGGTTCTCTGTGGGGGGATTACCTCTCTAATCAAGGCTGGGTTTGAGATACTTGTCGAGGCCGGATATCAACCCGAAGTGGCTTACTACGAGTGCCTTCACGAAATGAAACTTATCGTCGATCTCATCTACGAAGGAGGGCTGGGCCTAATGCGCTACTCGGTCAGTGACACCGCCGAGTACGGTGACCTAACGAGGGGGCCCCGGATCATAACCGAACAGACAAAAAAGGAGATGCGCAAAATCATGGAAGCCATCCAATCAGGGGAGTTTGCTCGAGAATGGATTCTAGAGAACCAGGCGGGCCGTCCCGTCTTCAATAGTTTGCTCAAGATTGAAGAGAATCACCAAATTGAGACAGTCGGTAAGCAGCTTCGATCCATGATGAGTTGGCTCAAGAAACAGAAAGGCATACAGTAGTCTTCTTGCAAACTGAAAGAGCAATCTCTCGGCGCGATGGAGAGTGGCAAGAGAAAAACAGGTTCAAACAAACCGTGATCCTCTCGCCTTGAGGATTTGTTAGAAGGGATTATCAACAGAGAAGGGCGACTCTTTCAAAGGACTCGAACAAGCGTTGTGAAGTCTCCATGCGTATCGATCGACGACAATTCTTAGAACGTCAACTCGACAAGGCTCGGGCAGGTAGTCTGGTTTATGTCTTTGTTCTTGCTGCTTTATCAACGGCTTACAGGGTCCTCGTTCAAACTCGATCAAAGCTTTATGGGTGGGGACTCCTTCCCACAAAGAGGCTTCCCTTCAAGGTCGTATGCGTTGGGAACATAACCATGGGAGGAACAGGGAAGACCCCGATGGTGGAGTATATCGCCTGCGCGCTGAAAAGTGCCGGCGTTCGGGTTGCAGTCCTGAGTCGCGGCTATAGGGGAAAACATGAGAAAGGGCTCGGGGTTGTCTCGGATGGTAAGGCCCTTTTGCTCTCTGGGAGAGAATCAGGCGATGAACCTTATCTCCTTGCCCGTCGACTTAAGGAGGTTCCGGTTCTGGTTGGACGAGACAGATACAAGTCTGGGGAAATGGCTCATCGACGTTTCCACACTCAGGTGGCCATACTCGATGACGGATACCAGCACATCCAACTTGAGCGGGATATGAACATTCTACTTGTTGACGGAAGGGAGGGATTTGGCACCGCTCACGTCTTTCCTCTAGGATCTCTCCGCGAACCTCTGACGGGTCTCTCTAGAGCCGACCATATTTTGATTACTAAGACAGAACGGACGGATAGGATTCGGGACATTGAGAAGACCCTCCGGAGATGGAATTCCGGGGCCGAGATCTTTCATGGGCGGACCGTCCCCGAATATCTCCTCGATCCCAAAACCGGTCAGCGGCATGAACCGAATAGCCTGCAGGGAAAGAAGGTCTTCGCCTTTGCCGGTCTTGCCACCCCGGAGTATTTTTTCGAGCTTCTCAGGTCTCTCGGAGCGGTTCTGGTCGGGGAGATCGTTTTTCCAGATCACCATCGTTACAGCGAAGACGATCTCGATCTGATTCGAAAGATCACCGCTGATGCCGAGTGGTGCGTGACGACCGAGAAAGATATTATCAGACTGGCGGACCTGAATTGCGAGGGATTACCCATCAAAGTCCTCCAAATCAGGACGGAGATTTCTAGGCAGAAAGCGTTCGAAGAAGCCCTCTTCAGGGGACTTGAGATAAAACGGATGGTCACACCTGGTCAGAGGGCATCCTAAGCAGGAGAACATATCATGTCCGAATGGGTGAAGATTTTCGACACGACCCTGAGGGACGGGGAACAGTCTCCGGGGTTCAGCATGAATGTCGCTGAAAAGATCCGTGTTGCAAAAAGGATAGAGAATCTCGGGGTCGATGTGATCGAAGCTGGATTTCCTGTAGCCTCACAGGGAGATTTCGAGGCAGTTCAGGCAATTGCCGGGGAGATCAAGCACACCGTCGTCGCCGGACTGGCACGGGCAAACCTCAAAGACATCGACCGAGCATGGGAGGCTATCGAAAAGGCCTCGAAGCCCATGGTCCACACATTCATATCGAGTTCAGATATACATCTCGAACATCAACTCAGAAAATCACGGAGTGAGGTCCTGAAACTCGCCGTGAAAGCTGTCAAACGGGCTAAATCCCATACTGATCTGGTTGAATTCTCTGCTATGGACGCGACCCGAAGTGACTGGTCCTACCTGGCCCAGATGATGGGTGAGGCGATCGACGCAGGTGCGAACACGATCAATATTCCTGACACCGTGGGATACGCTGTCCCCGAGGAGTTCGCCCAACTCATTCGCTATCTCATGGAGAATGTGCCCAACATCAAAGAGGCAGTCGTCAGTGTCCATTGCCACAACGACCTCGGTCTTGCTGTGGCAAATTCATTGGTCGCAGTCCAAAATGGTGCTAGACAGGTTGAATGTACCATCAACGGCATCGGAGAAAGGGCTGGGAACACGGCTCTAGAAGAGATCGTTATGGCTTTGAAAGTTCGTAAGGATATGGTCGGCCTCGACACGCGAATCCGCACGGAACAGATCTACCCGACAAGCCGACTCGTATCGTCCATAACAGGCATTCGGGTTCAGCCTAACAAAGCCATCGTCGGGGCCAATGCCTTTGCCCATGAGTCGGGTATTCATCAGGATGGCATCTTAAAGGAGAAAAGCACCTATGAGATCATGACGCCCAAAACGGTCGGTCTGAGCCAGAGTACCCTTGTCTTGGGCAAGCACTCTGGGAGGCACGCTTTCCGCGATCGAGTCAAAGGCCTCGGCTACGATCTCACCCAAGACCAAATCGAGCACGCTTTTGAGCTCTTCAAGAACCTCTGTGACCTCAAGAAGCACGTCTACGACGAGGACATTGAGGCCATCGTTGCCGACGAGATCATCCAGATACCTGACAAGTACCGACTGACTTTTCTCTCCGTAACCAGTGGCAGTGAACTCATTCCGACCGCCACGGTGCAGATGGAGATCGATGGAACGGTCGTCAAGGCTGCTGACCTCGGGAACGGTCCGGTCGATGCAGCCTTCAAGACCATCAAGAAGATCACGGGAGATACAAGCAACCTGATTCGCTATGAGGTCGACGCCATTACCGGGGGCACCGATGCCCAAGGTGAGGTGAAGTGTAACCTTGAAAAAGAGGGAATTACTGTCATTGGTCGGGGAAGCGACACCGACATCATCGTCGCCAGTGCAAAAGCTTATGTCAACGCGCTGAACAAGCTAGACTACAAGCAGAAATACCTTACCACAGACCTAGACCGCACCCTCTGATGTCCTTTGTCAGGGTCCATTCCTGAGCGGTCATGAACCATTCGAATCCTCTGGAAAACAACGATCGCCACTACCTCCGGCCGTTTCCCAGGAGAATGGTTACCGTAATCCACGCTCCAGACCCGACCGGACCCCCGCAGGCCGCGTCACGGCGTGAATGGTCCGTGAAGATATGATCTCGGAATGGACGAGGGGGAAAAGGAATCAATCAGCGCCCCGAAGCATTCAGGAGCATCATTGGGAAGCCTCGACAAGACCGGGGCCCGAAGGGTCAATCACTTTTTCGATCACTGGATAGTATCTCTGATTTTGACTCAAACGGCCGTGGAAGAGACGGATGATCGCGAATGAAACGCCGAGACTAAAGAGGCCGGTCAAAACGGAGACTGTTTCGGAATTTCCCGTTGACCAGATCTGAGCACTGTATTTTTGCCCAATGAAACTACCAGCCAAAAGTGCAAGAATAGGCAGGAGATAGACGAGGAAAGAGGCTTTCAGGACCGATCCAGAGCCAATGCGAATGAGGACGTGATCCCCGACCGTGGCTCCGGCCTGGTTGATGGCGGTAAGCTTTCTCTCGGTCCCTCCACCGATGGCCTGACATGCGCTGCGGCATGCACAGCTCCCACAGCCCTCCCCACCTGTCGCTCTGACCGAGGCAAAGCCATTCTGCTTAAGCTCCGTCACGATGCCAATCTCTTCCATTCCCAAGCCCCCAATTGTTTAAGAACCCCTACGCCTGTTCAGTCCCCGTTTTTTTCCTAGAAAATAACCAAGAAAATCGTTCCATGGGCCCCTGGAATTTTCATACAGCTCATTATTATTATAGCATAGTCATTAGTCAAATAAGGCAGCCCGGTATATCGCCTCCTCCTTTATGATCTAGATTCTCCTCCCCGCAGCTGTCACCCCATGTAGTTAAGCAGCGGGATGGGCCGTCAACATCTGGTGTGACATACCACGGTTTGAAACGGGGCTGGAGGAGAAATCGGCGGGAGTTTGAGAAGGTCTTGCAGAGCCGAAAGCAATCCGGCTCACGGATCCTAAAAAGACCTTGACAGGAAAAGGGTATTGTGTAATGTATACATTATACTGAATCCGTCACACCCACGTGTTTTCGACCTCTTTGAGAATGTCCTGTCCGACAAAGAAGGACTATATTGCTGGGAAGTCCGTGCTAAATCGAACGTAACAATGGGGGAATTCGAGAAAAAGTATCCCCAGTGGCCATAGTTGGCCACGCTGACCGGTTGCCAGACAAGTGATCCTGAGGATTTCGTGATAATCCCCTAACGGCATTAGCCAGTGTGGACTGGAACATTTTTGGGCTCCAAGAGAATGCACGCCGCCGAGAGAAGGGGGACAGAAGACAATGCTCGGAAAAAGGAGATCGACCAGATGAAAGCCGCTAGGATGTATGGCACAGGAGAGACTGTAAAAGTTGAGACAATCGCGGACCCGACCCCTCCGGAAGGGTGGGCGCTCGTCAAGGTTCGGTCAGCCGGAGTCTGCGGCACTGACCTGCACTTCCTGGAAGGCCTCCTGCCTCCAGGGAAAATCCCCATGATCCTTGGGCACGAGATTGCCGGCGATGTGGCGGACGCGCCTGAACGATCCGGGTTCAGGTCCGGTGACAGGGTGAGCGTTTATAATCTGATGAATTGCGGACGTTGCCAATATTGCAGTCGTGGCCGAGACGAACTCTGTTCTGAGGCGATCGGACAGATTGGTTTCTCCCATGATGGCGGCTTCGCAGAATACGTCTGTGCACCCGTCAGAAGCCTCATCCCCCTACCGGCTAAGGTTTCCTATTCCAGTGGTGCAGTGCTCTCTTGCAGTGGGCTCTCTGCCGTCCATGCGGTCAGGCTCTCGGGTATCGGTCTCATGGATACTGTTGTCGTCAATGGTGTGGGGGGGGTTGGCCTCATGGTCGCGCAAGTGGCCAAGCTGACAGGAGCTCGCGTTATTGCAATCGCCGATTCTGAAGAGAAGGCGGCACTGGCCCATAATGTCGGTATCGAAGAAACCATAGTTGTCAGCGGATACGCTGGTCTTCCTAATGAAATTCGGAAGCGGACAGACGGACGGGGCGCTGATGCCTTCTTCGAACTCGTTGGCACCACCGCCACAACAGCAGCGGGCCTACAGGCCTTGGCAAAGACGGGGGTTTTTGTCATCATCGGGTATACGAAAGATCATATCGACGTTGACCCGTTATGGATGGTAATCGGAGAATTGAGGCTTATCGCTTCCGTGGCGGGGGCACGAAAAGATCTGGAGGATGTGCTCAACCTTGCTGGGGAGGGAAAAATCCAGACCGTGATCCAGAGCGAAATGCCCATTGACAGCGTTAATGAGGCACTCGGCCTAATCCGCAATCGCAAGAGCCTCGGCAGGAACGTCATCTCCTTCTAGTCTGATCTGTTCGATGATCAAACCTCGTTGTCGACTTTGGCGAAATCATTCTTATAGAATCTCGGACAGACGACACGGAGTATTCCACTAGGTGCGTGGCCAGTAGCCATCTTCGTGTTGGATGGGCGAAGGCCGTTGTCTCTTCGCTGCAATACTCCCGAAGTGATCCGATTCCCGCCGTCGGCTGAACAGGTGGGGAGCTATTGTCCATTCCCCTTCTACAGGCGAAGCTTGCTTCCTACGTTTGGCTCCCCTTGGCTATGAAGTCGGGCTGAATGGATGCATGGCTGAGCTCGTCGAAAACTCATGTCCAAGCCTGCGCACCGCGACGGGTGCCCCACTTCTCCTGCGATCCTAGAGGCAACAGTGTCCAACAAGACGCAAAGAAACCTAGGGCGTTTCCCTCTTGACAGATGCATGGGCCTATGCAAAATGTTGAGATCAACGACGAGACCAATCTCGGAGAAGAAAGGCAATTGACTTTCCCTTTTCTGAATAATCCAATTGGAGGATAAGATGAGAAACGGATACGTAGGTCAGTTCTTGGATGTCAATCTATCCGATGGACGGACGAAGGTCGAGACCGTTGATGAGAGTCTTTTGCGACGCTTTATCAGCGGGAGGGGGCTGGGTGCGAAGCTTTTGTACGATCGCACACCAGCAGGTGTTGATGCTCTCGCAGAAGACAACGTTGTCGTCTTAACGACGGGGGTTCTGACCGGCACCCTTTCCCTGTTTAGCTCTCGAACAAACATCACCACTAAATCCCCCCTGACCAGCCGGATCTGCATGGGAAACTGCGGTGGATATTTTGGACCGGAACTCAAGTTTGCCGGTTTCGATGGAATAATCATCACCGGCAAAGCGGCGAAACTGTCCTATCTCTGGATACGCGACGGAGAGGTAGAAATCCGGCAGTGCGAGGAGTTGAGTGGGAAGACAGCGCCGGAAACGGAAGCATACCTGCAAAGGAAGACGGACAAGGGGAGCCGTGTGCTCTGCATTGGACCGGCTGGGGAAAGATTGGTAAAGATCAGCTGCGTATGTGGAGATGACCGATTTGTTGGAAGAGGCGGTACAGGAGCGGTGTTTGGTTCTAAGAGGCTTAAGGGGATTGTGGCCTATGGTTCTCAGGTTAAGACGATTCCCGTTTTTGATGAGAAGAAGTTTAAAGAGGTCATCAAACAAGAGCAGAAGCTTTATGACGACAACGAATTCTTTCAACTTTGGCGCAAAACCGGTACCCCCTTTATTGTCGAGCCGATGACCGAGTTAGGCATTTTGGGAACTAGGAATTTTCAAAATGGTTATTTCGAGCTTCACGAGCAGATCAGCGGCGATACGTTGAGAGAGAATTACGTTAGGAAGAAGGTCACGTGCCATCGCTGTCCAGTGGCCTGTATTTCCATGTCTGAGGTTAAGGATGGGATCTATGGGGGAGCTCACTGTCGAGGGCCAGAGTTTGAAACCATTTATGCCTTCGGTTCTGATTGCGGTGTCTCATCTCTGCCTGCAATCATCATGGCTGACAAGCTCTGCACGGACTATGGGATGGATTCGATTTCAACAGGTAACATCTGTGCTTTTGCCATGGAGCTTTTCGAGCGGGGTATCTTGACCCTGGAGGATACGGGGGGGTTGGAGCTTCGTTTTGGAAATCACGAATCCATGATCAAACTCATTCATCTCATCGGTAAGAAAGAGGGTATTGGCGAGATTCTGGCTGGGGGCGTGAGAGAGGCCGCCAGGACTATCGGCAAGGGGGCTGAGGATTATGCGATCCATGTCAAAGGCCTTGAGGTGGCGGCCTACGATCCCCGGGGAGCCAAATCCCAGGGATTGGCCTACGCGACGTCGCCTAGGGGTGGATGTCACCATACCGGGTATGCGGAACAGGAGCTTTATGATGGTTCTTTTGACCGGTTCACCATCGAAGGAAAAGCGGCCGTGACGATTCAGAATCAGGATAAATCGGTTCTCTATGATTCTACTGGGATTTGTGCCTTCCCGACCCAGTTGGGCGTCGTAGGTCTCGACACGATGGCCGATCTTCTCTCCCATGCGACAGGGTTTGAGGACTTTCAGAGCGAGGAGCAGCTCATGAAAATTGGTGAACGAATCTTCAACCTTGAGCGGCTTTTTAACTGGCGGGAGGGGATGACCTCAGCAGAGGACACGCTGCCAAAACGGTTCATCACAGAGGCGCATACAACAGGGTCCTCTGCCGGACAGACCGTCGACATTACATCAATGCTAAAGGAGTACTACAAGTTACGGAACTGGTCCCCTGACGGCAGACCAACACAAGAACTGCTCGATCAGCTCGAACTCCCGTAGGGGAGAGGAAAGGGAGGTGGATGCTAATGAGAAGTCAGAAAGGAAGCGATAAGAGGCGAGTCAAGATTCTCATCACCAATGGGGTTGTTGCCACGATTGATCCTCAGAAAAGAATCTTTGAGAATGGAGCTATTGCCATAGACGACGGAAGAATCGTGGAGGTGGGGGAGAGCAAAGATCTAGGAGATCGTTATGTGGGGGAAAAGGAAATCGACGCTACCCACATGGCCGTCATGCCTGGCCTGGTGAACCTCCACTTCCATACGGACAATTTCTCCAGAGGTGTAGGGGAAGAACTGGGCCTTGAAGGATGGATCTATAACATCTATTACCCCATGCTGGCGGCAATGACGATCGATGATGCCTACAAGAGCGGTTTGCTGGCTTACACCGAGGTGATCAAGGGCGGAACAACATGCGTGAATGACATGTATCTAAAACTCCCGTCTTTGGCTGATGCCGCGGAGAAGACAGGAATTAGGGCCGTTCTTTCGAGTGAGGGGGCCGACCTCATTGAGGGACAGGAGAGTTTAGAGGATAATGAAAAAGCATTACTCGAGAGAAACGATTCTGCTGGAGGGCGTATCACGGTTGTCTTTGGCGTGGAGTGGATTCCGGTCTGCTCCCCTGACTACATTAAAGAATGCCGGCGGCTGGCAGATAAACACGGGGTGGGCATTCACGTCCACCTGAACGAATCCAAAGACGAAGTGCGGGTCTGCAAAGAGAAATACGGCAAACCCCCTACCGAATTTGTTCACGAACTGGGTTTGTTGGGCCCTGATGTTGTCGCGGCACACTGTGTCTGGCTTAACGATCGGGAGATCGAGATCATGAAAGAGACTGGAACTCACATTTCCCATAATCCTGTTTCCAATGCCAAGCTCGGAAACGGTGTGGCCCGGGTCATGGATTATCTGAAAGCGGGTATCAACGTGGGGCTGGGAACAGACGACGCGCCGTGCAACAATAACAACGACATGTTTGAAGTGATGAAATATGCCTCTCTTTTCCAGAAGGCCGTTCACACCGATGCCAGTCTACTCCAGTCAGAACAGGTGTTGCAGATGGCGACAATCTGCGGCGCGAGAGCGCTCGGCATGGACGATCAGATCGGTTCTCTCGAGCCTGGCAAGAAGGCTGACGTCATTCTGGTCAACTTGCGGACCCCCGCGTTGACGCCTGTTTTTCTCGGAGATAATTTCAATGTCTTTGCTCACCTCGTTTTTGCTGCCCACGGAGACAATGTCGACACTGTCATCATTGATGGCCAGGTGGTCATGGAAGGCCGGAAGATGTTAACGGTCGACGAAGAAGAGGTGATTGAGGAGGCAACGAGGGCAGCCCACCGAGTTATCAAACACAGAAAGTAATCGACTCTTGTTGAAAGGACGGGGATACAATGAAAACTGAGCAGTTGACGGCCAACGATGTCATCGAACTTCAGGAAAAATATCTTATGAAGTCTGTACACGCATGGAATGACAGGGTATTTGTCCAGGGGCACGGAACAACGCTCATCGATATAGAGGGTAATGAGTATCTCGATTGCTTCAGCGGCGTATCGGTCCTCAATATTGGGCACGTCCACCCTAAAATGGTTGAAGCCGTGCGTGATCAGGTTGGTAGATTAACCCATCTCTCAACACTCTACCGCACGGTCCCGATGCCGCTTCTGGCCAAGATGCTCTCCGACATCGCTCCCATGGACAGAGGGCGGGCGAAGGTTTTCTTCTGCAACTCGGGTTCTGAAGCCAATGAACATGCCCTGACCCTTGCTAGAATCGCTACCAAAAAATATGAGATTTTCGGTTTGCAGAATGGGTTTTATGGCCGGGGCGGATTCTCGATGAGCGTTACAGGCATGGGCGCCTGGAGAGCTGGGCTGGGACCCTTCATGCCCGGCACGCTCCACCTCCCCCATTATCATTGCTACCGATGCGCTTTGGGCCATAAAGATCCAACTAAATGTGGTACAGCCTGCGCCAAATATCTTGAAATAGCCATCAAAAGCCAAACCAGCAATCGAGTTGCTGCGGTGATGGTAGAAGCCATTCAGGGTATCGGCGGCATCGTGGTCGCTCCCCCTGACTACTTCAAGGTTCTAAAACCGATCCTCGACGAGAATCAGATTCTCCTCGTTGTGGACGAGGTCCAGACTGGCTTCGGGCGCACCGGGAAATGGTTTGCCATGGAGCATTATGGTATAGAACCCGACGTCATGACCGTGGCCAAGGCATTAGGCGGTGGCATGCCTCTTGGTGCCGTCGTAGCCCGATCGGAGATAGCCGATGAATTCCCGGGGCCTGATTTCTCGACCTTCGGTGGAAACCCGGTCAGCTGCCGTGCGGCTATGGCTGGAATCGAAGTCGTTGAGGAAGAGAATCTCGCAGAAAACGCCATCACGGTTGGCCAGTTCTTGAAAGATGGCCTGTCAGAAATGAGCAAAACCCATCCCTGTTTCGATGACGTGCAGGGGCTGGGATTGATGATTGGCGGGGAGATCGTGACGGATAAAGCAACTCGAACTCCAGCGCCGGACGAGGTGCTCGTGACCATCATGGATGAGGCCTTGAAGGAGAATGTCCTCATTGGACGGGGCGGGTTCTATTACAATCGAGTAAGATTTCAGCCCCCTTTGTGTATGACGAAAGGGGAGGCCGAACAGGTCCTTGCGGCTTTCGAAAAAGCACTGACTGTGGCTGAAAAGTCGATCGGGGCATGACGATTCAGGACAGCGAAAAACAAGTAGAAATGATCGAAGACAACGGAAACTCAGAAGTGATTCTCGAGGTGCGGGATATTTCAAAGCGGTTCGGCAAAGTCCAGGCCCTCGATGCCGTATCTCTCATCTTTCGGAAGGGCGAGATTCATACCCTTCTCGGAGAGAATGGCGCTGGGAAAACGACCCTAATGAACATCATCTATGGGCTTTATCATATGGACAGTGGCGAAATACTCCTAAGGGGTCGAAGAGAAGAGGTTAAGTCCCCCAATGACTCGTTGAGACTTGGCATCGGCATGGTCCCTCAATTTTTCAAGCTGGTCCCAGACATGACCATTGTGGAAAACATCTTCCTCTTTATGAAAAACACCCAGTTCTTTTTCAGTCGGGGACAGGTCAGGAAACAGATAAGACAGCTATCCGAAGCGTTCGGGTTCGGCTTGGAGGAAAGCCTCGATGTGGAAATCGCTGACCTTTCAGAAGGGGGAAAACAGAAAGTTGAGATCCTGAAGGTGTTAGCACGGGAATCTGAGATTCTGCTGTTTGATGAAGCCACCAATGTCCTTGCCCCGAACGAGCTCCAGGCGTTCTTGGATGTCATTAAGGACATGAACCGCAAGGGTTATACCATCCTCTATATCACCCATCGATTGCAGGAGGCCCTCTCCATCTCAGATAGAATTTCGGTGTTTCGCAAGGGAAAACTCATTGGCACGGTCACCGGACAAGAGGCCACCGTCGACACGGTGACGAAGATGATGGTGGGCAGGGAGATCGAGAGGAAATCTGCGATTCAGAGTGGCAGGCGCGAGAAACCCTTGATTCGGGTGGAGAATCTGAATGTTCTGGATGATCGGGGCCTACCGGCCGTTAGAAACGTCTCATTCGAACTCTACGAGGGTGAAATTGTCGGTTTAGCTGGGATAGAGGGAAATGGCAGCGATCAACTTGCAGAGGCTATCATGGGACTTCGCCCCTTGCAAGGCGGACGGGTTACGTATAAGAATGCAGACATTACCAGTCTCTCACCCATAAAGCGTGTGGAGATGGGGATGAGCTTCATTCCAAGCCTGAACACCCTGGTCCCTTTGTTCAACGTCCGGGACAACACCATACTCGATTATCCAGGAATAGAACCGTTTTCGAAAAAAGGCATTCTCAACCGCGGAGCCATTACGGATCATGCGACAAAGATCGTCGAGACCTATGAAGTCCAGACGCCGAGCATCTTCTTGCAGGCCGCTAAACTCTCGGGAGGCAACCGCCAGCGACTCGCCCTGGGAAGGAAGATAGAGGCAAATCCGGAACTCATTATTGCGTATCACCCGACAAAGGGCCTTGACATTAAGTCCCAGAATTTTATCTACGAAAGATTCCTGGAAATGGAGGAGAAGGGGACAACGATCCTTTTCATGGGAACGGACCTAGATGAAATCCTCCAGCTAAGTAACCGCCTGATGGTCATATACCGGGGTGAGATCGTGGGTACTTTCGAAGACACCGCTCAAGTATCGAAATTCGACGTTGGCCTTCTGATGACCGGTGGTCAAACCTACTTTGAGGAGGGGGCAGACTAGGGATGTCTCTACCGAAAGAAAAACTTGCTACGCCCCTCGCCTACCTTATCGCCCTTTTCATGACTTTTCTCATCGGGGCCTGCCTCATTCTCATTTTTATCGGAAAGAATCCGATAGCCGCCTATCGTGAGTTTTTCGCCCAGAGTTTCTTCTCGAGTTACGGCATCTTGGAAGTCATGGCCAAAGCGACGCCAATCATCATAGCCGGGTCAGGCATGATTATCGCTTTTCGCTGCGGCCTATGGAATCTCGGAGCAGAAGGCCAGATGGCCATCGGCGCCATTCTCTCCACAGCCATCGGAGTAAACCTGAACCTTCCCGGGATCATATTGATTCCACTGATCTTTGTGGCGAGTTTCATTGGAGGTGCACTGTGGTCAGGCCTCTCCGGCTACCTGAAAAACAGGTTCGGCGTTCACGAAATGCTCTCCACCCTGATGATGAATTATATTGCCTTGAAATTCATGGAATACCTGATAAACGGCCCGATGAGCATGCCCAGGGCAAACTATCCGAGAACCTCCGAGATTCTACCTCAGGCCCAGCTGGCCTTCATTGGATATCCCCTCAACGTCACCTTTATCATTGCTCTCCTTATAATCCCAATTGTTTGGTTCCTGATTAATCGGACAACTCTTGGATATCGCCTACAAGCGGTTGGTTTGGAAAGGGAGGCAGCGAGACTCTCGGGAATGGAGATCAGCAAGCTTACCATTATCGTCATGTTGTTAAGCGGCGGTATATCTGCCCTGGGCGGTACAGCAGAGATCGTTGGAGATTTCTTCCGTATGGAACGGAATGTAACTGGGGGGTATGGGTTTACGGCCATCGTCGTGGTGATGCTGGCTAGGGAAGACATCATCGCCCTTCCCTTCGCAGCGTTTCTCGTGTCTGGCATGATTGTCGGTGCAACTGCTTTAACCCTGGCAGGAATACCGGCCACCTTCGCCCAGGTCGTCATTGGCTTGATGCTCCTCTGTGTCGTTTCTGCAAACTACATTGAACGAAAACTCAAGGAGATATGGGAGGTTTAGCATGCTGGGCGAGATTCATTCCCGCATCGATCAGAGTAAGGAAGACATCCTGAAGTTTGCCGCTAAGATGGTCGCCTTCAAGACACCAAATCCGCCTGCCCGCAACACCAAAGAAATCCAGACCTGGATGGCCGGTGAGCTGCAAAAGCTCGGGATGAAGACGGAGATGCATGATCTCTATCCTGATGAACCATTGGTGGTGGGTATCGCCCAGGGGGAGACTGGCCAACGCACCCTGGTGTTCAACGGACACGTTGACGTGGCCCAGATCGAGGAAGATGAGAAATGGAATTTCGATCCCTTCTCAGCCAAGTGGGATCAAAAGTACTTCTACGGTCGAGGAGCTGCGGACATGAAAGGGGCGCTCGCCGCTGTATTCTGGGCGATAAAAACTGTCCTGGGATCTGGCATCACACTGAAGAACAACCTCATGTTCCAGTCGGTGGTTGGTGAGGAAGCCGGCGAGCACGGTACAAAAACCCTTTTGGAAAAAGGATACAAAGGGGATTTCGCCATCGTTCCTGAACCAACGGAGCTGAAGATTTGTGGACAGGGAGGGGTGGTAACCATGTGGGTGATTCTGAAGAGTCCCCAGACCTTCCACGATGGACTGCGGTCACGGCTGATTCATGCCGGCGGAGGAATCGATGGGGCCAATGCGATCGAGAAAATGTTCAAGGTTCTCAACGGCATGCAAGAGTTGGAGAGACACTGGGCGGTCATGAAAAGCTATCCGGGTCTCCGCCCGGGGGCCAATACGATCAACCCCGCGGTCATCAAAGGTGGGCGACACCCGGCCTTTATTGCCGATGAATGCGCCCTATGGTTCACCATTCACTATCTACCCAATGAGAAAATGGACGATGTAAAACAAGAGGTCGTCTCACATATCAATGCGCTGGCCGATGCTGACCCATGGCTAAAGAAGAACCGGCCGGAGGTCATTTTTGGAGGAACCTCTATGTTTCGTGATCAGGGAGAAATCTTTCCAGCCTCGGAGATCGACAAGAACAATCCGGATGTCCGGCGACTCCTTTCTACGTTCAAACGTGTCCTTGGGAGGAAGGCTGAGACGCCTGTCTGGCCCTCAGTTTCCGATTCTGGCTGGTTCTCCGAATACGGTATTCCGGTTGTGATCTGTGGGCCAGGAGGGTTGGAGGAAGCCCACGCCATCAATGAAAAAATTGAAATTGACCAGGTCTTGGAAGCGGCCAAGCTCTATGCGGCCACTATCGTAGACTTTTGTGCCAGGTAAATCATGATCATCAATTTGATTGTCAATCTCGTCCTAGCAACCTTGAACATACTGCCTATTTACCTGATCGCTGCGCTCGGGGGCTATCTCTCTCAACGGGTTGGCGTCTATGACATCAGCATGGAAGGAAACATGACTCTCGGTGCAGTCTTGGGAATCATCGGCTTTTGGCTCGCAGAGTCTCCGTGGATGGGGCTAGCCCTCGGGTTTTGCGGTGGCGTTGTCTTCGGCCTCATTCTCGCCACCCTATCGGTCAGGTACAATCTAAATCAAATCGTGATCGGGTTTGGTCTCTGGTTCGTTGGCCTTGGGTTTTCAAGCTTCTTCTACAAGCTTTATGTGCCATTCGAGCAGGCGACGAAGGGATTTCCTCCCGTAGGAACAATGCTGGGCCTTGGCGCAACATTCGCTGGTCCTCTGCGGTTTCTTGAACTGGACATCATTTTCTACCTCTCTCTCATCCTGTTGTTAGTCATCTCTTTCACGGTGTACCGGACCAAATTAGGTCTGCAGATGAGATCAGTTGGCGAGAACCCAGCAGCGGCTGACGCTGCTGGAATTAAGCTGTTTACGATACGGTACATTACCGTCATCGTCGGCGGCGGCCTTGTGGGCGTGGCTGGTGCATACCTCGCCGTTGATTTCCTTCAAGGGTTTACCCTTGGACTGGTCGCAGGCCGCGGGTGGATAGCCTTTTCTATTATCATATTCTCTCGGTGGATCCCCTCTCATATTCTGTGGGGATGTCTGCTCTTTGCTGGGATAAACGGATTACAGATCAGGTTACAGACAATCGGTGTGACACTGCCTTCTGAATTGTTGATAGCCCTTCCCTATATTGCAACGCTGATCGCTCTCGTCATCATCATGTCTCGGACCGGCAAAGCCAGAATACCGTCGGCCCTTGGAATGCCCTATTTCAGGGAATGATCGCTGCCTCCCTGAGGCAATTCGTTTTCAAAAACCCATAGGCAAAACTATTGACAATTAGATATGTTTTAGGGCAATGTATACATTATAATAAATACGGAAAAGGAGGACGAAGTATGAAGGTTATACACAAATTTCTGGTACTGATGGTCGTACTCGCGGTTGTGTCTTTTTCAGTTCTCGGGGGAACCGCAGAGGTGCGGGCTGATGAATTCACAGTGGTGGCTATCATGTACGGTCACGCCAACGAGGGAACATGGGACCCAGCCGCTTACCAGGGTCTTCTAAAAGTTCAAAAGAATGTTCCCTTCACGCTGAAAGTTAATGAGGGAACCTCAACACAGGATGCAGAGAAAATCATCCGCAACTGGGCCGCTAAAGGAGTGGATCTGATTTTTGCCCACAGCAATATTTACACAGAACAACTCCTCAAAGTGGCCACAAGGTTCAAGAAGGTTCACTTTATCGGTGAGCAGATGTTAGACCCCCGTCTGCATCGAGACAACCCGCAGCTTGCCAAGTATCTCCCGGAAAAGACCCCGACCAATGTGCTCTTTGCCGGAGACACGCCCTATGAAGGAAATTATTTGGCCGGCTATACTGCTGCCTTGATGAGCAAGAAAGATACGCTCGGCGTTCTGCAGCCTTTTGAGTCACCTGGTTTGTTTCGTTATACCAATAGCTTCCTCTTTGGCGCCCAGGCGGCAAAACCCAATATCAAGGTGAAGGTCGTATATCTCGGCGATTACATCGCACCGGCGGAAACAAGAGACGCGGTCAAAACGCTCGCCCAGCAGGGGTGCGACGTCGTCTTCTCCCAGATGGATGATAACTCCGCTATTCTCGAAAGTGCTGCTCAAGGGATCTATGTCATCCCCATGTATGCTGACAAGAGCGCAGTCAATCCAAAGGCAGTCCTCACCAGCGTCGTCATGGGCTGGGAGGGCCCATTAGGAGGAGCGATCGGAGCGGCGGTCGAGGGCACGTGGTCTGGCTACCGGGAGGAGCATTACTTTCGAGGACTGAGCGTCGCCGATAATTCCATCCGCCTCGGCACATGGGGAACTGAAGTGCCACAGGGGGTCAAGAGCGAGGTGGAAGGGGTGAGAGATAAGATCGCCAGCGGTGAGATCACAGTCAAAATCGTGGACAAGAAGCTCATTCAGTAGACGCAGGTCTCCACAAAATAGACTTGCAAACAGGGTGAGAATTGATCATAATGCTGGGGCCTGACAGAGAGTACTGTCAGGGCCCAGGTGATTCCGGCCGGTTCATATTTCGATTTACCTATTTGTTCACCAGGCGCTATGCCCTGACCGCCTTTTCAGTTCCTCTAAACTGGGGTGGCAATGGATTGACAGAAACGAGAGGAGGTGATGAAAGCAAAATACCGGTCAAACCTGGGACTGTTCACTGGGTTGAAAGAGTCTCATCAATAGGGCCGCCTCGAAGGATGCAACCCATTTTACCTCTCGCGGTCCTCATGTGAGAAAGGAGATAGACGTCATGAAGCTGTGGAAGAAAACAGGAGGGGTGATTTGCGCGCTAGCACTTCTTGTTTTTGCGTCTCTAGCAACGCCTCCCGAGGTCGTATCGAAGGAACTCACTGTTGTCGCAGTCATGTACGGACATGCAAACGAGGGAACCTGGGACCCTTCGGCTTATCAGGGACTTCTTGAGGCCCAGAAAAAGGTACCTTTCAAGCTTCATCTCAATGAAGGAACTTCCACCCAGGACGCGGAGAAAATCATTCGTAATTGGGCCGCTAAAGGAGTGGATGTGATTTTCGCCCATAGCGACATCTATACGGAACAACTCCTCAAAGTAGCCCAACGTTTCAAAAAGGTCCACTTTATCGGTGAGGCTCAGTTAGATCCGCGGCTACACCGTGATAACCCCGAGTTGTCAAAGCTTGCTCCTGAGAAGACGCCTCCCAACGTCCTCTTTGCTGGAGACACCCCCTTTGAGGGTAACTATTTGGCTGGGTACGCTGCTGCGCTGGTAAGTAAAACGAACACCCTCGGCGTCCTCCAGCCCTTCGAAGCCCCGCCGCTGAACCGCTACTCCAACAGTTTCCTTTTCGGTGCCCAGGCCGCCAAACCAGACATCAAAGTCAAGGTCGTCTATCTGGGCGACTACATCGCGCCAGCTGAAACCCGAGACGCGGTGAAGACGCTCGCCCAGCAGGGGTGCGATGTGGTTTTCTCTGAGATGGATGACAACTCAGCCATTCTCGAGAGTGCCGCTCAGGGCATTTACTCTCTGCCAATGTATATCGATAAGCACAATGTCGATTCAAAGGCCGTTCTGACCAGCGTGGTCATGGGCTGGGGGGTTGTTCTTCACGGAGCGATCGCCGCTGCCTCCAAGGGCACATGGGCAGATTACCGTAAGGAGTACTACTTCCGCGGACTGAGCGTTAAAGACGGCTCAATCTATCTCGGTACCTGGGGAACAGACATTCCAGAGAGTGTCAAGAAGGCTGTGGCTGATGTTCAAGCGAAGATTGCAGACGGCACGATAAAAGTGAAAATCGTCGATGAGAAGTTAATCCAGTAGAACAACGGGCGAGGGAAGTCAAGAAACGCGAAATGACGGCCCCTTTATGTGGAGCACGGCGACGACCCAGTGCCATGCTCCGCATTTTCTTGGCTTTCTCAAACCACATACCGCGGGTGCGAGGGCTCTCCGCCTAATATCCAATTTCCGGCAAAATCGGGCCGGTCTAGATTTTCCCTTTCTCCCGTGAGACCGCCTCAATGGCATCGACGATCTTCTGGTAACCAGTACATCGGCATAGGTTTCCAGAAATCCCAACCTTGATCTCCTCACGGGTCGGATGGGGATTTTCGTCGAGCAGAGCCTTGGCCGATAGGATCATTCCCGGAATGCAAAACCCGCACTGAATAGCCCCATACTCCATGAAAGCCGTCTGGATAGGATGGAGACGCCCCTTCGAACCTAAACCTCGAACGGTCACAATCTCCCGTCCCTCTGCCTGAAGGGCAAAAACGATGCACGCATTGACGGCCTTTCCGTCCATGATGACAGTGCAGGTTCCACAGTCGCCTTTGCCGCACCCCTCTTTGACATCGGTAAATCCCAGTTTCTCACGGAGAAGGTGAAGAAGAGATTCTCCGGGATAAGTCTCCGCCTCATATTCCGTACCATTGACAACGAGACGGAGTACCCTGTCCTGTTTCATCCTTTCCCTTAACCGTTGTCCCGCGCCCTCATGGACGCGGTCATCAGTGCCTTATAGGTCAACAGATGAACCATAGCGAGCCTATACTCACGCGATCCTCTAAGGGGTGAGTCACGAGGATCTGCAATGTCGACAACTCTCTCTGCTGCCTTCAGTGCATTGTCTCGCGAGGCTGGTTTATCACGCAAGAATTCATCTACCGACGTAACCAAGAGCGGGACAGAGGCCATCGGGCCAATTGCGAGCCGTGCGCTCTTGAAATGGCCGTTAACAAGACCGACAAGGGCGGCCGCGGCAACAATGGGCAGGGCGAGGGACCGTCTGATCGCCAGTCTCTGGTAATTCGAACCGCTCCCCTTATCCCCCATGGGAACGGTAATCTCGGTGATTATCTCTTTTGTTGGATCAATGGTGGAAACTCCCACGTCAGCAAAAGCGTCGGTTATGTCTACCCGTCGTTCGTAACCAGGTCCGGCTACCGTCGCGACGGCTCCCAGAGCCACAAGGCCAAGTGACCCATCGGCCGCAGGCTGGGCTGACGCGATGTTGCCTGCAAGGGTTCCCAGATTTCTAATTTGAGGACCCCCCACCGTGAGGCAGGCTTCAGCAAGGACGGTCGCATGTTTCTTGATGGGATCAGAGGCCGCAACCTGGGCATGGGTCACACCTCCACCGATCACAATCGAGTCCCCTGTGACGACGATCGATTTAATCTGTTCAATTCTTCGAATGTCCACGAACACATCGATTCCGGGATTTCCCTCAAGGAGTGTTTCTACCAAGTCCGTTCCCCCGGCGAGAATTCTACCCCGTCCCCCCACGCCACCCAGCATCTGGACCGCTTCCTCTACGGTCTTGGGAAAAAGGTGATCTTTCAGTCTTATCATGGTATCAATCCGTGTTTAATTCGTCGTAACCTAAGAGCACGCCCCTCGCTCTTATGTCGAGAGTCTTGAACTCCTCTCAGGCTTCCTCTTATGGGACGACATTCGATCGGAACGCTTCCAGCGCCACGCCGTGTCCTGCCCGCTTCGTCTAGGGTAGATCTAATCTGAATGGAAAGGCAAACGTCCTTCTCATCCGGCTCAACGACGGCCTTCCCTTTTTCCAATCTTCCTCATGCCCATGCCCCGATACAGTTTCTCCGGCGTAATCGGAAGGCTGTGAATCCTGACGCCCGCGGCATCATACACGGCATTGGCGATTGCAGCGGCCGTCATATTGAGTGGAAGTTCCCCGACGCCTTTGGCACCGAAGGGCCCCTCTGGATCGATCGTTTCAATCAGAATGGTCTCGATCGCAGGTATATCCACTGAGGTGGGAATCATATACTTTGCAAAATCAGGATTGATGACTCTCCCGTTTTCGTATTGAAACTCCTCCATCAGGGCAAATCCGATTCCCTGAATGACCGACCCTTCTATCTGTCCTTCAACGGCGGTGGGATTGATCGCTCTTCCCACGTCCTGGGCTGCCGTGAAACCTGTGACTTTGACCTCCCCGGTCAGTCTGTTGACCTCCACTTCTGCTACCTGAGCTCCAAAGGTGTAGGCGGCCGAGGTATTTGAGACGCCCGTTTCTCTGTTGATGATTTCGGTTGGGGGCTCGTAACGACCCGTGACCGATAGGACGTCGTCAACAGTGTCCTCGCAGAGCAACACAGCCTGGTCCATGTCCATGCCTTGGGACGGGTTTTCGACCACGAAGATTCTTCCCCCTTTCAGGTCCAACTTGGGCCACGCCACGGCTAGTTCACTGGCCGCAGCTCTCAGAAGCTTCTCTTTGACCTCGGCAGCCGCCTTCTTGGCTGCATTTCCATCGATGAAACAAACCCGGGAAGCGAAACTGCCCAGCGTGGGAGGGGTTGTCTCGGTATCCATGCTGATCACACGGATCCGTTGAATATCAACACCCAACTCCTCTGCAACGATCTGGGCAATCGCCGTGTTCGACCATTCACCGGTGTCCGCAGCATTTTTGTACACCACAACACGACCATCTCCGTGAACTTTTATGGTCGCACCCCCATACTCCCCGTCACTGAATGCATAATTTCCGCTGACGTGGATTCCAGCGGCGATTCCAATTCCCCTGACGATTTCCTCCTCGGAAACGTCTTTCCCTTTGCCTCTCTTTTTGCTCCACTGAGATCGTTTCGCCGCTTCACTGAGACATTCAGAAAAACCGCAGCTTGTGATCTGCCATCCGGCTGCCGTGACGTCCCCCGACTGGTTGGCATTTTTCAACCTCAATTCCACCGGATCGATCCCAAGTTCTTCGGCGATTCGGTCCATCTGGGATTCGATAGCAAAGGTGACCTGTGGAGCACCGAAGCCTCGAAAAGGTCCCCCAAAGTGTTTGTTCGTGTAGACGGCGTAGGCCTCGTAACTGACATGGGAAACTCGATAGAGAGAGCACGAAACACCAGCCGCAAAGCCAATGATGGCGGGGCCGAACATGCAGTAGGCACCTTTATCAGCAACCACCCGCATCGCTCTGGCCAACAAGGTTCCATCTTTTCGAACACCCGTCTTGATATGAATGTGGAAGGGAATCCGAGTCCGAGTGGCAGTGAATTCCTCTTCCCTGGTATAGGTAACCCGTACGGGCCTGCCGGATTTCACAGCCAGTAATGCCGTTATCGCTTCATCCTCGCATACTTTTGACCGCGAACCAAATCCGCCTCCGCCATTGATCTCTCGGATCTGAACCTTGGAAAGGGACAGATCCAAAACATGGGCGATTTCTTTTCTGACAAAATAGGGACTCTGTGTTGGTGTCCAGATGCTGAGAATCCCCTCTTCGCCGACGGAAGCAACTGTGCACCGCGGTTCCAGGTTGGTGTGAGAGACCGCAGGAGTATTGTAATCATCCTCGAAAATATGGTCCGATTCAGCAAAAGCCCCTTCGGGATCGCCCAGGTTCCGCTTGACCACGGCAGCGATGTTTTTCTCCTTCCCCTCGTGGATCAGGGGCGCACCGTCCTTCATCGCTTCAAAGGGGTCGAATACCGCAGGAAGCGCTTCATAGTGAACCTCGATGAATTCGAGGGCCTTCTCTGCAATCTCCTCGCTTTCAGCGGCAACGGCCGCCACCTCATCACCGACATACCGAACCTTATCACCTTCTAATGGCATCTGATCCTGAAATGGAGGCGCAACACCCAAAAACATCTTCTTGGGCGTCTCCTCCGCAGTCACGACACACACAACCCCCGCCAGAGATCTCGCCCGCCGTGCATCAATACTTACGATTCTCGCATGAGGGTGCGGGCTCCGAAGGATCTTTCCATAGAGGAGGCCATCTAATCTTAGATCTTCTGGATAGAGTGCGGTCCCCTCGACTTTCTCAACTCCATCAATCGGACAAATCCGTTGTCCGACAATTTCAAGAGGGGGCCGAAACGAATGCCCTTTGCCTTTCACACCGATGGATTTCATGGATGTCTATCCTGATCGCCTTACCAGGACTGTGTATGGATCCTTTCGAGCCTCGTCAACAAAGCTGTCGCTTCTCAGTTTATGTAATTCATATTTCTCGCTGTGGGTAAACTCCTCTATTTCCCGTCTGTACCCAAGCTCTCTTTCTTCCGCTGGATAGCCAACCGGAAGGATGCAGACCACTCGCAAGGGATCAGGAGCGCCCACAATCCTTTTGATGTCGTCGGGATAGATATCTGTGAAAACAACCGAGCCGAGTCCCTGGGCGTGAGCAGCGAGGAGCATATTCTGGATCGCCATGCTCACACTCCCCCAATAGGCGAACTCCTCGATCTGCTCATCCACCTGGTCCATCATGCTGACCCGCTTGAAACGGGGATCACCACAGACAACAATCTGGACCGGGGCGTGAAGCATATAGTCCGCCGTGAAAGTCCGAAGAAAAGGAAAATCCCGCAAGGATCTCATTTTTTCGATGACCTTACCGATGTTTTCCTGGATCTTTTCTTTCGTTTCTCGTTTTTTCACGATGATGAAATCCCAGGGCTGTGAGTTGGCACTGCACGGTGCCCACCGCCCGGCTTCCAAGATGTTGCGAATCGCCTCTTCGGGTACCTCATCGGGTTTAAAAGCACGGTATGAGCGTCTTTCTCTCATCAGCTGAAGCAAAGCATTTATATCCATTCCCACTCCCTTCCCGTATTAAGAACCTGAACGGGACCTCGCACGTCTCCCTCTCGGCCGCTCGCGGTCACGCAACAGTGATTCACCCCTTGGGGGAGATTCTCCACGCCAAGGCGGCGGCCTAAAAACGTTCGAGAACCACACCATAGAGAATCTGTCGATGGAAACTCTGGATGGAAATAGCAGGGCCAGAAACAAATACACTGTCGATACCGTACACGGTTTACGCTTCCCGTTACACGGCTCGGAAACTCACGGCTTAGATCCGCTGGCCCAGGTAAACAGAGAATAACCGTCTGCACTGAGACCAGTTAAGGAGACGCTCCGATCATGACCTAATCAGAATTGATCGCTCTACTCTTCCACAAAGGCGACAGCCCGGACAAACCCGGCTGTTCCTTTTGACAGCTTTATCGGAAAGGCCTGAAACTTGAACCCATAGGGGGGAAGCTGATCGAGATTGGCCAGTTTTTCAATGTGGGCATACTCCCTGTCGATTGCTAGGAGATGGCACGGCCAGAGGTATTTCGGGTCCCTTCCATGTTTCTTATAGTCTTCAGACCACTGTTCGTAGGGTCGATCAAAGCTCCAGGAGTCTGTGCCCACCAATTTGATTCCATGATCCAGAATCCACAGTAAAGCCTCTCCTCCTAGATGCCCTCCCCGGGTGGGGTATTCTGGTTTACCCCAGTATTTGTCGTTGCCGGTCATCACCAAAGGAATATCGCCAGCTTTCAGTTCGTACTTCATATCCTTGAGCATCTGTTTAACTTCATCCACGGTCACGATATGCGCCTGGGGGATGTTTCTGATGTCCAGCACGACTCCATCCCCGTGGCACCACTCCAGGGGCCATTCGTCAATCGTCTTGCCAGGCTTGCCCTCAACGGTTGGTGACATGTGGTACGGGGAGTCCATGTGGGTTCCAGCATGACTGCTCATTTCCAAGAAATCATCAGCGTAGCTCATGCCCGGATTTGGCCAGTCCTTGGGATCGATGTCATAGTACTTCTGATCTTCTATCGCCCCCAGCTCGTGGCCAAGATGGGTGAGCTTGACGTTCATCAAAGGGCTTGGGTCACTCTCTGTAACCATCGATAGGTCAACAATCTTTACCGCCATCTCCCTTCCTCCTCCTCAGATTTTCACTGATTGGCTCATTTTGTATAAAGTATACATAATAAAATCGCTGATTTTTGTCAAGACCAAATGGACGGGGTTCTCCGGCCGGCTCCCTCAATAGGCGTCTTATCTCGAGGGACAGAAACGAAACCCTAGAGAACGGCCACGTGCTAACCCCCCCATCCCTTACGACTCGCACTCATTCTTTCCCATTTGTTCTTTTCCACCCTTCTCCTGTTTGAAACCTTGCGAGAGGCCCTTTGAAGCCACAGCCTCATGGATGGCTTCCATGGCCTGTTCAAAACAGGCCATCGGAGGATAGGCAATTCCTGCTCCGATCTGTCCGATTCCTGCTTCCCGGTGAGCGATACCGGAATTCACAACAGGGAGTATTCCGGTCGCAACCACCTTTCGGACATCGATGCCCAGGGGTGTCCCCTCATAATCCAGATTCGGCACAGTGAAGTCGGGGTGTTTGGACAGGGTGATCCGGTACATTCGTGTGGTGTACTCAATGGCATCCGCGGGTTTTCCGCCAATAAAGGAGGTTATTGCTGGTGCCGAGGCCATTGCAAATCCCCCAATACCGGCCGGTTCCGAGATATACGAATCCCCCATAACAGGGCAGGCATCCTCTTGAGAGAAGCCTTGGAAGTACTTGCCCACGGCAGGCTGGGGGGGTGCCGTAAACCATCGGTCCCCGAACCAAGAGACGGCAATCCCATATCTCACGCCATTGCCTGCCATGGTCCACACAATCGTTGACCCCTCAACCCCCTTAACCGCATCCATAGTCGCTTTTGAAGCGGCCATGGAAAGGTTCAAAAAGAAATGGTCATTTCCTCCAATAAACTCGAATGTCCGCGCAAGTCGCTCTCTGTCATGACAGGTCCGTGCCAGTGCAGGAGCGAGCGTCTTGAGAAACAGGGCCGTACCCGACTTGTTTCTGTTGTGGCATTCATCACCTCGCCGGAGAGCTGCAGCCATCATATTCTTGAGATCGATTGGGCCGTGTTTGGCCAAAGCGTTAGTCAAGGCAGGGCCCAACACCTCTTCCATCCATCGAAGACGACTTATAACCTCCTCATCGTTAGCCCCAAAGCGGAGCGTTTTCCCTAGCCCCTCATTTATCGTTGCATGCGCCATGTTTCCGAACGTTTCATTCCTGACGCAGTAAACTGGCATGGAGGGTGATATAATCCCCGCCATCGGCCCCACCGCTGAGTGGGCGTGGCAAGGCTCGAAGACGATCTCGCCCCTATCACATAGGTCACGAGCATCCTCGAGACTGGAGGCAATCCCCTCGAACACAAGGGCTCCACAGGCCGCACCTCTCATGGGGCCGGCCATCTCACTCCACTCAAGTGGTGGACCACCATGCAACAGAAGGCCGTCTCGCATATCCGGTATGACCTCTTTTGCCGGTGCGAGTCCCACGAGGACCGGCCTGGCCGTTTGAATCCGCCGGAGTACCTCATGGTTCGCCTCTTCTATAAAAGGATGGCTTAGCTGCTCTACAGCCTCCATTGGGTCTTCACCTTCTATTTGACGGCTATCGCTTCCATTTCTACTTTCAGATCAGGGAGGGCGAGTTTGCTCACTTCAACGAGCGTGCTCGCAGGCGGGTGGTCGGAGAAGTATTTTTTCCGAATTGCTGCGAAGGTCTGCCGATCTTTCATATCGGTCAAAAAGACCGTTATTTTGCAAATGTGTTCAAAGCGGTATCCGGCTTCGTCCAAAAGAGTACCCAGATTCTTGAACACCTGTTCCGCCTGCGCCGCAAAGTCGGCCTTGCCCACGGTATTGCCTTCAGCATCCAAGGCGATTTGACCCGACACAAAGAGCATGTTTCCCATTTGAACCGCCTGGGACCATGTGCCGTCAGTCTTGGCGACGCTGTCAGAACTAATTGGGATTCCCATCGTCACTACCTCCTTTCCCCGTCATGAGACTGGCTTTCCGTAGCTGAAGCTAGCCTATCCGGGATGTTCGATAATCGATCTAGGTTTTGCTCTACCGACAAAAATCTGGCAGGCAGCACAGTGTGCTGGAAACCTGTGTTTTGCGAAGTGTGGGACAAAATCAAAGCTGAGTTGTTCTGGGGATCGACCGAATCCTCGGCTTATGGTTCGGCGTGTTGCGATTTCTCCCGCTTAAAGTCGGCAATTACCGCAGATATGTGGGCTCGGGCGGCTTTCTCCGCACTTTCAGGATTCTGGGCCTTGATCTCCTGTATGACTGCTCGATGTTCCTTAACGGATCGGCTGATTCGCCCTGGCAGATGCATCGTGGCAAAACGACACATCGTCATTTGGGCTCGGATGTTAGACAGAAGGTTCTCCAACCACGGGCTTCCGCAGGCAGCCGCAATGGTTCCATGAAAATCGATATCATAGTCCATAAACCGATCCAGCATTTTCGACGTTGACGGGTCAGCTGATATGCTTTTCAGTTTGATCTCCATCGCGGCAACTTCTTCATCCGACATCCGTGACGCTGCTAACCTCACAGCCAGACCTTCCAAAACCTCCTGGATTAGCAGGATTTGCAAGATTTCGTCTCTACCGAATCTCCGAACAAACGCCCCGTACCGTGGTACCACCTCTACAATGCCTTCTCGTTCCAACCGGTTTAGGGCCTCTCTAACGGGAGTTCTCGAAACCCCTAAACTCCTCGCAATAGTAATTTCAGGAACCTTGGCACCAGGGGTGTACTCGTGCCTGAGGATACTGGCCTTAATGGCTTCATAAACGGTATCTCTCAGATTGGGCACTTCCAATCGTGTCGCAGACTCTTTTCCCCTTACCTCCTCCATAGAAAATTCCTATCCGGTTATTTTGTATACTTTATACATTCGCCCTATCCCATTGTCAAGCACGATTTGCCGAATTTGACAGGACCACTCAATCGTCTAACAGTCACAGTGAAATGGCCACCCATCCGATTGCGGTCAGGCATATACGATGTTCCGATGAGGCGGTCTGTCTCGGGAGATCATTCGGTTTCGATAGCATATGAAATCAAACGAGACTGCCCAAATTGCTCAGAATGCCAAGATAAAAGGCAAAAGAAGAGCAAGTCAAACAACACGTTTACCCTGTGACCGTGATCCTTTAGCCTCGACGAATTGTCCAAAGAAGTTTCTGAAAAGCGACGAGCGGCCCTCTCAGCCGCTCACTACTCGTCGGAGGCCAGGGGAGCCTTTTGGTGTCGATTCTGATTTTCCCACTGGAGCCGATAGAGACGACGGTAGACCCCGTCTCTGGCCATAAGGGATTCGTGGGTGCCCTCTTCCCAAACTTTCCCACAGTGAAGGACAATAATCCGATCTGCCCGCTGAATCGTTGATAAGCGGTGGGCGATAATCAGGGAAGTCCTGCCCTGAATGAGTTTTCCAATGCCTCTTTGGATCAGACGCTCAGTCGTTGGATCGACACTGGACGTGGCTTCATCGAAAACGAGGATGGAGGGTTCGTAGAGCAACGCCCGAACAAAAGCAACAAGCTGGCGTTGACCAAGGGACAGGTTCTCCCCTCTTTCCCTGATTTCTGTCCCATAACCGTCCGGAAAATTCCTTATGAACCGGTCCACGTGGAGTGATTCTGCTACCTCTCGAACCCGATCCTCAGGGATACGATGATCCCAGAGCCGCATGTTCTCCAGGATCGGACCAGAGAGGAGAACGACCTCCTGGGGGATGACGCCCACATGGCGTCGGAGCGCTTCCTTTCTCCACAACCGAACATCGACGCCGTCAAGGAGTATCCTCCCCCGCTGGGGCTCATAGGACCGGCCCAGGAGTCCGATGAGAGAGGTCTTACCCACACCTGTTGAACCGACCAGCGCCACTGTCTCACCCGGTCTGATGGAAAATGTGATACCCCGCAAGACCCACTCATTGGTTGTATAGGCAAACCAGACGTCTTGAACCTCGACCTCTCCTCGAGATTTCGCAGGATGCCGTGGCCGGGGTGAATCAGGGAGATCCTCACGGGTGTCGAGAAGATCAAAAACTCGCTCGGAGGCGGCCATGGCCGCCTGGAAGATATTATACTTTTCGGCCAAATCCCGAATGGGCTGAAAGAACCGTCTCATATACTGGAGAAATGCAACCAGCACACCCGGGAGGAGGTATCCCTCAATCACCCGTCCTCCACCGTACCAGATGACAAGGCCAAGGGCACCCGCTGCAACGATCTCAACACACGGAAAAAAGAGAGCACTGTAAAAAATGGAGCGAAGGTGCTCATTCCGGGTCTCCTGGTTCATTCTGTCGAATCTTCGGAAATTCTCCTCTTCCCGCTCGAAGAGCTGGACCGTGGTCATGCCAGCGAGATTCTCCTGGAGAAAGGCATTGAGCCGGGCAACGTGACGTCGCACCCCGCGATAGGCGTCTCTCGCTTTGACACGGTATATGGCAGTGATCATAACCACGAGAGGGGTGACAGACAAAGCGACGATGGCAAGTCTCCAGTCCATCCAGAAGAGGACGGAAGCAATTCCCACCAAGGTAATGAGATCACCAAAGACGACAATCACCCCCTGGGTGAAGAGCTCGTTGATCACCTCCACATCTTGAATGGTCCGAGTGATAAGTCTACCCGTGGGCGTTCGATCAAAGAATGATCTGGACATTCGGAGGAGATGGTCGAAGAGCTCAACCCGGAGATGGCGCATCATTCGCTGCCCTGTGAGTTGAAGCAAATAAACCCGTAAGTACTGAAACAGGAATTCGAAGAATAGGGTGACCAAATAAAGGAAAGCCACGACCAGGAGGCCTCGGGCGTCTCCTCGAAGGATGTGGTCATCGATACCCACTTTGGTCAGGTAAGGCCCCACCAGCTGAAGGAGTGAACCGATCATGAGGACCCCGAGGGAGAGGAAGACCAGCCCAAGGTGGGGACGGACGTACCGAAGCAACCGGCTCATAAGCCTCAGATCATAGGTTCCGCCCCGAGCCTCATCAGCCGAAATCGTTGAGATAGATGCCGAATCACTCACGGTCACTCCTTGTCGCCCAAGTCCTCTAGTTCTTGCATCAAAGCCTGCTGCTCGCAGATTCTGCGAAAATACCCTTCTCTATGAATAAGCCTTCCCGGATGCCCTTCTTGCGAAATACGACCCTCTTCCAAAACCACGATCTTGTCGGCACGGCGTAGGGAAGACGCCCGGTGAGAGGTGAAAATGATTGTCGTGTCCGGCAGGCTATTCAACAGATTTCCCATGACTTCCGATTCCGTCTCCTCATCCAGATGGGCGAAGGGGTCATCCAGAATAAGAATGCGAGGCGCCCTCATGACGGCTCGAGCCAGAGCTGTCCGCTGCCGCTGTCCCCCTGAGATGGTGACCCCCCGTTCGCCGACCACGGTATCCCATCCCCGATGAAAGGCCTCTCGATCCTTATCGAGACGAACGAGTCGGGTGACACGCTCGATTTCTTCAGGGGTACTCTGAGATTTCCCAAAACTCATGTTGTCGGAGAGGGATTCGGAGAAGAGAAAGGGGTCCTGAGCAACCATGGCGACGGATCGGCGCAGGTCACCCAGCGCGATCATGCGGAGGTCATGGCCGTCAAGCAGGATAGTTCCTTCCACTGGATCGTAGATACGTGGGATCAGCTCCAGAAGGGTTGTCTTCCCCGATCCAACTGGACCCGTAATGGCGGTTCTCGAACTCGCAGGAATATGGAGAGAGATCTCATGGAGAACCCAGTGGTCCGTCTGAGGATACCTGAAGCTCACTCCCCGAAATCGAATCTCGTTGAGCGGCTTATTGAGGGGAACGGGAGTCGGCGGATCGGTTACAGTGGGCTCCTGACGGAAGATTTCATCGAGGCGCTCAAGTGAGGCCCGACCCCTCTGCAAAAGATTCACCATCAAGCCGAGAGACATCATGGGCCAGATTAGCATCGTCAAATAGGCGGTGAACGCCACAAAACCACCTAGCGTCAGCACACCATTGATCACCCGTAGTCCACCGATCCAAAAAACGATGACGACAGCAAGACCCCCAAAGAAGGTGAGCAATGCATAGAACAGTCCCCGGATGCCTGCCAGCTCAACATTGCTTCGAATGTACCGGTCTGTTGCATCGCAGTAGAACCTCCGCCGGACCTTTTCGAGGGTGTAGGCCTGAATCATTCGGATACCTGTCACCGTCTCCTGGACCACCTGAGAGAGATTTGCCAGATCGTCTTGAACTTGGGCAGACTTTGTCCGCACCTTTCGGCCGAAATGGAAAAAACATACCGACAGAAAGGGGAGAGGAATCAAGGCTGCCAGTGTCAACCGCGGATCGATGATACTCATGAGGACAAGGCAGGTGCCAATCGTCAACGAACTGTCCACAACGAGCAAACCAAAGTAGGCGATGAACTCCTGAATGGCTGTCAAATCGTTTGTGCACCGTGACATGAGATCCCCGACCGGATGTCTCACAGAGAAAGCTCTGTCTAACCGCTGGAGGTGACTTAACAAATCGTTTCTCAGCAGATACTCCGCTCGCCTCGATACGCCGAGCAGAGATCTTCTCCAGGCGAATCGAAAAACGGCCTGAGCAGAGGCAACCACAACAATTGCCCCAAGATAGGGAAGGAGCATGGTGGGTGAGGAGAGTACCGGCAGGGCATCGATCGCCTCCTTTGCCACCCAGGGTGGAATAAGAGCAAGCACGTCTGTCACGATAAGAGACAAGATCCCCCAAAGAATGAGGTGGCGATACTGTCTCAAATACCCGATGATTCGCCTTGCTTGAGCAATGCTGTCTGTTCCCCTGCCGTCATTCATGGTCTCGTCAGTTTATCCCATCTCTCTTGGGAATTTCCATTTTGAATTCCATAAAAAGATTGACAATACCAAGAGATGTTGTTACAAAAGGCCGAAACACATCCCATGAATGGGGCCGTGACAAGAATAATCCAATCTTGAAAGGAGGTACGACCGATGAGATTTAAGAAATTACCAATCGTGGTGGAGATTCTTTGTTTGGCGCTAGTCGTGAGTGTCTTACCCTTTTCAGGGGCTTCTAGCGCACAAGAGGTAATCAAGCTGAAAGCTGCCAATTTCTTTCCTCCCCCGGCTCTTCAATCGAAATACCTGGAGGATTTTATCGCGGATTTAGAGGCGCGCACCAATGGGAGAGTGAAGGTCAGCTACTTTGCTGGAGGCTCCTTGCTGAAAGCACCAAGGATCTACGAAGGCGTCGTTACGGGAATTGCTGACATAGGCCTGGCCCATATTGAGTACACCCCGGGTCGCTTCCCCATCACGGGTGCGTGCGAAATGCCCTTGGGCTATCCGAGTGCGTGGGTTGCCAATCAAGTGGCCAATGACTTTTACAACAACCTCAAGCCGAAAGAATGGGATGATGTGCACGTGCTCTGGATGCATTCCAGTAACCCTAGCGTGATGATCACTAAGAAGCCAGTGCGCAAGCTGGAGGATCTGAAGGGAATGACAATACGGGCACCGGGGATTGTCGGTTATACGATTTCTGCACTGGGGGGAACCCCCGCGCCGACACCGATGATGGAAGTCTATGATGCAATGGCCAAAGGTGTGATTGACGGCGTAAATACGCCCTTTGAGACACTGAAGACGTTCCGGTTTGCCGAAGTTGTCGGCTACACCACGGCAAGCTGGCAAACTGGCAACGTCTACACATTCTATGTGGTGATGAACAAAAGCAAGTATCAGAAGTTGCCACCGGATATCAAGGGGATCCTCGATGAGCTTGCCGGAGAGTATAAAGAGAGATTTGCACTGATGTGGAATGCAATTGATTTCTATGGGAAGGAGTTTGCCCAAGAAAAAGGCGTGGAAATCATTGAGCTACCCGAATACGAGGCAGCCCGGTGGGTAAAAGCTGCCGCACCCGTAATCGAGGACTATGTAAAAGACATGGTTGGTAAAGGCCATTCCGAGGCAGAGGTTAGAGGCTGGCTCAAATTCATACGGGAACGAATGGAATACTGGACGGCCAAGCAGCTACAGTTAAGCATTAAGTCACCAACTGGGCCTCCTCAGATGCGACCCTGAAGGGATTAGACGGTAACATCATGGAAAAGCTGACCTGCTTTGGGGGCCTAGGCCCCCAGAGCAGGTACGCAAGGGACAATCCTGGAGTGATGTGAAGTCGCTGACGACGTTAGATAAATTTGAAAGGTTTACCCGATTAATAAGTAGCTGGTTTGAGTGGGTGGGGCTTTTTGGGCTCCTTGGAGTGATGTTTGTCACGTGCATCGACGTCATTGGAGCCAAGCTCCTTCTCCGGCCTGTCTTTGGCGCCCTTGACATCGTCATGCTCTCCCAGTTAGTGGCGATCTCTTTTGCCGTGTCCTTCGCCCTTATTCTTGGCAGACATGTTCGAGTCGAGTTCTTTGTTGCTGGTCTGCCAACGCGTGCCCAAACGGTTATCGACAGCATCGTTTCTCTTCTTGGATTAACCCTCTTCATTCTGATTATATGGCGCCTTAGCGTCTATGGGTATTCCCTTCAAACCAGTGGGGAGGTGAGCCCGACTGCCCTCATACCCCTCTATCCTTTCGCCTATGGTATTGCCCTTGCCAGTATTCCGGTCAGTCTGACATTTTTCTTGGAGTTTCTAAAATCGCTGAATAGGATCGTAACGAAATGAGTCCAGTTGTCGCAGGCATTGTCGGTATCGCCCTTCTCCTCCTGCTCTTTCTCCTCAGAATGCCGGTTGCCTTTGCCATGGCTTTTGTTGGACTTGTTGGTTTTGCCTATTTGGCCGACCCAGGACCAGCTCTCAGCCTTCTCGCCCAGGATATCTTCGAGCAATTCTCCTCCTATCCGCTCAGCGTCATTCCTATGTTCATCCTCATGGGGACTTTCGCCTTTGCGTCGGGCATTAGCCGCAGGCTCTACGAGACGAACTACACCTGGGTGGGGCAGCTCCGCGGCGGCCTGACCATGGCTACCGTGCTCGCCTGTGCCGGTTTTGCTGCCATATGTGGGTCGACCGCCGCTACGGCGGCGACAATGGGCAAGATAGCGCTTCCGGAGATGAAGAAGTATAACTACGACGACACACTCGCCACAGGTACCGTCGCTGCCTCTGGAACCCTTGGCATCCTTATCCCACCGAGCACTGTCCTCATTGTTTACGGGATATTGACGGAGGAGTCGATAGGCAAACTCTTCATCGCTGGCGTTCTGCCGGGGATCCTTCTCAGCCTATTTTTCGTCGCAACCGTGGTTTTTCTTTGCCTCCGCAATCCCGCCATCGGTCCACCTGGGGTTCCAACCAGCTGGAAGGAAAAATTGCGAGCGACGACGGGAATTCTGGAGGCCATAATTCTCTTTCTCTTGGCCATCGGGGGGTTATTTCTGGGGTGGTTCAGCCCCACTCAGGCTGGATCAATTGGCGCCGGTGGTGCTTTGATTATTGGTTTAATCCGACGACAGCTGACGTGGCGGACATTTTTTGAAGCAGGCAGGGAAGGTTTGCGAACTGCCTGTATGGTCATTTTCATCATTACCGGTGCCGTAATCTTTGGTCACTTCATGGCGATATCGACGATACCCTTCTTGCTGGCTGACTGGCTAGAGACGCTCCCCATACACCCCATGGCTGTCATGGGCGTTATCGTGTTCATCTATTTCATCGGTGGTTTCTTCATGGATTCAATGGCCCTGGTTGTGGTGACGATTCCCATCTTCTTCCCGGTGGTTATGAAGCTCAACTTTGACCCGATTTGGTTTGGGGTCATCATTGTGCTCGTAGCCGAGATGGGGGTTATCACACCGCCGGTCGGGGTAAATGTGTTTGTCATCAAAGGGATTGCTCCTGATGTTCCCCTGGAAGTTATTTTCAAGGGGATATTCCCCTTCCTCGTTTCACTCATTATTGTTACGGTTATACTCATGTTCTTCCCTCAGATTGCGACCTTTTTGCCCAGCTTTGTGTCCTACTAAGCCCAAACAGGACTGACCCGGGTACCTCATTGTCCCATGAGAAAAAAGTGTTTTGGATGGCTTTCAGCAGATAGATCACCCAGATGACAAGGGAGGCTATGACAGGAATGGCAAGGAAGAAGACGCACCGAGAACTGATAAAAGGCTGGCACCCCTTCACCGAGGAAGAGTGTCAACGATATACGGCCAAGGGGTTGTGGCATAACCTGACCGTCCTCGACCTGTTGGATCGAAATGCCGAGGTCTTTCCAAGCAAACTCGCCATTGTCGACGAGAAGACGGAGGTCACCTGGAAGCAACTCCAGCAACGCGCCAATAGCCTGGCGCTCCATCTGAACAGACTCGGCATAGGGTATGGGGATTTCTTCGTTCTCGATCTGATGAATACCGTCGACTACGCCTATTTTTACTTTGGTCTGAACCGACTTGGCGCCATCCCGGTGATGTGTTTGCCGAGGCACAGGCGGGCTGAGGTCGAGCATCAAGTCAAACTCCACGACGCAAAGGGCATCGTCGTGCCCGTCGGCGAGAAATTCAATTATGTGAACATGGTCGATGAAATCAGATCCAACCTCCCAGGTCTGAGGATCTTCCTGACGGTCGGTGGTGACGCTCCCGAGGGGTGGACACCGGCGGAAAGACTCCTGGAAGAAGAAGTTTGTAGGGAGTATCCCGACGACTATCTCGGACAGTTCAAGCCAGATCCGAATGACATTTGCATCGGACAACTGTCCGGCGGGACAACAGGCTTGCCCAAAGGGATACCGAAGACACACAACGAATACATTTGTCAATGGGACTTCCTCGGCCGGGCGGCCGGTCACACAGATGAGTCGGTTGCGCTCATTGTCATCCCGGCGCTCCACAACGCCGCCTTTGCGCTCTGCCTCGGTCCAGCAGTATTTCGAGGTGCAACAACCGTCCTGTGCAAAAGCCCAAGCGCAGAGAAGCACTTTGAAATGATCGAACAGTATCGAGTAACCCACACCATGCTGATACCGATACAGATTACCTATTGGATGAAAGCCGAAAAAAAGACGAACCATTATGACTTAAGCTCACTCAAGGTCATATGGAGTGGAGCAGAAAAGGTGAGACCTGAATTCGTTCGGTGGATTCTGGACGAGTTGGGAGTTAATTTCGTCAACGTATTCGGCACGACGGAGGGAATCCATTTCTGTACCCGATGGACCACTCCCAAAGAACCTCAGATGCACACTGTTGGTAAACCATTGATCGTTGACCCCGATGTCGAAGTCAGGCTCGTGGACGATGAAGGAAGAGACGCCAAGCCTGGGGAGATTGGGGAGATGATTAGCCGGGGGGCACTGACTTTTAAGGGCTACTTCAGGAACAACGAGGAAAATGAAAAGGCGTTTGATGAACATGGCTTCTTTGGCTCTGGCGATCTGATGTCTCTCCGAGAGGATGGCTACTATGTCGTCGAAGGGCGAAAAAAGGACATGATCACACGAGCTGGTGAGAACATTTATCCCTCTGCGGTTGAGGATAAAATGGCCTCTTTCCATAAGGTTTCTCACTGCGCTGTGGTGGGAATGCCTGATCAGATATTGGGTGAGAAACTCTGCGCGTTTGTTGAACCGGTTAA
>CAYGBK010000023.1:0-17792 GCA_964348095.1 uncultured Thermodesulfobacteriota bacterium | reverse complement strand
CCACAAGAATCTGCGGGGTATCGCTCGAGCTCTCAGAGGTCGCAGAGTAAGAAAACTGATGGACCATGCTTTTGGCCTAATTTTTTGAGGGGAAAAATTAGGCCAAGCCATCTCCTCTGAATTGGCCTCTCACCAATCCAGAGGAAGTTCCCTCTGAGTCTCGGTGTGCTCTGTGAGAGATTGTGGAGACTTCCACTGTTTTTGGATATTTTTGGCGAAAGAATTTTGATTCGCTCTCAGAACTTCCTTTCCCACTTTCTAGTGAAATACGGTGGCAATAACCTCGCCACAAATGGTCTAGAAAAACTCGGGCAACAGCCCTTCCCACCTGTCCCGCCACGAGATGAGAGAAATCCCTTACCAGATCCAAGTGCGTCAACAAAACCCAATTTGCAGGGTTACCCGAGATTGAAAAAGAGAACACCTCCTGAGAGATATTCGTCTCTCAACGCTCGGGTTTGGCTGAGAATTGGAGGACCTTGGGTTTTACCAGCCTCTCATAATCCTTGAATGCCAACCGTATCAATTCTGTATGAGAACCAGCGTTGAAGGCTATTTCGTCGTCTTCAGCCAGAACCGCCGCTGCGAAAACATCCATGCCGTATAGATTTCCGAATGGCGGCATCGCCCCGACCTCGCACTCCGGAAACATGTCTTCGAAATCCTTCTCAGCCAGGAGTTTGATTTTAGTTGCCCCAGCGGCTTCTTTTAAACGGTCGAGATCGACTCGATAGGAAGCTGGCAGAACCGCCATAGCAGGCTTCCCGTCGAGGCTAACCATGACTGTTTTTGCGAGCTCCTTTCCCCGAATGTGAGCCGAGGCTGCAATTTCCTGAGCCGTATAGGCGGGCGAATGTTTGATACTCACATACTTGGTCTTGTGGGTGTTCAAAAACTCCTTGAGTTTGCGCACTGGCATAGAACTCCCCCCCTCTCATTTCATTGGCCTGGAGGCCATAGGCTGTGTTGCTTTTTCCCCCTCCGCAATTTATTTGACGACACCACAAGCCACGCGGGGCCCGCCGCCTCCCAGCTTTTCGGGATGATCGGAGTAGTTGTCGCCTCCAGCGTGGATCATAAGCGACCGCCCTTTCAGGTCAGAAACCCTGAGACGAGGAGCGAGAACCGGATGGGTTGCTTTGCCGTGTTCGTCAACGTATAAGGCGGGTAGGTCACCGAGATGACCGCTCTCGTAGGGGCCTTTATGGCTTCCCGTTCCGGCAGGGTCATAGTGGCCTCCAGCAGCTAGCCCAGCCGTTTTCTTTCCCCCCTTTTCTCCAGGACCGCAGGCGGCATTTTCATGGACATGGAATCCATGGAGTCCATGGGCGAGGTCACTCAAGCTAGGCGTGAGAACAATCCCATAAGGACTCGATGAAACCTTGACTGTGCCTATTGATCTGCCGACACCGGTCGTATGGATCAGGTTCATTTGAACGACGATCTCTTCAGCGTATGCGGAAAGACTCATCATCATGAAACCAGTAACACAGAGTATCGCTTTCTTCATAAGCGATTCCCCCTCTCTAATTAAGTATACTGAAAAGTTTCTCCATTACCCAACAAACAATTCGGAAGCGGTCTTGTTTTCGAGAAGGATGGCTTTGAAAAACTGGCCCAGGGGGAATGTGCGAACCAGAAATCCAGCGCTCCGGCCAAGGCTTTTGCAGGACCTCTCGTGGAGAGGGATTGAAACACCGGTTCAGACCGAACAGGGAATCGTGCAGGAGGGTCGTTGATCCTGACCCCGTGCAGGATCGCCCAAAACCTAACTCGGTTCCCTTTTTGATACTCTTCTCGTTTCTACTGGCGCTTCATGCTCTTTATGGCCACAGGCACTTCGGGGACATCCCGATAGGGACCGAGTTTTGTGGTCTTTACCATGCTTATTTTCCATACGACATCGGTCCCGCCGATGACCCTCCCGAACACGGCGTACCCGTAGCCTTTTGGCGTATCGTCTCTGTGATCTAAGAAGGTATTGTTCGCAAGGTTTATATAGAATTGGGATGTTGCGCTGTGGATTTCTCCGGTTCTCGCCATCGCAATAGTCCAGCGGTCGTTTTTCAGTTCCGCCACGGCCTCATTCCGAATTGGTTTGTGGGTTCTCTTCCGCTTCATTTGCGCGGTAAATCCGCCGCCCTGAATAACAAATCCCTTAATGACCCTGTGAAAGATTGTACCGTCATAAAACCCCTCATCCATGTAGCGCAGAAAGTTTTTCACCGTAACGGGTGCCTTGTCTTGCCAGAGTTCGATAATGAAACGTCCGAGGGTTGTTTCCATCAAGACCACGGGGTTCGATTTTCCCCCTTCTTCGCTTTCTGCGAGACCTAGGCCCGTGGTTAGGAGTAACGCCACCACAATAACCATCTTTGTAGCTGGTTTTCGAATGTTCATAGCCTTCCTCCATAAGCGTGGCAATCGACTGTTTCTGCCATTCTGGATAATACTGACAACAATCCTGACGCGTGAGATACGGTCTGAATCTATGTGCTTGGTCCGTCCATACCAGCCTCTTTCAAATTGGCGACAACCACAAGAATAGCCTCGTCTGGGTGAAGGTAAGACGCTGCGACACGAAGGACATCCCGGCTGGTGACGGTGCTGACATATGATGGGTATTTTTCGGGAAAGTCCAGGCCCAAACCATGGTACTCAAGGTGAGTGATAAAACCGGCTAGTCTGGCCTGGGTGTCGAAGCGGAAAGGGAAGCTTCCCACGAGATATTTCTTGGCCCTGTCCAACTCCTCTTCGGAGACCGGCTCGTTTTGAATTCGTCGAGTCTCCCGTCGGAGGACAGAGATAGACTCCCGAGCCGATTTGTTCTTAGTCTGAAGAACTATCCGAAAGGACCCAGGATACCTCCGCTGGTCGAAATAGCTGGCCACGGAATAGGCAAGTCCCCTTTTGACCCGGATCTCCTCAAACAATCGGGATCCAAAACCTCCGCCTCCCAGAATGTAATTCATAACGGTGATAGCATAGAAGTCTGGGTTCGACCGTTTTATCCCTCGGTGGCCAAAAACAATATTGGCCTGAGTGATATTTCGATCGATCGTCACATCCTTCGGCCCCGTCGTGAATGTGGGGATGAAGTTCTCATCGGGGATCTTGGCCATTGGCCAGTCTGAGAGACGAGGGCCGAGTTTCTGTTTTGTCTCTTTCAGGGTCAAGTCTCCCACGATAACCACGATGGCACCATTTGGATGATAATAGGTTTTGTAGAATTCTCGAATTGTTTGCTCTGTGATTCGCTCAAGAGATTCCTCTGTGCCTCTGACTGGATGGCCGTATGGATTGTTGTGGAAAAGGGCTTTTTGAAATGCCTTTTTTGCGGTTACGCCAGGCCTCTCTTCGGCAGATTGGATTTCAGCACGGGTCTTTTGGACTAACCTTTGAATCTCCTCTTCTCGAAAGGTCGGTCGGGTGAGCGCCTCCATCAGCAGGTCGAACCCTCTGTCCAGATGCTCCCTCAGGATCTGCAGGCGGACAACAGTGGTGTCGGGGCCGACAGAAGCACTGAGAGCAGCACCCATGGATTCCAACGCGTCATGGAAGGCCGTGACTGAATATGTGGATGTTCCGAGGAGAAGTCCCTTGGCCGTCAGATTAGCCACGCCCTCTTTGCCTGGTGGATCTCTCCGAGAGCCGGCATCAACAAGAATCCGCACCGTCACCAACGGAAGGGAGTGGTCCTCGGCGGAGAGAAGGACAAGTTGATTGGGAAGCACGATCCTCTCGACTCGAGGAAAGGCGAAGAGCTTTCCCCCTCCAACGACAGACAGGATGGATAGGAATAAAACCAGGCGAATGCTGATCGACGTCCCTAGCCGGCCCAATCCCATAAGATTCCATCCTGGCCGCCTATCGGTTCTCTCCTGTGAGAGAAACTTCTGTCCTTTGATTCTGGATAAAAAGGATCCCTTTTTCACCACACACTCGCTGTTATGGTCTAAATTACGGAGAATTGCGTCGGGATTTCCTTGATCACGTGTGAGATCTGACATTCGAAACCCGATTCAAACTCACATGATCGACCTCTGAAAGATTAAAACCATCGCTTGCAACACCCCCTAAGCCCATTATCGGTAGTTCACCATTTTCTCTTTGATTGAAAATTCTTCCGGCGGGCGCCCTCCCTCTCTGAGCGGCAGGGGGATGAGGATCCCCACGGTCCGGTTGTCACGAACAAGATAACGATTCGCGACCCGCTGAATGTCTTTGGAGGTAATTCTCTGAATCGCCGGGAGGTAATCGTCGATTTGTCTCCAGTTGCCAGCGATCTCATACTGGGCGAGAAGCATGCCCTGGTAGAAGAGAGAATCCTGGCCAAATGTAAAGGCGGCCTCGAGCTGAGTTTTTGCTTTTGCGAGTTCTTCATCTCCCACCGGCTCTCTCCGGAGCCGTTCAAGCTCCTGATCCACGGCGTCCTCAACGTGATCTATCTTTTGGCCGGGAAGAAGCTCAACAGAGATCACGAAGAGGCCTGGATCTCGTGAGAGAAGTGAGTGATCAGCCTCGGTGTGGAGGGCGAGCCGCTTTTCTCGAACAAGGCTTCCATATAGTCTGGAGCCCCTTCCCCTGGATAGAAGGGTGGCGATTACCTCGAGAACAAAACTATCGGGTTCATCGAAATTCGGGACATGGAATGCGTTAATAATAAAGGGGAGCATCGCCTCCCTTTTCACGATGATTGTCCGCTCCCCCGACTGAAGGGGGTCGATGTTTCGATCCTGGTTGGGCGGGTCCTCCTTCGGTATAGGACCGAAGGCCTTCTCGATTCTGAGAATCAGATCCTCCTTCTTGAAATCTCCGACCGCGACAACAAACGCGTTGCCGGGGTTGTAATACGTTCGATAATAGGATCTCACATCGTCAAGCCTCAGGCGCTCGAGATCCTGCATCCACCCGACGATCGGCCAGCGATAGGGCTGACGTTGAAATGCGGTCGCCAACAACTGCTCCATGAGGTAAGCCTTGGGATTGTCCTCGGTTCGCAGCCGTCTCTCTTCGATCACGACTTTCCGTTCGGTCTGGAAACTATCTTCACGGAGAACCAGGTTCTGCATTCGATCTGATTCAAGGTCCAAGGCGACTTGGATGCGGTCGGCAGTTAGCGTCTCAACATAAGCTGTATAATCGTACGAGGTAAATGCATTGGATCTTCCCCCGTTCTCCTGGACTATTCGCGAGAAATCTTTGGGGCCGACCTTTTTTGTTCCCTTAAACATCATATGTTCAAGCAAGTGCGAGAGCCCAGTCCTTCCAACTTCCTCGTTCCGCGAGCCGACCCGGTACCAGACCTGGAACGAGATCACAGGGGCTCTGTCGTTCTCAAGAAGGAGCACTTTGAGACCATTTGGCAAGACTTTTTCGAAAACCTTTTCACTGAGCTCAGCCTCTGCCAGAGGGACGAAAAGAAAACTCGAGAGGAGAGCAAAGCCGAGGATTTTCATGTCCAGTATTATTCTATAGGGCCTTTTTAGTTTCATGGTATCTTCTGCCGAAGTTCAACCGTTAAACCTGAAGAATTTCCTGGGTTTTCAAAGAAGCAAAATTCCAAGTGTTTAATGTCTCAACACAATTTCGAATCTGTGGTTGGGGCCCTCATATCCCTTTGCTCCCCTGCTCCTGCGTTGACCACCCTCCCGTCCCTGGCCGGACAGGTGGGGACGGGCTGGTTCCCGAATTCCATTAGACCACGTGCGTCGGAGTCATTTCCAGAGGTTTCCACCAGAAAGGGGGAAAGGAAGCTCTGAACCAAAACTCGTTGTTCGTGGTCCGTCGTCCATGGTTTGTGGCAAAAAAACTAGGATTTACCCAACCACGGGATTCAAGTAACGAGCTCAGGGCATTTCACTTTCAGTCGAATGAATTGGAAGTTACAACTGACCACTGACAACCGACAACTGACAGCACCAAGAAAAGATTTCTGGCCAGCGAAGAGCGCCCCTTTTCCGCTTTCATCCGACAAAAAGCGAGAAAAGAGATTTCGCAACGGTGCAGAGAATACCGACCCCGTTCCTCTGCAAACCTCCGCTGGGACACGAACGTCCGCAAAACTGAGCAGACTTCTCTTGAACTTAAGGGTTTTGTCTCCTCCAGCCACAGACGATGATTTCCCTGTTAGGATCTGAGTATCACCGTGTCAGCCGAGGAGACTTATGACCTCCTCGGGTCGCTCGATGAGTCGGTGAGCACCACCGTCAAGCAACTCCTTGGCCGATCGAAAGCCCCAAAGCACCCCAATGGGTGTCATACCCGCCGCAATAGCGGTCTTCATGTCAACGGACGAGTCTCCGAGATAAAGGAAATCTCGTGGTGGGACCCTCAGGCGCTCGGCCACTTCCAACGCTCCTGCAGGGTGGGGCTTTCGGGGAATCCCCTCCCGTTCGCCGAGAACCGCCCTGAAAACCCGGTGTGGCAGGAGCGCTTTCACACTCCGTTTCGTAAAATCGTCCGGCTTATTTGAGAGAATCGCCATCTTCAGCCCCCGAGCCTTCAGCGACTTTAGCATTTCCGTGACGCCATCATAAGCCTTAGTCTTCACCCGCCAGCTCCGGCTGTAGTCCCTACGAAACTCTTCGAGACAGGACTGGATACTCTCATCATCTCGCCTTTCTTCCGGCAGGGCCCGGCTTATTAGAAGGGCCGCTCCATCGCCTATAAAGTGACGATACGATTCGATGCTGTGAGGCGGAAAACCCCTTTTCGCAAGAACTCGATTCACGGCGTTACCCAGGTCCTCGAGGGTATCGAGCAGCGTCCCATCAAGGTCGAAAAGGACTGCTTTGTAGCGCAGCGGTTTTTTCTGAGAATCCATATTCTCCTTGGTTCGACTTTTCGTCTAACTCGTCCCTAGAAAATGCACCGTGTATGATGCTAACCGTCTGCCCTAACTCCCATGTGGTCATGGGAACCAGCACCGTGGGTCATGTCGGGATTTTTACCAATTTCGTCTCAACAGTTCCCTTCTTGATGCTGATGAGAGCAACTGAGACGGGAGAGGTGAAGCGGCAAACCCCGGCGCTTCCAGGATTGACGTAAAGTACACCCTTCCGCTTCGCCAGAGATGGGCGATGAGAATGGCCACTGATAATAACGCTAAGACCTTCTGCAACTGGGTCGAGATCTAATTCGCCAAGATCGTGGATTACGTATAGTATCGTACCGTCTACCTCAACCACCGCTGTCTTGTGGAGAGCACGTGCCCACCGGCCATTGTCGACGTTTCCTCGGACAGCAACGACTGGAGCAATGGTTCGAAACGCCCTGAGCACATCCGCCATGCCAATATCACCGGCATGGACGATCAGCTCAGTGCCTTCGAGGACCTTGAGTACTTCAGGTCGGACCAGACCGTGAGTATCTGAGACGACTCCTACGAGATGCCAGTCAGCGGCCTTTAGATTAGGGGACAACCTCTACACCTTTCCAGAAGGCCAATCGGTTTTTGATCTGTGCTGCCGCCTCCTTCGGCTCCGGATAGGTCCACGCAGCATCTTTATTCACTTCCCCTTTAACAACCACATGGTAATAGCTGGCCTCCCCTTTCCACGGGCATGTCGTATGTGTGTTGCTTTTCTGCAAATACTCTTTTTTGATAGATTCAGGCGGAAAGTAGTGGTTTCCTTCGATAACGACGGTCTCGTCGCTTTCGGCCAGTGTAACATCTTTCCAAATTGCTTTCATGTCTTTCGACCTCCATTATTGGATCCGTCTCATGAGGGAATCATACTGGACGGTCTATCGTATCCACGATTCTCTATCGATGGGGCTGAACCCGCTCAACAGTGCCACCGCACGCGTCAAGAAGAATGATACAAATCCGATTCTGAATTCGCCACGGTATCATCTTACCGGCTCTCTCGTGCATAAGGGCGCACCTCTCATTTCAGTGTCACATAGAGAGCCAGTAGGGTTCCATTACTTTCATGTTATCAAAATATTGGACAGGGATGCCAATGATTACGGTCTGCCTTTGACGCGGCCCCTCGTTACAGGATAAAATAGACATAGACAGAAAAGATAGAGGTGCGACGTGCATACGAATATATTCAAAAAGATCGGTCGAATAATCAGTTCCGCAGGCAATTTAATGTCATGTGCTCAGGGGATATGCTTCAAACCTGGAGAAGAGCAGAAGAAGACCACCGAAAATCCCGAGTTTTTCGGAGTGAATCCCAAGGAATCAGACCGCAAAAGCCAGGAACTCAGAACCTTTCCTGCCAGCCGTGATTGAGATCAGGGGGCAGGCCCGAATCAACATCTCCTGACGACCCTTCATATAAGAATATCCTCTGATCAAAACCATTTTCATAGAACAGCTGTTAACGGGATTTCAGCGGGTGTAGGCAGCTGCTGGCCCGTTGATCCTGTAGAGAATAGATCACATAGAGAAGAGGGATCGACGTAATCTCTACGAACCTATTACGCCCCAGGGCTTCCGTGGTCGTTGATGCCTTCGGTGTGACTGGGGGAATTGATAGAAGTGTCAGAAAATGATTTCATACTTCCTCGTTGCGGTGTATAAGTATCAGAGCGTGCCTTTATTCTAAGCTGTTGTGTTTTTCGTCCAGATTCGTCCTGTCCACGAACACCAGAGGCCCAAACCAGATCATTTCGATTGGAGGGATTGGTGAATCTCAAACCTTTATTTAAGCCGAAGACGTTGGCTGTGATTGGCATCTCTCTGAGACGTGACGGTCACCCGGCCAACGTGATCTACAATAAAAACAACCTTCATCAACAGGCTGAGGTGTTTCCTGTAAATGAACGGGGAGGAATGCTTCATGGGAAAACAGTCTTTAAGCACGTCTCGGATATTCCCCAGAAGATAGACCTGGCAGTGATCGCCACCCGAGCTGAGCTGGTTCCGGGTATCATCGAGGATTGTATCCGGGCCGGTGTGAAAGGCGCGGTCGTTATTTCTGGCGGGTTTGCCGAAGTCGGTCGAAACGATCTCCAGGACGCTTTGGTTTCTATTGCCAGGAAAGCGAATTTTCCCTTTGTTGGACCGAATTGCCTCGGTATCTACTCTTCTCCCTACATCGATACCCTTTTTATTCCCAGTGAACGCATCGTCAGGCCAAACAAAGGGAAGGTGGCATTGGTTAGCCAGAGTGGTGGTTTGTTGACGGATCAGATGGTCAAATTTACCGGGGAGGGTGTCGGCCTGTCCATGGCTCTCAGCATTGGGAACAAGGCCATGATTAGGGAGCTTGATCTGTTACAGTATTTTGCGCGCGATCCCGAAACGGATGTCATTGCCTTCTATGTGGAGGGTTTTGGAGAAGACGAGGGGAGAAAATTTATCTCAGTTGCTGCTGACTGTCCGAAGCCCGTGATCGTCCTAAAATCCGGGAAAACCCCCGAAGGAATCCGTGCTGTGTCCAGCCACACAGCCTCTATGGCCGGCGATTACGAGGTATTCTCAGCGGTGCTCTCCCAGCATGGCATCGTGGAAGCCAAGAATGAATTCGAGTTGATCTCTTTCTGCGAAGCCCTGAGCTGTTATGACAGGTCTATCCAGGGAAAGATCGGTATCATAACGGGAAGCGGCGGTCATGGGGCGCTCGCCGTGGATGCCTGCTTCTCGCAAGGCCTGTCCGTGCCTGAGTTGTCCCAAGAAGATCAGAACGAAATCAGGGCAAGTGTCTCTCCACGTGTCCGAACGATTGCCTCCTTTAAGAATCCGATCGATTTGACCGGTAGTGCCGTAGATGATGATTTTATGGCTGCTGCTGAGTTCCTGAGTAGCAATGAAGAAGTTGATTGTCTTGTGATACTCCTGTTACCCTACGTACCAGGAATCACCTCAGATCTTGGAGCGCGGTTGAGCCAGGTCTATCGGCAGGAGGGCAAACCATTGATCGCGTATGTCCCACATGTGGAGAGGTACCGCATGTTTATTGAGGGGTTTGAGCTTAATCGGATACCGGTTGCCCACTCCATTGAGGGAGCGGTGCATATGGCAGAGGCCATGAGGAGACGACAGCCGTGCTGACGAAAGAGATACGGAGAATAATTTCCGCTTCGCGGCGAACGGGCTGGGTTTTGGAGCCAGATGCCAAGCGGCTTTTTTCGGAGGCCGATTTTGACATTCCTCGTTTCATCTGGGCCAAAAGCCGAGAGGAGGCAATTCGGTTTGCTCAAAAGATAGGGTATCCTGTCGTCTGTAAAGTGGTCTCCCCCAAAGTGATGCACAAATCGGACAGAGACGGCGTTGCCGTTGGCGTAGACAGTGACGGGACCTTGACTGAGATTTTCACTCGTTTTAGTCGGATCGAGGGATTCGCCGGTATGTTGGTTGAGGAGACGCTTTCCGGACTCGAACTGATCGTAGGTGCGAAGGTGGATTATCAATTCGGTCCAGTGATTGTTCTGGGAATTGGCGGGACGAGCGTAGAGATCTATCGAGACATCGCGTTGAGAATGGCCCCCCTTGCCGAAAGAGACGTTAAATTAATGATTAAGGGTCTCAAAGGGCATCGATTGTTGGAGGGATATCGAGGTTCAAAGCCCGTGAATTTGAATGCATTGGGTAGGCTTCTCCTTGATTTTTCGGCCCTTGTTATGGACCTCCAGGAAATGATCGAATCCATCGACCTTAACCCTGTCATCTGTTCCTCAACAAAATGCGCAGTCGCTGACGCGAGAATAATTCTCAAAAAGAACGAAGGGATAAGCCCCTAGGAATGAGCGGTTGAGTCAATAGGCATCGGCAAAATCAAGAAAATAAGTCGATTGCTGACAGCGGTGAGCCGGTCTAGACCATGGGCGTCACGTATGGCTGAGAAGAGGAGGAAACCGAGCATGTTAATTCCGACTGTAATAATGGGTACCCTCGCAATGGTGCTGCTTCTTGTCGGCTACTTGAAGGGACAAGGGGAACACCTAATGGGGATGAAATCTGCCCTAACTCTCGTAGTTGAGATTTTACCGTTGTTGTTCTTCGCTTTCATCATGGCCGGAATGGTCCAGGTTCTTCTTCCCAGAGAGGTCGTTTCAAAATGGGTGGGGGTGGAATCTGGTATGCGAGGCATAATTGTTGGGACGCTGGCTGGCGGTTTGACCCCGGGAGGCCCTTTTGTCAGCATGCCGATTGCTGTCGGGCTGCTTCATTCCGGCGCCAGCGTAGGAACCCTGGTCGCTTTTCTAACGGCATGGTCCCTGTGGTCATTTGCGAGGTTGCCCATGGAAGTCGGAATATTGGGCTGGAAATTTACGGTCATTCGTGTCGCATGTACCTTCTTCTTTCCGCCGATTGCAGGGTTTATTGCCCAAACCTTTTTCGCGGGAACGAAACTGGTGGAAACGATTTGACGGGATAGCTTTATGAACCCGCCCATCGCAGGTGTCGAGCTATCAGGGGTGGCCGTTTTTTCGCGAAGCCGTTGAAGGCTAGCCGCGTACTCGTGGTCGTCAGGTCCTTGAACCGTTTGGCACATCAGGCTATCGTGAAAAGCTATAGAAGAAACTGAAATTCTTTGGAAGGTGACAAATGGGACAAATTGCAGCTGGTGTCCATTTCATTCCAGGCCAGGATGAGTTTATTCCCGATTCCCACGCCTACGTGTTGGGCGAGTTGTCGTCCGATGACCTTACCCTCATTGATCCAGGTTTGATGGGAAAGGGTAGTTACAAAATCCAGGCGATACGAGGCATGGGGGTCGAGCTTGAGTCCATCAAAAGGGTTATCATGACCCACACGCACCTCGATCATATCGGCTGCCTGGCTGACGTCCTCCACCAGATGCCCTGGGCAGAGGTATGGATGCATACCCTAGAAGCGGAATCGTTGGAAACAGGGGATGAAAGAACCGTCTACGGCATGGACATGTTTCGGGAAATGTGCCAGGCCCAATATGCACTCAAACCCGGTGCGTTCAAGTTTCACGTGAATCGGAAGCTTCAGGATGGCAATAGTCTCAATGTTGGAGGCACGGTCTGGGAGGTGATTCACGTTCCAGGACATTCGCCTGGCAGCGTTGCTCTTTATAATGATCCCAAGAAAATCCTGATTCCCGGAGATGTTATTTACGCCGACCACGCCATTGGCCGGTTCGACCTTCATGGGGCGAGTGGGCCGGAGCTTCAGGAGTCCCTATTCCGACTTGCTGAATTGAAAATAGAGGTACTCCTACCCGGTCACAACCGAATGGTTGGCGACCTCCCTCCTGGGTATGTGCGTGAAACAGCCCGCCAATGGGAACCATATTTGGTCTAACCCCATGCCAGGATCCCGGATACCTAGTGAGAGAGCTGCGGGAAGATGGGTGAGAATCTTCTGAGCTTGGAGCTCCCGCTCTTGGTGCGTTGTTGAAGGATGAAAATTCACCAATCAATGAGGGATTGTTAGGGATCGCATTTCTCACCGAACGTTTTCAGGTCCCCTTGGAAACCGGCCACTGAAAAGCAGCAACGGATCCCCTTTAGGTAAGGTGGCTAACCTCTCGGTGGCTTGAAAAGTCTGACCACTGACAACAGGCAACTGACACCTGTCAAATATTACGTTATCTCCCGACGCCAATGGACACGAACGAAGCGCGCTTCCTCTCCGTACTTTACCTTCAGGTCCCCCTTATGTGCCCGGTGAATTGCCTCACCAAGCTGCCGGGCCAAATGATCATCGGTAACATGAATCACTATTGCCCCTTTCTTCTCGTCATGGCTTATGACCTTTTTTAGTGGGGACTTGTAGCTCTGCTCCTTCACGATTCGGTCTACAAGGTTCAGGATTTCCTCTTTCCGTCTGCTCAAATATTGACCCTCGAGGACGACGATTCCAGCAGGGTATTTATCACGGATTCTTCTACACGCCGGACATAAGGATTGATCGGCGGAAGAGAGGTTCTGAATCTCGTCCTCCCGTGGCCAGAGCCAATGTCCACTTTGATACATTGCATGGCAGTCTGGGCACATGACTCCGTCGGAGTATTTCCGAGTTTCATGGTAAGGGTCGTGGATCTTCTCACGAATCAATCGGTTTTTTCGGGAAGCGCTCATTGAATTCTCGTTAGACCTCCGTCTCGATCCATAACACACAGGATTCGTATTGTTGAAGTATAGACCGAAAGGTTGGAAGGTTAAGGGGTATACGGAGAGAATATCAATTATTGATTCGTCACACAAGGATTTCGACTATCCGGTCTCTCGTCAGGAACAAAAGTATGCTGACAGAGAGGCGAGGAGTTACCTGAGTTTTTAAAGCAAAAAACCTCTAACATTCTGATATTTTAGGACAATCTCGGATCTTTTGAGGGGACACCCATATCCCCTCGCTCCCTTGCCCTCCCGTTGACCCCCTTGGCCCGTTGGTGGACGGGTGGGGACAAGCCGTTGTTCAAGTTTGTTTTCTCGGTTTTTGTCTGATGAAAGCGGGCTTCCATAGAAGCACCAGCTTCTCTCGCCCGCTCTCCCCCACAGGAATCTGCGGGGTATCGCTCGAGCTCTCAGATTTCGCAGAGTGAAAAAACTAATGGACCAGGTTTTTGGCCTAATTTTTTGAGGGGAAAAATTAGGCCAAGTCATCTCCTCTGGATTGGCCTCTCACCAATCCAGAGGACGTTCTCTCTGAGGCTCGGTGTGCTCTGTGAGAGATTGCGGAGACGTCCACTGTGCTAGAATATTTCCGCCGAAAGAACCCTGATTAGCGCTGAGAGTTTCCTTCCCACTTTCCGGCAAATTACTCTTGTGAAGCCGTGCCCAGGGTATTCTGAAGGGATTTCGGAATAGGCCGGGCAGTACTGACCCGATTCCTCTGCAAACGTCCCCTGGGGACATGAGTGTCCACAAAACTGGGGAAACTCCTCACATCGTGACCGGTTGACAACGATCTGGAATTATCATACCATCCAACCCGTCAATTGCCGACACGGAGGGGGAAAGCGATGCCGAGACGACGAGAGAGGGACAGGGAGCTGGCCAGACGGAGGCGACGAAAGAAGAAACGCCGGAAGGCAAGAGCAAGGGAACTTCTCGAGGGGAGACGCCTTCAGGTCGCACGGCAAGAGGCCAGGCAGGAAAAGCCTGAAAAGGAGAAACCCAAAGTCGAGGTTGCCAGGAAAGCTCGGGCGAAACCGGCGGAAAAGGTGAAGAAGGAGAAAAAGGAAGAAGTTGCAAAGGAAGTGGCATTGAAAGAGGCTGCCCCTTCCCCCGTCGAAAAGGGAAAAAAGGCAGAACCCAAGGAAAAACCTAAGAAGAAACCTGAGAAGTCCGAAAAGAAGAAAGAGCCTAAGAAAGAGGAACCCAAGAAAGAAAAAGCGAAAAAGAAAGAGACCAAGAAAGGAGAAAAGCCAAAGGAAAAACCCACCGAAAAGGCAAAGAAACCATCCACAGAGGGGAAATTATCTCCTGGGGCCAAATCCAAGAAAGGTGAATCTCAGAAAACGAAAGATAAAGAGTAAGGATTGACAGGTGTTTGCCTTTTCAGTCCCCACGTGGCGTGTGAGTAAGTGTTCTTCGCCACCTGATCTCACGGCTTCTCGGAACATGCAGGGGTCCTCGACCCAACCCCATGACAAGCTTGTCCATCGAAAACAGGAACGCCGCCCGGGTCAAATCCGGTGATGGAAGGGTTGGAATTACGCAGTCCTGCGTGACGCCACCAGGCCCATCGTGGTGAGAAATTAAGACTTACATGGAAGGTGACGGGCGAGGACCCATCAGGCACCACCCTCTGTTCACTCCTCTCCGACGCCACCCGTTTTTCCCGGTGTCGCAAGCTGTACTTTGAGCTCTCCGCTGCGCATATGGAGGTCTCGCTGGGGGAACGGGATCTCGATGCCTGCGGCTTTCAGCTTGTACCAGATTGAGAAATACAGGGCACTGCGCACCTGAGGCAGCTGCCACGCATCGTCGATCCAAACCCTGAGTTCAAAGTCGATAGAACTGTTACCGTATCCCTGGAAAACCACATCAGACAGAGGATTATCAAGAATTCGCGCCTCCTCTTTTGCGGCCTGAAGCAGCAGATCCCGGACCTGATTGGGATCAGACCCGTAACTGACCCCCACTGAAATGTCCACTCTCACGAGGGTATCACGGTAGCTGTAGTTCGTCACCTGGGAGCTTACCAGATCACTGTTAGGAACGATGATTTCACGGCCCCCGCGGGTTCGTACGATGCTGCTCCGTAATCCGATGTTAATCACCCGACCGTCCGTTCCACCGACAGTGATGATGTCTCCTTTCTTGACCGTTCTTTCGACAAGCATAATCAGCCCACTGACAAAGTTATTGACGACGCCTTGCAGGCCAAATCCGATGCCGACTCCCAGAGCCCCGAGGGCAATCTTAAGGGCACTGAGATCGAAGCCGAGAGTGTCCACGGCGACGAAGAGGCCGAAGGCGACAAGGGCGTAGCGGAAAAGGGTGGCTAGATTCTCGCTTAAGGTGCGGTCAAATCCGAGTCCCGGCAGGATGCGGGACCCTAGGATTACCGCGATCAGGCGGGCCACAAGCAGGAAGACCAAGACCACGCCAACGGCGATTGCAAGAGAGACCACCGAGATCTCTGTCCTACCGATGCTAACAAAGGGACGTCCAAGCCATCTCACTAGAGGTCCAAGAAGTGCCAGTTGCTGGAGTACGGCGAGAATAAAAACAAGGGGAATCACGCCCCGTCGAATTGCTTTTCGGCGGCTGCCGGGAGGGAGAGTCTCCCTGGTCAGACATTTGAGAATTCTGTAGAGAAAAAAGAACCAGATGATCGGAAGGACTCGGAACGGGTCACCGGCCGATTCCGGCGCAACGTGAACCCAGACACCAAAACCCACATAGAGCAGGATGAGAGCCCATATCGGCCATACCGACACCTCGAGAAGCTTCAGTCCGACATTCATGGCCTGCGATCGCTTACGCTTTGGCGACTCCTCCCGTTTCCTGATGGCGCGAGCAGTGAACCATCCTGGAAGGTAGGCGACAAGCGAAACGCCAATCAATAACGCCATATCGCGCACCCATGGCTGTTTCGCTATTGCCAACAATTGATCGAAGAAGGTCTCTATCAAATTCATGGAGCCTCCAGGAGCGGCTACTGCGATTGTGCACCGTCGAACAAGCTGTAAAAATGAGTTATACTAGTAATTCTTTAGGGTATCAAGCGGGTTTTTCTAAATGGAGCCGAAATACTTGACAAACGATACGTCGATTGTTTTTGTCTAGGAAAAGTGTCTATTACGATAGGGGTACAATAGCGAGGTGGCAACCGATACTTGCGGGGCCAGACTATTAGAAGAGGGGCGCATCTATCAAGTGCTGAAGGTGGGGTAATGGGGTGCGGATAGATGGCGGTTTTTCAAGCAGATTCTCATGAGGCGGGGACATTCGAGCGATCGGATAGTCTCGGGGATGGCACAACAATTTCGCACCGTGGAGGTTCAGAATGAAACCGGTTGAAATTACGGAGAATGTTTACTGGGTGGGAGCAGTGGACTGGAATGTCCGAGACTTCCATGGATATACGACCTATCAGGGCACGACATATAACGCCTTCCTGGTCATCGATGACAAGATTGCCCTCTTGGATACGGTGAAGAAACCATTTATGACCGATCACATGGAGGCGATTCGCCAGATTGTTGATCCGGCAAAGATAGACTACATCATCGTCAACCACGTTGAACCGGATCACTCGAGCAGTCTCCCCGATCTTGTGGAAATAGTGCGGCCCGAAAGAATATTATCTTCTAACATGGGTAAGAAGGCTCTTCTGGAACACTACCATGCCCCAGAGTGGTCTTGCGAGGTTGTCGAATCTGGACAGGAGATTACCTTGGGAAAGAAGACAGTCGCATTCCTCGAAACCAGGATGTTGCACTGGCCCGACAGTATGTTTTCCTATCTCAAGGAGGATCGGCTGCTCGTGTCGAGTGACGCCTTCGGGCAGCACTGGGCTACCGGCGAGCGGTTTGATGATGAAGTCGACCAATCAGAGCTCTTCAGTCACGCGGCGAAGTACTATGCGAATATACTCTTGCCGTACTCCTCTCTTGTGGGAAAGCTTCTGGACGGGGTCCAGAAAATGGACCTCCAAATCGATATGATTGCCCCTGATCACGGCCTGATCTGGCGTTCTCACCCGGACAAGATCATTGAGGCTTATGACACCTGGGCCACGCAGAAGGCCTGTCGCAAGGCCGTGATTATCTATGACACCATGTGGAACAGCACAGAGGCCATGGGAAGATCTGTGGCGGATGGATTGTTGGATCAGAATGTGACGGTGAAGCTACTTGACCTGAAGCGGAATCACCGCAGTGACATCATGACCGAGATCCTGGATGCCAAGGCGCTGATCTTTGGTTCCCCCACCCTCAACAACGGAATGATGCCAACCATGGCGGACATGCTCCATTATCTGAAAGGGCTGCGCCCGCAGAACAAAATTGGAGCAGTTTTTGGTTCCTACGGGTGGAGCGGCGAGGCGGTCAAGTTGATGAATCGCGCCTTGGAGGAGATGAAGATCGAGGTTGTCGATCCAAAAATCACGATCCAATACATTCCCACGACGGAAGACCTCAGGAATTGTAGAGAGCTTGGTCGTAAGGTGGGAGAGGCCATCGACAAAGCCGTCTGAGCAAAAGATGTGCTCTGTGGGTTGATACTGGGGACACCCCTGGTTGATACGCGACCCGACAGCGGCTTTTGAGAGGAGAAAAAGAAGACCGACCAAGGGAGTTTTCGAGACGTTGGTTGCCTCTTTGGTTTTTCCTCTTCTGGTTGCAGGATTTCGAGAAAGGGTGTGACGGTGCCAAGAATTGTCGCTATTTACGGAAGTCCAAGAC
>CAYGBK010000022.1:0-40815 GCA_964348095.1 uncultured Thermodesulfobacteriota bacterium | reverse complement strand
CGACATGCCCGTGATTACACCAGCAAAAGCCATGGCTCGAGCGCTTTCCCACTTGAGCGGGATGGGTAAGAAATACGGTATCGAGTGGTGGATTCTCCTCGCCGGAGCCCTGATTGTTCTGGCCATCCTTTGTATGGCCTTATTTTCAGAGGCTATTGCTCCTTTCGATCCCTACGATCAGAGTACCGGACCTCAGCTCGCGCGTCCAGGGGGGGAACACCTCATGGGAACGGACAACCTCCACCGGGACGTCTGGTCCCGGATGGTTCACGGCTCTCAGACGATTCTCCGGGTGGCGGTTTTGGCTGCGATTATCTCATCGGTAGTCGGCATTATCCTGGGTTTGATCTCCGGTTTTTCGGGTGGGATCTTGGACAGAGTCGTCTCCCTGATTATGGACTCTGTTTACTCATTTCCGGGTCTTATCCTGGCGATCGCCTTTGCAGCGATGTTGGGACCGGGGGTCATCAATATCACGCTTTCTGTGGCCGTTATCTACATCCCAACGTATTTTCGCCTGGTCCGGGGTCAGACCCTCTCCATCAAGGAAGAACTCTACGTGGAGGCGGCCCGGGCCATCGGCGCTTCTGGTTGGACCATTTTATGGAGATATATTTTCCCCAATGTGATTGCCACAACGGTTGTGATCTTTACGCTAAATGTCGCCGATGCCATCATGATCGAGGCTGCCCTGACGTATCTCGGTCTGGGGCTTCCCCCGGATATCGTAGATTGGGGGATGGATCTCGCCATGGGAAAGCGGTTTCTGCCCGCTGGCCATTGGTGGTTGATCACCTTTCCTGGGGTGATGATTTCCTTACTCGCCCTGGGTTTTACCATGCTCGGCGAGGGCCTTGCTGAGATTCTGAACCCCAGGCTCCTGGAGCGATGAGACCTTGACAACGATCCTCGACATCCAAAATCTTGCTGTCCGCTTCCCCATCAGCATCGGAACGGTGCGTGCGGTGGAGGGGGTGAACTTGAAATTGGAGGAGGGTGAGGTCATGGGTCTTGTGGGAGAATCGGGATGCGGCAAATCAACCCTCGGCTTTTCGATTCTAAGGCTCCTACGGCCCCCGGGCGAGATCGTGCGAGGAAAGATACTCTACCACGATCAGGACATTGTCCAGATGACCGAGGATGCGATCCTATCTCTGAGAGGGAGTCGGATTGCCATGATCTTCCAGGATCCTTTGACCTCTCTTAATCCGCTCTTTCGTATCGACGAGCAGTTCATCGAAACGCTTCAGACCCATGAAAAAGGGCTCGATCGAAAAGAGGCTTTCACCCGGGCAGAGAGGATGTTGGAGAGTCTGGGGATTTCACCGGAAAGACTTCTCGAGTACCCCCATCAGATGTCAGGAGGAATGCGTCAACGCATCATGATTGGGATGGGACTTATCCTGAACCCAGATCTTCTGATTGCCGACGAGCCGACAACCTCTCTCGATGTGATCGTTGAAGCTCAGTTTCTGGACCTCTTGAATGATTTGCGGAAGCAGTTCAGCCTGACGATTCTCCTGATCACCCACAACCTTGGCAACGTGGCCCAACTGGCCGACCGGATCACGGTCATGTATGGGGGCACCATTGCCGAGACCGGGCCGGCGGGGGATATCTTTGATGAACCGCTTCATCCGTACACGCAAGGCCTCCTCGCGTCCATACCCAACATCAAGCTTGATCAACCGAAATTGGTCACCATGCCGGGAAGTCCACCGGATCTGGTCGATCCCCCGCCGGGATGCGTGTTCCACCCGCGGTGCCCTCATGCCATGGATATCTGCCGACGTGAAAAACCTGAAGCCCTTCACAGAGACGGCCGCGTTGTGAGTTGCTGGCTCTGGAAGTGACAGTTAAGATGGAAGAATTACTCACAGTCGAAAACCTGAAAAAACATTTTCCACTCCAGAAGGGTTTTATCGATAAGCTCCTGGCAAAGGAGAAATACTTTGTCAAAGCTGTTGACGGCGTCTCTTTTTCGATCAAGAAGGGAGAGGTCTTAGGCCTTGCAGGAGAGAGCGGATGCGGGAAGACAACGACCGGGAGGCTCGTTCTAAGGCTTCTCGAGCGAACCTCAGGGGAGGTTTTCTATAATGGGAAATCGATATTCTCCTACTCGAAAAAAGAAATGGAAAAGTTGCGGGAGAAGTTCCAGATCATCTTCCAGGATCCTTATGCCTCGTTGAACCCTCGAATGGCCATCGGCAAGGCAATTGGTCATCCACTGGTCATTCACAATGCATACAGTAAGACCGAGCGACAGGAGATCTGTCTTCAGATCATGGAAAAGGTCGGTTTGAGCCCCGCTCGGTTTCTATACAAGAAGTACCCCCATCAGCTCTCTGGAGGGCAGCGACAGCGAGTCGTGATCGCCAGGGCGCTCGTGACTAACCCGGACTTCGTGGTGGCCGATGAACCGATTGCGATGGCAGACGTCTCTGTAAGGTCCATGATCCTGCAGCTGATGGTCAAGCTGAAGGAGGAGTTTGATCTCACTTACCTGTTCATTACCCATGATTTGGCCACCTGTAAGTATATCTGCGACCGTGTGGCTATCATGTACTTGGGGCAAATCGTTGAAATCGGGCCCTTGGAAGAGCTTTTTAAGAATCCTGTCCATCCCTATACGGCGACACTCTTGGCTGCTGTCCCGGTGCCAGACCCCAAGTATCGGAGAACCCAGCCCATGCCCAAGGGTGAGGTCCCGAGTTCCATCAACCCGCCGCCCGGGTGTCGGTTTCATCCGAGGTGCCCGTCTGCGAAGTCAATGTGCAGCGTCCATGAACCTCAGCTCATCGAGGTGAGTCGAGGCCACTCGGTATCTTGCTTCCTGGAATAGGTCCCATCACAAGGGTTCGAAGCGAGCGGTGAAATGCCTCAAAAGAGGGGGTTCGGAAACGATCCGCATGCCTTTCAGTTTATCTCGCTTTGCGAAGACCTCACCTATGCATTCCAAGACATAATCCATGTGACTCTGAGTGTAGACCCGCCTCGGGATAGCGAGGCGCACAAGCTCAAGCCTCGCCGGTTGAAAAGCACCGGTCGAAGGATCCCTTTTCCCGAACATGACGCTTCCGATCTCGCAGGATCTGATCCCTCCGTGGAGATATAGTTCGCAGGCCAGGGATTGACCCGGATACTCATGGGAAGGCACATGAGGCAGGAACGCCTTGGCGTCGATGTATATGGCATGTCCGCCAGGCGGCTGAAATACAGGCACTCCTATCTCGCTCAGTTTTTCACCCACATAGGCGACCGAGCGGAGTCGGTATTTGAGGTAGTGTTCGTCCAGAACCTCCCTCAACCCCTGAGCGATGGCCTCCAGATCGTGGCCTGCGAGCCCCCCATAGGTAGGGAACCCTTCCGTGACAACCAGAATGCTTCTGGCTTTTTGGGCGAGATTGTCGTCATTTACTGCTAGGAAACCGCCGATGTTCACCAGAGCGTCTTTCTTGGCGCTCATGGTGCAGCCGTCCGCATAGCTAAACATCTCCCGAGCGATCTCCCTTGTGGACTTGCGCCGATAGCCGGGCTCCCGTAGTTTGATGAAGTAGGCGTTTTCTGCGAACCGGCAGGCGTCTAGGAAAAGTGGAATCCCAGTGGCGTGACACAGTTCGGACGTATTTCGGATGTTCTCCATTGAAACCGGTTGTCCACCATTGGCGTTGTTGGTCACGGTAATCATGCACAGGGGAATATGTTCAGGACCTCTTTGCCGGATGAGAGCTTCTAGGGCTTCAAGGTCCATGTTGCCTTTGAAGTTTCCTTCAACCGAGGGGAGGGCACCTTCGGGTACCGGAAGGTCAACTGCATCAGCGCCGCTCATCTCCACGTTCGCGCGGGTCGTGTCGAAATGGGTGTTATTGGGAAAGATTCTTCCCTCGCCCCCGGTTATTGTAAAGAGAATCCTCTCAGCCGCTCTGCCCTGGTGGGTGGGAATGATGTGACGCAAGCCGGTGATTTCCCGGACGTTCTTTTCAAATCGGTAGAAACTTCGTGAGCCAGCATATGCTTCATCCCCCTCCATGATTCCGGCCCATTGTCGGGCACTCAGGGCTGCGGTACCGCTATCTGTAAGCAAATCGATAAGGACGTCATCGGCGTGGATGTTGAAAAGATTATAGCCAGCGTCGGTGAGGACCTGTTGCCGTTCTCTGCGGGTCAGGAATCTAATGGGTTCTATGGTTTTGATTTTGAAAGGTTCGATAATGGTTTTCACCCGTTTCACCTCCAAGCCCTTATCTATTAATCGACGCCGAGAAGCTTCTTTAGAATTCTAGCCTCGGCCTCCACCTGGTATGTCCGAGGATCGGCAAGATTGTTTTTTCGTTTTTTTGAAATCTCAGAGGCGAGTTGAGGTATTTCCTTCCGGACATCGCTATCTCGTAATAGATCCTGACGGCTAATCTCGAGAAGGTCTTCATAAGGCGAACAGGGCCGATGCCGTTGAACGTGTCCGATCGCTTCCCGAAGACTGAAGTCGCGGCACCAATATAGATAGGCCATAGCGACGAGGGGTGACCGCGCAGCCCCCACGTTGCAATGGAGATAGATGATGTTCCCAGAGGCGAGTAGTTTTACCAAAGCCCGCACTGCGGCAGGGAGAACCTTCCTCTGGTCTTCGTAGTCGAAGTCACGCATGGGCACGCGGAGAACCTCAACGGAAAGCTTCCTGTAACTCTCCTTGAGGGCTTTCCAGTCGAGGCCTCTCTCTCGAAGATCGTCGTTGGTTTGAAGGTTGAGGACCGCCGTAATACCGCAGAAATTAACCAGCTTTAGGATATCTTCAAAACCTTCGGGGCACATACCGACGTAGAGGTCGGGAAGAATTCTATTGAAGAAAATCATATACACCTCACTGGAGGGCGAGGGTATCCAATTCTAATCGCTGCCGTTGTGGCACGGCCCGCTACCGTCGCCTGGTTTAGAATGGTTTTGTGAGGGGCCCTCTTTTCTCCTTCGGAAAAAACCACTCACTTTGGATCCGATCCAACACAGAAAAAGCGTGGCCATAAGGAAGTGGCTGATCCAAAAATACTCCCTCCCATAGTACGTCGTCTCCCAGTAAGAGACAGGGGCCGGGAAACGATAGCCCGATAGGGGGAAAAACAGCGCGTATCCGTCACTGACATGGGTCAATGCGTCAAATGAAACATGGAGACTCCACCCGAGGAGGAAGGGGAAAAAACGACCGGAGGTCTTTCTCTTCAAGATGATCATCGACATAAGGAAAAGGGTTCCCGTTATAACAAAGGAATGGACGGACTTGGCGATCGTTGAATTCCAAATAGTGTCCCAGAGAGGATCGTCCATCCATTCCATGAAGTTCCGGTAACTCAATACTTTCGGAAGAAAGGGAATTATATAGACAGAATCGGGGAAAATCCCTCCTACGCCAACTTTCCACGCCCAAGACTTTCGATGAAAAAGGGCGAAGTTCCAAAAAAAATGTTCGTAAAAGTTCACAGCAGGACACCCTTGGAAGGGCCACAGGTCGATCCGCCCTTTAGAATCTTATCAGGAAAGGGGGAAAACAGACAACTACGCCCGAGAGAACCTGGGTTTTGTTCCAGAAAAAAGGACGTCCGACATTGCGCGGTCTGTGGTAATCTTCGCTTCACCATAGCCTGATGCAGATGGCTGAATTGTTGCGATTCTGGGCTCTTCCGGGATTCCGGCTGGTGGTGGCAAATGGCTCTCCTGCGCGAGACCTTCTGGTTTCTAGAGTGATGGCGTGTATGTTATAAAGACTATAAGAGCCGGGAGATCCGCACGTCGCCCCAGCCCGATTGTAGGAGGATCGATAAATCATTCCAACAGGGAAATAGAAAGGAGACACGATGAGCCAAGTCGCCCTGCTAAAGACCAAAGAACGGAAAAGGGGAGTGAGGGATACCCTCAAGTCACTCGGTGTCAACCCTGTGAGAGGCAAGAACGTTTTGATCAAGCCAAACTTCAATACGGCTGATCCGACCCCTGGATCAACTCACAACGACACCCTTTTGGCACTGGTCGATGAAATCTGGAAAATGGGCGCGAAAGCGATCTCTGTAGGAGAGAGGAGTTATCCCCTCACGAGCGAGGTCATTGAAAAGAAGGAGATTCTCCCTCCTCTCATAAAAAAAGATGTTCAGATGATCAACTTTGACGAACTGGAAGAAAAGGATTGGGTCGAGTTCAAACCACGGGATAGCCACTGGTCCAATGGCTTTCGAATTGCCCGACCAATTCTCGATGCGGAGTCACTGGTCTCAACGTGCTGCCTGAAAACCCATCAGTACGGCGGCGTCTTTACCATGTCCCTCAAACTTCATGTTGGCGTGGTTCCCACATTCCGACACGGCTACCAGTACATGGGTGAACTCCATGGATCCACTAATCAACGGAAGATGATCGCGGAAATCAATGCTCCTTTTTCACCCGATCTGATCGTTTTGGATGGCGTCGACGCATTTGTTGATGGTGGCCCTATGACGGGAACACGTGCACAGGGGAATGTTTTTCTGGCTTCAACCGACAGGGTCGCAATTGACGCCGTGGGGGCTGCCGTCTTGAAGATGCTGGGAAGCAATGACGCCATCATGAGGCAGCGGATTTTTGACCATGAGCAGATCTCACGAGCGGTCGAGCTTGGCCTCGGTGCCTCGTCTCCTGAAGATATAGACGTCGTGGCGGTGGACCGCGAAAGCCATGATTATTGTGATCGTGTGGCCGGACTGCTGAGGCAGGGTTGAACCCAGCAGGGTTCAGTCGGCGGGTCCACAAGGGACGTTCTCGACTGTCGACAAAATCCGATCGACCGTTTGGTTTAATGACAGGATAGAGTCATTATCCAGGACGGAGATGATGCGTTATCTTCTTTATGCGCGAGACAGGACAAAGCCAGGAGGCAAGTGAAGATAGTGCCTTGGCGCATGCCAGAAAGGGGAGGACTATGGAACGATCAAATTTTGTTTTGCCGGATATGGATCCATTCTCGGCTCTTGATAATGAAATAGCGCGGCTGCAATCATTCTTCTCCAGTCTCCGTCCAGAGGATTGGAGGAGGCCAACGGGCTGTGACGGATGGACTGTACGCGATATGTTGGCTCATTTCGACAGTGACGAAGAATATGATGAAGCGTGTTTGAACAACAGTCTAAAAACACTGATCGGTGACGTCTTCGACCTCGACCGGTTCAATGATCAGCAGATAAAAAAACGGGCCTATCTGTCCCATGAGGAACTCTTGGAACAATGGCGCGCTCGGCAGGAGGGGGTTCGTCAGGCGTGGCAGGATCTGGGCCTGGATGCCAAAATCCCAACCATGATTGGACCGTATCCGCTTCGCGCTCAGATTTGGCATCTTACTTCGGAGTATGCTACCCACGCTGATGACATGGATGTTGAGGTGCCGCCAGATGAACAAGAAAAAAGGATTCTGTGGCGTTTTCAGTTTTCAGCTTTTGCCGTGCAAGAGAAAAAGAACCCGCCCGATCTGGAGCTAAGGGGAGATCGGATGGTCGTCACTCAGGAGGGTCATCAGAGATCATTTTCAAGGGAGGAATTTGTCGCGGCCGTGAGTGCTCGGCTCAAACTACCTGAGAACCGAGATGACCGGCGCCTCATCAAGGCCCTTCGATCGCTGGCGTGACCATGGAACCACAGGGAACGATGTGAGCTCAGAAGAGAAAAACCCAGGGCCAATCTTTTACGGGTGGTATGTGGTGGCCTCAGCATTCGCGATCCTCTTCTTCAACTCGGGGGCAAGGTTCTCCTTCGGGGTGATTTTCAAACCAATGGTTGAGGAATTTGGCTGGGATCGAGGGTCCATCTCTCTCGCCTTTTTTCTCAATATGACCGCATATGCTATCTCCCTCATAGGAGTAGGAACACTATATGATCGGTTTGGTCCTAAATGGGTGATTGTGATTTCAACCGTTTTTCTCTCTGCTGGTTATATGCTGATTTCAGTTATGGACTCCCTCTGGCAATTCTTAGCCTTCTACGGAATTATCGCGGGGATCGGCCTAGGGGGGACCTCTGTTACCCTGATGGCGGCAGTGACGAGCAAATGGTTCAAGAAATGGCGAGGCCTGGCTACAAGCTTTGCGGTATCTGGCAATTCCTTAGGTCAGTTCGCATTGGTTCCCCTTTTTACGATTTTTGTCTTTCGTTACGGCTGGAGGCTATCATACTTTGCCATCGGTTTGATCATGTTGTGCGTTAATCTCATGCTGGCCCTATTTGTCATCAAAGGGGATCCCGTTGATCTTGGCCAACGGCCATATGGTGCTCAGGCCCATGAAAGAGCAGAAAAAGTCGTCGAGAAGACAAGTCCGGCCGAGCGTATCGGGGATCTCAGTTTAAGGGATGCCATACGGACACGCTCGTTTTGGCTTTTCCTCATTGTCATGTTCATCTGCGGGAGCGGCGATTTCCTGGTGACCACTCACCTGATCCCCCTTGTCACTGATCAAGGCATTTCGCCTATCACAGCGGGCAACATGCTGGCATGGTTTGGACTCATGAGTTTAGCCGGTATTCTTGTTGCTGGTCCTGCTTCCGACTTGATCGGCAATAAGACCCCCATCGCTCTCACCTTTATGGTGCGATTCGTCCTATTCCTTCTCATACTGAGATACCAGAATCTCAGATTTTTCTATGTGTTTGCCCTGGCCTTTGGCTTTACCGTCCTGATAACGGCTCCTCTGAATGCAACCCTAATCGGAAAACTTTACGGTCTTTCTCATCTCGGTCTTATTTCGGGGCTTATCGCCACCGTGCACCACATTGGAGGGGGGTTCTGGGCCTACATGGGAGGGATGATCTTTGACAAGACAGGAAGTTATCGGTTGGCCTTTATTGTTTCGGCAATCATGGCCCTTGTCGCTGTTTTCAGTACCATTCTCATAACCGAAAGAAGACATCAAATCCAATGACAGGACTCTTACTCCCCCGTTCATTCCGGGTTTTGTTAGAAGTTTCAAATTCGTTCCAGAAACACCAGAATCCCTGCGGAGCAATGCGGGCTTTCCCAAGGTATTTCGCAGCAGCCTGCGAAAGGACCCTATGGGGGCGAATGGAAGGGGGAAAAGGGAAGCAAAAAAGGCACAAGGAGAAAAGGTAATAGGACAAAGGAAGAGAAAAAACGTCAAGAGCAGCGTTTTGCCCTTGACCTTTGGCCTCGTCACGTTATCGAAAAAAGATTCCTGAGCACCGAAGCATGCCCATTTCACCTGTCATCAGGTAAGCGTCGAGGAGAGTGGTCTGGACTTTAGCCCCAGGAGGTTCTTCCCTTTCTAAAAGCGCGCAAGGGGATTCCTTCATTGTCCCAATAACTTGAGTACCCAGAAATAGCCAATAGCACCTCCAAGGATCGTCAGAGCGGGAAGCCACAGCCGGCGATACACGCTAGACCAGGATGCCCGAAAGTACTCATTGCTTAGAATCAGACAGAGATGGAGAGGTGAGAGGACCACACCGGTGAACCCTGAGACGTATGCAAGGATAATCAGGGGGATCTTTATATCCGCAGCTCCCATAGTGTGAATGAGGGGGACCACTATGGGAAAGGCAGCTCCTACGAATGCAAGGGGTAGTCCCGAAATCGCGCCGAGAATCATGGGAAGGAGAACAATCATCACCTCCAAGGGAATCTCTAGTGTCGTCAGGGCTTCACTGATATGACCGGCAGCGTCGCTCTCCTGCATCACCGTCTTGAATACGAAGACCCCAGCCAAGGTTCCCCACATGCGGAGTAGTTTTCTGTCGAGAAGGATTCTTCGGGCCTGGTCAAGCTGGACCCTCTTGTCCCACCATGCCCACCCAACGGCAGCAATCAATCCTATTACAAGACCTGCCTCCTTTGGCAAGGAGACCCACACCCCACCAGTCTCGGTGAATCGAAGGAAGATGCCAAAGGCTACACCAGGAAGAATGGCCAGGAGTAAGGGACAAAGGTTCCGCCACGGTATCGGCCTTTTCGTCCCGTCCTTTTCCGCTGGATGCCTTTGTATGAGCCGAGGGACTTGCATCAACTGCGGAAGGCCTCCTGCAATCGCTATTAGGGTCATCGGAAAGGCAAGAAGTATGTAATGCCACAGGTCGAGATTTGCAATGGCACACGCGAGGAGTATACCGGGGTAAAGAGGCCACCACGATTCCCAAATGTGGCGATACCAATAGTTCAGAAAACTCTTCAAAGAGGGGAGGATGTGGTTCCCCTGGTCGAATGAATCCAGCATTGGAGCAGAGAAGATGGCCCCTCCCGGCACAGGGAGAAGGCCAATCAGGGCAGGAAAGGCGACCAGGCCCCAACGTTTTCCACCGACCCATACCTTAAACCTTTGCAGGAGTTCCTCGGTCTGACCGAGTTGTTCCATGGAGGCACTCAGTATGAGAATCAGGGTGACGATCAGGGCCACAATAAGGGATCGGGCATCCAGCAGGGCAAGCCCGAAGGCATTCGCAATCTCGGTCGGGCTCATGGAAAAAAACAAGCCCAGGGCAGCCGCCCCTATGCCCAAGGCAAAGCCAACCTGAGAAGAGACCCGAAGGAGTATGATCACCAGCCCAAATACGGCGATCAGTTTGAAAAGTGGGAGAAGGGGGAAAAGGGTCGCCATGTTTTCTAATATTCCTCAGAACCGGTTGAAAGACTAAAAAAAGGCAAGCCCTGAGCAGCAATGAACAGCCCCTTGAGAGATCTCCTACAGGTTAAGTTTCGTGAGTAAGAGATCTGGAAGAGCATCCCGGTTTTTCTCTGTTACGGCCCACTCGTGCACATGGGGCCACGACTTAATCTTCTGGGTAAAAGGATCTCCCCCCTGATGAACCACAGCCAAAACGGTCTTATTGGATTCCAAAACGCGTTGGACCAGGCATCGAAACCTTCCAGAAAAGAGCTCCATCTTGCCGATTTCATCGATTACAATAACCCCGTCCTTCTCGAGAGCGCGTTCGAGGGATGGCGTCGCAATCTTCTCGAACAGATCCACGTCAACGCCGTATCGTCCAACTCGAAAAGGCCCCCGGTGATCTATGTGAGCCAAAACACCGCATTCACCCTCTATGGTCCGGATGAGGAAGCCCCTCCGTCTTCCCCGGTCCCTGATCTCCTCGGTATAGAAGCCGCCAGCCCTGCCTTCGACCCCTTCGATGACTTTCTTGACAACCGTGGTCTTGCCTATCCCTGGTTTTCCGGTCAAAAGAATCTTTGGCACCTTGGTCATCTCAGGAGTTCCCTGTTGTCGTGATATTGGATTTGTAGGGCGGGGGAGACAAGGATCTTCCAAGACCCCTCATTACACAAATCATATCCCGTTTCAATGTCAGGAATTTAGAAGCCTTATTCTAGATTTCTAGACTGTAAAAAGCAAGTGGCACAAAAAACAGAAGGAAAAACCAAAGATGAGACGAAAGTGAGGGCGAATGCCCGTATGGCCCTTGCTCTCATGTCGTTTTTCGATGTATAAGAATGGCAAGTATAAGATTTACAGTGCAGATTACGAAGGATATCGGACTTGTTCTTGATGGGGGGCTCCATGAGAGGACATCGAAGTGACGGAGCCCGGCGAACCACAAACATGTTCCGGAGATCGATCTTAGCTGGAGGAGGGATTCGTGTCACCCATAGAAGTGGGAATGGAGGGGAAGAAAGAGATCCTGGTCGAAGAGGAGGACCTGGCCAGTTTCCTGGGAAATATTGACGCCAAGGTTCTGGCCACTCCACGCCTCATTTCCCTGTTGGAAGAAGCCGCCCGCACTGCTACCGAAGAGAGTATTCCTGAAGGATCGATGACCGTCGGGACGCTGGTCAAGGTCCGGCATCTATCCGCGACACCACCAGGGCTAAAAGTTCGAGCGGAGGCTAGTCTCAAGGAAATTGATGGTCGTCGGTTAGTCTTTGATGTGACTGCCTACGACGATTTTGAAAAAATTGCAGAAGGAGAGCATGAGCGTTTCATTGTCTCGACTGAGCAGTTTTTGAAACGAGTCCGAAAGAAGATTGCCACGATGACCGTCCACAGGACCAAGGGCTCAGAGAACAGAGGCTCTTCATGAGCGAGACCTACAAGAACCGTTGTATTGGACACAACCCGGCCCGGTTATGTGGGTGGATCTCAATTTGGAAAATTAAGGTCTAGGAGTGCGAAAAACCAGAACCCAAAGATCGAGGTCAGCCCATGAATACAGACGCTAGTCTTACGCCTGAAGAAATTCTGAACACGGCACTCGCCAAAGAGAGAGCGGCGTTCAGCTATTATGACAGGATGTTAAAAGCCTCGAACATCGAGGTGATACAAGATTTACTTCAAGAGCTTAAGAATGAGGAATATAAGCACATCAAGCTGGTGGAAAACAAAATTCGCCTGTTGAATCTGGGTTAGGGAGAATACTTGGAGGCAGCTACGGATGCGGCGAGTCAAGCTTTTGGCGGGATTTGAACCGCCGGAGACGGTGGATTTTGACGCGAAGTGGCACGGGAGAGTTCGAATGCCTGGAGCGAACCTAAGATTTATCAAGAAACCTTTGGGATAGGCGAAAAGGGGGTTGGCTGCATCCGGATTCAGATGACCAAACCTATCTCAATGAGTTCTGTAATCCTTGGCGCGCTTTCCAAGAAAACTCCTCCCCCCGAATGTGGAGTTTCCCCATTTCTCGAAGGACATGTCTCACAAGTTACAGATTTCTTAGAATATTTTCGAGTTCTCAAATGGGAACCTACTATCCCTTCGCGCCCAAGCTCACGCGGTGACCCTCATCGGCATTCGCAGGTGAGGAATTTCTGCCCCTTCCGCGCTCTGAAGGCGCGGTTTTCCCCTGCCTGCTCATCCTCGAAGGATCCCCACCGCTTCCGCAATGTCGCTCAGAGAAAGCAGGTTCCCTCAAGAATGGGGAAAATCCAGCCCACGAATTCATTGACATAAAACACCACTTTGTGGTAAACAGGCCAGACCCTTAAAGGAGAGGTACTATCCCTCAATCGGTGAAGGCATAGTAAGCGCAGTGAATAGCCGTGTCTTGGGGTGTTTTTCTAGGGAATTGGTGTCTGAAAGACCAAAAGGCGAAATTGTGAGCTTAATTGGGAGCAACGGAGCTGGCAAGACAACGACGCTTAGAGCCATATCGGGATTGAAAAGGCCGACCAGAGGGAAAATCCATTTCACGGAACAAGAATCGATCGATGCTCAGCTCAAGATATTGTCAGATTGGGTATTGGTCATGTGCCGCAGGGGAGAGATCTCTTCCCTTACATGGCTGTCTTGGAAAACGTCAAACTGGGGGCCTACCTCCGGACGGACAGGGATCGGGTCAACACAGACTTAGAAAGCATTCTGGAACATTTTTCGGTCCTGAGAGCGAGAAAACGTCAGGAAGTAAAAACTCTGAGCGGGGGAGAGCAGCAGATGGTGGCCATTGCTCGGGCGTTGATGGGTCAACCACAGCTACTTTTACTAGATGAACCCACTACCGGGCTTGCCCCCCTTGTGGTCCGAGAGATAGGTAGGGTTGCGCGCGATATCAATGAAAAGGGTACAACTGTTCTCTTGGTTGAGCAAAATGCTCGATTGGCCCTCAGGCTTGCCCAGAGGACCTACGTGCTGGAGACTGGAAATCTTGTTTTGGAAGGACAAAGCAGGAATCTCCTACGAGATGAACGCGTCAAAAGGGCCTATCTTGGGCAGTGAGAAATAGCTGGATCATCGCATCTGTTTCATCATTCTTCGGTTGATACATAATTTGAGAATTGCTCCACTAACGAAAATATCCATTTCACGAAAAAAGCCTGCACCTAAGCAGGCTTTTGTTCGGGTAGTGGCGGTGCAGGGATTTGACCCCCGGCCACTGCCGATATGAGCTGCATGTTCTACCCAACTGAGCTACACCGCCTCAGGCAACGTTATTTTTATCGACAATGGTGGAATTTGTCAATAACCAATAGATGAATTGGAATTGAGAGGTCAGCGGTCAGAATGAAATGGAATGCGCCAGGAATCCTCAGGGTTGGCCATGAACAGTTAGGGCGTCAATCGTCAGCATACTGTGATTTGAGGGTATTCCGCATGAAACGGTTCCCATCAGCTCCTGCCACGCATCCATATCTCAATTCGGAAAGACGCCAGGCTGACCTGGGGGCTGTGTGGACCTATCCTGAAGGATCACTTCTGACACCTGACTCAACAACGATGTCCTCATTGTGGATAGGATCCATAGAGATAGCCGGTTTTTGGCACAATCGGATTTCCAGGTGCTGACGAAAGGAGGGTACGGTCGTGTCGGAGTGGAGAAGGCAGGCTATTGACGGCCTTAAGCCAGGAATGGTATTCAGATTCTCCCGCACATTCACGAAGCGTGATGTGGTTCAATTCGGTGACATTACGCGGGATTACAACCCCGTACACTATGATAAAAGATTTGCTTCAACAAAGAGATTTCAGGATCTGATTTGCCATGGTCTCCTCGTTGGGGGCATGATTTGCGAACTGGGCGGCCAGGTGGGTTGGCTAGCCACCGGAATGGCGTTTCATTTTCTCCGTCCTGTCTACATTGGAGAAACCATAACCTGTGAGATTGAAATTAGAGAGATAGATGGTCGAAATTCAGCCACGGCCGAGGCGGTATTTACGAACTCGAGCGGGGTAGAGGTCTTACATGCGAGCCTGACGGGTTATGTTCCGGGCTCGGCTGAGAAGGAGGTGCTATCGAAAATGCTGGCTCAGGGAGATCCTACAAACAAGCGTCGCTAAACTATGATTCAATTGAGTAGGAGGGTAGGTATTCGAGATTGAGTGGTCCTTCGACCTTTTTAAGGGTGTTCATGTGGCTGTTCAAATATTCGTCGAGAAGGCTGATGGAAAGATTCGATCCCTCATCGAAAGAAATGCCGGCTACAATTCGACCATCTTCGGTCGATGTCGTGTGGACAACAGTTCCCTTGAACTTTAGACCCATTCCCTCGAGAAGCACCAGAAATTCAAAGGTGTCACCTTTTCGAAGTGGTAGATCTGAGACAATCCTAACCCCTCCCTGGCCAATGTCTGTGGTTTTTGCCGAGGCGAGGCGATTAGCCTGGTTGTATAGGACAGATTTGATGACAGCGAATCTGGGATTCTTCCGGCGTTCTTTCTTGGCTCGTGGCATGCGATTATCTAACTCGTGAGGTTATGCAACAAAATTGTACGATTTTGGACATTGTTGTCCATCGACACAAAAACATTAACCCGCGTGGAGCTCTTATGTCAGGACACTATTGATTCATCACTAGCGATGTGAGGCGCAAAGATTAGGGACTACAAAAACTACAGCTCTGACGTGGTTCCCCTTGAGAAATGATGAGGGCATCGGTGCATTGGCTGTCAATTGTCCGCTGTGATCACGGGGTCGACCAACTGGAGGCCGGACGAGTTATGGGCAATCGATTCTGGCCTGAAACCGGTCATAATAATGCCTCATATTTCTAGAAGCAATCGCCGTGCCAATAAACGGGATAGCCAGTTTTGCTCGTTCCAATTGAAGAGTATCTTCAGCGCAAACACATAAGATTCTGATGTTGATTTCGTAATGTCGCCAAATGTGATTCTGCCTGGAGGGCGGGACCCGGAGTACAGTCATTAAATCGAACGTGGGGCGTCGCAGCGCTCGGCAGTGCGGCCCGAAGGAGGAAGGAGAATCTGCAGATTTGGATTTACCGTCTTCCTGGTTCAACTTTGACCAATTTCCCGTACAAGTCTTGCGAGTTCTTGAGGATTGTTTTTTCTCGGGTCTTGGAGGACCATGTCCAGGACCTTCGTCATAATCCGACCAACCTGAACTCCTTCAGTAATTCCGAGGATTTCCCTCACCGTATCCCCTTTTATCGCAAGTTGTGAAGCAGTCAATGGCGTACCAGCCTTCAAGATATTCCGGCATTTTCTCCTGAGGGTATACAGTCTATTAATCTTGGACTGGTGTGCTCCGCTGACTTTGAGGTCGGCCAGAGAAAGGGCGAAAAAATCATTCAACCACCTGTCGTCAATGCGAGTGAGAAATCGGCGCAAATCGGGGCCGCGAACGGTTGTTTGAAAGGCAAGCCCATGGTTTTCAACCAGTTGGGAGAGGTATTTCCTCTGGTTTTTGCTCAGTTTGAGACGTAATGCCACAGCATCGGTCATTTGGGCGCTGATCCTCTCATAGCCATCAAAAACATAGCCAGCTTTCGTACGCTGTCGTGCTCGTGGTTTACCAATATCGTGAAAGAGACAGGCGAGACGCAGCATAGGGCGGCGGGGCGCCGCGTCAACAGTGGACAGGATATGATGGTATATATCCCCGCCGAGACCATGTTTTCGTCGGTATCCTTCGAGAAGTTCTGGAAGACCAATGGACAGAAGGCCGGTTCTCCGCATCATCTCGAAGGCCTTCGACGGTTGCTTGGCCGCCAGTATTTTTAGTATCTCCTCTCGGACTCTTTCCTGAGACACGCCTTTGACTCTCCCCAGGGCTAGGGAGATGGCCTTTAGCGTTTTACTCTCGATTCTGTACTCGAGGGCGGCGGAGAAACGAACGGCCCTGTAAGTCCTCAACCCGTCTTCCATGAATCGGCTCAAGGGATCCTCCACCCCTCGGATGATTCTCCCTCTTAAATCTCTATGCCCGCCGAAAGGGTCAAGGAGGGTGTCCGTGAGGGGATCGTAGGCCATCGCATTAATGGTGAAATCGCGGTGTTTCAGGTCCTCTTCAATGTTTCGCGTGATACATGATCTGGCTAAGCTATGCTGTGACGCGTAGTCGCCATCGGTGCGGAAGGTCGTCAACTCGTACTGAGAAGTCCCACCAACAACTGTAACCGTGCCATGGCGAATCCCGGTGGGTATTACCTTGGGAAAAATCCTAAGGAGTTTATCTGGCGTGGCATCGGTTGCGAAATCCCAATCCGACACGTGGAGATCTCGAATAAGATCACGCACGGCCCCTCCCACAATATAACCAAGGAAGCCGTGGCTCTTAAGGGTCTTTATGATCTCGATTACCTCGTCTGGAAATGAGGCTCTTTTAGATGAGATATGCGTCATAGTTCTATCTTACGGGGCTGAAAATCGAGGTAATCACACGAAACAAAAAAATAAGAAACGCCATTTCTATTTCCCTCGAATGCGATTTTTTGGTCCTCTCCATGAAAATGGGCGTAAACGCACGCGGCAACTCCGAATGACTCGAGAAGTTGTGTGAATCCAGACGAAAGAATCGTTTTTGTCAGAGGAGGGAAGTGCAACACAGCGACAATCGTATGACTGTTCGTGCTGGGAACGTGCTCTAGGGCGATTTTCAGGCGGTTCAACTCGCGAACATAGATCTTGTAATCAGTCTCACTGAATTTCCCGGTTCCCGGGAGATTCCAGCCACGGGTTCCTACCACGGAGAGGTTATCCCGGGTCCAGGCATTGGCGTTAACCGCGGTCATTCCACCGGGGAGAACCGAATTTACCTTTCCCCTTGAGGTCCACCAGTAATCGTGGTTACCGCGGATGATGATCTTCGTGCCAGGCAGGCTTCCTATCCACTCAAGGTCGGCCATGGCCTCCCGAAGCTTGAGCGCCCATGACAGATCGCCGGCGATAAGGACAATATCCTCTGGTCTGACTGTTCGAGTCCAATTATCCTTCAATCTCTTGTGATGATCTTTCCAGTGGGAACCAAAGATGTCCATTGTCTTTCCCTGGGAGGAGAGATGAAGATCGCCGATTGCAAAAACGTGCCGCGCCAGAAAGCACCTCCTCCGTCGGATTCTACTTTCCCTCAATATTTTACCGGAATCATTATCGGAAGAAAACCACCAAAAATAGAGGGTCTCTCCCGGGAACTCTGAGAATGAGATGGTGAAGGGAAAGGAGGAGCCAGCTAGGAGGCGTTTCGAGACGAGAGGTCCTGCATGGGAGGTGGCGTTGATCCTTTTTTTGACGGGCGTGGAATGGCAGGGGGCTCAATCCGGAAAGAGGTAGCCGTCTTCAAAGATTCTCTCGATTCTATTCACCTTCAAGTTGAGAACGTCCTCCGCGGACTGCAAAGCAGACCCCAAGAGCCCCAAGAACTCGTTGATTTCAAAGTTGTCCTTGGGGATTATGTCCAATTCGATTCTATAGAAGCTTTTCGTATTGCTCGGCATTGGGCTTTCCTTTGTCGGTGTGGGTTCGGAAGAAAGGCTGCAACAAGTATGCCACCATACCTGCTTGCCTTTGAACGTTCCCAGTGATACAAGGTTCTGATGGGGTGAGCCAATCGAACTGACAATTGCTCTAAAGCCATGATTATTGACCGAGTGAGAAGAACCATCGACAAATATTGCATGCTTTCACACGGGGAGCGGGTCATCGTCGGTGTTTCAGGAGGAATGGACTCTGTGGCTCTGCTCTCTATATTGGATAAGCTCAGAGAAGTCTATGGGATTTCCATCGTTGTAGCCCATTTGAATCACAATCTACGGGGCCAAGAATCGCACAGAGATGCGGAGTTTGTCAAAAAACTGACTCTAAAAATGGGTATTCCTTTTGAGATTGAAAGTGTTGCAGTCCGGGAAAAGAGGAAAGGGATGACCCTTCAAGAAGCGGCCAGGGAGGAACGCTTCCTGTTTTTCCATCGTCTCGTTCAGCATAGGGGCGCCCAAAAGGTTGCCCTGGGTCAGACCGCTGATGATCAGGCCGAGACCATACTGATGCGCTTTCTGCGAGGGGCCGGGCTAATGGGCCTCAAAGGTATTCCCCCAGTGCGGGATGGACTGATAATTCATCCCCTGGTCGAGGTGACACGGAAAGAGATCGAATCGTACCTGGACGCAGAGGGGCTTCCTCATGTGGAGGATAGCTCCAATCTTAAAGACCTTTATCTCAGAAACCGGATCCGAAGGCACCTGATACCCAGGTTAGAAGAATACAATCCAAACCTGAAAACGGGTTTGGTCAGGATGGGGCAGGTCCTCTATCATGAAGACCAATTCCTGAACGAGAAGGCTCAGGAAATCTGGGATAAGATCGTCCGACAGGACGATGACGCAGTGAGCCTTGACCTGAATGAGTTTCGAAAAATCAATCCAGCTCTGGAGTTCCGACTTCTGAGGAAGAGTGTGGAATCTGTCAGTGCCGTGAGTGCGAAAAGGCTCAGCACCACTCATATTCTGAGCCTCGTGGATATGGCTTTGGGTCCTAAACCTAACGCCATTGTCCGCCTTCCAGGCGGAGTGACGGCAAAACGGGTTTATGATCGGTTCGAGATAGGAAAGAAAACGGCTCGTCCCCTTGGCAACTTCGATTTGGCTCTTTTCTTCCCAGGAGTTACCCCTATTAAAGAGCTCGGTAAGAAACTTGTCATCAGTTTTGAGAATCAGTGGGACTGGAATGATACTTCTCCTTACCGTGTTGTTATGGATCGTGATCGGCTGAAGTCTCCCTATCGAGTTAGAAACACCCTTCATGGAGACAGATTTCGGCCTCTTGGCATGACGGGGAGAAAGAAGGTCAAGGACTGCTTTATCGACTGGAAGATTCCCTTGGAGGAAAGACCCCGGGTCCCACTTGTCGTCTCCGGGGATGAGATCGTCTGGGTCGTGGGCTACCGAATCAGTGAAAAGGTACGAATAACCCCCAGGACGAAAGGAGCAGTCCGCATGGAGATTCAGACCTTGTGAAAGATCCCTCCTAAAATCGCTCGGATTCTGCTCCCCTTCGGTGGATTATCGAAAAGACTACTGATTGTGCGGTACCCCTTTTTCACACTGATCTCGGACGGGGGGATCAAGGAGTTCCACATTCGGAGGGATCTCCTTTTAGTTTGGAGAGGGCGTGGGGAAGAGCCGGTAGGATCGCGTTCAAGCATTCGGCAACGGCCTTGGGGCTTCCTGGCAGATTAACGATGAGTGAGGATTTTCGAGCACCGCAGAGGGCGCGGGATATCATCGCATGCGGTGTTTTTTTGAGGCTTTCAGCTCTCATAACCTCGGCAAAACCAGGGACTTCTTTTTCGATAACCTCTAAGGTCGCGTCGGGGGTCACATCACGCGGGCTGAGACCTGTTCCTCCTGTAGTGAGAACGAGATCCGACCCCAGGCGATCAACCGTATCGATGAGTGCTTCACGGATCTGGTCTCTCTCATCAGGAATAACCCGGTAATCTAAGATCTCTGCACCAAATCCCCGAAGAAGTTCCTCTATGATTTGGCCACTTTTGTCCTCTCGTTCACCCCGATAGCCCCTATCGCTAACAGTAATAATCGATACCTTGACCATTTCGACCTTCCTGAAAAATGCCCGCGCCCCTCTCCAGATGAATTTTTTGACCCCTTCTCAGGCTTCCAGTTACAAGGCGGGTTTCGGCCTTCCAAACTCTCCCGCCAAAGTCGGGATCAAACAATGGAATCTCTCTCCTTCCAGGGACACTCCCTTCGCCCAGTCAGGTGATCCCACACATTTCATGATATGTGCGGTACGGGTATTTTTCAGTCTTTGATCATTCGGTTTTTGTTGACGTTAACGTATTCAGTTTTCAATGATCCCAGGATCCTTTAGCTCTTTTTTTTGTCCTCCATTAACTCGATGACGTCACCCACAGCGATAGGGCCACCGGAAATGACCTTGGCAAAGATGCCTTCGGTCGGCATCACGCAGTCGCCAGCTTGATAGTAGATCGAACACCGGGTATGACACTCCTTTCCGATCTGGCTCACCTCAAGAACCACTGAAGAGCCAATTCTAAGGCGTGCACCCACTGAGAGGCTGACCAGGTTGAGCCCCCGTGTCGTTATGTTTTCAGCGAAATCGCCACAGTCGACGTCGAGCCCCCGTTCCCTTATCTTCTGAACACTCTCCTCGGCGAGGAGACTCACCTGGCGATGCCCCGAACCCCCGTGAGCGTCTTCTTTTAAACCGAATCCTTCCAGGACGTCTCCTCGACCTATGTTTTTCTTTCGTGTTCCCTTGGATTCGCTTATATTAACGGCGAGAACTTTTCCTTTTTTCATTTTTCACTCTTTCTGTTTCCCTTTTCGGTTGGCATATGTGCCGCTTTTCCCGCCCCTCTTCTCGACGAGATGGATGTCTGAGATCGTCATGGCACGGTCCACGGCTTTGCACATGTCATAGATGGTTATGGCCGCGGTAGCCACGGCGACAAAGGCCTCCATTTCCACGCCTGTCTTACCGTCGGTTTTCACCCGCGCTTCAATGCCAATGATGCTCTCATCGGGGTAAGGAGAAAAAGTGACTTCAATACTGGTAATGTTCAGCGGGTGACATAAGGGAATGAGATCGGCAGTCCTCTTGGCAGCCATTATTCCAGCGATTCGCGCAACTCCCAGGACGTCCCCCTTTGTGATCCTTTTGTCCTGAATCATCTGGAAGGTCCGGGGAGCCATGGACACCCTCCCTTGAACTATCGCGTGTCTGGACGTGACTGCCTTGCCGCTCACATCAACCATTCTTGCCCGTCCCCGTTCATCAAAGTGGGTAAACTCGGCCATGAGAAGCTCCTTTTTTTACGACAGTGAGACCTTACGGTGTCATCCCCCAATAGATGACATGTTTCGCTGGCACTTCTTGAAAAAGTGGGTGTTTATGGCATGTCCCTGAGGCTTTTTCCTCAAGGCGGTTTCAAGAAGCCCGACGAGTATCCTGTCATCGCACCCGTTTCGCAGATATCCTCTTAGATCAGTTTCGTCGTCTGAGAAAAGGCATGTTCTAAGCTTTCCGTCAGAGGTCAGGCGGAGCCGATTACACCGTTCACAGAAATGACGGCTCACGGGGCTGATGAATCCGATGGTTCCCATGGCCCCAACCCACCGATAGGTGGTGGCCGGCCCATTCTGGCCCTGAGAAGTGTCCTTTGAAAGGGGCATGTATCCTTCAATTCGCTCCCGTATTTGATCGGTAGTCAGAACGTCATCTCGCCGCCAGTCCTGACAATCTCCTGCTGGCATGTATTCAATGAACCTGACATGAAGTGGTTTCTTTATGGTCAGGTGGGCAAAATCGAGTATTTCGTCTTCATTAAGGTTCTTGATAGCAACGACATTTAGCTTGACCGGATGAAAACCCACCTGAAGCGATTTCTCAATGCCAGCCCACACCCGCCGGAAGCTGTCTCGGCGCGTTATATGACGGAACCTTTCCGGGTTGAGAGAGTCTAGGCTGATGTTTATGCGTCTTAAGCCGGCATCATAGAGAGGACGGGCAAAGGAGTCCAAAAGCAGCCCATTGGTGGTCAGGCTCAGGTCGACAATTCCCCGAATCCCTCCGAGTTGGTGTATCAAAGCCACCACGTCTTGACGAACCAATGGTTCTCCACCTGTGAGGCGAACCTTTGAGATTCCTAGCTTTGCAAATACCTGTACGACCCGGATAATCTCCTCAAAAGTCAGAATGCCCTCATGAGGGACCAGCTCGATTCCCTCATCGGGCATGCAGTAACGGCACCGGAGATTGCAACGATCGGTAATAGAGATTCGGAGATACTCGATTTTTCGATTGAAGCTATCAAGGAGATCGGCCATGATTTAGGAACCTTCTTAATCCGATTGATTAGCCCAGCGTCTCTGTTTCGCCAATTTTTGAAACATCGTATCCCCCCAATTTTTGAACCGACCGGATAAAATCCTCAGACCGGAGCACCTCAAGCAAAGCCTGGATCTTCTCTTCGTGAAAGAACGAGTCCGGAATGACCAGGTCGTAACGTTCCCGGGTTAAGGGTACAAAAGAAAGATCCAATGCCTTTGCGGCGGCATATATCCCCATCCCGGCATCCGCCGTTTGTGAGAGCACGGCGACAGCGGCAGCCATGTGGGTAAACTCTTCCCGCTCATATCCTCGGATGGCTTCAGGTTTTATTCCGTGTTCTTGAAGGAGGTAATCGAGAAGCACCCTTGTCCCTGAACCTCTCTGGCGATTGACGAACATGATTCCATCCTGGGTAAGGTCATCGAGGGCGTGGATCTTCTTGGGATTTCCACGAGCCAGCAAGAGGCCCTGCTGCCTGAAAGCCAGGTGGATCAAGTTTACCTTCGTGCCTCCAAGAATCCTCTTGATGTAGGGGAGATTGTACTGTTTTGTTTCCGGATCAAACAAGTGAATCCCAGCCAAATGGGCTCTTCCCTTTTGGATCGCGATAAGTCCACCCATACTTCCCACGTGAGATGAGGACAGGCTGAATCCGGAGTATTTTCGCCTGAGGTGTGTTGCGAGAAGATCAAGAGTCAGGTCGTGGCTTCCTATCATGATAATGCTGTTTTCGATTTCTTTTTCATCGCGAAGGAGTTCAACAGCGGTTTCTTCACCTTCCTTAAGTCCCTCTGACAACCTCGGGATTCGGATGATGCCATCCGCTTGGGTTAGAGAGGTGAGGACACCAGCCCCTCTGGGCAGGGGAGTCGCGATCATGGGACGCCCGACTCTTCCTAACCTCACCCGGAGAAACTCATCTATGCCTAGTTTTGAAGGAACATCAGCAGCGGGAACAGTCTTGACTTGCCTTCTTGTCGAGTTTCCCGAACCGAGAAGGGCCGATACGAGTGGTCTCACAAACTGCTCGTAAGCAATAATAGCTGAAACTGGGTAACCTGGGATGCCGATCACGGGCTTTTCCTGAACCAGGCTGAGCACCGTAGGTTTGCCAGGCATAATGCTGACGCCGTGGACGAGGATCTTCCCGACATCGTCCAAAAGTTTGAACGTAAAGTCCCGCCGTCCGGCCGAAGATCCAGCGATAATCAGGATCACATCAGATTCTTTCACTGCGTGGAGAAGTCCAGACCGGAGGATTTCGAGGTCATCTTTCAGAATTGGAGAACGGTAAGACTGAGCCCCATCTTCTTCAGCGAGACCGTTCAAAATAGTAGAATTGAATTCAATGATGTTTCCTTCCTCTAAAGGGGATCCCGGGTCTACCACTTCGGACCCTGTAGGGATTATCGTGATTTTGGGTTTTTCTCTCACATCGACTTCCCAGATACCTCCTGCCAGGAGAGCTCCCATCTCATAGGGTCTAATGCGGTGGTTTTCCGGCAGAATCATCTCTCCTGCCACAAGATCTTCTCCGATGACTCGCACATTCTGCCGGGGGTAGACCGCTTTTTCGATCTCGACCTCGTTCTTGTCGAGGAAGTGGACGTCTTCAATCCTGACAACCGCATCTGTTCCCCGTGATATAGGTGAACCGGTATCGATGGGATGGGCGTCTTTACCGATGACCAACTTCTTGGGACGGGACTCGGTTGCGCCGTATGTCGAATCTGCAAGGACAGCTAGACCATCCATGGCAGCGGCATGATAATGGGGACAGGATATCCTTGCAAATACAGGTTTGGCCGTGATTCGGTTGCGGGCTTCTCTGACCGGTATGCACTCAATTCGGTTTCTATGAAAAGCACCAATGAAATGCGTCAATCTTGCGAGGAAGAGATCCCTCGTTTCTTCCAGGGGCTTATTGTCCAAATACCTTTTCTGTTTCACTGTCTGCCTTTCAGAAAAGCAGTACCTCGACCGGTGTGCCTTCCTCTAGCCCTTCTGAATCGATATCGATCTTGATAAGACCATTGGCCTCGACCATCGTCGAAATTGAGCCGGACTTGCCCAGAATGGGATGAGCGAGAAACTCTCCGTTCTTCTCCTCGGCTCTGACTCGGATGTAGTCCTCCCTACCCGGTGGAGACGACACATTTCGGGTAAGAATAGCCGAGACTCTTTTTGCAATAGGCCAGAGTGGCGCCGTATAACCAGCAAGCCTCCAGATCAGGGGTTTCATGAACAGGTCAAAAACCACCATCGCTGATACGGGATGACCAGGGAGGCCAGCTACGGGCTTGCCCCCTGATCTGGCGATGATGGTCGGTTTGCCAGGACGAAGAGACACCCCGTGAACCATAATCTCGGAATCCGGAAATGACTTGATCACCTCAGTTGTGTAATCCAAGGTCCCCACGGAGCTTCCTCCGGACACGATCAGCATGTCGGATTCCTGGAGTCCTTTGTCGCACAGAGATTTCAGATCTTCAAATGAATCACGGGCGATCCCGATGAACAGGGGTGTCCCTCCTGCCATTTCTATGAGAGCGCTGAGAGAGTAACGATTAACATCCCGGATTTCCCCTAGTTTCGGTTCCACAGTTATGTCGACGATCTCATCCCCTGAAGAGACAATGGACACTCTGGGTCTTCTATAGACTCCCACTTTCGACTTTCCAAAAGCAGCCAGGACCCCCAAATCCTGGGGACGGATTCTGTGACCTCCCGAGAGTACCTTTGCCCCCTTTTTGATGTCCTCCCCCCGTTCAATCACATTCTCGAGCGGTGAGAGGGCCTTTTTTACCTGGATGGTTGCCTCATCGACCTGTTCAGAGAATTCAACCATCATGACCGAATCGGCGCCCTTCGGGATAATCCCACCAGTTGGAACCGCAACGGATTCTCCCTGTGATAGGACCAAATCAGTCGATTCTCCCATCAAGACCTCTCCAACGACACGTAGCGGGAGAGGGTTGCTTTCAGACGCACCAAACGTGTCCCGTGCCATGACAGCGTAACCGTCAACAGTGGATCGGTTGAAAGGAGGAAGGTGGGTAGGGGATATAACGTCTTCAGCCAAGGTCCGGTGCAGACTATCGCCGAGCGCTATCTCCTCAGTTCCGATAGGTACAAACGTTTCGAGAATGGGGTAGATCTGCGAGGGAGTCTTGACTTTGAAAAACCCAGAAAAAGGCAAAAGATTCCTCCTCGGGGAAGAATAAAAAAACCAGCACCCGTGTCGGCGCTGGCCAGCAGCAATGGAGCAAGCGAGACTCTCCTTTCCAAACACGGGAGGTATGGTCGTTTCCGTCCATGCCCTGTCGGCTATCTCCCATGGTCACCAGTTGGGTGAATTTAGGGAGAAAGCTCGGAGAAATCACTTAATTGTATACATTTTGGATAACAAAAAGTCAATCCTAAAAAGAGCGGGGTTTCCTGAGCTCTCAATAAAGAAAATCTCTAACCCCCTCGTGTTTCAACACAATTTGAGTTCAGTGGAACAGCGCTCATATCCCTTTGTTCGCTTGCCTTGGATGTGATCTCCTTCCCGCTGTTGGCCGCGCTGATGGGGACGGGCTATTGCCCAACAACCTTTTCTCGACTTTTCTCCGATGAAGGCGGACCTCCATAGAAGCAGCAGTTTCTCTCGCCCGCTTCCCCCACAGAAATCTGCGAGGAATCGCTTGAGCTCTCAGAGTTCACAGAGGGGGAATACCAACCCCATTCTTCCGCAAGCGTCCCTCAAAGACATGGGCGTTCACAAAACTCAGGAAACTCCTCTAGAGAGCGAACCTCCACGAAAAACGGTCGGGTGTGGGAGTGGACATGGGGAGCTTCGCATATCATGCGTGTTATTATTTGTTTTTTCTTGTCATTTATTGACACAAAGGACCTCTCATGGTATCAGTACTATCTGTGGACGAACTGCTGACGACAAAGGAGCTTGCAGCCCTTCTGCGGCTCAACGAGAAGAAGATATATCAACTGATAAGAGAGGGGGGTATCCCCCATGTGAAGATCACAGGGAAATGGCTTTTCCCAAAGTGGCATATTTTGCGGTGGATAGAAGAGAGAGTGCAGAGGGAGCAGGATATCCTCATTGCAGGTAGCGATGATATCCTCTTAGGGAAGGTCTTGGCCCTATATTCGAAAGAGAGATTCCCAGGATCTCTCATCTTTTACTCACCAGTGGGGAGCCTGAAAGGTATCGAATGTCTGTCCCGGAACAAGGCTCAGGCCAGCTGTATTCACCTGTTGGACACCGAAACAGGGCAGTACAATCTTCCCTTTTTAAGCAGACTGCTGGCCCCTCAGGGTTATGTGGTTGTCAATTTGTGGTATAGGCGGCAGGGCCTTATTGTCAAGAAAGGCAACGCCCTGGGAATCAGAGGTCTGGACGATGTGGTTAAGAAAAAAGCGAGATTTATCAATCGGAACAAAGGATCTGGTACACGGGTCTTATTCGAATACCTCCTGGGTCAAAAGGGATTTGAGGAAAGAGACATCGTGGCTTTTAAAGAGGAGGTGGACACCCACCTGGACGTGGGTCTTCAGGTCCTTTTTGAGGAGGCTGATGTGGGGATTGGCATCGAGTACGTCTCCCATCTTTTGTCCATGGACTTCATACCCCTCCAAGAAGAACGCTTTGATCTCGTCATTCCGAAGGAGCTATGGCCGACGAAGGTCATGAAGGAGTTCGCTGGTTCTTTAGATCCGGCAAGGATTCGTCGCCTATGCGGTTCTCTGCCTGGTTACAATCTCAAGGATGCGGGAAAGGTAATCTTTGAAAGCTGAGAGATCAGTTGTCGGGGATCATGAGTCAGAACAAAAGACGAGTGACTGATGCCCCCCGGCCTTGCGTTGTCGGCGACAAATCCCTCAGCCTTATCCTCCGGTCGATGAATTATTCCAAGATTCTGAACAGCCAATTCCAATGGTCTGCCAATATGTGAGGCTCTTGGTCCGATCTGACGAGAGATCCCCCGGACGATTGACCTTCATTACAGTTCATTCTGAGTTCTGACTCCTGGCTTCTCACTCCTCACACCCTTCAGGGTATTGCCATCGGTATGAACAGGGGTTCGCCAAATCTGTCTTTTCCAAACTCGCGAATGATTTCTTGTCCCTCAGGAGACGTCACCCAACCGATGTAGGCCATGGCGAGCACATAATTGACCTGTGGATATCTCGCCGGGTTTACAGCAATAATCCCATAGGGATTGAAAAGCATTGGATCACCATGATTCAGAATTTCCAGATTGACCCTGCGCTTGTAGGCGAGGTATGTGCCGCGGTCAGAGAGGGTATAGGCCCGTCTTTCGTTGGCTATTTGCAGAACCGCGCCCATTCCCTGCCCGACCTCGACATACCACCGACCCCTAGGATTCATACCTGCCTTTTCCCAAATCCCCCTTTCTTTCTTGTGAGTTCCAGAACTGTCCCCTCGTGAGATAAAGAGGCTCCTTGAGTTGGCGATTGCTCTCAACGCATGAGTCGGATCCTTAGCATCTCCGATTGCTGCGGGGTCTTCCTTGGGACCGAGGATCACAAGGTCGTTATACATCACCTCTCGGCGGTTGACACCAAAGCCAGCATCGATGAACTCATCTTCGTCTGGGCGTGAGTGGACGAATACAATATCAGAATCGCCCATCTGGCCGGTTCTAAGGGCTTTTCCAGTGCCCTGAGCGACAACGTCAACACGGCAATGAAACATCTTCTCGAAAGGTGGATTGAGCACCTCGAAAAGACCGGTGTTGTCTGTGCTCGTCGTACTGGCAATCCTGAGATTCTGTTCTTGACCATATCCAAGTGGGGAGAGACCGATACAAACCATGGTCAGTATAGAAGAGATTAGGGTCTTCATGTGATTTGCTCCTTTCGTGAGTGACATGACGTGTCTTGGTGGCGGATACTCGTTCTGTCGGTGCTCTTTATCTGAGAAAATGAATCAATTCTTTTATTTAGTTGATTTTTGTCATTATAAAGTATATTTTTCTATTTAGAAAGTATTTTGGTAACTAAAAGTCAATAAAAGGTATTATAGACCTATTTCTGATCTGGGATTTATCGTGGTCTTCAGGGAGCTGGATCGTGGAGTTCTTATGGAAAGCTCTTGAGAATTGTATCGATTTGATTCTCTCCCGTGACAGAGAGATCTATGGGATCGTTTTCCGCTCACTCGGATTCTCCCTGAGTGCCACCGTGTTGGCCGTTCTATTTGGCGTACCGTCGGGCTATCTGATTGGGTCTACACGGTTCACCGGTCGGCCTCTTGTGATTACTTTTCTGAATACGACGATGGCCTTGCCAACTGTCATGGTCGGGCTCATCGGTTACTCTCTTCTTTCGAGGAGCGCGCCGCTCGGTTTTTTGAATCTCATGTTCTCTCCGGGAGCAGTTATTCTAGGGGAGTTTTTCTTGTCCCTTCCGATTATTACAAATCTGACAGTGGCCGCTGTAGAGTCGGTGGATCCGCGTGCTATCCTTACTTCCAGAACCTTGGGTGCCGGCCGGCTCCAAACGGCGTGGACTATTCTGATGGAGGCAAGGTTTGCACTCGTGGCTGCAATTATTGCGGGGTATGGACGAGCCGTTTCGGAAGTGGGATCGGCCATGATGCTTGGTGGCAATATCAGATATCACACCCGAACCATGACGACAGCGATCGCTCTTGAGACAAGCCGGGGAGAATTCGGAGAGGGACTTGCCCTCGGCTTTTTCTTACTCCTCGTCGTCCTCTCAATCAACATCATGGTTCATCACTTTCAGGTAAGGGGGAGAAGAAGGTGAAAAATCTATGAAGATCATGGAACTCCAAGGCGTTAAGCACATCTATGACGAGAAGAAAGTCCTCGACATTTCGACGCTGTCGATCGAGAAGGGACAAATCCATAGCATCGTCGGACCAAACGGGTCCGGTAAAACCACTCTCATATCGATCATGAGCCTCATTCTTATGCCAACTGTTGGAGAGGTCTGTTTCGAGGAGCGCCCTGTGTGGAGTGATCGCAGATCGCTTATGACAGCGCGAGAATCTATGACCATGACCCTCCAGAGTCCCTATCTCTTCAACATGTCCGTTGCCAAAAATGTGGCGTATGGGCTGCGAGGGAAAGGTATTACGAGGAGGGGGTCTGATTCCAGAGTCAGGGAGGCTCTTGAGCTAGTCGGACTGACGGGTTTTGAGAAAAGGAGAGCGAGAGAACTCTCGGGTGGTGAAGTCCAGTTGGTGGCCCTGGCGAGGGCCCTTATCCTCGATCCCAAAATACTTTTTCTCGATGAACCCACAGCCAATCTGGACGGGAGCCATGTGCATCGGTTTGAGCGTCTGCTTTCGGAGACGAGCAAACAGAGGAAAATGACTATTGTCATGACGAGCCACAACTTTTCCCAGGCTTATCGAATGACCGACAGGGTGTTTTCCCTTTTCGAGGGGTCCTTGGTGTCATCTACGATGCAGAATCTCTTCTCAGGAAAGACGCGAGAAACGCCAGAAGGGCCTTGTTTTGACACAGGAACCATTCGAATGTGGATTCTACCGAGAGCCTACCCCGTCGAAGCGACACACGCCTCAATAGATCCTAAGAATATCATCGCCTCAAAAGAGCCTTTTGACTCGAGCGCCAGAAACCAGTTCGAGGGAGTCATTACTGAGATTGTTGACAGAAATGGGAAGATTCTCCTCGGGGTTCAATCCGAGGAGAATTTCAGAGTACAAATCACTGACCTATCCCTCCGAAAAATGGGCTTGACCATTGGATCACGCGTCTTTATCACCTTCAAAGCATCGTCGGTCCACCTCCTTTAGGCGCAATTTCGTTAGGTGTGAGTTGACATTCCGACATCAGTTGATTAGTTAATTCAATATGTTTGTCTAGCTAAACTCTCCAATGAGTGAACGACTGGGATTATCCGACGGTGTTTACAAGAGAGGGTGACGAATGGGCGCTCTTCATCACCCGCTTAGCTCCGTTGCCCCCGGTTTCTCTAGAAACACGAGTTCCACTGCGCCGATTCTCTCATGCACAGAAGCTGCTTTGCTACAACCTGAACATCCTTCCACCAGACTATTCGCGAGAGTCAAGAGAAACGGTTTTTCTCAGTCTAAGATGAGGGACGAGGTGGTTCGTTTCCGATCTTCCCTGGAGGCAATGGCACGCCAATTGCTCCTCCTTCTGTGGGGAACTCAGTAGTTCGTCCCTTAGCGATGTGGTGCTCATATTGTGATTACCCGTATAGGTGAGACCGTGGCGAATCTAGGGGCAGGTATCACAGTTTCCGTTGAGTTTCGGTAAGACAAGATGGGGCAAGTAGAATCTGGCGAAATCGATAACGTCTCAGAGAGCATCACAATGGAGGCCAAAGACCCGAGACGAGAAGCTGGCGAATTGGTGAGCCTGCTCGTCCGCGCATTCAACACCTCGATGACGGGCGGCGAGGAAGAGGAGTTGGCTTTGAAACGTCTCCGGAAAAAATTCCTCAAAAGCTTAGAGGAATTCCTGAAGGAGACCACGAGTTTTCCCTTAGAAATAAGACCGTCCGAACTTCTCTGGCAGGGATTGTCGGTGTACGAGAACAGGGCCACTGAGGACCTTCCGAACACCCTTTACCGTGGGGGCATAAAGCAACTCGATTTCAGCCCGGGAATCACAGATCCGGAGCTTAGCCAGTTTTTGGATCTTATCAGGGAGACAAGGCATGTGGAAAAGGAAGCTGGAGATCTCGTTACGCTATTGCAGGACGGGAACTTTCCACACCTGAAGAGTGTCGTCAATGATGATTATTTCGAGACTCATCCTCTCCCGATTCCCGAAAGCTTAGAGGATTTCAGACGTCTCTACCCACGTGAAGTAACGCAGCCCGCTCGGCAATCAGAAATCCTACGAGAATATTGTCCGGGGTCAGAGATCGATTTCCTAGAACCCTTTCCCGAGGGCTATAAATCCACACCTAATAGATTCAGGAATCTCAATCAACTCCACCGGATCAGTCCTCAGGAAATAGAGGCGGTTGACAGCGAGATACGCCATGAATCAGCCGGAGCTTTTGATCGTCATGGAATGGAAAGCCTGGTCGAAGTCCTTTTGGGGGAGAAATCGAAGAAAGAGTTCGAAAAGATTGTTCGTTTTGTTCTCGAAATGCTTGATGATTCGCTCAAAAGGGGAGAGTACAAAGGCGCGAGGGAGATCCTGAAGACGCTCTATTTAAGTTTTCATGTGAGTTCCCTTAATGGATGGCAGAAGAAACGACTAAAGAAGGCGATCATCGATGCAGGAAACGAGTCCCGGATAGGATCTATTGCCGAGAGAATGAAGAACCAGGAAGGGCTGGATTTGCAGGACCTAGCAAGATACGTTTCTCTGCTTCAAAGGAATGCCGTTGCGCATCTATGCAAACTTCTCGGAGAGCTAAAGGGGTCGAAACGTAGACGGATCATATGCGATGCGTTGGCGGATATAGGAAAAAACAGTATCGGAGTGTTCGGAGCTTTCTTGGACGATGACCGGTGGTTTGTCGTCCGCAACATTGTGTATGTCCTCGGGCGGATAGAGAAACCAGAATGTCTTCCCTACCTTGAAAAAGCTCTTGACCATCCAGACCCTCGGGTACGGCGTGAAGCTGTACAGGCCATACCGACGGCTGCAAGCGTGGAGACGGCAACCATGCACCTCACGAGAAAGCTCAATGATATGGACGGGAAAATAAGAGGCATTGCTGCCCTGCGATTGGCTAAGATCGGTGGAGAGAAAGCCCTGAGATCTCTGTTAGACCTTGTTCTTTCCAGGGCTTTCCAGAAGCGAGAGATTCAGGAGATTAAGCTATTCCTCCAGGCACTTGGGATACTCGGATCGGATGGAGCAGTTCCCGCTCTGCTTCGTATTTTGCTGAAAAAGAGCTTCTTCGGGAAGGTGAAAACCGATGAGATCAGGAGAGGCGCTGCAGACGCTCTCGGGGTAATCGGAACAGACGAGGCGATCATAGCCTTGAAGAAGGCTGGCACAATTGGGGATGAACTGGCCAGGGAGGTTAGCTCGGTCGTTCTGAGGCGAATCGGAGAAGGATAGACATGGCGGAAAAGGGAAAACAACCGGACCCGATTGTCTCGAAAAGTGGAAGTGATCTGGTCCTGAAGCTCTACAATGCGATCAAATCCCTGAGGACGGTTCAACACGACATCTCGGCCCTCCACGAAAAGCTGGGAAGCCTTGCGGAGAAAGGGAAGGCTCTTTCTCTCCAGATTGGTAGGGATCGGTTGTTCTTGAACGGCAACAGGATAGAAATGCGTTCCGGTCATGCCGTTCATCGGATCCTATTGAATGAGCTCAGGAAGAGGAAGATCGGCAAAATTGAGTTCCTCAAGGTCCCGGCTCAAGGCAATCTGGAGGAGTTTCTTAGGTCCCTCCTGGAAATGATTGATGACGGCCAGCCTGACATTGAGAAACTCCAAGAGTTGTTGGGCGGAAAAAACATCGAATTTGTTCGTGTGGAAGAGCTAGGGCCGGATGCTTCAGACGAGCGGCTTGGCCTTTCCGATGAGAAACGGATTCACGCCAGGCGGATCTATTTCTACGCGCTGCACCTGCTGAAGGAGATGTTCATCGGGGTCCGGCGCAGACGTAAACCGCCTAACCTAGACCGGGCCAGACAGGTTGTGCGGACGATTGTTTCAGGTTATCAGGATTCGCCGGAAACGTTCATCGGTCTCGCAACAACTAAAACAAGTCGAGGATTTCTAGCGAATCACGGCGTAAACGTGGCTATTTATGCCATCGCGCTGGGCCACCGGCTGGGGTTATCCAATCGTTTTCTGGTCGACCTTGGTCTGGCAGGTCTATTTCATGATATTGGAGAGAGTTATCTTCCATGGCTAAGTGGAGATAAAAGAATGAGCGATCAAAAGTGGGAAGAGGCCAAATGCCACCCCGCTTTGGGTGTGAAGACCGTCATGGACGCCGTGGGGTCGATCGATATGATGTCGAGCCGCTTGATATCTGGCATATACGAGCATCATCTTGGATATGATCTCTCTGGGTTTCCCAAATTGACGAAGAAAAAGAGTATTTCTCTCGTCGGGAGGATTATCGCGATTGCGGATTTCTACGATCTCGCAGCTAGGCCATACGGTCAGAATCAATTTCCATGCTTTTCAGGTCGGCTCGTGGAGCTGATCGCAGAAAAAAGCGGAGCAAATTTCGATCCTGTCCTTGTCAAGTATTTTCTTCTCCTTTTGGGCATTTTCCCCGTGGGAACCCTCTGCCGGCTTGACACGGGGGAATTGGGAATAGTGTGCAGTGTCATGGAGGAAGGGACAACTGGAGACCGCCCCTGGGTTCGACTCCTGGCTCCTTCCGGGGAGACTTATAGGGGAGGAGAACTGGTGAGTCTGGAATCGGTGAATGGGAAAAAAGGGACGTATCGGCGGAGTATCACGGAAATACTCGACCCAAACGAATTGAAGGTCGATGTTGCCGAGTATCTTATGGCTTTTTGAGACTGATCCGTTGGTTTCTCAGCCTCTCTCAATAAATCGCCCTCCGCTGCTCTGAAATCTTCTCTTGGTGCCGTCAGTTGTCGGTTGTCAGTGGTCAGTTGTAACAATCAATTCACGTCATTCGGTTGAAAACAAAACACCCTGGCCCCGTTGCTTGAATAGCCGTAAATGGGCAAATCATAGTCTTTATGCAACGAACCACGGACGACGCACCACGAGCACCGGCTTTTGGTCTAGAGCTTCCCTTTCCACTTTCTGGCGAATTGTTCTTGTTAGGCCGTGACCAGAAAGCTCAATAGGAATGGGGCAACAGCCCGGGCAGAGGTCACACCCCTTCCTGTCCAAACGTCGCTCAGGAACATGGGTGTCCACAAAACCGAGGAAACTTCTCCTCTCATCAGTGTTGACTTTTTGTGCCGTAGATGATAACCGATCAATCCGGAGATGCACTTGCGTGCATGGGAGCGATGGATTACATGGCAGATCGAAATCGGGAAAGGAGAAGGTATCCGCGTTTTGAAGTCTCCTTTCCAATCAGTTTCAAGGTCTTCGGGATGAGGCCCGCAGATGCCGAATCAGCCGGAATCAAGGGGATCGGAATCCGCACATCAGGGCAGGTTGGCAATGTCTCTTTGGAGGGCCTTTTTGTTGAGGCCAATCCGACCCACGACCAACTTGGTGAGATCATCCGCGCCAAGCAGGAGAGGGACCGATTCGGCATTCAAATCGAGACCAGTTTGATGGGTGAGAACATCAGGATGACGGGGAAGGTGGTCTGGTACGATATTAACTTCTTGGAAGAGGCTCCCTACCATTTTCGGGCAGGCATATTTCTCGAGGAAATGGACAGGACGACAAAGGAGGTTTGGGAGAGGCTAATCTCAAAAGTCAAAAGCTAGGGTTCTGTGGTGATATCCGTTGCCGATTGTCAGGGGTCAGTTAGTCGCGGCACATAAATCTTTTGTTTGCCAATGAAATGCGGCCGTGTTTGTCACGCTGATTCTTAGCCTAGGGTCCTTGGCAAGGAGGCACGGACAGAGAAGGACCAGCATAGCCCGGTTGCAAAGAACCGCTATCGAAAAAAATCAGGATTCGACCGGGAAATTCACTAAGCTGATATTCGTAAGGAATCTGCCTTGATTGTCGAATGCCTTCAATGTCACACCCGATATAGAGTCAATGAACTGCTCTTTACCAGAGGGGCTAGACACGTCCGTTGTTCGAAATGTCGACATGTTTTTGCAGTGGATAAGGTCCTTCGATTTGGTTGCTCTATATGCGGGATTGATACGCTGGCTGCAGATCATTACACCATCCGTAGCTACAAGGGATCGCCCTATGCCATCTGTTCCGGGTGTGCGGAGGATTTCAAAGGAATTCTCGATGAGAGAAACGGGGGGGGAGGCGTCACGACTGAGAAGACCCAGAGCGGTGGTGAACAACCGAGGGAAACCCCCGGTTTCATAGGGGAGAGACTCCGCGTCAAGCACGCGAGAGAGAGATAATCGATAGGTCCACGTCTTTTTGCCCAGACAGTTACTTCTTACGTCGCCTTCGACTGCACTTCACGGAACTTCTCTGAGATTTTCTGCGCAATGATTGGCGCATTTCCCCCAGCTCGATTGTTAATTGCCACGTTTGTCTGCACCCCTTGATCGATAGCCCTTGACAGCAGTTCCACTGTTTCTTCAACCATTTGGGGCGTCATCATTCCATCTATCATTTTGTCGAAGGGAAACGCCATGGCGTAAGCATCTGCGTATCGTGTCCTCAGGGGAGTCATCAATCTGATTATGCATTGGTTCCCACTGTTTTGGAAAATCCGGCCCCCCATACCAAACTGCCTGCGAAGGGGAGGTAACCACGTCCAGTGGGAGAGGACCTGCCCAATACCATGTCTTTCAAGGACCTTGAAATAGGCTTCCGAAAGGAAGGCGTCGGTTCTCACCTCCAGATGGTACCTCGGATCTTTTGGTATCAAATGGAGAAATTCGTCTAAGGTCTCTGCAAATTGGTCCGCCGGGCCTCTGTCCTTTTTGGGCTGGTATTCCTGTTCGAAAATAAATCCCACTATTGAATCGTCGAGTATGTCTATCACGGGTTCGTAGAATTGATGGGTGAAGATTTCAGGGTTAAGATAATCGGGGTTTTCAACGAATCTGTCCCCGGACCGTATTCTGCGAGCAAAAATCACTTGAGGAACCTTCAGTAGCAGATGATCTCCCTCCCTCAGATGTCTTCGGTAGGTCTGGAGTACATGATAGTTCTGTGTCGGTTTCAGATCCTTATCGAGCAGTACCCGGTAGAATGTGAAATCCAACTCTAATACGGAGAAATGCTCGAAATACTCCTCAACGCTCTCTACGGGTAACACCCGTTCTTCGAAAGATTTTCCACCAACCGTGTTGGTTCTTGTGGTGATCTTATTTTGGTAGCGGTCCGCCGAATAGATTTGCCCAATCCAGCCGGCATATCGGTCACTGGCGGTCCCGAGGCGGACACTCGGATGGAGGTGGCGGAACTGGAATCTCTCACCGTTCTGAATCTGCTCTGCGCTCATGGTTTCTCTCGAGATGGGCACCCAAGTATATCACAAACCCGGAGTTTCCTGAGTATGTCATCAAAAAGCGGGAAAGGAAGCTCTAAACCAAAAGCCATTGTTCGTGGTCCGTCGTCCGTGGTTCGTTGCATAAAGACTATGATTTGCCCATTTACGGCAATTCAAGCAACGCGTCCAAGGGATTTGATTTTCAAGCGAATGACGTGCATTGATAGTTACGACTGACCGCTGACAAGGGACAACTGACAGCACCAACAAGAGATTTCAAGCAGCGAAGAACGAGCCTTGCCGCTTTCATCAGGCGAGGGCCAAGAAAGGGAATTTCGAAACGACCCGAGCGTTACTCACCCCACTGCTCTGCAACCGTCTCCCGAGAACACGAGCGTCCGAAAAACTGAAGAGACTGCTCTTACAAATTTCTTGACTTCTTATGAGGATTTGCTTTAAATGGGAAAGGATTCCTCTGCGATTTCTATTCGTGTCTATCTCTCCTCCATCTAATCGAGGGGCGGGAGGGGCTTATGGCCGCGGGGAAAGACGGCATCGAACGAAGGAAGCAGAGACGTTTTCCTGTCGAACTACCGTTGAGTTACAAAATTGGGAAAAAAACATTCATAGGCAGCACGGTGAATGCCTGTGATGAAGGGATAATGGTCGAATCGTATTTGTCCCCGAAAGGGGCATTGAGCGTGTTTAAGATCCTGGAGAAGAGTCCAGATTATCGGATGGGAGTCACATTCTCCTATGAGGGGAATATCGACCGAAGGGACGCTGAAATCAAGCACTTCCATTTAGATTCTGTGGGCAATGAGGCGTATCGGTTCACTGTTGGTTTCTGGCTTCCAAAGACTTCCCAGTCAAGGCTTACCCCATCCATGTGATTGGAATCCACCGTAACGAGCCAATCGTTATTTCGCCGCCCCCCGTTCTCCTGTCTTACTTCCCTGGCATAGAAAATCTCTTCAAAGGAATCCCGGACCCGTGATTGTTAGTCCTCTTTGAGGAACTTCGGGGGCAGGGAAGGTGCGATTTTCATCTCGGGATTCCTAAGGATCATCAAGATGGATGTCCCATGGGCAAGGGCCTTACCCTCCTCGTTTGAGACCTCGGCGTCGCCCAAGGCAAGCGTCTTTCCAACCTTGATACGGCGACCCTTAGCGATCAGCTTGCCACCCTGGGCAGGGGCGAGATAATGGACTTTAAGGTCGACCGTGGTCATCGACAGATCTTCATCTACCTCTGGAAAGACCGCCCAAAATACGGCGGCATCGATTATAGAGGCGAAAACACCGCCGTGAACCGCCCCAAAGGGCTGGAGATGTTTGTTTTGTGCGTCAACGTGGAGGAGAGACTGGCCAATTTCTATTTCACGAATTGACATTGAGAGCAGCGAGAAATAGGGGCACCGATTGACGATGTCGTTAACCGCTTGGACATAACTCGGATTGAGCTTTCTCATAACGCCTCCCTACCATAGGATTTTCGGTTTCGATTCTGCCTGACGCGCCGGTTCAAACCGATCATTGAGATTGGATTCGGCCCAGGTTCGTTTGTTGAATGGCAACAGGTCGTTTAAAAGCATATCTTATATCGATTCTTTGGGCAAAAAGAAATGTCCTGGCTCTTGTAAGGGAGCGATAATAAGGGGTCGGTTATAATCGGTCTCTGTTTGACACCCAAAGCCCTTCCCGCTATAATCCAGATCACCAAAAAAGGGTTTTTCATCGTTGATTGGCCCGGTTAGATTTGTTTGTGGCACAGCCCCCTAGACGTCCAATATGAGTGGCAAATCAGCCTAGTTCGTTGGAATTACGGGGGCTGGAGGGAGGAGATCCGTGAAGGTAACTGACATGTGGAGAACCAAGAACAAACCGACGGTTTCATTCGAGCTGTATCCTGCGCGCGATCAGAAGGCAGCTGAAAGGCTCGAAACGGTCATTAACGAACTGGCTGCTCTCACGCCTGATTTTGTCTCTGTGACTTTCGGGGCGGGCGGCTCCACTCGTGAAGGCTCGTACAATCTCATCAAAAAGCTCCTCAAGGGAAAAGGTCTCGAGACGGTTGCTTACTTTACCTGTTACGGATTGGGGCCCGATGACATCACGGCTGTATTGGAGAGCTACCAGGAGCTCGGCGTGGAGACGGTCCTGGCCGCCCGGGGGGACCCACCCCGCGATCAGCCGGACTTCCACCCTCATCCCCGGAGCCTCCCTCACGCGTCGGACCTTTTGTCATTTATCCGGCCACGATTCGATTTTTGTCTTGCCGCCGCCGGGTATCCAGAGGGTCACGTCGAGGCTGTGAGCAAAGAGAAAGATCTGGAGTACCTCAAGCTCAAGGTGGATAACGGGGCAGAGTTTGTTATCACCAACTACTGTTACGACAATCGGTTCTTCTCTGATTTTGTCGAGCGTTGTCGGGAGATTGGTATTCATGTTCCCATCGTTCCGGGAGTCATGCCTATTTACAGCGTAAAAATGATGGAAAATCTCGCCAGATTGTGCGGCGCCACGATCACCCCAGAAATCACAGAGGGCCTCTCCGCCATCCCTGAAGGAGACAAAGAGGCACTCACCCGCTTTGGAGTTGATTTCGCGACCACACAGTGCAGGGGCTTGCTCGAGGCCGGGGTTCCCGGGCTGCATATTTACACCATGGACCGTTCTAAATCGGTGGTGGAGATCGTTAGGCGCCTCCGCGAGGCTGATCTGCTGTGATCCGCGGCGCAACCTAGAGAGGTCTCATTCCCTGATTCCGCCCGGTTCTCCTCGTGCCAATGTTCTCCGTATTCCCTTCGGTGTAGCACCTTTTCACTCAAACATATCGCTACAGCGATTCCTTCAATGCTTTGAAAGCATCATATCCGATTTTCTTGTCGCCGTTTTTGGTGAGCAGTCCCACCGTGTTCAGGTTTGCGTCAAATTCGGCAAGATCGACATCGTGCAATAAAGCCCAAGCCAGAACCTTCAAATTAATCCCTTTTAACAGTCCTGGTAACTTTCGAATAAAAGCTGCCTGCTCGTTCTCGCTTCCCGTTCCGGAGGTAGGCCAACCCACTTCCATGAAGACAACTTCATCGTCTTTTCTGATGTGACGGTACATCCAAGAAAAGTAATCGCTTGGGAGCTCAGCCGGGGACTTGTGAAAGGGAGACGGATAGGATGTTAGCCCAATCGCATCAAGCTCGGGTCTAAAAATATCAATGACCTTGCTGTGTTCTTTGATTTTGTCCAACTCCCTTGCATCGAGTATGCGCACCCATTCCCACTGAAAGGATACAAAAAACTGGGTCTTCGGAGCGATCCGTTTCACTTCCTTGTAGGTTTCTTTGTAAAGACTCGCAAAGTGGAGGTACTCGTCAGGTCGCTGAAGCGCCAGAAAATTGATTTCAGTTGCCAGGCAGAGATAGGGAACCCGGAAACGGGCAAGACCCTTTGCAGAAACTTTAAAAGCATTCCGTATCACCGGATTGGCAAAAGAAGCGAATGGGCCGGCCTTTTGGCGAACGCGGGCAGGAAGGTCCAGCTCTTTTCGTCCCCTATCTAATGTCGTTGGGCTAAGGCCCAGAATTGGAAGTAACCCGGCTTTGCGAGATTTTTCTACCATGAGACCCGCCACATCGAGATTCAGTTCGTTCCACTGGTAGATGAAAACAGCGTACTCTCCGATTTCTTTGGCCATTCGGAAGGCCTCCTCAACACCATCTACTGTGTGAAAAGGAAAACCCTTTGGCGTAATAGCAACCCCGATCGGTTTGTTTACAGGTTGGGGATGTGATCCCAGTGGTTCAGCCGTTCGAGAACACCGAACATGGCCGAAGATGAGGAAACCACAAAGCGCAACAGAAGCGAATCGGCTCATAACTATCATTTTCTGATCTCTCTAATTTGTCTAACCAGAGTCCGTGAAACGAGGGCTTCCATGTTTTGATCATTTAGGAGGAAAGATTGAGAAAAGTCAATACAATATGGATAAGGAGTTTCCTGAGTTTTGTAGACGCTCATGTCCGTGAGCGACGTTTGCGGAAGCGTTGGGGCCCCGTCGAGGGCGAGCAGGAAGGGGAAACCCCCGCCTTCAGAGCGTAGAAGGGGCAAGAATTCCCCACTTGCGAATCCCAAAAGGGTCAACGCACACGCTTATAAATTTGACCAACAAAACACCATCATCCCCGTCTCATTATAAGAGATCTGGCTATGAATGCCAATTGGTGCACTTCGTAGCCTTCTTTTTTGCCGTCACAATGCCATAAGTCA
>CAYGBK010000021.1:0-15142 GCA_964348095.1 uncultured Thermodesulfobacteriota bacterium | reverse complement strand
GAAATTCCTTTGATTTTATTAGCGATTTTCCATAGCTTTGGGGCGCCACAAAGAAACAATGCGAGTTTTCTGAGCCTGTGGAGAACACCGGTGTCCTTGCCCGACGTGACCGGAGGAATGCCCTCAGCAGCTTGAGTAAGATCGCCGTAAGAGGGCGGGAGCGACATGATCATGGTGTTCTTTTATTGATCTGCCTTGGAGACGGCGGGACGAGCAATGGCCGCGATAGATCTTTCCGTTGAGATTGCCGGCGTGCGATTCAGGAATCCGGTTCTGCCCGGGGCGTCGGAGTTGGTCTTCGACGAGCGATCAGCCCTGGCGCTTTTGCGGACGGGAGTCGGAGGAATCGTCACCAAATCCTTTACTTCCCAGAAGGACCGAAGGATCAGGGTGAGGCCCTACCAGTTTCCCCTCAGGGTTTTTGGGAGGGGTTTTGAGGAATCGGGAAGCCTGCTTTCTTTGGCAACGCCTCACGTGGAGGATATCCGTAGAGTCGTTGCACAGAAGATACCCTGGATTGCAGAAGCCTGCAGGCGTGAGGGGGTCCCACTCGTTGTGAGCTTCTACGAGAGCTTTGATGAGGTTGAAGACTGGATCGACACGGCAAGAGAATTCGAAGGGGCAGGGGCCACACTCCTGGAACTCAATCTCTCTTCGCCCTCATATCATCTTTCAGCGGATGAATATGCCGAGAAGAGCGGCGCGATCGTCAGGTCTGTGGCAGAGAAAGTTACGATCCCGGTTGGTCCCAAGATAAGCCCGATGGTTGAACCTCTCTCTTCTCTGGCTCAGAGCTGGTCGGATGCTGGAGCCTCTTTCATAACCGCCCATAACGCGCCGAGCGGTGTGATGATCGATGTGGAGAGTGAAGTACCCTACGGTGCGCCTGCGGTGGGAGGATATGTCATGGGCAGGACTTTTCTGCCCTGGTCTCTGGCACGGGTTGTTCAGATTCAAAAGGCCGTCACCATCCCGGTCATCGGCGTTGGAGGTATATTCGATTGGAGCGATGCAATCAGGTACATGCTCTGTGGGTGTCCGGCAATCCAGGTCTGCTCAGGCGCCTACTTTCAGGGCCTTCGGGTCTTTGAACAGATCCGGGCAGGAATAGTCTCCTGGATGGAGAGTAAAGGGTACGATTCCATAGAGAGTTTTAAAGGAAAGGTCCTTCCTCTAATCGCGCCCTCATCTCAATTGAAAGATAATGAGAAGTTTCCCTACGACATGCCCCCAGATACCCCGTACGTTCCCCTTATTGACGACGACAAATGCACGCTCTGCCGCGCCTGTGAGCGGGGGTGTATCTACGACGTTTTTGAGCAGACGAGAGCCGGCTGTGCCATGCTCGTCCATGATAAGCGGTGTTGGAGCTGCGGTTTTTGTGTAGGCCTTTGTCCGGAAGGGGCTATTTCGTTGGTCGATCGAAAGGACCCGAGTAAGGTCGTGTGGGCAGGGGAGGGCATGGCCAAATCCTTCAGTTCATAGCGAGAAGACAGGGTGGCTTACTTCAGCGTCGAGAATCTATCCATCAACTTTGGCGGTCTAAGGGCCGTGAATGAGTGTACCTTCGATGTGAAAGAGAAGGAGATTTTCTCGATTATCGGCCCCAATGGTGCCGGAAAGACGACAATCTTTAATCTGATCAATGGTATTTACCGGCCCCAGAGGGGTGTCATCTGGTTCCAGGGCGAGAACCTTCTGGATCTGAAACCCCATGAGGTTGCCCTGAAAGGGATCGCCCGGACATTTCAGAATATCGAGTTGTTCCCCCATCTAACGACGCTGGAAAACACCCTGGTGGGACAGCACCTGCGGATGCGTTCTGGTGTGGTGGCCGGTGCCCTTCTCCTGAAGAGCGTCCAGAGTGAGGAGGCAGAGGCCAGAAAGGTGGCAGACGGGATTTTCGACTTATTGGGATTGAAAAAAGTGAGTCACACGATTGTCTCCGATCTTCCTTTTGGCATTCAAAAGAAGATAGAACTTGCCAGGGCACTAGCGTCAGATCCGAAGTTACTCCTCTTAGATGAACCTGCAAGCGGGTTGAATCCTCAGGAAACCATGGAACTGATGGGTTTGATCAAGGAAATCAGGGACACGAGAGGAATTACGATACTTCTCGTTGAACATGATATGCATGTGGTCATGGGACTTTCCGATCGGATATGTGTCCTCCATTTTGGGGAGAAGATCGCCGAAGGGGACCCGGCAGAAATACAAACGAACCCCAGGGTGATCGAAGCCTATCTGGGGGAAAAGAGAGATTATGCTTAAGCTGGATGGTGTGGAAACCTTTTACGGAAAGGTGCAGGCCCTGAAGGGCATCTCCATTGAAGTCCCCGAGAAGAATATTGTCACAATCCTAGGTGCCAATGGCGCTGGGAAAAGTACGGCCCTCAGAACGATCTCAGGATTAACGCCTCCATCGAAAGGAACCATTAAATTCAACGATGAGGAGGTTAGCCGGATACCGCCCGAGCTCATCGTCAAGAAGGGAATCTCCCACGTTCCCGAGGGCCGTGATCTCTTTCCGGAGCTTACGGTGATGGAGAATTTGAGAATGGGCGCCTATACCAGAGATGATAAGGAAGAAATCGAGCACAACTATGAACGGGTTTTCCATTCCTTCCCCGTTCTCTGGGAGAGAAAAAACCAATTTGCCGGCACGCTCAGCGGCGGGGAGCAGCAAATGCTGGCCATCGCCCGGGCGCTCATGTCGAGCCCATCTCTCATCCTCCTAGATGAGCCCTCATTGGGATTAGCCCCGCTCCTTGTTGATGAAATCTTTCGCATTATCCGTGAGATCAACAAGGAGGGAACGACCATCCTTCTGGTCGAACAGAATGCCAACATGGCCCTTCAGGCGGCTCAGTATGGTTACGTCCTCGAAACAGGGAGAATCGTCCTTCACGATCGAACTGAGGCCCTCGTCCAGAACGACCACGTGAGAAAGACCTATCTCGGCGTAAGGTAAAAAAGCAGGCCCTGGGTTATCCCAAGGCCTGCCGGTAATGATTATTCTTTGTAGCGCCGCTCCTTGAGTTTTCCATCCTTGATACTCAACCACCCGGAGATTGGCTTGAAAACCCCGCCTTCGACTTCTGCCATGAAACCATCCTGCTGGGTTTTGTGGTCATCCGGAGAAAAACTCACAGGGGACATAATGCCGCTTTTCCACCGCTTCATCTTTTCGAGAGTCTTGACCAGATTCTCTCGGGTCAGATCCTTTCCGGTTCTTCTGGCGGCCTCCGAAAAGAGCTTCGCATAGAAGTATCCATAGAGGCTAAAGCGGTTAGGAACATGACCAGGGGCGTATTTTTCGAGTATCTCCCTGTACTCAACGACGCCCGGCATTTTGGAATTGACAGGATCTGGCCAAAGCGAGAGCCCCCAGACGCTTTCTCCCACACCCCCTGCCAGGATGATGAACTTCTCGTCGGTGAGTGGGCCAGAAGAGATCAGCTTGCTCTCCGTCCATCCCACCTTATGGGCCTGTTTCAGAAACATGCCTCCCGGCCTTGGTGTGAGAACCAGCAGAACGGCGTCCAGGTTTGCAGCCTTGAGCTTGGCCACCTGGGCGCTCGCGTCGATGGCTTTCCGGCTGATCGGCTCAGCTGCGGTCAGGTCGAGGCCCATATCACCCAGGAGTTTCTTTGCTGGATCCCTGAAGGAGTAACCGTATTTGTCATCCTGGTAAATCATCCCGATCCTTTTGAAATTCTTCTTCTGCACCAGCCATTTCATCACAATTTCGGTCTGAAGCGGATAGGAGGTGAAGGATGTAAAGATGTATTTGCCTCCAAGGGCCGTGTCTATCGCCGCCACGCCCTCATATGGGACTCCCTGAAAGGGGAACAAAAGGGGAACCTTCTGTTCTCCGAGATACTTGATTGTTGCAAAGACAGGCGCTGTTCCCTGGGAGGCAAGAATAGCGAAAACCCCATCCTGTTCAACCAGGCGTATTGTATTGGCCACTGCCTTCTGAGGGCTATAGGCGTCATCGTAATACTGGGTCTTTACCATTCTCCCGTTTATTCCACCCTGGTCATTGATGTGCTTGAAATAGATCTCGAGCCCATAATTGACCAGTTCAGTCCCTGGATAGACGAGGGGGCCTGAGAAGCTGTTGGAGCATCCGACCAGTATGGAGTCGGCAGTCACGCCAGTCTCGCCGGCGACTGGGGAACTGCCGAGAAATAAACTCACCACAAAGATTGGAATAATAAGTGAAATAGCCTTACCCTTAAGTTTCATCCCAATGTCTCCTTTCTCATTTTTTCACCCACGATCTAAAGAGCGTCCTTGAAATCACCTCCTTTCTTCCCGAAATCATCTATTCACCCGATCTTAGCACGAATTTATGATGTCACTTCAAACGTGTCAGGCCCTTGGAATCTTTTGGTCAAATTAGTCAACATCCCGCTGATGCCGTGGGGCATGAAGATCATGAATACAATCAGGGAGAGGCCAAAAATCAAGACCTGAAGTTCCTGAAGACCGCTCAGGAGCTGCTGCATCCCTGTGAGAATAACGGCGCCGATTATCGATCCGAGAATGGAGCCCATTCCCCCGATGACGATCATGGCAATAAAATCGATAGAGAGCTCTATGGTGAAACTGTCAGGGGAGATGTATTGAATAAGCAAGGCGAACAGGCCTCCAGCGATTCCAGTATAAAAGGCACTAATCGCAAAGGCAATAGTTTTATACCGGGCCAAATTGATTCCCATGGTCTGTGAGGCGATTTCGCTCTCCCGGATCGCGACAAAGGCCCTTCCCACCCTTGTTCTCACCAGGTTGATCGCCCCAATGATCATGAGGACGGTGATGGTCATGATCAGATAGAAGAGTTTCTTATGGGAATCGAACACAAAACCGAAGATCACCGCTCGTGAGACGCTTAGCCCGTCGTCGCCCCCGGTCAGACTCGACCATTGGAGAATGACCTCACTGACCACCACGCCGAATGCCAGTGTTGCCATGGCAATATAGAAACCCTTCAACCTCAGGGTGGGGATGCCCAAGAGAAAACCGATCAGTCCGGTAAAGATTCCCGCCAATGGCAGAATAATGATGAAGGGAAGCCATTCGACTTGGGCGTTCATAATGGTTGTAGAATAGGCGCCAATAGCCAAGAAACCGGCATGACCAGCGGCAATCTGGCCTGTGTAACCCATGAGTATGTTCAGACCGACAGAGACGAGGGTGTAAATGGCAAAGAGGCTGAGGATGAACAAGGAGTATTTCGCCAGGAAAAAGGGGCATATGGCCAGAACGAGGCAGGCCAAAATGAAAGTTATCCGTTCTTTTGTAAGTAGTTGTTTCTTCACAACACCTCCTACACCCGCCTCTTCTTTTCGACCCCCATGATCCCTGTGGGTTTGACCACAAGAACCCCGACGAGCACGGCAAAGGGAATGATGTTTCTTGTTTCAGATGGCAGATAGTAGGGGACCACGTTTTCCATGACGCCTAGAAGCATCCCGCCCGCAATGGTTCCGGGGATGCTTCCCCAACCTCCGAGGATGGCGGCAGCAAACCCGTTGATGACGACAAGCCCCATGTGAGTGCTGAGAAAAACCACCGGCGCGATGAGAATGCCCGCCACTCCTGCGACGAGCGCGCTAATCGCCCACGTCATGGCAAAGGATCGTTTCACACTGATTCCCATCAACAGAGCAGCGTTCTGGCTCTGAGAGACTGCCCTCATGGCAGTACCGACCCTGGTGTACTTAAAGAAGAAGTAGAGCAGGATCATGAGAACGAAGGTCGTCCCGATGATTCCCAAACTGGGGATATCGACTGTTACAGCTCCGAGGCTTATGATTTTGTTTGGAAAGAAATCTGGATAGGGGAAATCGTCATGGGTCCACAGGTACCCAGCCACGCTCTTCATGACGATCGAAACGCCTAGGGTGATGATAAAAATATTGAAATGAGGCGCATGGATGGCGGGCCGAATGGTCAATCTCTCCATGACGACGCCCATCAGAGCTGAGGCGGGGATTGTCAGTATGACGGCAAGCCAAAATGGAAATCCCAAGATCTTAAAGAAGGTGAATCCAATAAAGGCGGAGACCATTGACATTTCGCCCTGGGCGAAATTGACATGTTCGGTGGTGTTGTAAATGAGGACCAAGCCGAGGGCCACCAGCGAATAGATGCAGCCGGTTGCCAATCCGCTTATGATGATCTGAAGGATCAACTCATCTCCCCTTCTGGGATCGCTTGGCGAGAGAAATATGGACGGACCTTTAGTGGATGAACGGAATATTATGGATTCAAATCTTCACAAAGTCAACAACCTTCCGCGGTTTTGTTCTGTTTTACCCATCGAGTTCCGAGACGTTTTTGAGACGGAGAATCTATGAAACTCGAAAAACCTCGGGAAAATCGCTGTTCAAAATGGCTTCCTGATTTGGTATAGTATGACCCTTGGCAAAGAAAATGATCAAAGAAATCGATCACATCGGTATTATCGTTCCGAATTTGGAAACCGGCATCTCCCAATGGTCCAAACAGCTGGGGTTGAAGTGTGAGGGAGTGATCGAAAAGAAGGATATCGGGTTAAAAGTCGCTTTTTTCCGTATCGGCGGCCTCATAATTGAACTTTTGGAATTTGAGAGACCGATAGGGGGTGTTGATGAAATCGTTTTCAAGGGGTTCGGAATTCAGCACATCGCTTTCAGGGTGGACGATATTCGAGGCTCCATCAAAGAGTTCACAAAAAGAGGCTTGACCTTGCTCAGGGGGTTCCCACGGGAGGGGGCCCACGGCCAGGTTGCCTTCTTCTCTTTTGGGGACGAACGGGACTATCTTGTTGAGATCTGTGAGGGGTCCCCTAAAAGCTGACGCTTGACAACCGGCAGCTGAGATAGAAACAGAATTGATTTGACCAGCGAGTTGACAAATAGGCGAATATGAAAAGTTACACGGAAAGACGTTTGTGGAATGAGAAGATAGAGACGATGCCAGAAGAGCAGATGCGCGAACTCCAGTGGAAGAGGTTAAAGAGACAGCTTCGATATGATTATGAAAATTCAACCTACTATAGGCGTAGATTCGAGACAGGGGGTATCACGCCACAGGACATCCGATCCTTTGAGGACTTCCAGCTCTTTCCTCTCATGGACAAGGACGAACATCGACGAATTCAACAGGAATCGATGGAAAGGTTCGGCAATCCCTACGGCATGATCACCTGTGCCCCTCTGGAGAAAATCGTCCGAATCAGTGCAACCTCTGGAACAACCGGAATTCCCACCCTCTACACGTTGACCAGACACGATGTCACCGTTGTCAATGAAATGCACGCCCGAAAGTACTGGCGTGCTGGTTTAAGACCAGGTCACGTCGTTCTACAGGCTCTATCTTTGAGCATGTTCACAGGGGGGCTTCCCCTCTCGGATGGACTTCAGGCCATGGGCCTATGTTGTGTTCCAGTGGGGATCGAGGGGGGGACCAAACGGGTGCTCGAAGTCGCCGTCCTTACCAAACCTGATGCGATCATCGCCACACCTTCCTTTGGCGAATACCTTATTGAAAAATGCCCCGAGATCTTGGAAAAGGAGTGTGTCGAACTTGGGATCAAATGGTTTCTGTGCGCCGGTGAGCCAGGAGCCGGGATCCCCTCGGTGAAGGATAGGCTCCAAAATGGGTTTGGAGCCCGAGTCTTTGATCACACTGGGGGTGGCCATGCTTTTCACGGGATTTCCTGCGATAGCGAGGAGTACAGGGGAATGCATTTTGTCTCGGCAGATCACTGTATTTTGGAACTCATCGATCCAAGATCCCGAACGCCAATCCCACTGGAGGACGGCGCAGTCGGTGAGATGGTCTTTACGTTCATCGACTGGGAAGGTGGACCTTTTCTTCGATACGCGTACGGGGATGTTCTTCAGATTTTCACCAAACCCTGCGACTGCGGTTTTCCTGGGATGAGGTTCAAAATTATCGGCCGATCGGACGACATGCTCATTGTGAAGGGGGTAAACGTGTATCCATCGGCGCTGAAAGAGGCTGTAGGCCGTTTCTATCCACGGACGACCGGCGCCTTCAAAATTCTACTCGACCGACCCGGGCCTCGAGTCTCCCCACCCCTTAGGCTTAGAGTGGAGTATGGGCCTGGTCTTGAAAAGGGACAACAAGGTTGCCTCCGGGAGGAGATGAAGGCTCACATGCGGGAACACTTGCGCATCAATCCGGAGATTGAGTTAGTGGCTCCAGATTCAATCCCCAGAGAGACCCAAAAAGTAAAATTGACCGAAATCCTTGGACAGCCGGATTAAAACTTCTGATCATGAAGTATAGAATCGGCATCGATGTTGGAGGGACTTTTACCGATTTCCTTCTCATGGACGAGCAAGGGAATTCTTGGACTTACAAAAAACCCTCAACTCCCCGGGACCCCTCGATCGGGGTTCTGGAGGGCCTTGGGGCGATGGCCGTTGACAAGGAGCTGAAACTCCGGGACTTCATCCAAGACGTTGGCAGGATTGTCCACGGGACAACGGTAACCACCAACGCCATTCTCACCGGAAAAGGGGCCAAAACGGGTCTCCTGACGACCAAAGGTCAGCGAGATGTTCTCCAGATGCGGCGGGGGATCAGGGAGGAATTGTACAATAACCGGTATCAGCCCCCCCGTCCACTTGTTCCCCGATATCTGAGATGTCCTGTCGAAGAGCGGGTCGATTATCGGGGGGAGGTGGTGACGCCACTTCAAGACGGGGATGTTGTCGAAGCCACTGAGAAATTCAAACGCCACGGTGTCCAAGCCGTGGCTGTCTGTTTTATGCACTCTTATGCGAACGATAGCCATGAGCGGCGTGCAGCGAAAATTGTCTCCTCCCATTTGCCGGAAGTATACCTCACCATCTCCTCGGAAGTGCTTCCTCAAATCAGACTCTACGATCGGGTATCGACCACCGTTTCGAATTCGTATGTCGGGCCTATCCTGAGAAGCTATCTAAACAGTCTCATGGGGAAGCTCGAGGATCTGAAGTTTCGAGGGATATTCCTCGTCATGCAATCTAATGGGGGGGTCACATCCCCGGAGGTGGCAGTCCGCTGGGCGGCGAGCACTCTGCTTTCTGGCCCCGCTGCGGGCCCAATTGCCGGGATGGCCTTTAGCGAAATTCAGGGCTACTCGGATTGCATCACAATAGATATGGGTGGGACCAGCTTTGATTCAGCCCTAATCAGGGACAGGAAACCCCTGGTGACGACGGAGGGAGAGATCAACCGGATGCGGATAGGCCTTCCGATGCTCCAGATCAACACCATCGGTGCCGGGGGAGGGAGCATTGGATGGATCGATGAGGGGGGGCTGCTGCGAATGGGGCCCCAAAGCGCGGGCGCTGATCCAGGACCGGTCTGTTACGGCAGGGGAGGGGAGAACCCTACCTGTACAGACGCTGATCTGGTGCTTGGCTATCTAAACAAGGATTATTTTCTAGGCGGGGAGATGAGGTTGGATCATAGGGGGGCCCGATCGGCCATCGAAAAGGTAATCGGTGAGCCTCTGGGGATGGATCCCGACGAGGCTGCTGCGGGAATGTATCAGATCATTAATGTCAACATGGCCTCTGGAATCCGGGAGGTGTCAGTCGAAAGGGGATTCGACCCGAGGGATTTCCCCCTGGTGGTAGCCGGTGGAGCGGGGCCAGTCCATGCAGGGATGATCGCCTTGGAGTTGGAAATCCCGGTGGTCATAATCCCCAAAGAGTCCTCCATATTCTGTGCAGCAGGGATGCTTATGTCCGATCTGAGGCACGATTATGTAGGCTCCTATCACTGTCTTTTTTCAACGGTGGACATGGAGAGACTGAGATCGTTTTTCGAGGAGATGGAGTCTCAGGGGGCCCGGCTCTTGAAGAGAGAGGGTATTGAGGGTGAGAAAATGGGATTCCTCCGTTCCCTGGACATCCGGTACATTGGTCAGTACCACGAGGTGAGGGTGAATTGCACTCGAGAAGAGATAGCGGATGAGGATATCGACGCCATTGTGCAGCGGTTTCACAGAACTCACGATCGCCTATATGGGTATTGCTTAGACGCGACAGAGCTGGAACTGGTTAATCTCAGAGTGACCTGTGTCGGCGAGACAGAGAAACCAGAACTAAGAGGGGAAAACTACCAGGGGGAAGACTGCTCTCATCTAATCAAGGGGAAAAGGCGCGTCTACCTTCCCTCTCTCGACAAGTTCAGAGAGGTGGAGATCTATGATGGGATGAATATGGCCTACGGTAACAGGGTGAAGGGGCCTACCGTCATCGAGCAGGACAATACAACCGTCTTTGTTCCACCAGAGTACAACGTTGTCTGTGATAGGTATGGCAACTACACGATGTATCTAAGGTCAAAGGAGTCAGCGGTCAACGCCAGGTTGGGTTTAGCGTGAGAAAGGCAAGAATCGATTCTATCCTTGTTTCGGTCCTCCAACGGCGGTTCAAATCCATAACCGAAGAGATGGGCCTTACCCTTCTCCGGACGACTCGGTCACCGATACTTAACGAGGCCCGAGACTTCGTGACGGGGCTCTATGACCATAAAGGTCGGATGCTGGAGCAGACCGAGTATATTCCCGTGCTCGCCTTCGCCCTTCAACCTGTGTGCGAGTATATCATCGATTACTTTGGCGAAGAAATCCTTCCCGGCGATGTAATCATCCACAACGATGTCTTCAGCGGGGGGAATCAGAATGCGGATGTGGCTATCTTCAAACCGGTCTTCCACGGTGGACAACTGATCGCCTGGTCTGCCTGTAAAGGCCATCAAGCGGATATCGGAGGATCCGTGGCCGGTGGCTATAACCCGGAAGCCAGGGAGGTCTGGCAGGAGGCTTTTAGGATTCCGCCGGTCAAGATCTATGAAGAGGGCAAGTTTAGAAAGGACGTGTGGAACCTCATTTTTTCCAACATCCGATACAAGATCGTGGAAGAGGATATAAGAGCCGAAATCGGGGGGTGTGTAGTTGGCGAAAGAGGTATCCAGGCACTGGTCGATCGCCATGGAATCGAGGTTTTTCAGTCCCATGTGGAGTATCTTTTTGACTCGACCGAAAGGATGATGCGAAAGGAAATTGAGGCCATTCCCGATGGACACTACCGTGGCGAGAGCTTCATCTTCTACGACGGATTCAACAAGGGAAGCAAGTTCAAGATCAACCTCGCCATCGCCGTGACAGGGAGTGATATCCTTTTCGATTACACAGACACAGATCCTCAAACCGAGGGGTTTGTCAACGCCCCGTTCGGAGCGAGTGCGTCAGCCATCGTCCTTACTTTTTTGATGTTGATCAATCCGAACATCCCCCACAATGATGGTATCCTGAGACCGATTCATATTAATATTCCTGAAGGAACCTTTCTGAATGCTCGCTTCCCAGCGGCAACGACTTTTGGCAATAGCATTACGGGGCCCCATTCTGATGCAATCTTTCTGGCAATGGCTAAGGCCTTGCCGGAAAGGGTGACGGCCAGTTGGAATCGCATGCTGGCCTTCACAGCAGTAGGACAGGATCCGCGGATGGGGGGCAGGCCATACGTGGACATTCTCTTTAACGCCCTCAAGGGAGGATCGGGGGCCACCCACGGCGTGGATGGATACGATCACATCGGGCTCATTAACTGCGCCGGGGGCATTCTGGCTCAAGATCCCGAGATGTTCGAAATCCATGACCCCCATTTTTTCCTGAAACACGAATACCTCTGCGATTCGGCTGGTGCTGGAACGTGGAGGGGGGGATTGGGTGTTGAAACCGTATTCCGTTTCGATGGAGAAGAGACGAGAGGCGTCGTTTTTGGCGATGGCGTGGATGAAGAGGCGAGGGCCTTTGGACTCTTTGGCGGGAAACCCGGCTCCATCAATCGGATTGAATTGACCTATCCAGATGGGCGGATCTATGTCCCAAAATCAAAGGAGGTTATTCGATCGCTTCCACGGGGAACCGTGTTTCGCGAGGTAGCCGGGGGAGGTGGCGGATATGGGGATCCCTACTTGAGACCGGTGGAAGTGGTCTTAGACGATGTGTTGAACGAATTTGTCTCCGTAGAGAAGGCCCGCGAGGACTATGGGGTGGTGATCGATGCCGAGACGCTTGAGGTCGATTATGCTGAGACACGAAATATGAGACGAAACAGAGGGGTAGGACATGGAAAGGACTGAAGAGAGGACCGTTACGACCGGCTGAAAGGACGTTATTTTGAGTGTGGACTCATTGTCCACGTCAATGATTTGAATTGATGGTAACAACTGACGCCAGACAACCGACAACTGATGGCACGAGGAAAAGATTTCAGAGCACCGAAGAACGCTCCCTTTCGCTTTCATCGGACAAAAACCGAGAAAGGGGAATTTGGCAACTGCCCGGGCAGTACTCACTCCAGTGCTCTGCAAAGGGCCCTCGGGGACATGACCGTTCACCCACATGAGGAAACTTCTGACTCAGTCACCTTGACTGGTATGTGAGTTTATAATAGTATCGCACCGGTTATGTTCTTTTTTGCACAAGCGGCCGAGTCGTGGAGGGATTGAGAATGATGGCCAGGACGTTCATGCCCCAATTCAGATCAGGGGAGAAACTTGAGGCGTTTCAGTTGGAGGGGCTCAAGTGGACTGTTCAGCACGCCTATCATGGCTCTGAATTCTATCGACGGAGGTTTGATGAAAGTGGTGTGAAACCTGACGACATCCAGGTGTTGGATGATCTATCAAAACTTCCTCTGACGACAGCCGATGACTTGCAGGCGGGATACCCATTTCCTTTACGATCAGTCTCGTTTGAAAAGATCGTTCGAATCCATGCCTCCTCTGGGACCACAGGGAAGCGGAAAGTCTTGTGCTACACCCAGAAGGATATCGACGACTGGGCCGATATGTTTGCCCGATGTTACGAGATGGCAGGAGTGAGCAAAGAGGATCGGGTCCAGATCGCAGTGGGCTATGGAGTCTGGACCGCAGGTGTCGGATTTCAATTGGGGTGCGAGCGACTTGGTGCCTTGGCTGTTCCAGTCGGTCCAGGAAATGTGGACATGCAGTTTCAGTTCCTCCAAGATTTCGAAACCACTGTTCTGTGTTGTACAGCATCCATGGCCCTCCTCATGTCAGAAGAAACTGAAAAAAGGGGGCTCCGGGAGAGGATCAAATTGAGGAAATTGATCTTCGGATCGGAGCGCCACAGTGACGCCCTGCGTCAGCGGTTTCACGATCTTCTCGGCGTTGAGGATACCTTCGATATAACGGGGATGACGGAGCTCTATGGGCCCGGGGCAGGAATCGATTGTTCTATGCATGAGGGCATTCACTATTGGGCTGACTACTACATCCTCGAACTTCTAGACCCTGAAACACTCGAACCTGTGGCTCCGGGAGATAACGGGGAAATGGTCGTGACAACGCTGAGAAAGGAGGCGGCTCCTCTCGTACGATATCGGACGCGAGACATGACGAAGCTGATTCCAAATCGATGTTCCTGTGGAAGTATCCTCCCCATGCACGATCGTCTCCTAGGGCGAAGCGACGACATGTTTATTCTTCGGGCTGTCAATGTCTATCCAGGTCAGATTGACCATATTCTGTCTCACACAAAAGGCGTCGGATCCGAATACCAGATTATTCTCGATCGAAAACAGGATGGCAAGGACTACATGACCGTTACGGTGGAACGGCAGAGGGACGGGGATGCTTCGGATGACTCGGGATTGGCGAAAGCCCTTGAGGAGGAGATCAAGAAACAGATTCTCGTCAGTGGGAAAGTTAAAATTGTTGACTACGGCGGACTCCCCCGGTCGGAACGTAAATCGAAGCGAGTTTTCGATAACCGATAGGGGCCGGATCGATTCTTGGCTGCGTGAGAAAATGAGAGGGAATTTGCTGCGGCGACTCGGAGTTGTTGTTCCGATATTGGTTTCGGTGGCTCTTCTGAGTAGTGTCAGAGTCGGCCTTGCAAGACCGAGAGTCAAGATCGGGTTGCTTCTCGATCTCAGTGGAAAGACCGGAGAGATAGGGAGAGGAGCCCAGCGGGTCTCGGAAATAGCCGTGGATGTGGTCAATGCCCAGGGGGGCGCGTTCGGGAGGATAGTAGAGCTTGTTGTCTTGGATACTCAGGGGGATCCAGCCCTGGGGAAGGATAGGGTCAGGGAGTTGATCTCAGAGGAGAGGGTAGCTGCGGTTGTCGGACCTCTAGACTGGGCCACCGCCATGATGACAAAGCCCTTCTTTGAAGAGAACCAGATTCCTGCCTTGATGTTAACCTATGAGGATTCGGTCATTCGAGGCGGAAAGTTTGGAATGTATGAGTGGATCTTTCGACTTCCCCTGAGGAGGACGACCGCGCTGGAGCGGATAGCCGCCTATTCGAGGGAACGAGGATGGACACGAGTGGGACTCGTGGTGGCATCGGATGGCTTAGGAAGGGAGGCGAGGAAATGGTTTGAAAAAAAGAGCGCCTCCTACGGCTTTGAAAATCTGGCGGTGGAATCATTTGCCCCCGCCGAAGACATGGCCGACAAAATGCAGAGGCTCCTGAGCCAGGATCCTCAAGTGATCGTGTCATGGTCTCACCTTCCTCATGCCGCCACGGTGGCCAGGATTCTCCGGGGGCTGGGCGCGGACCTTCCCCTTTTTCAGTGTCATGAAATTCCTCTTCGGCAATATGTTGCGGCGGTTGGCCCAGCTGCAAGGAAGACCCTTTTCGTATCCAACAAGATGCTGGTCTGGGAGGATTTGCAAGAGCAGGATCCCCAGAAAGCCTTAATTGAGGATTTCCTGCATCAGTACAGAAACGTCTACCGTTATGCACGAAGACAGCCCGTGAGCCCTTTCATGGGCTATGTCTGGGACTCTGTCATGATTCTTACCCGCGCCATGAGGGCCGCGGGAACCGAGGGTGAATGGCTGCGGGATTCTATTGAGGGTATTCGGCGGCACATCGGTGTTGGTGGGATTTACGGCTTTACCCACGAGAATCATAATGGTCTGGATCCGAAATCTTTGGCGGTTATCGAGGTGGACCAGGTGACCGGTGACGGGAGCAGTTGGATTGAGTCCTGGAGACTTGCAGAGTAGACGCAGGGGTCAGGGATTAAGAAGAGAACAGGTGGACGGTTGACAGGGACCAGAAGTTGGGAGAGGCTCAACTCGA
>CAYGBK010000020.1:0-47225 GCA_964348095.1 uncultured Thermodesulfobacteriota bacterium | reverse complement strand
ACAGCCCGTTCTTCTTCAATGAACCAGTTGGCCTCCCAGGTCTTGAAACGCCTGAGAGCCTCCTTGCGGCTCTCAGCGGAAAAGATCAGCTTTGCCTCCTTAAGGCAGTGAGGCCGATTGATCTTTCTGATCTTCACAGCCACATTACGCATCTTATGAGCCATACAGCGCTGGGCTTTGATGAAAGGATAGATGCGCTTTGTAGCCTTACAAGGGAGAGCAGATGGTTCGTTATTATGGCTACTACAGTAACCTTTCCCATGGAAGACGGAAAAGGGAGAACCAGGATTCTTTGATACCCGCATTTCGCCAAGCAGACGAGGATTCAAAGGCAGATCGTAAGAATTTGGTCCGGGTGATTCAGAAGATTTATGACGCGGCCCCCTGCCCTTCTTAGTCTAAGTGTTTACTTCAAGAAGTCGCCAGTCGGCAGCCCTTGCCAATCCCGTTTATTTGTATCTCAAATCAACAGGTCTGAAGGCGGGTAAGAACTTTCTGTTTCAGTTAGTTATCGACCCTTTCACATATCCTATACTTTTCCGAATTACAGATCTGTACACCGGTTTTCCAAATTGAAAGAAAACCAGGGGAACAGTTTTCGTTATCTGCCCATCCACTATCCTAAGTTATTGATGTCAAACATGATTTTCTTCTAGCCTCTCCCTACCAGTTTTGGCCCTCGTATTGCTTTTAGTTGGTTCGAATCTCAGAACCGGCCAAGGGGAACGATCGTGAGGAAGATTCTGTTTCTTTTTTCTGTGTTTCTTTCTGTCTCGACTGCGGAGGCTTCCTATTTGGATCTGGCCTGGGACGCCAATACAGAGCCAGATCTTTCCGGGTACTACGTGTATTATGGGACACAATCCGGTATCTATTCATATTCTGTTGATGTGGGAAATACCACCAGTTACCGACTCGATAACCTTGCTGACGGTGTGACATATTATATTGCTCTCACAGCGTATGACTTAGCCGGTAACGAGAGCAACCCTTCTGGTGAGGTTTCAGGTATTGGCGTAACCAATGACCCTCCTCCGCCAGATGATCCCGATAGCGACAGTGATGGCCTGCCCGATGACTGGGAAATGGGATATTTCGGAAATCTGAGCCAGGAACCAGATGCCGATCACGATGGAGACCAAGCGAATAACATGGCTGAGTACCATTCTGGCACTGACCCGACAGATCCAGATAGCGATTCTGACCAGATGCCTGATGGCTGGGAGATTCAATACGGGCTTAATCCACTTGATTCCTCTGATGCGAATATCGACAGCGATGGGGATGGAGTGACAAACCTAGAGGAATACTTGGGAGGAACCAATCCTACAAATGCTCCCCCGATAGCTAGTGCGGGTCCGGACCAGACGGTGGATGAAGGGATTACGGTCACCCTCGATGGCTCTAATTCTTCTGATCCAGACGAGGGCATTGTCTCTTATCTGTGGGAGCAGACATCTGGCACACCGATTGTTCTTTCCGATGTGGCAGTGCCCCAGCCGACTTTCATCTCACCGGATGTTGGACCCAATGGAGAATCCCTGACCTTTCGGTTAACCGTAACTGACAGCGGAGGTCTCCAATCGGTTGATACCTGTGTTGTCAACATAACCTGGGTAAACGCTCCTCCCACGGCTAATGCGGGTTCTGATCAAACGGTGGCTGAGGGGGCGACGGTTACGCTCGATGGCTCCGACTCTTCCGATTCAGACGATGGCATCACCTCCTATTTATGGGAGCAGACATCCGGTATTGCAGTAACCCTTAATGATCCAGGAACAATAAAGCCAAAACTTACCGCCCCTAATGTGGGGACAGACGGGGCATCACTGACTTTCCGCTTGACAGTAACCGACAGGGGGGGGTTACAGTCTACCGATACTTGTATCGTCAATGTTAGCTGGGAAAACCTCGCTCCCGTGGCGAGCGCCGGACCAGATCAAACGGTGATGGAGGGAGGGACGGTCACCCTCGATGGCTCTAACTCTTCTGATCCAGACGATGGGATTGCCGCTTACCTATGGGAGCAGACAGCCGGTGCTCCGGTAACCCTTTCTGATCCAACGGCACCCAATCCAACTTTTGTGACACCGCCAGTCGATGCCGACGGGACTCTTCTGTCGTTTCGAATAACGGTTTCCGACGGTGGAGGGCTTCAGAGCAGTGACGAGATTTCTGTAACAATAGGGGATAACGGGATCACTGGTTTTCCGGACGATGTGATAACCACCACATCATCAACAGGCCAAAATTTTGGCATCAAAGTGGACAGTGGTGGAAATATCGTAAGCCTGGAGCCTATAGCCCCATCTACGATAGCCGATACGAAAAACAGGCCAAAAAAGATGACCTACGGGTTGGTCGACATACGAATCAAGACCGATACGGTCGGTGGTACTTCAGTAGTAAGATTTTACTTTTCGACGCCGGCTCCCCACAACTATTTTTGGTATAAGTACAATCCTTCAACTGGATGGAAGAAGTACAGTCATTATTCTGACTTTAACTCGGCCAGGGACCAGGTAACGGTCACCTTGGTTGACGGTAGTACCGGCGATGATGATAGGCTTCCAAATGGAGTTGTAGTCGATCCTTCTGGCCTTGGGATTGACCCCGCAGATGTTACAGAAGAAGTGCCTTCCCAACCTTCCACGGGTGGCGGTGGAGATACGCTTTCTCCAGTTTCTGGTGGTGGAGGCGGATGTTTCATTGGCACTGCACTCCTCAGCTCCCCTATGTCAAATTAGACTCATGCTATGCCATAGACTATACAGCTAGGAAATGCTAACCAACTTTTCTTCATTGAAGGCAGGTCATTTTGGCCTGCCTTTCATCTTGGTGGGATGTGTTGAAAGATGAAATGCTCAGAGCCGGTGCACCCCCATTAATGCAATATTTCTGTCGGAAATAAACAGGCTAATGACTAGGAGGGACTTTTTGGGTTGGAGATATGAGGACGTCGCAGGCATATACAGTCTGCCTGGCAAATTGTTATGTCAAATCTTGGCCTCACCAGATGAAGAATGGATTGACGACATATTAGGAATCAGCCGCATGTCCTGGGAGTCTCTTGCCGCCTTTTTATTCTGACTTCTGACTTCTGGCTCCTGTCTTCTGTTTTCTGACTCCCGACTTCTTTGTTTTGCCACCTGGTTTCTCAACTATGGCATACAGCTGTTTAATAGCTTCATCTATTTTCTCGACTTTAGGCCCGCCTCCCTGGGCCATATCGGGGCGACCCCCGCCGGTCCCACCAACTTTTTCGGCCAGTTCCTTCATGATTTTGTTCGCGTCGAACCTGTTCGTTAGATCCTTGGTCACCATCAGAAGCAAGGCCGCCCGGCTGCGGTGCTCGCCCGCCAGAAAAACGATGCCCGATCCGATTCTGTCCCTGAACCGGTCACCGATTTCCCGGAGACTTCTGGGTTCGTCCACGCCTGGCTTGATTGCCAAGACACGGACCCCACCGATCTCTCGAACCTCCTCCATGAGATCCGAGCTTCCGGTCGCCAGCCTTGTTTTCAGAGACTCAATTTCACGCTCCAGTCTTTTAACGTGGGTCATGATTCTTCCCAGCTTTTCTTCGACATCCTCGGGCGAGCTCTTAACCATGGTGGCAACTTTCTGAAGGATCAACTCCTGGCTCCGGACGTAGCCGATTGCATCGGCTCCAGTCAGCGCCTCGATGCGCCTCACCCCTGCGGCTATTCCAGTCTCCGAAACGATCCTGAGAAGGCCGACGTCGCCGGTTCTCTTGCTGTGGGTCCCTCCACAGAGTTCTTTGCTGAAATCTCCGATGGTCACAACCCGAGCAGTATTACCGTATTTTTCCCCAAAGAGCGCCATGGCACCGGTTTTCTTTGCCTCCTCTATCGCCATGACCTCAGTTCCGAGCGAAATGTTTTCACGGATTCTTTGGTTGGTGAGATCTTCCACCCGATCGAGCTCTTCTTTTGTCATTGCGGAAAAGTGGGTAAAGTCAAAACGGAGGCGATGAGGAGCCACCAGGGAGCCGGCTTGCTTTACGTGGCCACCAAGGACTTCTCGCAGAGCGGCATGGAGCAGGTGTGTTCCAGTGTGGTTTAGGACGGTTGCCCCCCGTTCATCGCTATTCACAGCGAGGCGCACACGCTTGCCAACCTCCACGGTTCCACGCTTCACCTGACCCACATGGATGATGAGTTGAGGGATGGGACGGAGCGTATCGGAGACCTCGATTTCGAACCCATCAGGTGCGGTTATCTTGCCCTTGTCGCCCACCTGGCCGCCCGTCTCACCATAAAAAGGCGTCTCCTGGGTCATGATTTCAACATCGTCGCCCGTGGAGGCCTGATCGACGAGACCCCCGTTCTTGATGATTCTGATGACTTCAGACTCGTGTTCAAGATCGTGATATCCGACAAACGCCGTTTCAACGCCATCAGCCAAGAGTTTTTTGAATTCGTCCCTGAGTTCCTCTTCCCCTGATCCTTTCCATGCGTCCCTGGCCTTTTGCCTCTGAACCTCCATGGATTGGTCAAAGCCCTTCAAATCGACTCCGATTCCATCATCTTTAACAACGTCCTCGATGAGGTCCACCGGGAATCCATAGGTATCGTAAAGCTTAAACGCAACGACACCGGGCAGGGCGTCATCCCCTCTACCCTTTACAGCCTCGACCTCGTCCCTCAGAAGATCTAGTCCTCGTGTCAAAATATCTGAAAAACTCTCCTCTTCGGTTCTTACGACCCGTTGAATGAATTTTCTATGCTCTTTCAGATCAGAATATGCGTCACCCATCACGTCAATGACGACCTCGACAACGTTTGAAAAGAAGGCGTTTTTAATGCCCAGTTTTCGACCATGACGGAGAGCCCGCCTCATGATCCTCCGGAGGACGTATCCTCGTCCTTCTTTCTCTGGAAGTACACCATCGCCGATGAGGAATGCAGATGCTCTGGCATGATCGGCAAGGACACGGATAGAGATGTCATCTTTCTCACTGGTACCGTACCTTTTAGCGGTGACACGCTCAATATGGGCGATGATCGGTTGAAACAGATCGGTGTCATAATTGCTATGGACCCCTTGGACCACAGCAGCAATCCGTTCCAGCCCCAGACCCGTGTCGATGCTGGGTTTTGGCAGAGGGGTCATAGTACCATTCGTATCCCGGTTGTATTGCATAAACACGAGGTTCCACAATTCCAGGAACCTATCGCACTCACAATCTAGATCGCACTCGGCTCGTCCGCATCCAATATCGGGTCCCTGATCGATGGTAATCTCTGAACATGGACCACAGGGACCGGTGTCGCCCATACTCCAGAAGTTATCCTTGGTTGAAAAAGCTTTGATCCTATCCTCAGGGACGAATTTCTTCCAGAGCTCCCTCGCTTCCTCATCAGGTCCAAGGTCCATTTCACGATCACCCTGATGAATAGTAATCCATAGCTGCTCTTTTGGAAGGCCCAAGACGCGAGTCAGAAAATCCCAGCCCATCTCGATGGCACCTTCTTTGAAGTATTCGCCAAAAGAGAAATTCCCGAGCATTTCAAAAAAAGTATGGTGCCTCGCCGTGATGCCCACATTTTCGAGGTCATTGTGTTTCCCACCTGCCCGAACGCATTTCTGAGACGATACGGCACGGGTGTAGGGTCGTTTCTCCTCCTGGAGGAAGGCTCGCTTGAATTGCACCATACCCGCGTTTGTAAAGAGGAGCGTTGGGTCGTCGTAAGGGACTAGGGACGAACTGGAGACGATCTGGTGGTCCCGTTCTTCGAAGTATTTCAAAAAGGCGTTTCTGATTTCGTGGCTCGTCATCGGAAAATCCTATAGATCGACTGTTGGGCAGCGGTTTTGCACCTGTGCCGCTTGAAAATTCACTATCTATTCTACACTAATCGCGGAAAACATATAAAGGTTAGCTTCTCTGACATTTTCAGATCAGCAAGGCCAGTCGTGGCCATGGGTAGGGGGAGAAACATGATCCCTCGCGTGACTTTGCAGTTTGGCAACACCCCGTCGTGGGTTAACTCCAGGCAGGAGGGGCCTGACCAAATCCCTGCATCAGGTCTGAAGGGGTTGACGCGAGGTGCTCAGTATTTCTGAACGCCCTGAGATGCCAGACGATCTTTGTCGGCGCCACTCTTTGTTTTGGGAACTTTTTCGAAATCGTCCCAAGACGTATCGCCGCCAGACATGATACCCTTCACTCTTAGGGCGAAATCGTCTGGATTGCTACTCTGACGAAGGGCCTCATCATAGGTGATGAGGCCTCGTTTGAGCAGCGACATCAATGATTGATCAAAGGACTGCATGCCATAAGTCGTGTAACCTTTTGTGATGGCATCCTTAATCTCATTGGTCTTCTCTTTCTCTATAACGCATTCCCGTGTTCTAGCCGTTGAAACCATCACTTCTACTGCCGGAACTCGGCCAAGGCCGTCGGCTTTGGGGACCAGTCTTTGGGCAATGATTCCTTTGATGATGGCGGCCAGCTGGAGCCGGACCTGCTGCTGATGGTACGGAGGAAAGGCAGAGATGATTCGGTTGATCGTTTCAGCCGCATCGATGGTGTGAAGTGTGCTCATGACAAGATGGCCGGTTTCAGCAGCGGTCAGGGCGGTTTCAATGGTTTCGAAATCCCGCATCTCCCCAACGAGTATGACATCAGGATCCTGGCGGAGGGCACTTCTTAGAGCATCTGCGAAGGTAACGGTATCAGACCCTACTTCACGCTGGTCGACAATCGCCTTTTTGTCCTCATGGACAAACTCAATTGGATCCTCTATGGTGAGGATATGACAGGTTCTCTGCTGATTGATCAAATCGATCATGGTCGCCAGGGTAGTCGATTTTCCGCTTCCCGTCGTTCCCGTAACGAGTACCAATCCGCGGTTCTCTAGCGAGATCTTTCCGATGACACTAGGAAGATTCAAATCCTCGAGTCCCTTGATTTTGTAAGGAACTATTCGCAACGCGATTCGAATCTTTCCTCTCTGCTGAAAGATGTTGATTCGAAATCGGCCCATACCGTAAATCTCATATCCCATGTCAACTTCTTTTGACTTAATAAAACGGTCCTTTTGCCACTCGTTCATAATGCCGAGGGCCATCTTGCTGACCTGATTCTGGTCAAATGGTTTCACATCTTTCATGAAACGCAGGGCACCGTTGACCCTAAAGATCGGTGGAAGACCGACTTTGATATGAACGTCAGATGCGTTGACCTGCAGGGCTTCGAGCAGGATTTGATTTAGATCCATGTCATGACTCCTCTTTCTTGCTTTCTCTCTTTTGTCCGAATCGTTGGAGAACCTCTTCTGTCATCACCTTCAAGACATCTGAGTTCTCTGCGAGGAAGATCTTCGCGTTTTCCCGACCCTGACCGATCCTTTGATCTTTGAAGGAGTACCACGTCCCCGTCTTCTCCACGATCCCTGAATCCACCGCGAGATCCAGGACATCCCCTTCCCGAGAAATCCCCTCACCGTATATAAGGTCGAATTCGACTTCCCTGAAAGGGGGAGCCACCTTATTCTTGACAATCCTGACCCTGGTTCGGTTGCCAATGACGTCTTGTCCATGCTTAATCGCCGCGATTCGACGAATGTCAAGCCGCACCGATGAATAGAACTTTAATGCATTTCCCCCAGTTGTGGTTTCAGGGTTACCGAACATCACCCCGATTTTCATACGGATCTGATTGATAAAGACTAAAATCGTCATGGATTTGCTGATTGTCCCCGTAAGTTTTCGCAGGGCTTGAGACATGAGCCTTGCCTGAAGACCCATGTGGCTGTCTCCCATCTCCCCCTCGATCTCAGCTCTGGGGACCAATGCCGCCACAGAATCGATGACAATGATATCAATGGCTCCACTTCGAACCAGTATGTCCGCAATCTCCAATGCCTGTTCGCCAGTGTCTGGCTGTGAGATGAGGAGATCGTCTGTATTGACACCCATTCTTCTGGCATAGTGAACGTCTAGGGCGTGTTCCGCGTCGATGAATGCAGCGATACCACCTTGATTCTGCGCTTCGGCGACGGCGTGGAGCGCAAGGGTCGTTTTCCCGGAAGCTTCAGGACCATAAATTTCAACGACTCGTCCCCGAGGCAGCCCACCCACGCCAAGGGCAAGATCCAGTGCCAGAGATCCAGTGGGGATGGTCTGGACATCCGGCAGAGAGGCCTCGCCGCCGAGTTTCATGATGGCCCCTTTTCCGTACTGTCTCTCGATCTGAGACACGGCTAAATCGACAGCCTTGTCCCTCTTCGCTTCTTCCATTGCTAGCCTCCCGCAAATTCCCTGGTTGCTAAAGGGGTGTAAATGGGGCCAGTAGGTCTCAGATCGCTTCTAAAAAGGACGAGTTTATCCACAGTAAAGGATCCGAGGTCGACGTCTCGATCTCTTTCCATAAGATCGACCAAATCTGCCCTTCCCTTTAGCGATTTGACTCTTCCGACTGTAAGATGTGGTCGGAAAGGCCTATTCTCGGGGAGAAATCCAAGCCCTTCCAGCCTTGTCTCAATCTCTCGGTGCAAGGAAGATAGATCTTTCTCCCATCCCTGAAGGCCCAACCAGACTACCCGTGGATTTTTTGTTGATGGAAATGCACCAAGCCCTCTGACAGAGAGCGTAAAAGCTTTTTGTCTGTTACCCACTTCTTCCATTATCGACAATATCTCATTGACTTTTTCTTCTTCGATATTACCAAAGAATTTCAGTGTTAGGTGGATCCGCTCCACACTAACCCATCGCACATGGGCGCGAGACGAACGCAGACGCTCCTGTATTCTGCCAATCTCCGAACGCATACCCTCGGGAAGTTCAACAGCCAGAAATGAGCGAATCTGCGCCATTCGTGATGTATTTCCGAGGAAGTACCTTATCTCAAGGAGACTGCCTAACCCGTCACGGGTTGCTATACGTGCCGATCAGGATTCTCACGTCAAAAATCCCTAGCAGACAGATGTTGTCAATCATCCATTGGCGGTGTGTCGGAATTAGACCAGCCCCCCGCCCGGGAAGAGACCTCATCTACGGACGATACGCACCGGTTCCCTAATCCGATGATTTTGAACGACCGTGGAACTGACGATTGGCAACCGACAGCCTGACCGAGAGATTCTGAGCAGTGAGGAGCGACTTCTTCAAAGGGTTTCCATGCTGTCTATGCAAAAACGATGCTATCATAAATGCTTCAAAAGTCAAATTAAGTTCTAAATTCTTCCCATGAAGCTTTTCACCTGAAAATCCCATTCCCGTGTTTCAAGGTCCACCTCAGTCTTTTCTGATTCGCACCGTGCTGCCGATACGGTGACGTGGCCTCCTGAGCCTTCAAAGCTCAAGCAGCAATCAGTTCGTTCGATCAGCTTCATGCCGAGTCCTTCGGGACCAAAGAATTTCTCTGCCCGTTGAAGGACCTCACTAGCCTCGAGCTTGGTTTCTTTACCATATCTCGCCATGGATGGATCACCTCCTAGTTGCAACCGATCCTGATAGATCTACCTTTATCCTATCATTTTTGAGATAGGTTCTGGGGCTGGTACTTCAAGTTCTTGAACATCTATCGATGATAAGACTGTGGCCCGGGCTGAGTCAAAAACAGATCGTCGAGATGCTGTCTGGCCTCTCTCTTTTCCATCCGCGACACCTAGGCCTTTATTCTCTTGACAGACCTCTCTCAATATACCACTATTGTAATCGCGCCAAAGGGACAGATTCGAATGATCAGGCACAAAGAGCGCACATCGAATAGAGAGGCGAACAACCGCTCCCATTGGTCTTTGTGGAGCATTACGGCGCATCTAGGAGGGTGGAATGGGCACGCAGATCGTTAGGAGCTGTTGTCGGAGTTGCCATGGTGGGTGTGGCGTCCTGGTCACAGTTGAAGACAACCGTGTTAAAGAGATCAAGGGCGACCCTGACTGCCCGATCAACAGAGGCTGGCTCTGCATCAAGGGAAAACAGGCCCATACGATCGCCCACAATTCGACCCGGCTCCTCCATCCTATCCGTCAAAGAAACGGATCTTGGCGACCGATTTCATGGGAAGATGCCTATGACGAAATTCGTGAGCGCTTCTGTGGTTACAGAGAGGAATTCGGAGCGGAGTCCGTGGTTTTGGGCTACGGGACGGGTCGTGACAACGAGGCCTTCATCTACCGGTTTGCAAATGCCTTTGGGACCCCCAATGTACTCACCGCCGGCCATGTGTGTTACGGACCTCGCATCGCAACGGGCATCACTCGCTGCGGAAACTTGCCAGTGGTTGATTATGACGGAAATCCTGGGTGTGTCATTGTCTGGGGTGCAAACCCTCTCGTCTCTAACCCTGACGAGTATAAGAGCATCTACCTGACCAAGGCCCTTCGGAATGGAGCCAAGCTGATCACCGTTGACCCCCGCCGTACAGTTCTTGCGCGGCGTTCAGATGTCTGGTTGCCCCTGAGACCAGGAACCGATGGCGCCCTAGCCTGGGGTATGGTCAATGTGATTATCGACAATGAGTGGTGCGATAAAGCCTTTGTTCGGGATCGGGTGCACGGTTGGGAAGAGTTTTGCACCCGGGCCAAGCGATACGACCTGAAATGGGCTGCGGAAAAGACCGGGCTGAGTCAGTCCCAGATATCTTCAGCCGCCGAGCTCTTTGCCAAGACAAAGCCTGCTGGCATCCACTGGGGTGTGGCCCTGGAGCAGAGCAAGAATTGCGTCAATACGATCAGTCTCCATATCTGCCTGATGGCCATGACAGACAACCTGGATAGGCCTGGAGGCAATGTCTTTTACTCGAGCCCGCCTGTGATGAGTGCGTCCAAACTGGGCGCTCATTATCTCTTGTCCATGGCGGCGCGAAAAAAGCGCCTTGGGGGGAACAGGTTCCGCCTGGCCAATCACATTTCTGTCATCAACCCCAAGGCGGTGTGGGATGCTATCCTCAAGGACGACCCGTACCCCGTGAAGGCCCTTTTCCTTGTTAGCACCAACCCGGTCTTAACCAGGGCTAACTCGCGGGAGGTGAAGGCCGCGCTGGAGAAGGTCGAATTCATGGTTGTGGCCGATTTCTTCATGACGCCTACGGCCCGGGAGGCAGACATCGTGCTTCCGTCGGCCACGTGGCTGGAGCACGATTATGTGGCCGACCTGTGGAAGCGCCACGGTTCCGTTCAGGCCCGCCAGAAGGCGGTGCAGATCGGCGAGTGCCGTTCGGATTATGAGATTCTCAATGAGCTTGGCAGGAGGTGTACGAAACCGAGTCTCTGGTGGCCCACTGTCAAAGATGCGTTAAACGAGATTCTCTCTCCCTCAGGGTTGACCTGGGAGGAGTTCTGCCGACGGGGTTATCTGCAAGGTCAACGAGTTTTCCGGAAGTACGTCAAAGATGGCTTTTCGACGACCACGGGCAAGGTTGAGTTCTATTCGACAACCATGGAACATCTGGGTTACGATCCTTTGCCCGGCTACGATGATCCACCCGAGGGCCCATGGAGCGACAAGAAACTACTCAAGCGGTACCCTTATCAGTTGATCACTGGCGCTCGTATTCCGAGTTTTTTCCACTCCGAGAATAGGGTTCCTGGACCGCTCCGTGACAAGCGTCCAGATCCTATCGTGGAGATTCACCCTGAGGTGGCCAAAGAGAAGAGAATCCAAAAGGGCGACTGGGTAAAGATCTCGTCTCCAAGGGGTTCCGCGGTTCAGCGGGCCGTCGTGACCGACCGAGTACCCCCTAATGTCGTGGCCGCGGATCACGGGTGGTGGTTTCCGGAGATTGAGAAAGACTTGGGCTGGGACCGTTCCAACATCAATTTGCTAACCGACAATGCGTACAAGACTTGCGACCCAGCGGTGGGTGCCACCAACCTCCGGGTATTGCTCTGCAATATCGAAAAGGCTGAATTGATCTGAGAACTCTCACCGAACCTAGTGGATCTCAACCTGTCGCGCTTATGATTCCTCCTTAGGGCCGCTTCAGAGTGGTGTTCCGTTTTTTGGTCCCGAAGACCTATTGAATTCGATGGTGGCACCGGCATGTCCTTTCGCGCACTTGCTCCTGCGTTGACCATCTCCCCGACAGTGGCCGAGCAGGCGGAGACGGGCCGTTGTTCAGATCCGTTTCTTTTCTCGCTCTTTGTCTGATGAAAGCGGGCTTCCATAGAAACACCAGCTTCTCTCGCCCGCTCTCCCCCACAGGAATCTGCGGGGTATCGCTCGAGCTCTCAGAGTTCGTAGAGTGAGAAAACTAATGGACCAGGTTTTTGGCCTAATTTTTTGAGGGGAAAAATTAGGCCAAGTCATCTCCTCTGGATTGGCCTCTCACCAATCCAGAGGACGTTCCCTCTGGGGCTCGGTGTGCTCTGTGAGAGATTGCGGTGACGTCCACTGTGCTGGGATATTTCTGCCAAAAGAACCCTGATTAGCGCTGAGAGTTTCCTTCCCACTTTCTGGCAAATTACTCTTGTGAAGCCGTGCCCAGGGTATTCTGAAGGGATTCGGGAACGACTCTCGGGGAATCCTGGTCCGATTGCTCTGCAGAGGTCCCTCAGGGGCATGAGTGTCCAGAAAACTGAGGAAACTCCTCTTTAATGACCGCCGTGATGACTCTCGGGCGAGGATATCCTCAGCAAGTTGATCGTCTCAGGCGAAATTTAGCGACATATCCCTCCGTGTCCGTCCCTTCTCTGTGAAACTCCCTAATAGGACAAAATCCTTGACAATCTCGATTTTTTGTACAAAGATGGTCGAAACAAAATCAAAGGGGAAAAAGGGAAATGAAGATGGATATAAACTGCGATATGGGCGAGAGTTTTGGTGCCTATAAGCTGGGCCTCGATGACGAGGTGATCAAATACATTACCTCGGCCAATATTGCGTGCGGGTATCATGCCGGTGACCCTCTCGTCATGGAACGAACCGTTTCATTGGCGAAAGATCACGGCGTATCGGTGGGGGCGCATCCTGGGTTCCCTGATTTATTGGGTTTTGGAAGGCGAAATCTGGACGCCACTCTGGCCGAGATAAAGGGGTATGTGACCTATCAAATCGGCGCGTTGCAGGCTTTTGCCCGGGTCCACGATGTCAGAGTTGAGCATGTTAAACCCCATGGTGCGCTGTATCTGATGGCAGTTGAAGACGAAAAGATATCCGAAGCTATTGTCGAGGCAATCGCCAGCCTTGATAAGGGCCTCATTTTCGTGGCGTTGGCTGGATCTAAAGGAGAGAAGATGACAAAGATCGGGGAGAGGATTGGCCTCAGGGTGGCTTATGAGGCATTCCCTGACAGAGCCTACACCCCAGAAGGTACGTTGGTTTCTCGGAGACAACCGGGAGCGGTTATTAAGGATCCGGATCTCGTGGCTCAGAGAGCCCTGGTGATGGCCACAGAGGGAAAGGTTGTGGCTATTGACGGCACCGAGATTCCCTTTAACACACAAACGCTATGCGTTCATGGAGATACACCCGGTGCGGTGAATCTGGTCAAAAAGATTCGGGAGACGTTGAACCAAGCTGGTGTTGATGTGACTTCCCTATCTAAAATTTTATGATTCAACCGGGCGAGGGCGGAAGCGTCGTGTACGAAAAGGCTCGATTCCTGCTAGCAGGAGATAGAGGTTTTTTAGTAGAGTTTGGGGCCGATATCGATCCCGAAATCAACCGAAAGGTCCGGGAGATATTTCTTTCCCTGGACAAAATGCCGATTGAGGGTGTCACCGAAGTCATCCCGACCTACCGTTCCCTTTTGATTTTCTATGAGCCAGCCTGGACCCATCCAGATAGATTAAAAGAAGCAGTTTTGGAACGCGAGCGGCATGTGGACAAACTGGAAATCCCCCCACCTGAGACGACAGAGATTCCAGTGGCATACGGAGGCGAATTCGGGCCCGATCTGGAATTCGTTGCTGAGCACAACGGACTTCCTCCGGAAGAGGTCATCGAGGTTCATACCTCTGGAAACTACCTTATCTATATGATTGGTTTCACGCCTGGATTTCCTTTTCTCGGCGGGTTGTCAGAGAGAATATTCACGCCACGGCTGGAAAAACCTCGCCAACTGGTACCGGCCGGGTCAGTCGGAATTGCCAACAATCAGACAGGGATCTATTCGATCGATAGTCCCGGGGGATGGCAGCTCATCGGGAGAACACCTGTGAAGCTTTACGATCCGACCCGTTCTTCACCGATTCTTCTGAAACCTGGAGATTATCTGAAGTTCAAGCGGATTTCGAAGGAAGAATTCGAGGACATAACCGAGAGAGACAAGGCATAGAATCAGGATGGAGATCTTCGACGTCATTCAACCGGGAGCGTATACAACGGTTCAGGACAGAGGGCGGTTTGGGTATCAACAATTCGGCATTCCCATTTGTGGGGTGGTTGATTCATTTGCGTACAGAGCGGCAAATGGTCTGGTTGGAAATGGGAAGGATGAGGCGGTTTTAGAGCTAACGGTTCTCGGGCCGTCACTGGGCGTGTTAGATCATGGAACGGTCGCTATTACCGGTGGAGATCTCTCGCCGGTACTGAATGATTCTCCTCTACCCATGTGGGAATCGGTGGCTGTGAAGGCCGGGGACACAATTCGGTTCAAGGGTCTCAAAAGTGGGTGCCGGAGTTATCTCGCTGTAGCGGGCGGGATTGATGTTCCAGTAGTCATGGGAAGCCGCTCTACCTATGTGGCGGGGAAAATAGGGGGGATCGGCGGTCGGCCCCTGATCGCTGGGGACAGGTTGAGCAAGGGACAAGGCGTAGGGAAGGCAGGAATTCGGGTCCCTTCAGACATCATTCCGACCTATCCGGATGACATAGAGATCCGGGTTGTTATGGGCCCCCAGGATGATTATTTCTCCGAGGGTATCGAGAAGTTTCTGGGTTCGACTTTTACCGTGAGTTCGAAGGCTGACCGGATGGGTTATCGACTGGAGGGGGAGCCCATCGTTCACAGAGAGGGCGTGGTCAAGAGTATCATCTCCGAGCCAAGTGTCCCGGGTGGTATCCAGGTTCCGCCTGGTGGCCAACCCATCATCCTACTGGTCGAACAGACCGTAGGGGGGTACACGAAGATTGCCACGGTGATCTCCCCTGATATTAGCCGGGTGGGGCAGGCAAAGCCAGGCAATCGGATCCGTTTCCGGCAGGTGGAACTCGACGAGGCCCACCAGATTCTCAGGGAGGAAAAGGAAAAGGTCAAGTCCATCTATGCCCTTGGAGGTTTGTGACAGCCTGAAAAGATCGTCTTTTGCGGCTCGAAACCCTTTTTCAGGTGCCCGTTGTCGGGTGTCAGTCGTCAGTTGCTACTGGCCTTGCAGCTCTAACCCTAGGAAAGAGATCTGTTCGCTATGATTCTGATCTTAGTGATTCATCACCGCAGACAACAGACGAGGGACAACGGACCACGAGCAATTGCTTCTATTCAAGAGCTTTCTTTTTCAAGGGCTGGATAGATATTTCAGGGATAAGCAGTTTTATGAGCGGAAATTGACTGACATGGCTTCGAAGGGAAAAACAGAGACAAAGGTTTGGCTTCAGGAGATGACCTGGCAAGAGGTCGGGCATCTCCGTGATGAGGGGAGGGGCCTTGTAGTCATCCCCGTAGGCAGTGTGGAGCAACATGGGTTTCACCTCCCCGTGGGAACCGACAGCATGGTGGCCATCAGGGTGGCTGAGGACGCGGCGAAACAGACGAAAGCGATTGTAACACCTCCCCTTTGGTTTGGCTGGAGTCCCCATCACCTGGCTTTGCCGGGGGCAATCTCTATAAGACCCGATGTGCTGATCGAAATCCTCTTCGATGTATTTGGCTCTTTAGCACCTCAAGGGTTTCGGCGATTTGTCGTGGTGAATGGTCACAGAATAGCTAATGTTCCATGGATTCAGATTGCCGCAGAGAGAGCCCAACGCGAGCTCGGTGTAAAGGTTGCTATTTATGATCCGGCGCACATGTCAAAAGAGATTGCGGACCGGCTTGAATTCGGTGAGGTTGGCCATGCTGAGGAGATAGAAACGTCCCATATGTTGCATATTATGCCACATGCCGTGCAGATGGATAGGGCGAGAGACTATCACCCGCCTGGACGGAAACTGTATCACGTCGACCCGAGAAATCCCAAAGATACACTGTGTTATGTGCCGAGCCCGGCAGAGGACCTCGAGGGGACAACTCGAAAGTCAGGAGGTGCTCACGGCAGGCCGACATTGGCGAGCGCCGAAAAGGGAAGACAGTTGCATGACCATCTGGTAGCGAGGTTGGTCGAAGTGATTGATTATATGAATGAAGCCTTTGGTGACTGATTCATCGACACGGTGCAAACGGATGTGATATAGGTTTTTGACGACGCCTAGCCTGGGGGACAGGAGATTCTATGTGAACTGACCTGACCAGGTCAAAGAAAGGAGGTGATTTACTGTCTGTTAGGGAAGTGGGTTTATGGGCCAGGACCGAGTGGGAATGCTGTGATTGGCAAACGGGAACGCAATCTCGCATTTTCGGTGGTTCGCTGAGTGATCGTTAGATTAAACAAGAAAGGAGGGTATTTGAACCTCGCAACTGGAAAACCCGAAGTGAAGTCAGCAAATGAAAGGGGGTTAAAATGGGTGCGAAAAAGAAGATTAGCCGTCGAACTTTTCTGAAGACGACAGGGGGGGCACTTGTTGGCGGCACAGCCCTGTCAATGGGGATTGGAATTGGCCGAGCGAAACCAGATGAGGTGAAGATAGGTGTGATCTATCCGCTTTCCGGTTCGGTTGCCCATGCTGGCAAGATGTCTCGGGATGCCGTTGACCTGTGTGCGGACTATGTGAACAACAAATGGCCGAACCTACCCATTCCCATCGGAAAATGGGAAGGCATCCCAAGTCTGAAAGGTGCGAAGATTAAGTTAATCCATGCAGATCATCGGGGTGAGCCAGACAGGGGAGCAGACCTGGCGAAGAAGCTTATCCTCGATGAGAAGGTCGCCGGCATCTGCGGATCTTATCATAGCTCGGTCACCAAGACGGTCAGTACCGTCTGTGAGCAGTACAAGATACCCATGATCAACCCAGAATCGACCTCTCCTGAATTGACCAAGAGGGGGTATAAGTGGTTCTTCCGAGCGACACCGCATGACAGAATCTTCCTCAGAGACTTTTTTGAGTTCATGGATCTTCTGACTCAAGGGAAGGTACCCGGCGTCGGCGCTGTGCCGAAAGAGGACATCGATGAGATCGGTTCGTGTACGGAAAACACGGAATGGGGAGCGGCCACCAGAGACGTGATCAAAGAATTCGCCGGGCAGAAGGGTTACAAAATAGTGTCGGATGTATCCTACCCTCATGAATCGCCCGATTTGACGGCAGAGGTGAGAAGGCTTTTGGCACCGAAACCAGAAGTCCTCATGTTTGCGTCATATATTTCCGATGCGATTCTCTTGACGAAGACCATGATTGAGTTCAAGGCAAAAGCCAACCTTTTCTGGTCACAAGATGTTGGTTTCTATCAGCCTAAATTCATGGAGACATTTGGTGAGTCTACTGAAGGGATTCTCAACCGTACCGTATTCTCCAAAAAGCTCTTCGGCGTGAAGCCGGTTGCACAGAACATAAATGAGGAATTCAAGAAGAGGGCCGGCGTCGATTTCATGGGGACCTCTGCCCGGGCATTTACCGGTATGCAGGCATGGGCTTATGTCCTCAATGAGGCGGGATCCACTGATCCTGATGCCATTCGCGAGGCAGCCGAGAGAATCGAAATACCCGGCGCTGACTTGATTGTGCCATGGAAAGGGATCAATTTCGAGACTGCGGCAGGGGAGACGAATCAGAATACCTGGTCCAGTGGTTTGATTGTCCAATATCAGGCCAAGGAGCCAGAGATTATCTATCCCCTTGACGTGGCTACATCAAAGTTGATTTATCCGTGGCCGGGTCTGAAGTAACCGGCTCTAACATCACACCTGGACTTAGAGATGAACCTACCCGAGTCATGAGCTCGGGTAGGTTCATTCTCGTATCAACTCGATTAGGACGGTCATATGGAAATCCTTTTGCCAGCTATCGTATCCGGGTTACTGATGGGGATGCTTTTCGCCTTGGTCGCTCTCGGGCTTGCCATAATATTCGGCGTAATGAATATCGTGAATTTCGCCCACGGAGAGTTCCTCATGGTGGGGATGTATACGGCATTCCTTACATCGACGTTTCTGTCGATCGAACCACTCTTGACCCTCCCAATAGCAGCGTTCGTCGGTCTTGTTTTGGGTCTCAGCTCGTATTATCTGCTTGTCAGATACCTGTTGCGGGGGCCTATGCTTGCCCAGCTCTTGGGTACCTTCGGTCTAATGATTTTTCTGAGATATCTCGCTCTGTTCATCTTTGGCCCTGATTACAAGACCCTGGAACATGGACTGTTAATCGGTAAGAGCGCCAAGCTGGGGTCGGTCGTCCTGAGCTATTCCAGGTTAGGGACCGCCATTCTCAGCGTCATATGCTTTTCCGTTATCTACTGGCTGATCAACCACACACGCCTGGGTATGGCATTGAAAGCGACAGCCTTAGACGTTGAGGCTGCAAGTTACATGGGCATAGACACGGAGAAGATGCGAGGTCTGGCCTGGGGGTTGGGCGGGGCGACAGTGGGGATTGCCGGTGCTTTACTCACCAATTTCTATTACGTCTTTCCCACTGTAGGACTTCTTTTTGTCATGATCGCTTTTGCAACGGTAGCATTGGGTGGATTTGGATCGATAAAGGGGGCTTTCATGGCGGGGCTGATCATGGGGCTGATCATCGATCTCGGTGGCACCTATGTCGGCCCGCAGCATAAATTCGCCTTGATCTACCTCACCTTCTTTTTGGTTGTCATATTCAAACCGCAGGGTCTTTTCGGTTGGCAGTAGACAGATGAGATTCCTGAAAGACGCCTTATCATTCGGAGATCTGCCGATCTCAGAGCGGATTGGGTTCTCCAGCTTTGTTATTTTCTGCGTCCTTTTCCCCTGGGTCACAAAGGGATCCTTTGCCCAGGCGGTCATGATCCAGTTCCTCATTTTCTGCCTCTATGGCCTGGGATGGAATCTCATCGGAGGGTACGGCGGACAGGTCGCCCTGGGGCAGGCAAAGAATGTTGGCATGTCAGCTTACACTGTCGCTTTATTCATCGTCTGGTGGGATATCCCCTTCTGGTTATCCACCCCTGTCGGCGTGATTGTCGCGACGGTTGAGTCCTTCATTCTCGGTTATTTCTTATTTCGGCTGAGGGGTCATTACTTTGCGATTGCGACGATTGCGGTCTCCCTTGTGTGGCAGCAACTGTTCATCAACTGGGATTTGATCGGTGGGGCTCGGGGCGTAGAGTTGCCACTAAGGGAAACACCGGACTTCCTCTATATGCAGTTCGCCTCCCCGATCTACTATCATTATTTCGCCTTCTTCCTCGTCATGGGAGCTATTTTCTTCATGAACTGGTTCAGGAAATCGAGGTTGGGTTTTCAGTTGCGAGCCATAAATGCGAGTGAGGATCTTGCAGAAAGTTTGGGAATCAATATCCAATGGGTGAAGGTCAAAGCCTATTGCATTACTGGGGTATTCGCAGGTTTGGGCGGAGCTTTTTACACCGTCTACTATAACTATATTGACCCCTTTTCAGTGATGCATCTCGAACTATCCGTTATGATCGCCTTGATGACGATGATCGGTGGAGCCGGATCGATGTGGGGTCCGATAATCGGCGCGCTGATTCTGATTCCTCTGGATCGTTATTTGGGCGCCTGGCTTGGGGGAAGCGGAATACTCGGGGTAGACTTCATGATTTACAGCTTGATGGTGATGGTAATATCAGGGTACGAACCCAGGGGAATCTGGGGATTGATCGAGAGAGTTCGGCGAAAAACTTAGGAGAGAAGATTTCCATGGCACTTTTGGAAGTGACTGACTTGACCAAGGATTTTGGCGGCGTGGTTGCGAACAACCAGATCTCCTTTGAGATTGAAAAGGGTGAAATTGTCGGATTGATCGGTCCAAACGGCGCAGGAAAGACCACGCTATTCAACTGTATTGTCGGGTATTATAGGCCGGCCCAGGGTTCAGTCAGATTCAAGGGAAAGGACATCACCGGTTTCAAGCCTTTTCAGACCAGCCGGGAGGGAATCGGCAGGACCTTTCAGGTTATGAGCATTTCAGGATACCTTACGGTGCTGGAAAATGTCATGGTCGGGTCATTTTGCAGGACTTCCAATCGCGAGATCGCTCGGGATTACGCTTTTGAGATTCTTGATGTTCTCGGATTAGAGGAATACGCCGAGGCATACTTGACCGAGTTGCCTATCGCCAGCCAGAAGCGCGTTGGCCTTGCCATGGCCCTTGCGACCAAACCGGAACTTCTCATGCTCGATGAAGTTGCAGCGGGTTTGACCCCAAAGGAAACCGATGAGATGGTTGCCCTGCTTCGGAAAATCTATGAGATGAAGGACCTGACCCTCTTTCTGACAGAACACGTCATGGAAGTTGTCATGCCTATTTCCCAGCGTGTGATCGTGTTGGATGGAGGCCAGAAAATCGTGGAGGGAAAGCCCCAGGAGGTCGCAAATGATAAACGGGTCATCAAAGCTTACCTGGGTGAAAAATATGCTAAAGGTTGACAAGATCGAAGTTCGGTACAGCGGGGTTCCGGTGATTCACGACGTCTCGTTCAATGTTCGTCGGGGCGAACTGATTTCGATCGTTGGGGCAAACGGGTCGGGAAAGACGACCCTACTGAAAACAGTCGCCGGAAATCTCCATCCCACGAGTGGGAGCATTACGTTCGAGGATAGAGATATCACCCGGAGCTCTACAGTCGACATAGTCAGAAATGGAATTACCTATGTGCCGGAGGAGAGGCGTATATTCGGTCCGCTCTCTGTCGAGGAGAACCTGAGATTGGGAGCTTACATCATCGATGATGAGGAAGAGATCGGCAGAAACCTGGATCATGTTTTCAACCTCTTTCCCATTTTGAAAACGAGGAAGAAACAATTGGGTGGAACATTGAGCGGCGGGGAGCAGCAAATGCTGGCCATCGGGAGAGGTCTGATGTCAAACCCGAAGATGCTGATGTTAGATGAGCCATCCCTGGGACTCATGCCGCGATTGGTGGATGAGATGTTGGGGGCGGTGAGCAAGTTGAAAGAAGAAGGTAAGACTATCCTACTCGTCGAACAGAACGTGAGAGAGGCGCTGGAAATGGCGGACAGGGGGTATGTGCTCCAGACAGGTCGAACCATCCACGAGGGATTGGGCGAGAAGCTTCTTGAAACCGATATCGTTAAAAAGGCGTTCCTAGGTCTCTAGGGACGAGATGCTACAGATAGACTAAAGCTGGAGGTTCAATCCCCTTCAACGACCAGATCTCTGATGATTCGATCGTTTATAGGTTCTAGAAGTACCTCCTCTCCCGGTCTGACGAGTCTCTCGCATGACCGTGAGACCCTTCCATTGATTCTCAGACGGCAGGCATTACAGATCCCCCGACCACAACGATAATCCCTAAACGCCAGGGAAGGTTCGCTATGTTCATATATGTATTGGAGCAGCGTGTGGACAGTCATTCCCTTTCGATAAGGAACGTTGAACGTGTCAATCCTTCTGAGTCTATTCCGTGCCGACTGTCTGAAGACCTTCGCACGGACATGTTTATCAGTCATCGGAGCTATCCTAAGGGTTGAGCACCTTCACCGGGGTATGGTTCACCGTGACTTTTTGACCTCTTTTTGTGATGAGGGTATGCTGAGGTCTGTTTGAGGTTTCTGGATAGTCACTGCGAAAATGGTGACCACGAGTCTCCCTTCTCAACAAAGCCGACCGAATCACTAGCTCAGCTAAATCTAGCATCATGAAAACTTCCATGGCGTCGCGCCAGTCCAGGTTGTAAACTCTCTCACCGGTCGCCTCGACGTTGGTCAGACCATTCTGTTTAAGATCGGAAACCCTTTGAAGGGCCTTCTCCATGCCCTCTTGATTTCGATTGGGCCCAATGAACCGGTCCATAGCCTGCTTCAATTCCTGCTTGAAAAGCAGAGGACGGCAGCCCTTTCCTTTCTTCTCTAAGAATCGAATCCATTCATGGATTCCTTGTCTGATTTCCCCTGAAGACGGAGAAATACGCCCCTTTTTCTCGGAATACCTGGCTGCGTATTTTCCTGCTCTCGCGCCAAAGACCTGAGTCTCCGACAGGGCGTTTCCAGATATCCGGTTTCCTCCATGGAGATTGCTTGCGTTCTCTCCCGCAGCAAACAGGCCTGGGACTGACGTTTCAGTTTTTTCATTGATTCGGACACCCCCAAGGGTGTGATGCACAGCGGGACTCACTTCAAGGCGATCCTTGCGAATTTCTATTCCCAACTTCCTTAGATTCCTATTCGGGCCTTCAAGGAATTGATGAATGAGATCGTTGATTTCATCCTGGCTCTTGGATGATCGAAGGGGATCAATGTAGACTGCATTGTGTTTGGTGCCCTGTCCCTTCTCGATTTCCGCCAATATGAGTCGCATCAAGTCATCTCGAGCGGGAAGAGGCCCTTCCGGCAAGAATTCTCTCTCGTTGTTATTCACCAATCTGAAATCAAGGTATCGTCTTTCCAGAAATGTCTCATAGTGTATCAGTACACCCTTGACAGATTCAGGGTACGCGAGTACGGTCGGGTAATACTGCACCATTTCGAGATCAATCACCTCTGCCCCTGCCTGGAATCCTAGAAAAACACCATCTCCCGTCGAATCGGGAGCGGCGTCACTGTTTCCCCAGAGTTCTTCATAACCCCCGCAGCAGAGGACGGTAGCCTTTGCGGCGATGGCATAGAATCGTCCATCTCTCATGTTCAAACCAAATGCTCCGACTACCTCACCCTTATCCTTCAATAAGTGGGACACGCAGAAGTCTTCAAAGATCTTTGTCTTCGAGCAGCGAAGGAGTTCTTTTTTGAGCCCTTGAATCAGTCCAAATCCTCCGCCCACTATCCATAGGTTTCTCGGATAGGTCTGGCCTGGGTGATGAACTTGAAAGAGTCTTCCGTCTTGTTTCCTGAATTTGATACCGAAACCCTCGAGGTCCATAGCTCTCGAAATGCTCTCGTCGGCCAGGACCCGTGCCAGATTCTGATCTGAGAGGCCTCTGCCCTGGGCAATGATGTCCTGATAATGAACCTCTGGGTTATCCCGGGAGTCGTTGGTACCAAACGCCGCCTGCAGGGACGGATAGGCCAGGGGAGTTAACCCCGATCTGGCTATAGGCCCTTTGCTGACGAGGCAGACTTCTGCTCCGCAGTTAGAGGCCTCGATGGCGGCGCGAACCCCAGCACCGCCTCCTCCTACGATCAGAACATCAGTCTCAAAAACCTCATGCTTTTCCATTTTCCTTTTTCTCTTTCCCTGTTAGCAGGGGGATCCTACGGAATGGATCAATTCCCGATGGAATCCCTGCAGAGTTCGGCAGGTGCGAAAAGGTCAAGTCGATCTTCCAGAATAACCAGCGAGCCAATCCGAGAGTTTTGGGTCTTTCGATCGATTATAGGGTAGAGTCCTGGAGGCCGTCAAATCATATTCCACAGGCGGAGCTGAGAAAGAATGATCGAGAATCGAGGTGGCCAAATGATTTCGCTTCTGTGTGACAAAGAAGGGATGCTTCCCGGTGTTGGGGTATTGAGTGTGGCTATTTTCCTTTAAAATCTTCTCTATCACCTGTAAGATAATAATAGGAGGGCCTGCATAACCGGGAGCAAAAGGGGAGCACATGGATTTTCTCTTTCCGAAGGAGCTATCCCAAGATTTAGACCGATTAAAACAATTTCTCGATGACCACGTGCAGCAGAATTTACCGGCCTGGTACCGGGATGGGGCAATGCCCCGGAGTCTTTACGGTGCCATGGGTGAGAGGGGTTGGCTTGGGTTCACGATGGTGAACGGTCACTTGGAAAAGTCTTCCGCATTCAGGGGGGCGATGGTTTCTGAACAGCTCGCCATCATTTCGCCAGGGGTCTCGGTCGCCATTCTGGCGCACGTCGATCTTGGACTCACTGGGCTCTGGCTTTTTGGTTCAGAAAAAACCAAGGAGAAATATGCAGAGTCTGCAAGCAAGGGAGGAACCCTGATTTGTCTCGGGAACACCGAAAGCAAAGCTGGGAGTGATGTGGCCAATATCGGGATGGAGGCCAAGGTGGTCAAAGGGGGATGGCGACTCAACGGAACCAAAGCCTATGTGACAAACGGCTCAATCAGCGATTTGGTCATAGTCACGGCAGTTTCGGATCCTCAAGCAAGGAGAAACAATCGGCTTTCCATGTTTCTGGTGGATCTTGCCGCGAAAGGGGTGAAAAAGACCAGGCTCAACAAGCAAGGGTGGATACCGTCTGATCTCACACGCATTCAGCTTACGGATGTCTTCGTTCCTGAAGACCATCTCATGGGAAAACGAGGCCGGGGGCTGCAGCAGGTCCTTAGAATTTTCACCCACAGCAGGGTTCCCATCGCCGCTTTGACACTGGGGACCGCTATGGGCGCGTTTGATATGGCCCTTGAACATGGCAAAAACCGAAAGATCTTTGGCAGAAAGCTTGTTGACTTCCAAAGCAAGGCCTTCGAGATTGCTGATTTCTACGCACGGATGGAAGCGGCACGGCTCATGCTCTGGAAGGCGTGCTGGGCTATCGACCAGGCCAGAGATTTTCGGTTAGAGTCATCTATCGCGAAGTATCTGGCTGTAATGATAGCCCGGGATGTTACCACATGGGCGGCTGATCTTTTTGGGGCGGCGTCCATAATCTTCGAGCACCCCATTCACAAGTTCCCCATGGACGCTTGGGCGTCTTCACTTGGAGAGGGAACCCAGGATGTGCAAAAACTCATCATTTTCCGGGAGGTCATGAAAAGATACAGAACCTGATCCTCTCGACTCAAGCCCCCCTCTCCAGATCATGGACCATTTAGCCATCCATAGCAAGGGAGAGTATTTAGGGCGTCAATACGATCTTGCCGAAATGGTCTCCCTTTTCCACGATCTCATAGGCTTCACGGCCCTGACTCAATGGCATGACCCGATCGATCACGGGTTTGAGTTTGCCAGCCCATAAGAGGGACGTCACATCTCGAAAATCCTGGTGCGTCCCCATGGTGCTTCCGATGAGGCTGATCTGTTTACCAAAGATATAGCGGATATCGATCTGGGCATGAGGTCCACTGGTGTTACCAATGATGACGATTCTTCCCCCTCGTACGACCGCGTTCATACTCGTGCTGAGGGTAGCCTTACCAACATTGTCCACCACGACGTCTACGCCGCGGTTTTTCGTGAGCCTGCGGATCTCCCGGTCCCAGTCGACCTCCGAACGATCCAGAACGATATCGGCTCCCAATTCTTGAGCCCTTGCCCCTTTTTCTCTACTACCCGCCACGACATAGACCCTGGCGCCTGCCAGTTTGGCAATCTGAATGGCCATACTGTTGACCCCACCTCCTGCACCCACCACGAGAACCGATTCTCCAGCTCTCAGCCCTGCACGATGTATAAGCATGCGCCAGGCGGCAAGAGTGACCAAGAGAGGTGCCGCGGCAGCGGGAAAGTCCAGGTCTTCTGGCATGGTCGCGAGATTGCTCGCTGGCACAGTCAGATATTCAGCAGCACCTCCCCGGATATGCTCCCCAAGGATGTGATAACCAGGACTGAGTGTCACCTCTCCTCGTCGGGTGAATTCGTCGTCACGTGTGGTGATACCGGGATCCACCACGACCCGCTGGCCTACCTGCAGGCCGGAGACGTCTTTTCCCAGCTCAACGATTTCGCCGGCAACGTCAGCACCGCACCAGTGGGGCATTTCAAGTTTGAGGCCCGGCCAGCCCCGCCTAACCCAGATGTCGAGATGATTGATCGAGCAGGCCCGAACGCGAATCAGGACCTTGTCTGGACTCAGGGTTGGGTCGGTTACGTTTCCATACTGAATTACGTTTAGGCCACCATGCTCTTCGAAATAAAGAGCTTTCATGTCTTGGTCCTCCCAAGGCCGAGGAGTGCATCTGACCAGAGGGTCCGGCACGATGGACCCACCCAGATGCCTCCCTGTCAAGAATTGGCACAGCGCAAGAGTGCACCGGCCTACTGGTTCAAGTTAGCCAATAGATCCATTCCATGTCAAGGATGGGGGGTGAGGAGGAGTTTCCCGGATGCCGGGATGACCTTGATCTTCTCTCCAGCGCCTTGCCGACCTGAGTTCATTGAGAACCACGGTCAGGAGACACAATTAGAAAAAATGATGAAAATGCTTGCATTTTCAGAATCACTGATGTATTATATCTGTTTATCCGGATATATGAATACATCAACCAAATCGATTCGAGTCAAGAAGGCACTCTTATCCAATCCCTGTATATCTCTACCAACCGGCCGCCCGAGAACTGCTCGTGGCCACCATCCTTTGACAAATGACAAGGAGAGCCGCATGGAAGAAATCGTCAGACACTTTAAGGCCTTCTCAGACGAGACACGGCTCAGAGTTCTTCACCTTCTTTTGAAAGGAGAGCTCTGCATCTGCGAACTCATGGAGGTCTTGCAGCTCACCCAATCCAAGGTCTCCCGCCACATGGCCTATTTGAAAAACGCGGGACTTGTCACGGATCGACGAGAAGGCGTGTGGGTCTACTATTCGTTGGTAAGGCCTAAGAACAAGATCCATGCCTCTCAGTTGAGGTGTTTGGCAGAGTGCTTTGAGGACGATGAGGTCTTGAAACGTGACACTGAGCGGTTTATGGCTCTGAGACAAGAAAAGACGCAAACGTCCCCACTGTCCCAGGAGTCTCCGGAAGACCTACCGGTTGAACTATTGTAAATGGCAAGAAAGGGGAAACGATCCTGATGGTGCACATGGATCTTATCATCTACAGTTAAGTGGCGAAACTCAGTTCTGGGGAGGATATTTATGTCCAACACGGAAGGCTCGTCGACCACGAGGAATTTGAAAGGGTTGAGCGTTTTTGAGAGATACCTATCTCTTTGGGTAGGCCTTTGCATTGTGGCGGGTGTTGTGCTTGGGAGAATAGCCCCGGGTGTGGCAGCCTTCATGGATGGACTAGCGATCTACGTGGGCGATGCTCCTGTTGTCTCGATCCCCATTGCCGTCTGCCTTTTCTTTATGATGTATCCGATCATGGTGAAAATAGATTTTGCTGAGGTCCTCAAAGCCGGAAGGAATGCCAAACCCGTTGGATTGACCCTTTTCGTCAACTGGGCAGTAAAACCCTTCAGTATGTATGCCATATCGATATTTTTCTTGGGGAGCGTGTTTGTCGGGCTCATTGGGCCCGATCTGGTGGATCATGTCAAAATGCCTCTCGGCCTGGATCTCCCTGTGGGCGCTACCCATGGGGCAGGAACTGTGGTCGTGGTGAAGGGGGTCAAGACTTTGGCAGTTCCCCTGTGGCGAAGTTACCTTGCTGGAGCTATTCTGTTGGGAATCGCACCGTGCACGGCGATGGTCCTTGTCTGGGGGTACCTGGCAAAAGGCAATGACGGTCACACCCTGGTCATGGTCGCGATCAACTCGCTGACGATGCTTGTCCTTTTCGGGCCTCTTGGGGGTTTCTTGCTCGGTGTTGGACGTCTTCCGGTTCCCTGGCAGGCCCTCTTTCTGTCGATCGGCATCTATGTGGCCTTGCCCCTGGTCGCTGGATACTTCTCCAGAAAATGGATTCTCAGAGCAAAAGGGGGGGATTGGTTCAAGGAGAGTTTCCTCCCCCTTTTGACACCAGTGACCATTGTGGCCCTTCTCATCACGCTGGTGCTTCTTTTTTCTTTCAAAGGTGATGTCATTCTGGCAAACCCCCTTACGATTCTGTGGATTGCGATACCCCTTTTCATTCAGACAAACTTCATTTTTTGGCTTGCTTATGGGTTAGCGAGACTGCTTCGATTGCGTTATGAAGATGCCGCTCCCTCTGCGATGATTGGCGCCAGTAACCATTTCGAAGTCGCCATTGCCACATCGGTCATGCTCTTCGGTCTGGCCTCCGGCGCCGCCTTGGCCACGGTCGTGGGGGTTTTGATAGAAGTCCCGGTCATGCTCATGCTCGTGAGCATTTGCAAGCGGACCCGCAGCTGGTTCCATCTGAAGGAGGCCGGTCACGTGGCCTCTTTACGACGCCAGGAAGAGGGGGTCACGGGTTCTGACATAACGTGATCCTTGGGGAATGGGCAGTAGGGGGTGGAAAAGAGACGGATGAAAGGGAAAAAGAAACGAGTCCTATTTCTATGCACCCGTAATTCATGTCGAAGCCAGATGGCCGAGGGTCTCTTGAGACATTATGGAAGAGGAAAATACCCTGTTTCTAGCGCAGGGACAGACCCCACTCAGGTGCATCCGATGACGGTTGAAGTGATGGAAGAGATCGGAATCGACCTGTCGGGCCATCGGTCGAAGCATGTGGATGACTTACTGAAGGAATCATTCGATGTGATTATTACGACCTGTGACGACGCCAGGGACCAGTGTCCTGTGTATCCAGGTGAAGGTGAGCGATTGCATTGGGGATTGGACGATCCAGCGGGAGCAAAAGGCTCGAGGGAAGACCGGCTCGACGCATTTAGAAGAGTCAGGGACAGACTCATCGAACTGATCCGCGCTCGGTTCCTGACCGATTCACGATGAGGTTATTGCCACAGTTGGCGCGCTCTACCAACGACTGACATCATCACTGGAGGGGAGACATGATGGCGAAGACCCAAAGGACGAAGCCTATTCGACTCGACATCCCATCTGTAGATAGTTCACTCAGCCTCGCGAACCACTGGGATCATTTTCTGGCCCGCTGGGGCTATCGACGGGCTGAGCATCTTGTGAAACCCGGCTTGTACGCCCTGGGAAAACCCAGCGTTGATTCCCCTGTTTTTGTCACAGCCAACTACACCCTGAGTTTTGACGCCTTGCGGTCAGCCCTTGCTGGATTCGATGGGTATATCCTCGTCCTGGATACGAAAGGTATCAACGTATGGTGTGCAGCTGGTAAGGGCACTTTCGGTACTGACGAGCTGGTCCATCGGATCGAGGCAGTGAACCTGAAGGGGTTTGTCAATCATCGTGTCCTCATCCTCCCCCAACTCGGTGCCTCAGGGGTGGCCGCCCATGAAGTCAAACGGCGATCAGGATTCCAGGTCAAGTACGGCCCCGTCAGAGCAGCCGATTTGCCGGAGTATGTGGAGACCCATGAAACCACGAGCGCATCGCGCCGGGTTACCTTTCCTCTGCGAGAGCGTGTCGTCCTGATTCCGGTCGAGCTGACTCACGTGTTTCTGCCAATGGTGATTGCTGGTGTCGGGTTTTTTCTTCTTGGTGGTTTTGTTGCATCTCTGGGGATTGTCTCAGCCATGGGGGCGGGGGTGGTCCTATTTCCGCTTTTACTTCCGTGGCTGCCAACGCCAAACTTTAGCACAAAGGGATTTTTCTTGGGTGGAGTTGTGGCACTTCCCTTCGCCCTGACGACAATACTGGCTAACCCCGACGGAGCGTGGTGGCTTCGGGTCGGATGGGCACTTGCCGCGATGCTGGTTTTGCCAACCGTGACGGCATTTCTCGCATTGAACTTCACGGGGTCGACACCGTTCACATCGAGAAGTGGGGTCAGGCTTGAGATATTCACCTATATCCCGATCATGGCCGTTATCTTTGGAGCGGGTCTGTGCTTAGCTGTTGCTTTTTCGGTCATTCGAACCTGGGGAGGTTAACTGATGCGAGATGCTTATGAATCTAACACGCTTCAGTACGATTCCGAGCGTTGCATTAATTGTGGCGTGTGTAGTGTGGTCTGCCCCCACGGTGTTTTTGCCTCTGGAGACGCCACGGCTAAACTCGTCCGTCGGGAGGCATGTATGGAATGTGGTGCCTGCCAGCTTAACTGCCCTGTCGAGGCAATCATGGTGGAGAGTGGCGTGGGATGTGCAACCGCGATGATTCGTGCTGCCCTGACCGGAAGGAAAGAGCCTGTGTGCGGTCCGGCCAGCTCGCCTCGCTGCTCGAGCGAGAAGTAGGTGGCGGGTCTAGGTCCTGAAGATGTCGCTCACATTGAGCTCGAGCATCTTAATGCTCGCCAGGATGCGAACTGTGTTGCGCTCAACAGCCGGAATGTTGGCACCCATGACTCTGAGCTCCTCGGCTACCTGCCTCAGGTCCTGAATCTTTCGGTCTAGTTCTTCTATAATCCTCTCTTCCATCACTCATTCCTCAAGTCTTTGAACCGCTTCGATTTGACATCGTATCGAGGCAAAGATCCATAAGAATGGCACTCTATCGTATATCCAAGATTCGTCTTTACCCGCAGTTCGCTCTCAAGTCGGCCGAGAAGGGCTCTCTTTTTGCCCTCCACGTCCGGCATGAGTTCCACCTTGAGCAGGATGTGATCCAGGTCTCCTCTCTTGCTCACCACAACTTCAAACTCCTCGGAGAACTCCGGGAAAGCCCGAACGACCTCCTCGATAGCAGATGGGGCGAGAAGGACTCCCTTCACTTTAACAATATCATCGATTCGGCCGACCACACCTCCCTGTATCAGGCGAAAGGTCCCCCCGCAGGGGCAGGGATCAGGGCTCCACTCGGCGAGGTCCTTCGAGTCAAACCTCACGCACGGCTGCGCAGTCCGGTCTAATGCGGTCACAATCATCTTACCCTTCCGCCCAGGCTCATGGGTGATCTCCCCAGTCTCCAAATCCTCTATTTCAACGAGGAACATTGCTTCATTGACGTGCAAACCTCCAGACTGAGCCACACATTCGTAGCCCCATGCCCCGATCTCGGTCGCACCGGCGTGATCATACACCTTTGCTCTCCATGCTTCCTCCATCCTCTTCTTTGTCGATGGGATCAATGCCCCAGGCTCGCCAGCACAGGTGATCTTCTCGATGGTCAAATCAGCCGGGTTGATTCCCATGCGATCTCTAGCTGTCGCCGCCATGCCCAGGACGTAGGTCGGTGTTGCCATGAGAGCCGTTGCCTTCAATTCCTGGATTTTGCGGATGCGAGCCTGTGTGTCCAGCACTCCTCCCGGGATGACCTCGCATCCTATCTTTTCGGCTCCATAATGCCCTGCCCAGAATGCCACAAAAACGTTGTATCCGAAGGGGATAAAGACCCTGTCCACGGGGCGATACCCCTGAGCCCAGAGGAGGGTGGCCCAGCATTCAGCCCACCACTCCCAATCCTGCCATGTATCGGGTTGGTACACCGGCTGGCCGGTTGTTCCGCTGGTCTGTCGAAACTCAGTAACGTCCTCGAGGGGAACACACAGCGCGTCCCCGTAGGGAAAGGGATCCTTGCACTGGATGGTCCTCATCATGGACTTTTCCACCTTTGGCACCAGGGCGACATTGTCCAAGGTCCTAATGTCCTCTGGCGTGATTCCGGCTTGGTCGTAAAGGCTTCGATGAAAGGACGAATTCTCCCAGGTCCAACGAAAGATGCGTCGGAATTTCTTTAGTTGCAGTTGCTGGATCCGTTCCCGATCAAGTGTTTCTAAAATCTCATTCCAAAAGAAATGTCCGTTATCCATGATCCCCGCTCCCCGTGTGGGAGTAAATGCGGATTGTCGATAAGATTACCACGACGGTGAGAATAGACCTAGCATCACAGCCAGCCTTGTCTCTTTTCCCACCCTCCGTAGAGGTGCATGCCCTGACATTTGTCGGGCAGCCGACCCGTTTCACGATGTGGACCGGCAAGGAATCTGGGCATTCGGTTGAAAAACGATGGGTAGACTTGGGATTACCCATCGGAGTCCTCCGAACAAAAGGGCCCTCAAAAACCATCGATCAGATCCCCTTGCCCATGACATGTTCAAATGTGCCAAGTATACACGTGGAAACGGTGGCTATCAAGAATCCGATAGGCTGGAGATAAACGATTCAGCGCCTGCACGGGGAGGGTCAAGTTTTTCCCGACCAGCATAGGAGGTGCCATTACGGGTGCGTTTCTCTTTCTCGAATGGCCAGCGCAATTCGCTCCGAAGTCGCAGGCAGCTCTCTAATGCGAACGCCCGAGGCGTCGTATATAGCATTGAGGATAGCCGGAATGACGGGCATTATGGCGCCTTCGCCTACCTCCTTGGCTCCAAAAGGTCCGTTCGGTTCATTGCTTTCCACAATAATCGTCTTCATGTCTGGGATGTCAAGGGACGTCGGGATCTTGTAGTCTCCTAATGTGGTATTCAGGATCTCACCCTTTTCATTAAACCTGACGCTTTCAAAGAGTGCTTCGCCCAGCCCGTTGGCTAGGGATCCCTCCATCTGGCCTTCAACAGAGTTTCGGTTGATGGCAAAACCACAGTCGTGGGCATCTGTCATATCCACCACCGTGACTTCCCCCGTCTCCATGTCCACCTCAACCTCAACAACAAGGGCAGAGCAGCCATAGGCCGGAGACGTTCCCACTGCCGCACCTTTGTACTCGCCTCCCAACTTCGGTGGTTTGTAATGGCCGCGGCCAATGATGATTCCCTGCTTATTGAAGGCGAGACGGGCAGCTTCGCGAAAAGTGAGGGCCTTTGCCGAAGGCCTATCCTCGAAGCCTCTGTGCTCCCCGATGTAGCTCCGGCGGACCTGCTCCAGGGTCTTAAAGTCCTCTGTTCCTAGGATCAAGCCCTCCCGAAAGACCAGTTTCTCAGGATCGACACTGAACAATTCGCCCACGACGTGAGCGATCTGAGATCGAGCATCTTCAGCCGCACGTTTGCTTGCCCACCCGGTCATCAGGGTCTGGCGACTGGAATAGGCTCCCAAATCGACAGGGGTTAGTTCAGTGTCTCCCGAAACGACGCGGACATCCTCGAGTCGCAGGCCCATCACTTCTGCGGCGATCATGGCCATCGTGGTGTCTGATCCCTGTCCAATCTCCCCAGAACCAGTGAAAACCGTTATGCCATTTCCATCCTCGGCGACCTTGACAAAGACATGGGAGTGGGCCATCTCAGTCCGGTAGATCGGATACCCGGCACCCGACACAAAGAAACCGCAGGCCATCCCAATCCCTTTGCCCGGAGGGAGCTTCCCCTTCTTGGTTTTCCAGGCCGAATTCTCTTTCACCGCCTCGATGCACTCTCGCATACCAAAGCTACTGAGGTAGAGCTGATTGATGGTGGTTTCACCAGATTCCATCACGTTTTTGAGGCGAATGTCGATCGGGTCGATGCCAAGTTCCTCGGCGATGCAATCCATCTGCTGTTCGAAGGCTGCTCTGTTTGCGACACCGCCGTGTCCCCGGTGAGCGCCGCATGCGGGTTTGTTGGTATACACCCGGTACCCGTCGTATTTCATGGCCTTTATTCGATAGGGTGCGCCGAGCAGAGAGCCTGCGTAATATACGGTAGCGATGCCGAAGCTCGTGTAGGCCCCGCCGTCCAGAATGGTTTTGTTCTGTACGGCAACGAGGGTCCCGTCTTTCTTCACCCCGGTTTTCAGTTCGACAAAAAACTTGTGACGGGCCCGGCAGTAAAGGAAAACCTGCTTACGATCGAGGACAATCTTGACGGGCTTTCCCGTTTTCATAGCCAGAACACACGCGCTCATCTCATGAGTCGCTCCCGCAGCCTTTATCCCAAAGCCGCCCCCCACATAAGGCTTTTTCACTCTGACCTTGTGAAGGGGTAGCCCAAGGGTCATGGCAATTGTCCGTTGCACATAGTGGGGGGTTTGCGTTGAGGTTGTGAGGGTAAGGTTTCCCAGTGGGTCGAATGTGGCGATACAGGCCTGGGGTTCCAGAAAGGCTGCATCGAGACGGTCGTTGACGAATTTGTCCTCTCGGATGTAGTCCGCTTTAGAAAAAGCAACCTCCACATCGCCAAACTCCTGATGGACCTCTGCTGTAAGGTTCCGTGGAAAATCCTCATGGATGAGAGGAGCTCCGTCGGCCATGGCCTCAAAGGGGTCGAGCAAAACCGGCAACTCCTCATAGTCCACCTGGATGAGCGAGAGCGCTTCCTGAGCGGTCTCTCGGTCCACAGCAGCCACGGCGGCAATCTCATCGCCGACGTATCGAACCTTGTCGATGCAAAAAACAGTTTCATCATATCTCGCAGGGCTGACCCCGTATTTGATAGTGCCTGCATCTTTGTGCGTAATGATAGCTTTCACACCTGGAAGCCGCTGCGCCTTTGATGTATCGATGTTAAGAATGCGACCGTGAGCAATCGGGCTTTGCAGAATCGCCCCAAAAAGCATACCGGGAACGGAGATGTCGTCAGTGAAGATACCCTGTCCAGTGGCCTTGGCAGGTGCATCAATTCTTGGAAGTCTTGAGTTGAGAATCGTATGATCGTGCCTATCCTTCTGAGCCATTGTCCTCTCCCTTCTCAGAGGAAACCATCCCCGCCGCTCGCTCGATCGCGTCTACAATCTTCTGATAGCCCGTGCATCGGCACAGATTGCCAGAAATGGCCTGGCGGATTTCTTCCCTGCTGGGACGCTCGTGACTATCCAGAAGCGCCTTGGCTGAGAGGATCATTCCTGAGGTGCAGAACCCGCACTGAATAGCCCCTTTATTGACGAAGGCAGATTGGAGAGGATGGAGTTCTCCATCCCTGGCAAGACCTTCAATGGTGGTGATTGTGTGGCCATTTGCCTCAACCGCGAGAACCAGACATGAGTTGACGGGTTTGTCATCGAGGATGACCGTACAGGCACCGCAATCCCCCACTTCACAGCCCTGTTTGGTTCCCGTCAGGCCGATGTCCTCCCGGATTACTTGAGCGAGAGTCTGACTGGGTTCCACGAGAAGATCATGAATAACACCGTTTATTGTCAATTGAATCGTATGTTTCATGCTGAATTCCCCAGAAATGTCCTTATGTTCGCTCACAGAGAGGCTTTTGCCCTATCCAGTCATGACCTGATTAACCGCATCTTGGATTGCCCGGCGCGTAAATACCTCAACGAGAATCTGACGATACCGGGCAGATCCACGAATATCAGAAATGGGTTGACACTGGGCAGCCGCTGCCTCTGCCGCTCTTCTGATCGTTTTTTCGTCCGGACTCTCTCCTATGAGGCATTTTTCAGCGCCTTGAGACCGGATAGTTTTGGGAGCTACGGCGCCCAGGGCGACTCGGGCGTGTGTGATGGTCTTGTCTTTTTCGACACTCAGAAGAACGGCGACATTAACCACACTGATCTCCAGAGTCTTTCGAATGCCGTACTTAAGGTAGGCACAGCCGGTTCTCGGGGGAAGACGGTCGATGGTTATCCGTCTCAATACTTCGTCGGCTCTTCTAACGGATTCGCCCGGTCCCACGAAAAAATCCGCTGCGGCGATGTGACGGCTTCCAGAGCGTCCCACGAGCTCGATCTTCGCATCCAGGCAAATGAGCGGGCTGTGGGAGTCAGCAGCAGGCCTGGCTGTCACGATGTTACCCCCAATGGTAGCCCGGTTCCGGATCAGGGGAGATCCCAATTTTTGGGCAGCTTGAGCCAGAAACGTAAAGCGCTTTCTGACCTCCTCATGCGTCCCAATCGTCCCCATCGTTACCATCGATCCCAAGGCGAGTCTTCCAGAATCACGGCTGGTCGAGATCTTCTGGAGTTCATCTATCTGGGCTAAGGAGACCAGCACCGAAGGCCTTATAAGGCCCTTCTTCATGTTTACCAACAAATCGGTGCCCCCAGCGAGGATCGCCGCTTTCGATCCGTGCTGATCGAGGAGTGACAAGCATTCGTCCAGGACCTGCGGTTCGTGAAAAGTAAACTTCGGAAGCAACATTCCTTTTCCTTTTTGTCGTGGCCCTCAAACCTGAGGGTTCATCTCAGTGAACGAAATACCTATCATATCATACAGTAATTTTGTGTCAAGCTCAGGGATGTGATGAGAATCAAATAATTTCGTTCATCAAGGAGAACGATCAGCCATCATGGGCACGTCTTAGCCTCCCATTGCCAGATGGATGATCTCCATGCGATCACCCTCCGTTAACATCGTGCGGTCGTAGGCTTCAGCGTGGACAAACCGATGATTGATCTCGACAATCATGTCGGAGGTGCGTGACTCTTGCACGATTTCGAGAAGTCTGGATACAGATGTTCCGGGAGGGATTTCTGTTTCGACGCCGTTGACGAAGATCTTCAGGGTGGACCTGTGCTCTTTCTTCTTCGCGGTCAGATCTCATTACCTCCTTCTTTTTAGGTCAACCTTTTAGCCAGTTACAGGTTGGGATTTCTCGGAGAATCTTTTCCTCTCTTCGGCATCCCTATGGAAGGTAGGAATAGGGCGATGTCCGAGTATGTATCCTACCAAAGATCTGAGTGTTTTGCCATATTTCCAGGCCCTTCTCACCGGTGTCCGGTGGACTCCATTGCCCTCCCTCCACCCAAACGGCGAAAACGTTCCGTCACGTCTGACTACCGTTGACGATGAGCTCGGGTTGAGAGGAACTCACATCGATGCCTGGCTGCCGTCAGGGGGACCCCCACTTCTCCTGCACATCCCTTATGGACGACACCGTTCACCAGAACATTCAAAAAACCCAAAACGGGACCGGTGGCTAATCTTAGACCAACATGCTAAGATTAACCGTCGAGATAGTTTCTGTTGAAGGTAGCGGTGAGACTTATGATATCGATTTCGCGTTGAACGACCGGGAGGCTTTCGGATGGCAGTTATCGTTAAGACGGTCCGACCCCTGGCAACATGGATCGGAAATAAGAAGATAGAGGTCGAATGGCACGGGGGAACCTTGGAGGAGCTGATCCGCTATCTGCAGGAAGAAACAGGCGCCAACATCGAGGGGGAGGTAAAAGAGGCCGATGGCTCTCTTGCCTATGTTGTCACCGTTAACGGAGAAATCCAAAAGAAACTCTCTGCCACGGTTCAGGATGGAGACGAAATATCATTCCTATTGCCGATTGGCGGTGGTTAAGTCCGAAACTGTCGGACCCAAAATGAAATGGGTTCCCATTTGCCAGAAAAGTAAGACCTAGGAACGATTATGGTGCACAAAGAAATTCAAATCCGATGCAAAGCCTGCAGTTCAAGGTTTCCAGTTCTGCCCTTGGAAGAGACTGCCCAGTGTCCCAGCTGCCAACAGGAGTGGAAGATCAAGTGGCTTGACCCACGGTCAGCAATGATTATCGCCCCTGTGTCTTGGAAAGAGTACCAGGCCAAGTCGAGGAGGATCGTTCTGAATGACTAGAATCGCTTATGTGGACCTGACCTCTGAGACCGTCAGAACAGAAGACATCCCGATTGAATTGAGAAGAAGGTTTCTAGGTGGACGGGGGATCAATACGCATCTCCTTTATCAGATGGTCGGAAAGGACACCGATCCGCTGGGCCCTGCGAATGTTCTGATCCTTGGCGCCGGGATGCTGACGGGGATCGCAGGGATTTCAAACTCCCGGATCAGTTTCTCAGCAAAGTCTCCGGAAACAGGTCTCTTGGGCGATTCCGCGATGGGCGGTTTCTTTGGCGCTGAGCTCCGCTATGCCGGATTCGATCATGTGGTCCTAGAGGGAAGAGCCAAAAAACCCGTTTACCTGTGGATTCACGATGGCACCATAGAAATCAGGGACGCCGCCGACCTGTCTGAGCTGGACACATTCCAGATTCAGACGAAGCTCAGAGAGGATCTTGGTGATCCGAGAATCCAGATCGCTTGCGTTGGCCCTGCCGGGCGGGAAGGTATCGCTTTTTCCTGTATCATTCATGGACTCTCTCACGCCGCAGGTCGAACAGGCATGGGAGCGGTAATGGGTTCAAAAAACCTCTGGGCGATCGCCACACGGGGACGGGGGACTATCCCGATACATGACCCTGAGGGACTTCTCCGAATTGTCGAAAAACAGTACCAGCAGGTGACGGGCACAAAGGGCTTCCTCGCTTCATCCATCTATGGCACGATGATCAGGCTCAACAACACAAGGACTCAAGGCTATGAGGGCGGCCTGAACCACCAGTTCAATATGATGGAACTCGGCGGTGAGGATCTCGATGCTGAGGTGTTCATCGAAAAGTACGAAACCCGAAAGGCGACATGTTTTGGCTGTCCGACGGCGTGTAAGCACATGTTCAAAGTGCCGAGGGGGGCGTACCAGGGCATGGAGTGTGAGGGACCTGAATACTACGGCTGTGGGGGATGGGGTTCCCAATGCGGATCCTCAAACTGGGAGACAATCCTCGAGGCCTGGAATCTCTGTGCGAAATATGGGCTCGACGTTGGCTCCATGACCGCTTACACCGCCTGGGTGATGGAACTGTATGAAAAGGGAATCATTACCGAAGAGGATACGGATGGTCTCTCCCTTGAATGGGGGAGCTCCGAGGCGATTATCGGACTCATTGAGCAGGTTGTTGAGAGGAGAGGAATCGGGAGATTGCTCGCCAGAGGCTGGATTGAAGCGGCCAAGACCATTGGTCACGACAGCGAGTTCTATATGGACCATGTGAAAGGCCTGACCATCGAATGCGACGACGTGAGAGGACATCGAGCCCAGACCCTGGGTTTGGCCACGGCCTCTCGTGGCGCTTGCCATCTGAGAAATCGGTATACACTCGAGGAGTTCTCTTTGCCCGAGGATGTGACCCAGAAATTAACAGGGAGGCCTATCCCTCAGGATCCAAGCGTTTATGATGGAAAGGAATGGGCATGTTACTGGACTGAATGCCTCTGCGCCCTTGCAGATGCCTTAGGCGTCTGCAAGTTTATGACCAAGTGGTTGAGCACGGGGCTTTTGGGGTTTGAGGAATTCATCGAATCGATTGAAGCCGTTACTGGAATCAAGTTGTCTCATACTGAGATGCTAGAGATCGGAGCGCGGATTTCTACAACAGAGAGACTCTTTCTTGTTCGAGAGGGGATCACTCGGAAGGATGATACCGTTCCAAGGAAGTTCCTCAGGCCTTGGACGCACGGTCCCAGGGCCGGAACAAAGATCGAAACCAAACCCTTTGAGGAGCTTCTCGACCGCTACTATGATCTCCACGGATGGGACCAGAATGGAATCCCTACCTCTGACACCTTGGGAAGGTTGAAGATCGGAGAATAGGTTGAAGAAGATAAAAGTCGAGCAAGAGCGATGCACCGGCTGCCGACTCTGTGAAACGGTTTGCTCCCTTTCACATGAAGGGAAGCTAAATCTCACGGTTTCCAGAATCCAGGTTGATCCCTCTTCTGAGAGTGAGTATCAGCCCAAGACCTGCCGACAATGTCAGAACTGCCCGCCTTCCGAGATCTGTCCGACCGGAGCCTTTCAATGGAACAAAGAGACGGGTGTGGTCACGATCGTAGAGGAGAAATGTGACCAATGCGGCCTTTGCATTTCCGAATGCCCATTCGCTTCCGTCTTTGAGACCAATGGAAGGATTCTGGTCTGCGACATCTGCGGGGGAGGACCCAGGTGTGTCGAGGTTTGCCAGAAGCAGGCTATCGTGTTTACTTAGGGGGAATGAGAGGTGAGGCTCCACTGCCCCACTCAGGTTTCTTCAGAATAGGCACATAGGACTGCCTGTCCACCTGAGTGAAAGATGATCATCGGATTCGACGATAGCCGCGCCCTTTTCGACTTTCCCACAGGCTTTTTGATGAATTGAAGGCTCGAGGGGATCCCAGTGTTCTCCCGCCACAGGCGGGATCTGAGGTTTGTGAGCGAAAAACATGTCGAGGAACGCTCAAAAGGGGCTTGGCCGAAAGTCTCTTTGGAGGGAGCCCAAAAAGGTTCGGAAACTTCGCTCTCTCCATTATTGACAAGGATAATTTCATCGTGCTAGATTGCGCCAATCCCGAAGAGGTGAGCAAAGGGTGGCGTTGTTTTCTGATGTGTCTGAGCAGTTCAATCTCGCCGTTTTTCTTCTCGACCGGCACCTGAAGGAAGGTCGCGGTGACAAGGTCGCCGTCCACTATAAGGACGAAACTATTTCCTACGCTGAACTCGCCAGGGCCGCCAACCGCGTCGGGAATGCCCTGCTGGAGTTGGGTGTCGAGGGTAAAGAAAGAGTCCTGATCTGCCTTCCGGACTCTCCGCAATTTTTGGCCAGCTATCTGGGTGCAATGAAAATCGGTGCTGTACCCGTACCAGTCAGCACCATGGCCGTACCACCGGACTATCTTTACTATCTAAATGATAGCCAGGCAAAGGCCCTCATTGTCGACCAGAAGATGGCGACCAATATCCGTAAAATCCGCTCCGAGCTCCTTTACCTTAAGCATTTTATTGTCTGTGGAGAAGCCAGGATTGGAGAATTAGACTATGATTCGCTGGTTACGGCTGCTTCTGCAGACATGACGGCTGCTCCAACCTCAAAAGACGACATGGCCTTCTGGATGTATAGCTCTGGGACTACGGGTAAGCCCAAAGGGATTGTCCATCTGCACCGCGACATGATGTACTTCATGCCGCCTCACTGTGAGGTGGTTTCGATGGGAGAGAAAGATATCGTCTTCTCCACGTCCAAGCTTTACTTTTCATACGGGCGAAACAATTCTCTCGAGGCCCCCTTTCTGTGTGGGGCGGGGGTGGTCCTATACCCAGGGAGGCCTGAGCCAGATAAGGTCCTGGATGTGGTCGAGGCATACAAACCCACTCTTTTTTACAGTGTTCCGAGTTCATACAACGCCATTATCAGATATCTGGACACGACGACCCGTAGATATGATCTCTCCTCGATCCGCCATTGCATATCGGCCGGCGAGCCTCTGCCCAAAGTGATCTTCGAGCGATGGAAAGAGATTTTCGGAATCGAAATACTTGAAACGCTTGGATCGACAGATGTCGGGGGCGAGTATCTTTCGAACAAGCCGGGCTCGATCAAACCGGGGAGCAGCGGGGTACTTCTCTCTGGGTTCGAGGGTAAACTGGTTGACGAGGAGGGTCGTGACGTTAAAGAAGGGGAAATTGGCACCCTGTGGGTCAAGAGCGACGGAACGGCAGCCTTTTATTGGAACAACCCTGAGAAGACCAGGGAAAGCTTCCATGGTGACTGGTTCGATACGGGTGATAAGTTCTACACGGACTCAGATGGATTCTACTGGTACGTTGGACGGGCCGACGATATTTTCAAGGCAGGAGGGATGTGGGTCTCGCCTCTGGAAGTGGAGGGAGCCCTGCTGGAACATCACGGGGTGAACGAGTGTGCCATCATCGGTGCGCCCGACACGGCAGAGCTCGAAAAGCCGATGGCTTTCGTGGTCCTGAATCAGGGCGTCAACCCGTCAGAGGAGCTGGAGCAGGAATTGCGGCAGTTTGTTCGAGACCGGATAGCCCATTACAAGTGTCCGAGGTGGTTTCGCTTTGTCAATGAGCTGCCGAGGACAGCAACGGGCAAAGTTCAGAGGTATAAGTTGCGGGCGTCGGTAGGGTAATAGAGGGAACCCGGTGAGATTACCAAAGTTCAAACACCTAGAGCCCAAGAGCATCCAGGAAGCCTCCTCCATGCTCATCGATAATCCTGATGCCAAATTACTGGCGGGGGGGACGGACCTTCTGGTCAACATGAAACATCGGGTCGAGACGCCTAACTTTCTCGTCAGTATCAAAGGGATATCGGGTTTGGATTTCACCGAACAGAAGAATGGTGCCCTGAGGATTGGTGCACTCACTTCCCTTAAACGTATCCATAGAAATCCGCTGGTCAACGAAAGACTTCCCGGCCTATCACAAGCAGCGTCCTCAGTGGGTTCGTATCATCATCAGACCATGGGGACTCTCGGTGGAAATATCTGTCAGCAGAACCGATGCAGATACTTCAACCAATCCACATGGTGGCGAAGCGCCAGACCTCTCTGCTTCAAAGCGGGCGGAGAGACTTGCTACGTCCTAAGCAAAGAATCGGTTTGTTATTCAAGCTACTGCGGCGACGTGGCCCCGATTCTAATCGCTCTTGATGGACGGGCTATTTTGGAGAGCGCGAAGACGAGGCGGGAAATTTCCGTGGAAGATCTTTTCTCCGGGGATGGAAAGGACCCTCTCAATCTCAAGGCCGGAGAAATTCTGACCGAAGTCGTCATTCCGGAAGAGGCTACGGACGGGGTTTCCACCTATGCGAAGTTTGCAAACCGCGATAGCATCGATTTCCCAATCGCTGGGATGGGGTTATGGGTCTCGTTGAAGAAGAAAGAGGTACGAGTCTCTTTCACGGCTGTTGATCGGAGGCCGGTAAGGGCGAAAGGTGTCGAAAAGTTCCTCAGCGGAAAAGATCTCACACCAGAAACTCTGGAGGAAGCGGTCAAAATTGCCGTGAAAGAAGCGACTCCGGTGAAGACAGCTGTCACCTCGCCCGCCCACAAGCGAGCGCTGATGGGATTACTGCTAAAGGGCGAGTTGATCGACGTGGCCAGGGGAGGGAGGTCATGAAACAGGCAATCGTGCTCAAGATAAATGGCGATACCCACGAGGTGCTTGTTTCCACGAATCAGACCCTCCTTGAGGTGTTGAGGGACGACTTGGGGCTTGTGGGAACGAAACGAGGATGCGACCTGGGTGCCTGCGGCACCTGCACGGTCTTGCTAGATGCAGAGGGGTATCTCTCATGCCTGACACTTGCCGTCGATGCGGTGGGAAAGGAGATAACCACGATAGAGGGTTTGAGCCAGGACGGAGATCTCCATCCAATTCAGCGGGCTTTCATAGACAGGGGAGCAATTCAGTGTGGGTTCTGTACCCCTGGAATGGTACTTACGGCAAAAGCAATATTGGATGAAGAAAGAAAGCCCACGGTGGAGATTGTGAAGAAGAAGATGGCCGGTAATCTCTGCCGGTGCACCGGCTATAAGAAAATGCTCGAAGCGGTGATGAGCGTTGCTGAGAAAACTGAGGGGGAAGAATAAGTGGGAAAAGATCTCGATGTCGTTGGCAACAGGACACCCATGCTCGATGCTGCGGCTAAGGTCACAGGGGCGGCCCAATTCACTGACGATTTAGGTCTTCCTGGAATGCTCCACGGGAAGATATTGAGAAGCCCCCTCGCCCATGCACGGATTCTCCATGTTGACACCTCCAGGGCGGAGAAACTTGCCGGCGTGAGGGGGGTGATCACCGGCCAGGATATCCCCGATCGAAAGTATGGGATCGTGCCGAAGGCAAAGGACGAATACGCTTTGGCAAGAGAGAAGGTCCGTTTTGTTGGCGATGGTGTGGCTGCGGTCTGTGCCATCGATCCTGAAATCGCAGAAGAGGCCTTGCAACTCATCGACGTGGAGTACGAAGAATTACCTGCTGTGTTCGATCCCATGGAGGCCATCAAGGAGGGGGCCCCTTTAGTCCACGACGACGTGCCGAGGAACATTTCTGCTTCGATTAAGAAGGAATTCGGAGACGTTGCCAAGGGATTTAAAGAGAGTGATTACATATTTGAGGATGCTTTCTACTCCCAGGCCGTGAACCATGCCCCTCTCGAACCCCATGGGGCACTCGCTCAATACGACCCCCTCAAGGGGGAATTGGTCATCTGGTCCTCGACCCAGATTCCCTTTTTTCTGAGAAGGAATCTATCAACAACGCTTCTTATTCCGGAGAGTAAGATCCGCGTCATCAAATCGAAGGTGGGCGGCGGGTTCGGCCAGAAGATTGACATGTATTCCAAGGATTTCTGTGCGTGTTGGTTATCGATGAGATTAGGCAGGCCGGTGAAGTTTATATACGATCGGGAGGAGGTTTTTGTTGCGACCAGGCAGAGGCACCCGGTCCATCTCCGGGTCAAAACGGGCGTGAAAAAGGATGGAACGATTGTTGCGCAAGAATTCTGGGCCCATGCCGATGGTGGCGCCTACAACAGCACGGCGCCGCTCATGATTACCCTTCTGGGTTTTTTTCTCATGATACCCTATCGCGTGCCCAATCTGCTCTACGAAGGGTATCACGTGTATACGAATAAACCCGTCGGGGGAGCGATGAGGGGACATGGCGTCCCCCAGGCACGTTTTGCGGTGGAGCGTCAGCTGGATATGGTTGCAGAGCGGATCGGCGTGGATCCAGCAGAGATGAGAATCATGAACAGTATTCATGCCGGGGAACCACATCCAGCCAAATTCATCATCAATACCTGCGGCTTCTCGGATACGGTCAGGAAGGCCGCCGAGGCGATCGGGTGGAACGAAAAGAGAGGAAAATTGCCATTTGGCAGAGGCGTGGGAATTGCGGGGGGAGCTTTTCCAAGCGGGGTCAACAATATGAGTCACATCAGTTCTGGGGCTGTGGTCCAATTGGGTCGCGATGGAGCGATCAATGTGCTCACCGGGGCGGCTGACATCGGCCAAGGAGCGGAAACGGTGATTGCACAGATCGTTGCAGAAGAGCTTGGCGTGCCGATTGATGACATCAGAGTGACTGCAGCCGACACAGGGATCACCCCTCTCGATCCAGGGACCTTTGGGAGTGGCGTTACCGTTAGGGCCGGCAATGCAGCGAGAATAGCCGCTCTATCTGTGAAGAAGAAGGTGTTTGAATTTGTGGCGGGAAAGCTGGAAGTCACGCCCGAAGAGCTTGTGGCGAAAAACAGAAGGATCTATGTCGAAGGATCTCCAGACGAGGGGATAGCCCTCTCTGACGCTCTGAAAGCCTATCAATATGCGGACCTTCCGATGCCCATTGTGGGCAGAGGGTCGTGGATGGCTCCGGCCACCGAGCCCACAACCTTGCTCAAGGAGAATGGGAATTTCTCTCCAAACTATTCGTTCATGACTCAGGCGGCTGAAGTCGAGGTTGATCCCATTACGGGTAAGATAAGGGTTCTGAAGATGGTGACCGCTCATGACTGTGGCAGAGCGATCAATCCGATGCTTGTCGAGGGTCAGCTTGAGGGCTCCATTGTTGGCGGTATGGGTCAGGCCCTCTATGAAGAAGTGGCGATTGAGAAGGGGCAGGTTATGAACCCTTCCTTTCTCGATTACGGGATGCCGACGAGCATGGAGGTGCCGGCCATAGAGACGATCGAGGTGGAGACAGAAGATCCCCTCGGACCTTTCGGAGCCAAAGAGTCGGGAGAAGGGACTCAGGTAGCGCCGGCTCCTGCAATTGTCAACGCCATTTACGACGCCATAGGGATAGACTTCAATGAACTTCCGGCAACGCCGGAAAAGGTCCTCAACGCACTGAAGGGGAAAGCTGACCAACCGAAGTAGGAGGAAACGGGGTCACACTAGCAGTTGTTTCCGCTCTTTCCAGCGCGGTCAAGTCCTGCTGCCTTCCTTACCCTGTGGTCGGTTACTCGTGAAGGAGTCTTGACCCCTGAGAGAGGGGTTTTTGGCTCCGGAGGTGATTATGCCACTGAAAGGTTTTCGTGGGTACGAAAAAGAGGATGCCGAGAGATATGGTCGGTCCAGGTGGTGGTTGGGCATGACTTTCGGGGATATGTTCAATAAGGCCTCGGATCTATATCCCCATAAAGAGGCTTTAGTTGATGACGACAACCGGTTCACCTACGGAGAGCTTCGGGAGAAAGTGGACAGACTGGCCATCGGTTTGATGAAGGTCGGTATTGAGAAACAGGATCGGGTTTTACTTCAATTGCCGAACTGGAGCGAGTTTGTCTACTCCTATTTTGCGCTTCAAAAGATCGGTGCCATTGTCGTTCTCCTCCTCCCGAGGCATGGGCGATTGGAGATCAGTCACATCGCTCGTCTCACCGAGGCCGTCGCCTGGATCCTTCCAGAGCAATACCGAAAAGCGAATAACCTCCCCCTTATTGATGAGGTCCTGAAAGGAAATCCTCAGTTAAAGCATGTCATCCTAGCGCGACGAAAAGAGCCCAGTCGATTTACGGACCTGGAGAGGCTGATAGGCGAGGCGGATCTCAGCGACAGTAACGTCCGACAGCTGACTGATCGAACGCCTGATCCAATGGAAGTCGCCCACATGGGACCAACGGGGGGAACCACGGGCTTACCCAAGCTAGCGCCGCGGACGCATAATGACCATATCTGTAACATTGAGTACAAGACGAGGACATGGGAACTGATTAGCAGTGACACCTGTGTGGCCGTGGCTCCTGCAGGCCATGACATGACTTTTACTGTTGCCATCTGTGGTACGATTTTCGCCTTCGGCAAACTGCTTCTCCTCGATTCTGCCAGGCCAGAGGACTTCTGTCGGGTCGTTGAAGGAGAGAAGGCAACCTGTGCCGTCATGGTTCCGGCGCTCGCTATGAGAATCGCGAATTTTGATGGCCTGAAGCGTTACAATTTGAGCTCTTTGGTGAAACTGCATGTCGGCGGTGCTCCGAGCTCGCCTGATCTGATCAGAGCTATTGACGAAAAAATCGGATGTAAATACGTGATTGGATTCGGTTCGACCGAAGGCTTGAATGTGATGACGAGGTTGGACGATGATCTGGATACCGTCTGTAACACGTCCGGAAGAGCGTGTTGCCCCTATACTGAACTCAAGATCATTGACCAGGATGGGAATGAGCTCCCCACCAACGCTGTTGGAGAGCTCGCCATTAAGGGACCGGACGTTTTTGCTGGCTATTTCAAATCTCCCGTGGAGAACAAGAGAGCTTTCACAAAAGACGGGTTCTTCGAGACAGGCGATTTGGCAACCATCGATGATGGCGGAAATATCCGCGTAAAGGGAAGGATCAAAGATGTTATTCTCCGGGGTGGCGAGAATATCATTCCTGCTGACATAGAGGGGTTGATTATTGATCACCCAGATGTTGAAGCCGTTTCCGTCATTGGAATGCCTGATGAGGAACTGGGAGAGAGGGCGTGTGCGTATATTCAACCTGCTCCGGGGACAAAACCAAGTTCTGATGGGATCATAGCATTTCTCAGGCGGAAGGGCGCGTCTCTGCTTCAGCTCCCCGAGAGAATCGAATTCATCGACAGCCTCCCTTTAACCAAAGTCGGAAAAGTCGACAAGCGGGCCCTCAAGGAGGACATTCGAAAGCGCGTGGGATTGGCCTAGGTTACGTCGGTTTTAGGGTGAAATCGATTTTGACCTTTCCCTCAATGATATCATCAACAGAAAACCTGTCACGCTTCAGGTATTCGTCACCAAACTCCTTACTGATCGAGCCCTCCTCGACCGCCGTCGCCGTGATATAGGCCCGAAGTCGTCGCTTATCTATTGCATTTTTCGGTGTCAAGGGCCATCCGCTAACGATCTCGAGACGTTCCGGTAGGTTGAAAATGGCTATGCCTAGCCCTCTAAGGTGTTTTATGAGGTCGTCAAGAGAAACCGTCTCCCCTTTAACCGGTTCAACAAACGCGCAGAGTTTCTCACCCAATATCTGATCAGGCATTCCCACCACAGCGCAGTGAGAAACCTTATGGAAAGAGGCCATTTT
>CAYGBK010000019.1:0-4373 GCA_964348095.1 uncultured Thermodesulfobacteriota bacterium | reverse complement strand
CCGCGAAGATCAGGGCAGGAGATTATCCAGATTGTGAAGGCGCTGATATTGTTGTAATCACTGCTGGTCTGGCTCAGAAACCGGGTGAATCACGCCTAAAGCTGGTGGATAGAAACGTTAAGATTTTTCAACAGATTATCCCAAAGATAATTGAATACAACAAAGAATGTGTTCTTTTGGTCGCTACAAATCCAGTTGATATAATGACCTACGCGGCTTTGAAGCTCTCGGTTTTTCCCCCGAACAGAGTCATAGGCTCTGGCACAATACTGGACACTTCTCGTTTGCGCTATCTGTTAGCAGAATATCTCAGAGTTGACCCTAGGAACATCCACGCCTACATCATTGGCGAACACGGAGATAGTGAAGTCCCGGTGTGGAGTTTAGCAAACGTTGCTGGCACGAGGCTGAAAGACTATTGTCCAATTTGCGGCCAAAAATACGATGAGCAGTATCTGAAAACCATATTCGAGCGGGTGAAAAACGCGGCGTACAGGATTATTGAACTGAAGGGAAGAACGCACTATGCTATCGGACTTGGGCTCACGAGAATCGTGGAAAGCATAATTCGGGATGAAAATGCAGTTCTCACAGTTTCCAGTTTGCTCCAAGACTATTACGAAGTAAGCGATATATGCCTTAGCGTTCCGACAATTATCAACCGAACGGGTGTCAAAGAAGTTTTGAAGCTCCCATTAGAAGAGGAGGAAATTAAGAAGTTCCAAAACTCATCAGCAATCTTGAAGAACATAACCCAGTCACTAAACCTCTAAAAATGTGCGCGCATGGAAACAACATCTTGTCTCGGAACCGGAACCAGCCCCTGAAAAAGTTCTAGGGCTTTTCAATGATTTCTACAGGTTTTTTGCCTCTTTCCTCGAAGAGTCTTTCAATCTGTTCGTTGGTAGGCAATCCGTTTTTAGCTCCTAGCGTTCGTACCTTAATGGAGCTTGCGGCAAAGACACGCCGTAAAATCTCTTCTATTCTCAACTTGCGATAAAGCCCGTCCCAAAAGACTGCAGCACATACATCCCCAGCACCTACTGTATTTGCAACCTACACCGAGTACGTCCCAATTTGATAGCACTCTTCGTTATCGACAGCAATAATTCCCTTTTTTCCAAGGGTCACAAACACAACCTGAGGACCCAAATCTTTGAGGAATACTGCTGCTTTCAAAACGTCATTGACATTTGAAAGCTCCATGGCTTCCACATCGTTCAACGATAGTGCATGGGAATTGGGAACTATCTTTAGTGCTTCCTTCTTGAAGGCACCTATCATTGACATGCTTGGTGTGAAAAAGAGTTTAATGCCATTTTCCTTTTCAAGTTCTATAAGATCTACAACTGCTTTAATCGTTTCAAGTCTTGTGAAGCTGTCGATGTTGTGTCATTCGGCGTCAAGAAGGTATTGTTTTTTTTCTTTTTATGTCAACAGAGGATATTATGTCCCCTATTCCTCTGTAGGATATTATGCTCCTATCCCTAATGGTAGGATCTGTTACAATGATGCTTGCGCCCGCCTCCCCGTCATCGCGAATTATTCCGTCAGTGTTTACTCCGAAATCTTGTAGGTCATTGATAAGCCACTCCGATATTGTATCTGATCCTAACTTTGTAAAATATCCCAACGAATAACCAAGTCTACTCATCATACAAACTATATTCGCCGAAGAGCCGCCTATTGACCTGCTGAAGTTTGTTGCCTTTTCCTTGAGACCAGCCTCCAAGCATAGATGTTTCATCACGCCTCTTTCATAACTTATTTCATGGGTATGCTTGGCCCGTATGTCAATTATCAGATCTTCGAAAAGTGGCCCGATCCCTATTAAATGAAATTTTCTTTCAGGCATTTAATGGGAACATCTCCTAAAGTTGTCTATTTGCTCGGATACTTTATTCTTTCTGTTCGGTTAATGATGTTCAGTGGTTTTAATAATCGCGTGAAGAGCCAAAAGAATTAAGAAGTTTCAATTATCTATGAACGTGATTTCGGTTAAGAGGTTTTGGGAAATGGTTAGAGATCCTATCTGTGGAATGCCTTTAGATGAGAAGGTAACAGAATTCAAGACAGAAGTGAGGGGGAGAACGTATTACTTCTGTAGTGATTATTGCAAGCATACTTTTTTGGAAGGAGAGAGAATAGCGTATTTTTCCATGGAAATTGGGTTAACTGATGATATTCCTACCTATAGTGGGGGTTTGGGGGTCCTAGCGGGCGACACGATAAGGTCGAGCGCAGACTTGAAAATTCCGTTAGTTGCAGTTTCCCTCATCAGCAGAAAGGGATACTTGGAGCAAGAGATCACCCGAGAGGGAAAACAGATCGAACACCCAGCTGAGTGGACACCGTCTAAATTCATGAATGAGTTGCCAACCCAAGTCAAGGTACAGATTCAAGGCAGAGAAGTGAGAGTAAAAGCTTGGCTCTACGATCACCAAAGTTTGACAGGAGGAGTAGCTTCCATCCTCTTTCTTGACACCGATGTAGAAGGCAACACTCCTGAGGACAGAGAAATTACTTCTTTCTTGTATGGAGGCGACGAGAGATATAGGTTGAAACAGGAAATCGTCTTGGGAATCGGTGGAGTAAAAATGCTTGAAGCATCAAGCTTCAAAGTTAGAAAATATCACATGAACGAAGGCCACTCAAGTCTCCTGACTTTGGAGTTGCTACGAAAAAATGATGTGAGCCTAGATAAGGTTAGAGACCTTTGCATATTTACTACCCACACTCCAGTTGAAGCGGGACACGACAAATTTCCGTACGATGTTGTTCACGAGGCGATAGGAGAAATAATTCCTCTGGAAACTCTGAAGAGACTTGGTGGCCAAGACAGGTTGAATATGACACGCCTTGCCTTGAACCTGAGTAAATACGTCAATGGCGTCGCTAAAAGACACAAGGACTTCTCTCTGAAGTTGTTTCCAGGGCATCATATTTCAGCGATAACCAACGGTGTCCATTCATTCACTTGGACTTGCGATAGCTTCAGAAAATTATACGACAAGTATTTACCTGGATGGGCAAACGAACCAGAGTTGCTAGTTAGAGTTGACGGAATTCCAGATGAAGAGATCTGGGAGGCGCATATGGAAGCAAAAGAAAAACTTATGGATTTTGTCAAGCAAAAAACGAATGTCAATCTGGATCGAGATGTTCTTACTCTAGGCTTTGCTCGGAGGGCAACTGCATACAAAAGACCGAATTTGTTGTTTTCGAACCTGAAAAAACTTAGAGAAATCAATAGCAAAGGACGGATACAGGCAGTTTTTGCAGGCAAGGCCCATCCTAGGGACTGGTCGGGAAAGCATCTGATTGAGGAGATTTACGGCTACATCGAAAAGCTGAGGAACATGATCAAGATTGTTTACTTAGAAGATTATGATATGCAGATGGCGGCTAAGCTTACTTCTGGAGTAGATGTCTGGTTGAATACTCCTTTGCCGCCGTTTGAAGCCTCTGGAACGAGTGGAATGAAGGCTGCACACAATGGCATAATAAACTTCAGTGTTCTAGACGGCTGGTGGGTAGAGGGCTGCGTCGAAGGTGTTACGGGTTGGGCGATAGGTCCCTCGCCGAAGGAACCCATCGGAGAAGATGAAAGAAGACATAGAGAACTGGAAGACCTATACCATAAACTGGAGTATTTAATCGTTCCTACATTCTACAACAAGAGAGACGATTGGATACACATGATGGAGAACTCTATAGGAAAAGTTGCATACTACTTTAACAGCCATCGAATGATGCGAAGACACGTTACAGAAGCCTACCTGTAAAGGTCAATGCGCGCGCATGACATTTCGTTATAGCTATGCTTTCTACAGATAACCCACACACTTTTACGCAGTTAAGGTATAGCATTTAACTCAGAAACGCATGGTAAATGTATATGCGCGTAGTGGTGAAAATGACTGAATCCCCTTCTCCCAGAAAAAGAGCGCGGCACACCATATTTTTGGAGATTTTGAAAGTAGCGGAGCCTGACGTGAGAAAGACGAAAATAATGTATAATGTTGGGCTAAGTTTCGATCAGCTCAAGCGATATCCATATGCTCTAAAAAAGGCGGGTTCATAACCCACCAATCTCGAACGTGGAAGACAACCGAGAATGGCCTTCACGTCATAGAGGCTTGCGAGATATGTTAATGTCTCCTAAAGGAGACCATTTAGACGGGAAGACTACTAGGGATGCTCATGTATGTCGGGCTTGTTTGCTACAGCCTAACCACACAACTTATGCATGATCAAGGTAAACGAGCACAGGCAAGTTACTGTGCTGTGACTTCCATTACCGTGAGAGTTCTATCCAGCAACTCAGTAGAGCCAGCTCCCTCTCTCATGAACTGCACGTTGATTGTGTGTGA
>CAYGBK010000018.1:0-66744 GCA_964348095.1 uncultured Thermodesulfobacteriota bacterium | reverse complement strand
GAAGGGCGGCAAGAAGTCCCATGGTGTAAGGATGACAGGGATCGTGAAAAATCTGATCTCCATTGCCAATCTCTGCCATAATTCCGGCATACATGATGTAGATTCTGTCCGCAACCTCTACGACCACCCCAAGGTTATGGGTAATATGAAGGACAGCCATTTCTTTTCGGGCTTGAAGCTCTCTAAAGAGCTGTAGAATCTGGGCCTGAACAGTCACGTCCAGAGCTGTCGTTGGCTCATCGGCAATTACAACCTCAGGGCCACAGGCCAGGGCCATAGCGATCATGACACGTTGGCGCTGTCCCCCACTGAGATTGTGTGGATAGTCCTTCACCCGCTCTTCTGGGGAAGGGATACCCACATCTTTAAGGATCTCGATTACCCGCCGTTGGGCCTCTGCCCGATTTACGGCCTCGTGCGTTGTGATCACCTCTTCGATCTGATCGCCCACCGTGAAGACAGGGTTGAGAGATGTCATAGGCTCTTGGAAGATCATGGAAATCTCTTTCCCTCGAATCTTTTGAAGTGCCTCCTCATCAAGGTCCAGCAGGTTTCTCCCCTTAAAGAGGATCTTTCCTCCATTGATCTCGCCTGGAGGTTGCGGGATGAGTCCAAGAATCGCTAGGGCTGAAACGGTCTTTCCACAGCCAGACTCCCCGACCAGACAGACGGTCTCTCCTGTTCTGACTTCGTAGCTTGCCCCGTCTACCGCCCGTGAGACGTCTCCATCGCTGTGAAAAAAGACCTTCAAATCCTGAACGGAAAGTAGCAGATCATTTTTGGATACCATCGTGGCTATGTCCAATATGACGAAAAATCACGGAAAAAGGTCGCTCTTCGCTGCTTACAATCTTTTTTCGACAATTCTAAAGCTCGGTTTCACTGCAAATCCAAAACTCGCCCGCCTGAGGCGGGCTCAAACAGTTGGATTCGCGGCCGTTACGCCTCGCTAAGAATTGCTAGCGAAAAAATCTTGATTCGCGCTTAGAGCTCCCTTTTCCCAATTTTGGGAACTGCCTCCCAATTTGAACAAATACGAAATCCGAATACCAAAATTCGAAACAAATCCGAATTCTCAAATTCGATAATGCTTCAAACCTAAGGCAACCAAATCCTATCGGATTTTGTGATTTGAAATTGTTTCGGGCTTCGTGCTTCGTATTTCGGACTTGGCCTTTTGGCCTATATGTTTCAGTGCCTCTCCCTCAGTTTCGGATTGAGAACATCCCGGAGTCCTTCACCGAAAAGGTTGAAGGCAAGCACGACGATAAGGACAGCAAAACCCGGGATAAAGGTCAGCCATGGTGCGTCAAAAAGGAAATCTTTCCCCTTTGACAAGATGTTTCCCCAGGTCGCATGAGGTGGGGGAACGCCAAATCCCAGAAAACTCAAGGCCGCCTCTGTCAGTATGGCCGTGGCAATGCTGATTGTTGCCGATACCAACACCGGCGCCATCGCATTGGGAACCATATGCCTGAAGATAATCCGGCGGTCGGACAAACCAAGGGCCCTGGCTGCGGTGACAAAATCCTGTTCTCTCAGAGATAGAAACTCTGCCCTGACAAATCGTGCCGCCCCCATCCAGCTTGTCAGGCCAATGACGACCATGATGTTATAGATACTTGCGGGAAGCAGGGCAACCACAGTGAGAATGAGAAAGAAACTCGGAAAACAGAGCATAATATCGATCAATCCGGTGATGAGGGCATCAACCGAAATAAGGTTGAGAACCGTTTTGCTCCCGTAATACCCAGCGATTCCTCCGAGTATGACGCCGATGACGACAGCGATCCCCACAGCTACAAAACCGACGGTCAAGGACACCCATGCCCCTTGAAGCATCCGAGAAAAGACGTCCCGTCCCAGATCGTCGGTCCCAAAGAGATAGATCCCAAAGGTCGGCACCTCCTCGGGTTTGAGCGTTTCAAGGTTGGGTTCTGATAGGGGGGGACGAAGTTTCTCTTGGAGTCTCACCAAAGCAGGATCAAAAACTGGATCTCTTCCGCTTGTCAAAAAGACGCCGGCTGCAGCAATGACGAAGAATACAATGAAAATCACCAGGCCGCTCATGGCGAGCCGATTCTTCTTTAACAGCCGCCAGTTCTCCTGGAATAGCGTCCTCTTAGGTGTCTCGAGGACCCCTCCTTCTGGAGGAGGAGATTCATTATTCTGAGGACCTGCCATCACAAACGAATCCTTGGATCGACCACCATATACAGAAGATCCGAAATAAACGTCCCAATCAGTACGAGTATGGCCGAGATGAAATTGACGCTAAGAATCACGGGATAGTCACGCGCCAGAATGGCTTCATAGGCCATTCGCCCCATTCCTGGCCAAGCAAAAATAGACTCGATAATAACAGACCCGCCGATCAGTCCAGGCAGGATGAGACCAAACATTGTGACGAACGGCAGCAGGGCATTCCTCAGGGCATGCTTATAGTGAACCTTGTCTGCCGGCAGTCCTTTTGCCCTCGCTGTTCGGACATAGTCCTGGTTCTCAACCTCAAGCATCTGGTTCCGCACATATCGGGAGAGAACGGCAATGCCACCCGCTGCACCGAGAATCGACGGAAGCAGGAGATGCCACACCCGGTCCATCAAGAAATGCCAGCCCTTTGCTGAGATGCCGAAGGTTTCCATGCCAATGACGGGCACATGGAAGCGAGTGACAACAAAGATGATCAACATGTATGCAAAGAAGAATCCCGGAATGGAAATCAGTAGATAGGCGAAAAAGGTTGTACTTCGGTCATAAAAACCACCCCGCCAGATCGCTGCAGGAATCCCTACTGGAAAGGAGAGGGTCCACGTGATCAGCGTTCCGAGTATAAACAGTGGAAGGCTGTTGAGAAAACGCTCAAAGACCTTTTCCAGAACGGGACGGTTGTCTTTCCATGACGCACTCTTTCCGGTCAAAAGATCCCGGTAAAAATAGAGGTACTGGACGTGGAGGGGCCTATCCAGATGAAACTCCTTACGGAATCGCTCTAAGACCTCCTGAGTAAACTTTGGGTTGAGGGGATCAATCTGGCTCGGCTCCCCAGGGGCCAGGTGAATAATGAGAAAGGAGATCACAGACACAAAAAACAGCGTGATGAGTTTTCGAATGGCGCTTCTGCCAATGAAGGCGAGCATGTCTCACCCCCCCATCTCAAATCTGGGAACTTCGGGGAGTTTTACCCACCTGTTGAAGTGAAAACCGTAGCTTCCTGTCTTGGTGGGTTTGATTCTGCTATATCTCACCGTTCCATCAGGATCGACCTCTTTGATAACGATTCGCTTGTCGAGGATGGCAGTCCATCTGCCAACATACAGGAATGTGTAAGGCTGCTCTTTCGCAATGATCTCATGCAAACGATGGGCGTATTGAACCTGCCGTTCGTGGTTGTATTCCTGTCGAATTTTGATGATGAGCTCATCTGCTTCTCGATTCTTGAAGGCCACAAAATTAAGCTGGTTGGGGCGGGTCTGACTGGAATGCCAGATCTGGTAGAGGTCAGGCTCGATCCCCATGGCCCAACCCAGTATGACCGCATCGAAATCGAATTTGTTGACCCGCTCCTGGATGAAGACCGCCCACTCGAGAACGTCCGTTCGCACATCGATGCCGATCTTTCTCCACGAATCTTGCGCTATGGAAAGGATAGCCCGACGAATGTTGTTGCCCTGATTGGTAATCAGGGTGAATTGAAGGCGTCCCCCGTTCTTCTCAAGCCACCCATCAGGTCCCCGCTTCCATCCTGCTTCGGTCAAAAGCCTCAGCGCCCCCTCAGGATCGTATGGGAGCGGTTGGATGTTATGATTGTAATAGTCTGTCTGTTTGACGAAAGGCCCGGTAATTCTCTCCCCCTGGCTATAGACCACGTACTTAATGATCTTATCCACATCGATGGCCATCCCCAGTGCTTTTCTGACTCGAAGATCGGTAAAGGGTTCACGGCGCATGTTATAACCGATATACGTGTATCCAAAGGAGAGACCGGTGAAATTCTGATACGTCGGATCCTTTCCCAATCGTTCAACCTGATGAGGTTGAACCCTGTAACTATCAACGGTCCCCGCGTAAAACTCCATTTCCTGAGTCAAGACGTCAGGGACGATACGAAACGTATATCTTTCATAGTTGGGAGGTCCCTCCCAATAATCCTCATATCGATCCAAAATGATATACTGATCGGTTTTCCACTCCCGGAAACGGAAGGGGCCGCATCCGATGGGCCGGCGGCTCAGCTCAGTCTGGCGGAGCGAGAATTTCCCGGGATCCATTCCGCGCCGCTCAGCCTCCCCTCGCAGGGCCTCGGTATTGAGAAGATGCGAAGGTAGAATGCCCATGGCCCAAGTGCCAAGAGCGGGTGAATAGAGGCGCTTGTATACAATCCGAACAGTCAAGGGGTCGAGAATCTCAACGGCCTTGACGGGTTCGTAGTCTGAAATTCGAGGAGAGAGGTTTCTGGGATTCATAATGGCATTGTATGTGAACTTGACATCCTCCGCATCAAAGACATGGCCATCGTGGAATGTGACGTTTGGCCTCAGGTGAAACACGATGACCGGGTTATGTTCAGTGGCCGGCAAATACTCCCGTGCATAGTCCGCTTTCTTGGAGCTAAACGTTTCAGGAAGGATTTCAATAAATCGCATACCGTCAAAGGAAGAAAAGTAGTCTTTTCCCAAAATCGTTGAGAGGTGTTCAAAAAAATCCTGGTCCACATCTTTCAGGACGATGCGTATCCTCGGCGGGGCGGCAACCCGAAGTGTCACCGAAACCTTTTCCCCCTCTGCATCTTTTTCCTCCCTTGTAATCTCACGTTGCTCGGCGGGGAGGGATTCAATCTTTCTAATGTTTACCAGAGCCAGTGAAAGAGGGTCATTCCTGCCTTTTCGGTCTTTGGTGGTCTTCTTCAGAAACTCGACTATCCGCTCTCCATCCCCTTGTCCTAGATCGGGAATCGAGGCTTCATCATTGATGTAGAAATAGGCCTCCTCAAAGATTTCCCAATGGGTAGCCAGGCGGCCTCTGAAATTGAGGTCCTCATCCCGATCGATCAGGCCCTCGAACACTCTCGATTCAATGGTGCTGCTGGCGCTGTCAGCTGAGAGAATAGGGTTCAGTATCTGGGCATCGCCGATGTCTGCTTCAATGTACTCGACAAGCCGCTCTGGGTTACCTCGGGTTTGCTCCTCGTAGGTGGGGACCCAGAAATAGGACTGGATTAGAAAAAGAATGAATACGATTGGAATCCAAGTCAGAAGGCGACGCATTTCTCCGTCTTACTCCATGAGGTGTCTAATGAGAATCATACGTGATAGAGGAAGGCCCCACAAATTCACGGAAACGAGCAATCTGCCAAATTCTATCAAGAGGCCACCACTCCCATCAACAGACCACCTTTGTCATCTCCCTTAGATGCCGGGAAATGAATTTGCTGGATTATTTCCTCCAGAATTCCGGAACCAAGAGAAGAATCACCGTATAAAGCTCAAGTCTTCCGATAAGCATACAGAATATCAACACCCATTTCCCCAGGAACGGGATCGATCGGTAGTTGTCCATCGGGCCTATCACCCCCAGGCCAGGCCCGATGTTATTGATTGTGGCTGCGACTGAGACAAATGCCGAAATGAGATCGAGGCCCAAAAAGGACATAGCCACCGAAGCAAGAACAAAGATCAGCATGAAAAGGAAGAAGAATCCCCACACCGATTCCATGATTTCTTCGGACACGGTTTTTCCACCGAGGCGAATCGGTATGATCCCATGCGGATGGATAAGACGAAACAGCTCTCTGTACCCCTGTTTCAAGAGGAGAAGGATCCTCATGCACTTGATGCCCCCCCCTGTAGAACCGGCCGAACCTCCAACAAACATGAGAAGCACCAGGACATACTGAGCAAAGGATGGCCATTTCTCGAAGTCCGCCGTCGTATATCCGGTGGTCGTCATGATCGAGCTCACTTGAAAAGACGCGTAACGGAAGGCTGTTCCCAGGGTCTCGTAAGTTTGAACCTTAAGGACAAGCGTGACGAGGATGATGGCTCCTATCAGCGTCGCCCAGTAGAAGCGAAACTCGCTGTTTCGGTAAAAGGCTCGAAGATTTCCCGTAAGCGCCTGGTAATGAAGGGCAAAATTCGTTCCTGCCAGAATCATGAAAGCCGTGATAACGCCGTCAAAATAGACCTTGTTGTAGGATCCGATGCTAATGTCTCTCGTTGAAAAACCTCCCGTTGCCATGGTTCCAAAGGTATGGCAGAGGGCCTCAAAAAGGCTCATCCCACCAAAGATCAACAGAATGGTCTCTACTCCCGAAATCAGCATGTAGACCTGCCAGAGGATCTTGGCGGTTTCAGCGATTCGGGGTTTTAGCTTGTCGGCCACGGGGCCGGGAGCTTCAGCCTTGAAGAGCTGCATGCCCCCCACGCCCAAGAGTGGAAGGATGGCAATTGAGAGCACAATGATTCCCATACCCCCGAGCCAGTGTGTCAGACTCCGCCAGAACAGCACACCCCGTGGGCCGCCCTCAATGGCGGCGAGCATTGTTGCACCCGTCGTGGTGAAACCGGACATGGACTCAAAATAGGCCTCCACAAAATCTGGCAAAACTCCGGAAAGTATGTACGGTAGAGAGCCAAAAAGGGCTGCAAAAACCCACCCGAAAGTGACGATGGCGAAGCCCTCCCGGTGAGAAACTTCCCGTGCCATTCCCCTGAAGTACAAGAAAAGAAAACCGCCCGTTACAGTGGTTATGACCGCTGACAGCGCGAGGGCCTCAAGATCTCCGTCTCGGTAATACAGGGAGAAGAGGAGTGGAAAAATCATCATGAGGCCGAGGAAGAATATCAACGCCCCAAGAATCCGGAAGACCACACCGAACCGCATCAGAAATACTCCAGCTTGACCATCAATGCCTTCTCGACCTTTGGGATAGAGGACTGGAGGGCAAAGATGACGACTCTGTCCTCCGGAAGGATGACGTCATTCCCTCCAGGGATAATGACGTCACCGTTACGGACAACCGCTCCGATCAGAGCTCCCTTTGGGAACTTCACTTCCCTGATAGGCCGGTTCACAATATCCGATGTCTCAAGGGCAACAGTCTCGATGACTTCGGCGTCTTCTTCCCTGAGAGTCGCCACGGACAGGACCTTCCCTTTTCTGATGTAATGCATGATTCTCCCAATGGCCGAAAGCCTTGGACTTACAACGGCATCAATACCGATTGTGGGAAGAACAGATAGGTAGTGAAGGTGCCGGACCAAGGTAACCGTTTTTTTCGCGCCGAGCCTTTTGGCGAGAAGGGATGCGAGAATGTTGGCATCTTCATCGTCAGAGACAGAAATGAAAAAATCTGTCTCCTCAATACCCTCCTCCCTCAGGATGCTCTGATCAGTCATCTCTCCTCGAAGGATCAAGGCTTTCTCCAGATTCTCGGCCAACTGTTGACATCTATCGACGTCCTTTTCCATGACCCGAATCGCGATTCCTTTGTCCTCTAACTGTCGAGCCACTTCAAACCCGATTGCACTGCCACTTCCAATGATAATCCGTTTGACAGGCTCCTCCTCTTTTCTCAGATAGGACAGAACATCTTTCACCGATTGCCGATCCACCACGGCATAGAGAATATCCCCCGCGAATACTGTTTCGTCTCCATGGGGAATGATGATTCTATCGTCTCTGGAAATTGCCACAATCAGTACCTTGAGATCAGGGAATTGGGCCCGAACTTCTCGCAACTCCTTGAGCTTCTTGCCCATCACAAAACTATCGTCATCGATTTTGACGCCGATAAGCTCTACTCTGCCCTCCGCAAACTCGGCAAAGTCGGCCGAGCCTGGATGCTCGACCAGTCTCACGATGGTTTTCGCTGTTTCGAGTTCAGGATTGATGCAGAGATCGATATCGAGATGCTCCTCGTCGAAGATCTTCGTCTCCCGTGTATATTCGAGATTACGGATCCGAGCAACCCGCTTGGGAATCTTGGACTGTGTGCCAGCGATCAGACAGGCCACCATGTTGATTTCGTCACTGTCGGTGACAGCGATCACCATTTCTGCCTCTTCCATCCCCGCTTGCTTGAGGATAGCCGGACTGCTGCCTTCTCCGAGAAGTGCCTTTACGTCGAGACTTTCATCGATTTGCCGGATCCTTTCAGCATCATGATCGACAACAACCACATCATGCCCTTCCTTGGACAGTTTCTTGGCCAGATTATAACCCACCTCGCCGGCTCCGATGATTATGATGTTCATCTCTTCCTCTCTTTTCCCGTTCCGAATAACATTGACTTATCGGGATGTTATCAAAACCGAGTATCCAAGAGATACGAGCTGCTCCGCCGTACGATATGCCTTATCCTTGCTCCCAAACCGACCAACTCGAACGCGATAGTAGTTTCCCCCGGTTGTCTCCAGAACCGTCATATACGCCTCGTCGAAAAACTTTTTTAGCTCTCTCAGGAGACGTTCGGCATTCTCTTTCTCGCTGAACGAGCCAACCTGGACGGCGTAGACTGGAGAGCCACGGCGGGGTGGTTCGCTGAGGTTGAATGCCACCACCTTAACACGGGCCGTTCCTTTTTCCTCGATACCAATGACCCGGGCGGCAGCATAAGAGAGATCGATAATCCTTCCCTTTACAAAAGGCCCTCTATCGTTGATCTTGACCAATACGGAACGGTGGTTTTCCAAGTTCGTGACCATCACGTCGGTTCCCAGAGGCAGGGTTTTGTGAGCCGCGGTCAAGTCATACATATTATAGATTTCGCCACTCGCTGTTGGTTTTCCGTGGAATTTCAGTCCATACCACGAGGCAACTCCCCGCTGTACATAGACCGGCCTCTTTTCGGGTATCTTTTTCGGTGGTCTCGTCGGCCCCGCACAGGAGTAGATCAAAAAACCTAAACATAACGCGCAGGCGAGACCAAGTCTCCGTGTGTTTGTCCTTCCCAACATTCAACCCCCTGACCGTTAAGCCTCAGTCAGCCGCTCCCTGGACATTGTGAGAAATCCGTTCGAACCCTCCAGGAGCAGGTTCCCCCGGACAATGGTGGGATCTGCAATCATCTCGATAGACCTTGATCCAAAGGCTTTTCTCAACCGTGCCACATTATCCTTCCCGTGCCCCTTCAAATTAGACAGGTCCTCGGGGGCGACTCGGAATCTCACCCTGTGACCCACCAGGCTCCCAGAATTCTCCAGAAGCCTGTATGCCATATCATAGAAAAGGGCCGACTCGACGAGGAACCGAAATGCCGGGTGGTATGGGCCTGCCAGAACCGCCTTAGGGCTATCGAGCTCGGGCGTCGTCTGAAGCCCTACACGGACAACAGCGATTTTCGCCTTCTCAAGCAACCTCAGGGCCACCTTAACCCACTGGACAGCCTCCCTGAGTGAGATAGGGGTGTACAACCCTTTCTTGTAAAGTTTCGCCAGAGGTGATCCCTTCAAGACTAGAAGCGGATAAATCCTAACAAAATCCGGACAAAGCTCTATGACACGGCGAACGGTAGTGAGAAAAAGGTCCTTGTCCTCTCCGGGGAGACCGACCATTATCTGAAGTCCCACCTCAAAGCCCATTGATCTAACAAGGCGGACACTCTCGACGACGTCTCGAATGGTGTGACCTCTCTGGCTACTCGCTAAGATTTCGTCTACCAGGGATTGTGCCCCCACCTCTACCGTCTCGACGTTGAAATCCCTGAGAAGTTGCAACCGATCAGCCTCAATCGCATCAGGCCTCGTTGAGACCCGAATAGCGTCAATTCGGTTTTCATTGATGAACGGTTGAACCCCTGCGAGAAGCACCTCCTGACTCTTAGCAGAGAGGGCTGTGAAACTCCCTCCGTAGAAGGCCACCTCCCTTCGTTGATGAAAACGCCTAACCGTCCCAAGGTAAGAAACAATTGTCGTTTGAATCTGAGTCGTCGACGGGATCCCGGCGCGCCAATTTGTAATCTCCTCCTGATTGCAGAACACACACCGGTGGGGACATCCCTGATGGGTGATGAAGATTGGGATAATGAGTCGTCTTCTAACACAAGTTTTCATTTCATGTTCGATGTCAGTTTTGACAACGCCCGTTCTGCTGCACCCTGCTCGGCGTCTTTCTTTGTCCTGCCCTTCCCAAGCCCCATGACCACTCCATCAACGGAGACGGAGATCTTGAATTCTTTATCATGGTCGGGGCCTGATTCTTTGACCAGGGAGTACTGAGGAATTGCATGGTACAGACTCTGAGTCCGTTCCTGCAGGAGGTTTTTGAAATTCTGTCGTGGGACCTTCCGCCTGAGTCTCGTGAGGACCCCGGAAAAGTGCGACTTCACCAATTGAAAAACCTCTCCGTAACCACCATCCAAATAGACCGCACCAATCACAGCCTCATAACAGTCCGCGAGTATCGACGATTTTTCTCTTCCTCCCGATTGGTTCTCGCCCTTTCCGAGAAGAATGAAGCGGCCCAGTCCGATACGTTTCGATGTCCGCGCCAGGGCTTTCTCGTTCACAATCGACGCTCGCATTCGGGTAAGTTCGCCCGCTGATTTGTCAGCGAATCGCTCGATAAGCAAATGGCTTATCACAAAATTCAGGACAGCGTCACCCAGAAACTCAAGCCTCTCGTTTTCAACGAGCTTCGATTGTAGATTCTCATGAGCGTGGGATCTGTGGGTAAGGGCCTGGATTAGAAGGTCAGAATCCCGGAACCGATATGTGATAGCGGCCTGGACGTCTTCCATCCATTTCGACGTCTCTTCGCTTAAAGGGTCCATACAATCACTCTACTTCAAATACCCGCGAGGTCAAGACCAACAAAAAAGGCTAAAGGTCAAAGGTTAAAGGCCGAATATGCAGAGCCCAATGTGAAAGGCCCCACGACTCTTTGTCCCTGTTCCTTTTTCCTTGAGCCTTAGGTTCTTGTTCCCAATACCTTGCGCCCCATCACCTCGGTAATGACGACGTCAACTTCGCCAGTTAGTGACGTCTCTCCAGGGTCGATCCACACAGGAATATAGTTTCTCGATACTCCCTTCCGCCGCCCAGCTTCATCCACGGTTGTCTCTTCCTCCAGAACGCCTACCGTACAATCAAGAAAGCGACTGTAAAAGGCCTCCCGTTTCTTCTGTCCCAGTTCCCGAAGGATTGCACAACGCCTCCGGACTTCCCCATTCTCTACCCTGTGGGGTAGATCGAAGGCAACGGTCCCTGGGCGGGGCGAAAAGGGGAAGACATGAAGATAGGCAATAGGAAGTTCCTCAATGAGTCTAACTGTATTTTGAAAATGGCTTTCTCCCTCTCCTGGAAACCCTCCCATAACATCGAGGCCGATAGAGATCGAGGGAATTCTCGTAACAATTTCAAGAACCAGTGCCCGAAAGGCCTCTCGCGTATACCGTCGATTCATGCAAGACAGAATTTCATCGTCCCCGCTCTGGAGGGGAATATGCAGGTGGGGACAGATGACTTTCGATGCGTGCACCGCAGCGAGGAGTTCACCCGTGAAGTCTGTGGGTTCGACCGAACTCACTCGGATCCGGGGAGGGATGTTGGGATTGTCCCCAAGAAGGTCTACAAATTTGGCCAGGGACGTGGCCGGGGAAAGATCGAGGCCATAGTATCCCAGATGAATACCTGTGAGGACGGCTTCCTCGTACCCTCGTGCTCTCAACTGACGAAGCTCATCCAAAGCCTTTTCCGGCGGCAGACTCCGACTTCTCCCCCGGGCGCGAGGAACAATGCAATAGCTACAGTCGTCATCACAGCCGTCCTGTATTTTGAGAAAGGCCCGGCGGCGGCGAGAAAAACCCTGGACATTTGTTTGCTCCAGTGCCCCATTCCCTATCGGTGGGACTCGAACGAGGGGTTTTCTGTCCATCATCAAGCGAGAGACAATAGCGGCAACCTCTCCCTTGGCTTGATTGCCCAATACCCCTGAGACACCGTCCACTCCGCTCACTGTTCGTGGGAAAACCTCTGCGTAACACCCCGTGGCAATGACGACAGCATCGGGGTTTGTTCGGTGAGCCCGGCGAATGAGCTGCCGGGATTGGCAGTCTGACTTTCCCGTAACCGTGCACGTGTTGATGATATAGACGTCCGCTTCCTGGTCAAAGGGAACTTCTCGAAATCCTGAACCCACCAGCTTTTCCCGGATTACTTCGGAGTCGAACTGGTTAACCTTGCACCCTAAGGTTGCTATAGCAACACTTTTGTGACACATTTTTCTGGTCCAAACTAGATTCTGACAATCTCGATATCCCCCCAAACTCCTAGAGCGTCTGCCACGACAACCACGACTCCCATGACACCATCAATCTGCCGAGCACGGGTTAGCCCCTCTTCGATATCATTCTTGGACATTATCGAGTTGCCCACGGCCGTCGCGGCAGCATCAGCGAGAGTTGAAGATTTCGAGACAACACAGACCGCATCGGCTTGTCCAAAACTTCGAGAATGGCCGACAGTGCCAGATGATGTGCAGACGCCGACAGGGGTGTTCTTGGAAGAAATGATAAGACCAATTTTCAAGCTAAAGGGAGACAGTCCTGCGTAAATGGCCACCCGCCGTTTCTTGGATGACCTCATGTAAATATCTCCCCCATTTTCAATGATAACATCTCGCGAATGGTTCAAGAGATCCTCGCCAACAAAATGGGACATCGCCCCTGCAACGCCAGCCATAGGGCCTACACCACATTGTTGGCTCGCCTGAAGCATTTCACGGACGATTTTAGGTGCCAGAGGATCGTCTTGGAGAGGGATGAGAGATTCGCGAAACTGGGAATGCGACCCGATATATGCTTCAATTGAGTGCCGATGCCGAGCCACTGCGTCACGGGTCTCCCTCGATAGCGGTTTTTCTGCCATAACGAAGAGATCCGTCTCCTGAACCGTGACTCGAAAGGCCACGAGATCCTTTGCGGTGACAAGGTTACGGTATTTTCGCTCTCCTATTCCTTCCATGACGACAGTTCACGGGTTTCAGGGATCAGCCGCCGGGTCTCTGTCTCTTTGGACCGACCGAAACAAGGAGCCATCCGGTCAAGCCTGGTCCCTCTGTCCTCCTCTTCACATTGATTCACAGCGTTCATTTCTGCCGATACCAATAATCTGTGTCCTAAACGCTTATTCGCGCCCGTTTCCTGATACCCACGAACTGGGGTTCTAAAATAAAACCTCTTCTGAAAAGAAGAGGCCCTCATCCAGGAGCACTAGCGCGGATTATTCAGGAAGCCCGATTTGGGCGCTGGCAAGGCCAGCAGGGGTGAAGACGACCTCATGTACTTCGAACCCCAATAACGCAGCCAGTGTGCAAAGCGGGCGAGCCCAAAGGGTGAGAGATTTCGTCACCAGGATCGAATCTTCGCCAAAAACAGACTGTCATTCGTGACCGAGTCGAAATACTAAGATAGGTCTTTGATGTTATATATTTTTTCCGTTTTTGATGAAATCTCTCATGAATAATTCGGGCTAGGTAGTCGATTGAAACCAGCTCACATTTGTGGCCCGATCTGCCGGCCTGCCGTAAAAACACTATTTGTCCCCCCGCGGCGGACCAGAAGCCAGGCGCAGGTAGATCTATAACCAAATCTCAATCAGCGCAATCGTCACGCTTCACATCCGGCAAGAATATTGATAGGCATAGAACAGAAGAAAACCCGGTTTCCTTCCGATTCTTCATAAGTGGGCCAGAGCCCCCCTACTATCATCTCAGAGATGTTTTTCAATGAGCCTCTCTGCAATCTGAACCGCATTCAGGGCAGCCCCCTTGCGGATATTGTCTGAGACGATCCACATGTTTATACCGGTCTCTATGGATTCGTCCTCCCGGATTCGACCCACAAAGGTCTCATCCCTGCCGGCAGCATAGATGGCTAAGGGATACTTGAGAAGAGATGGATCGTCCTCGACGACTATCCCAGGAGCTTTCGACAGAAGGTCTCTGATCTCCTGAGGGTTGATCTTCTTCTCCGTCTCGATATTAACCGACTCGGAGTGACTGAAAAAGACAGGCACTCTGACTGTTGTGGCTGTCACGCCGATTGAGTCGTCTTCCATGATCTTCTTGGTCTCGTTGACCATTTTCATCTCTTCTTTGGTATAGCCATTGTCAAGGAATGCGTCGATATGGGGCAAGCAATTGAAGGCAATCTGGTGAGGATAGACACTCACTTCAATCTCCTGTTGATTGAAGATCGCCCGGCTTTGCTGCTCTAATTCGTCGACTGCCTCTCTCCCTGTCCCTGATACGGACTGATACGTTGAAACAATCACCCTTGTGATTTTCACTGCATCGTGGATGGGCTTCAGAACGATCACCAGCTGAATAGTGGAGCAGTTCGGATTGGCAATGATCTTCTTTTTGGTGTACTGACCGATGGCATGCGGGTTGACCTCGGGAACCACCAGAGGAACCTCAGGGTCCATGCGGAAAGCGCTCGTGTTGTCGATGACGACGCATCCTTCCTGTCCGGCAATGGGGGCGAATTTCTCGCTGATCGACCCGCCAGCGGAAAAGAGCCCGATCTCAACGCCTTTGAAAGAGTTCTCGTCAAGTACGTCCACAGTCACCTCTTCTCCATGAAACTCTAGCTTCTGCCCGGCGCTTCGCGTGGATGCCAGGAATTTGATTTCCTTCACTGGAAAATTTCTCTGTTCCAAGACGTTGATCATCTCGTTTCCAACTAAGCCGGTCGCACCAACCACTGCCACACTGTATGATCGGTTGCCCATAGATTCCCTTTCCTCCTATCTCGGCTCGTCGAATTTCAAAAGGACATATGTAATGGCCTCTCCCGCAATGGGTCAGTTCTCAAATCCAGATATGATACCACATTTTCAAATAATTAAAACCCTTCAGGAAATTGCAAAGCAAGGCGTGACGGGTCATTTCTCTTAAGCAGTGAAAAGCCGAAGGGATAGAAATCAATCTTCCTTTGATAATTCCATGTCACAGATAATGGAGCTGAAGCTTTCTGAGTTTTCGAAAAAGAACTTCTAACACTTCCATGTTTCAACACAATTTTGAATTCAGTGGTGAAACCGTCATACTGCCTTCGCTCCCTTGCTCTCCCATCAACCCCTTTCCCTTTGTCGGCGGGAAAGGTGGGGATGGGCCGTTGTCCAAATTCCTTTGCTCGCTTCTTGTGTGATGAAAGCGGGCTTCCACAAAGGCACCAGTTTCTCTCGCCCGCTCCCCTTCGGCCCTGCTCAGGATCGCTCGAGCTCTCAGAGCTCGCACAGTGAGAAGATCAATGGATCAGGATTTTGGCCTAATTTTTTGAGGGGAAAAATTAGGCCAAATCATCTCCTCTGGATTGGCCTCTCACCAATCAAGAGGAAGTTCCCTCTGAGGCTCTGCGTGCTCTGTGAGAAATTCTGGAGACGTTCACTGTGCTTGGATATTCTTGCCGAAAAAATCTTGATTCGCGCTCAGAGCTTCCCTTCCCACTTTCTGGCAAATTGCTAAGGACATGAGTGTCCACAAAAGTGAGGACACTTATGTAATGAAGATAAACCTGGAATGACAGACAATGATGGCTCGCACCGGACAACGGATTCTGCCTCACAACCGGCATTCGGAACCCACTCGAAAATACCTGTTGTTGAGCCAGACAAGGGGTCTTAGACTGTCATCTAATTTGAAACCAAGAACCTCGCCGATGTAAACAGCATGGTTCCCGTCCACATCCCAGACGGAACTCCTGACCCGGCATTCAATGTTGGCGAAGCAGCCTGAAATAAGGGGTGCACCGATCTTACTGGCCGATTCAGTGGAAACATCAAACTCCTTGAATTTGTCGACTTCGTGCCCATGGGTGCTCCCAAATTCTCTCACCAGATCTAATTGATCATCTGAAACCACATTGATAGCAAACTCTTTGGACTTTTCGATCAACTGATAGGTGGCGAAAGTCTTGGATACACTAACCGCAATCAGCGGCGGAACCTGCGAGATGTACATTGCAGAAGCCGTCATCCCCCCGTGGTTGTTATCTGCCTTGGCGCTGAGTATCACCACTGAACATGGTAAATTCATTGTTGCCTGGACCAAAGAACGCTCAGACATGTCACCCTCCCTATCCGGTCGGTTTCATAAATAGTCGTCGCTGAAAAAACTACCCTTGTAACGCTTCCCTGCTATTTAGATCTTCCCTCCCACCGCTTAAAGAGGGAATGTTCGATGTCCATAAGGTCAAGGATCTTCCCTATTGTATGATCTATCACGTGCTCAATAGTCCGAGGCCCATGGTAAAAGGCAGGGACGGGAGGTAGGATCACTCCCCCCAGCTCAGCAACTCTGCTCATCAACTCAAGGTGCCCCTTGTGGAGCGGCGTCTCTCTCACCACCAGAATCAATTTTCTTCTCTCCTTCAAGGTGACGTCTGCAGCCCGTATCAAAAGATTCTCAGTATAGGAATGGGCCACTCCGGAAAGGGTTTTCACGCTGCAGGGGACAATGACCATCCCATCAGTTCTGAAGGAGCCACTCGAAAAAGGGGCCGTCACATCATTTGTGTCGTATACCTTGGTGGCCAAGCCTTTTACAGCCTCAACAGTGGACGTGGTTTCTATGAGGATATTCTCTTGGCCTGCTTCGGTGATTACCAAGTGAGTCTCCATGTCGAGTTTTTTCAACACTTCCAGCAATCGTATCCCGTATATGACGCCTGAGGCACCCGTAATACCCACAATAATCCTTTTCATTTCCCCCCCATCTCGTTTAAAATTCTCTCCTCAATTCTCTGGCAGACCTCTATGATTTCTTCTATTTCCCTATCTTTCAACCCGTCCCAGTGCATGCCAGCGACTACCACGACTTTTTTCTGGAGCTTTTTCGCAAGTTCTTCAGACATCCTCTTGGCCACTGTATCTTCCTTATGTCCCAAGAAAGTAAAAACCGAACTGGTCGCGCTTACTAACTTCTTATCCCTGAGACTGGGCCGAGTTTCGGCCATTCCAACTGCCCCGATATGCGGCGTGGGCCCACCCCAAAGGACCACCAACAGATCATTGCCAAGCTCCTCCACCTGGGCGAAGACTTCAAAGGCGCCACTCTTCTCAGAAATTCTTAAAGAGTCCATTAGAAAGATTTCCTCTTTTCATCATCAAGAAAAAAGAGCTGAAAAGCTGCCAACACCAGAGCGTGTTTTATCCCTCCCACCCTGATCATTTCCTTGATGTCACGGAGAGGTACCAGGACGACATCGAGATCCTCCCCCTCATCCTGGCAAGGCTGGGCAACACTCTCGACCCCTTTGCCTAGATAGACCAGGTAATGATTGTTGAAGAGGGCTGGTTGAGGGTAGAGTTCTCCTAGGAGGCTTACCTCCCGGGCTCTGTATCCTGTCTCCTCCAGAAGCTCGCGCTCGACGGACTGTTTGTGGCCGCACCCTCTTTCTACTAACCCACCAGGCGTTTCGAGGGTAGTCTCCTTTATTCCATGCCTGAACTGTTTGACCATGACCACCTCTGAGGCAGGTGTCACGGGTACCATGGTTACCCAATCCATCGTGTCAATGACATAGAAGTCACGGTTTTTCCCGGTACGGGGGGAGCGCGCCGTGTCTATCCGGACGCTAAAGAGCGAGTAATCGGATCCCTGAACACTTTTAACTAGAGGCCAATCTTCGACCATTGACCTTTCCCTCAGATGAGGCCGAGCTCTTTATCTCCTGCACAGGCGTTTCAATACGATTCTGGGGCCTCCACATCGAATCAGGCCTTTTCCGACCGTATCATACCATCCAAAATCTCTACAGCCCGGTTGGCAAAGGCGGGGTCACTAATATGGACATCGATCTCTTCGACGGGGACGGCACCCTTGACTATCTTCCTGAGCTCCTCCACAAAGATTCGATCTGTTTGAGGATCGAAGAGCTCGATTCCAGCTTTATCAACCTCTGACCACCCTTTTTTGGGGACAAGCACATGAGTTGGCCCCCTTGATTTGTTGAGTTTCTCTCCGATGATCCCGGCGAAGGCCTTCATCTCCTCAGGTCCCATCCGAACACAAAACCTTACATCGTGAGAATGCGCTTTCCTGCCTTTCAATCGATCAGGCATAGGGTAAGAAGGGCTGAAAACCGCATTATCGAGTCCACCGGGAGCGAGAAGAAGAGGGATTCCCCTCTTACCGGCTGTCTCAAGCCGCATCGGGCCTATCCCTTTACAGTAACCTCCGAACATTTCGTCAGCTATCTCATGGAGGGTAAAGTCAAGAACACCAACCAACAGGCTCTGTGCAATGAACTCCTCCAGGGCCATTCCCCCACAACCATTGGCATGGAATGCAACCATTTCGTATCCCTTCGTCTCAAGGAGCGGCTCTGCCTGAAGGGCACAAGAGGAATTGATTCCATATGCCGTGACACCGATCATCGGTCTTCTAATGACGATTCGACTTCCTTTCTCAATCATGCCGCATACGGCATGCGAAGCCTGTCCAAGGATCAATCGAATAAATTCGTTGAAACCCAAGATGTCAGCCACCGAATGAAACATGACAATGTCTTTGGTCCCCACATATTCTCTTACGTCCCTGGAGGCGACTGTAGAAACTACCACCTTGGGGAGACCAAAAGGAAGAGAACGCATAATTGCAGTAACAATAGCTGTGCCGGTACCACCACCCACACCTAAAACGCCATGGAGCTTCCCTTCTTCAAGCAAGCGATTCGCTTGAATTATCCCACCCTCCTGAACAGCTCTCACAGCTCCGGAACGGTCTCGGTCTCTGATGAATCGACAAAGGTCGTAACCCGCAGCAGCGACAAGGTCATGTCTGGTTAAATCAGGCGTGGTCAGGGGATCCGTCAGGGTTCCAATATCCATCAGAATTGGATTGACCCCAAGCTCCCGAGAGCAGTCCTTAATATATTTCGCCTCCCTCCCCTTGGTATCAAGGGTGGCAATAACGAGTAGCTGCTTTTTCACGTTTCATTCCTTCCCACGACAGATTATCTTTCATGTCTGTAACTTAGACCCATATGTTTCATAAAGCTCGACAAAGGCTTCAGCAGCCGCCCTGCCAAGATCGGGGCTACTCTATGAGCGTCAGCTCTTGCAACCTCCTTCAGCTCCTCGACCGGCAGGAGTTCCGTGCCGCGGGCATCTAGGTTGGCTGTTACATGAGGGATTCCTTGATTCTTGAAAAGTGATCTCAATGAGTATTCCCTAGTAATCGGTCTTGCTGGGGAAAACCCCTATGTCCTCAAACCCGAACTCTTTCCATCTGCCCAACACCTGCTTGATCATATCCTTATCCATAAATATCTCGACGGGCTTTTCCGTCCACTCATAGGGAGTGGTGGCATCCATAATGATTCGTGAAACAATCTCTCTCGCATTGATCGGCAGGGCAGGGTCTAGCGGAGTTGACCGTCCGCGCTTGATGATCTCGGTGTCCCGGAGAGGATCGTAGCGTACGGCGAGGGCCCACATGACACGATCCCAGTCATCAGCCGGAATGTCGGCATCTACGACAATAACCCCTTTTAGGCCATAGTGACCGGTGGTCGTGGCGATAACCGCATTGCCCACATGGTTGGCATGACCAGGGTACATGGTTTTCACCGACACGATCGCCCAGAACCTCCCCGTGGAATTGGCAGGGATATAGACGGACTGGATTCCAGGGACCCGCATGGTCTCAAGGTCAGTCCATAAAGTGGCCGTCCGGTTAAGAGATTGAACCATATGGATATCATTGATAGGTTTTCCCACTGTCGTGGCCCAGAATATGGGCTTGTTTCGATGAAGGATTCTTTTCACTTCGAGACATGGTTTAGGGAAATCTTTCCCTTTACTACCTGAATAGTAACCCGTGTACTCTCCGAAGGGTCCTTCCGGCCTTAAATTCTGAGGGTCGATTTCCCCTTCCAGGATAATCTCTGCATGGGCGGGAAGTTCCAACCCGGTAAGATCACTCTCAAATATTTCCACCGGCTCTTCTCTCAAGGACCCGGCAATGTCATATTCATCGGTCTGGGCTGAAACAAGCGTGCTGGATACCAAAAATAGTATGGGATCACAACCGATCACCGCAGCCGCGGGCATTTTCTTCCCCATGGCCGCATATTGCTTCATCATCATGTCGCCGTGTTTGCCCTTGATAATCTGAACCCCAACATGATTGTCGTCGTGAATCTGCATCCGGTAGGTACCCAGGTTCGTCCACCCGGTTTCTGGATCTTTGGTGATCAGGTAAGCAGCAGTCCCGATAAAACGTCCTCCGTCCATAGGATAGAAGAATGGCGCTGGGAATTTGTTGACATTCACATCTCGCTCTTCAATGACATTCTCCATCGCAGGCGGGTTCTTGATCACTTTGGGCTGGATAAGCCCTTTCGTTGTCAGTTTCATCCACTCCCGAGAAAGTCTGCACATAGAATAGTCACTCGGTTGACCGAGGATCACCGCCATTTTTTTCGGCGTCGTACAGGCACTGATTAAGACCGGAATATCAAATCCTTGGACATTTTCGAACAAAAGCACCGGCCCGCCTGCCTCTTCATTGATCTTGGCGGTATGGGAGAGTTCAAGATTCACATCCACCGCTGGTTTGATCTTGTGCAGAATATGTTCCTCTTCGCATTTTGCGATGAAATCTCTGATATCTTTCATTTCGATACCGCCTCCCCTCCATATTTCTTGGAAACGCCACGCTACAAGGTCCTTGCCCTCCTAAAAACAAAGCGTTTGATGGAGCACCTTATTATAGTCCAAAAAACGCTTTATTAACAACTCCTTATTCCAACTACCCTACTGACAGTAAGCGTTGCTGGTTAGTCATCAATCTTGATCCTTTTCATGGCTCTTTCCATTAACAAGTCGAACCCTGTCTTTTTCCCAATGCGAGGTTCCGCCCCACGCTGGCTCCACACAGTCTCGGGCCGACTCTGGACGATAAACATGTTCTCAGGAAAAGGAAGCTTTCGATCAATGGCCCATTCGATATCCTGGGGACAGCCGTAGTGCGCTTCAATCCTTTTGGCCATTCTCACCAGCTCTTTTATCTCCTGGTCCTCCAGGCAGCACGCGCACTGCTTTTTGGGATCCACATCGGCGTGGACCAACTCTCCTTTCTCAACATTATAGACACATTCAATATGCTTGGTGGAAATCGCCCTTTCGTTAATCTCCGTCAATACCTTGTCAATGACAAATTTATCAGGGTTTACAGAGCCAGACACAACCGTTTCCCCTAAGCCCCAGCTGCCTTCGATGACGACCTTGGACGGATCTCCGTCGGTTGGGTTGAGGGTGAACATAACCCCTGCGGCCTTCGAATCGACCATCTTCTGAACTCCCACGCTTATCAGTACCTTGTCGTGGGGGAAGTTGTTTTTGATTCTGTAACTGATGGCCCGGGGGGTAAAAAGGCTGGCCCAGCAGCTCTGAATGTTCTCGATTACCTGGTCCGACCCCTTGACCCAGAGGTACGTGTCCTGTTGCCCAGCAAAGCTAGCAGTCGGGAGATCCTCGGCCGTCGCACTCGATCGAACGGCCACAGGGACCATTTCAACAGAGCATTTCTCGCAGAGATGAGAATACGCTGCCACAATCGCATTTTTCACTTGATCAGAAATCGAGGCATCTCCAATTAGATTTTGAACCTCAGCCCCAGCTTTGTTCAAAGAGTCCACATCATCAGAGTCAACACCAGAAAGGATGTCAAGGATCTTGTCCTTTATTCCCGATTCATTTACGAAACTCAGGTAGGTATCCGTGGTCACGGCAAACCCTGGGGGAACCGGAATGCCAGCCTTGATCATCTCTCCCAGGCTGGCATTCTTACCCCCAACCAGTGAAATTGAACGCTGATCAACGTCCTTAAGATTTAGGAGGTATTTCATCCTTTGTTCTGTCTACCCCCCCACACTGCTCATTGGCCCTAAAGATGCGTGGTTACCGGAAGACACCGTGGGGGGGAGGGCCCCTGTTGCAAACAGCCCATTCTATGGTTAGACAGATTGTACGTCCTATGGGCATCCCAGCCATTTAATTTGCCCGTTTGACAATGGTGACCACACCCTTGTCCCCGTCAACCCTTATAATGTCACCGGTCCTAATCACGGATGTGGCGAGTCCAAGACCTGTCACAGACGGCACGCCATATTCCCTGCAAACGATGGCCGCATGGCTCGTCAGCCCGCCGATGTCTGTGACTGCGGCCTTGATTTTTGTGAACACAGGAGCCCATGAGGGGTTGGTTGATGGACAGACGATGATCTCTCCTGCTTGAAGAGTGACGATCTCCTCCAGTAGCTTGAGCACTCTGGCGGGACCCTCCGCCACGCCTGCAGAAGAAGCAAACCCCTTGATCTCAGATACATCTTCCGGCTTTGGTGCTGCAACCCCCTTGAGCCATTCTTTCACCTTTTCAGTTGTGATACCCCACAACATGATCGTAAATGGTTCCGCCACTTCTTCTGGCGGGACGCCTAGAGCTGGTGTAGGCACCCACTTTCTGGCCGCCTCGAGAATCTTTCTTCGCTTTTTAGCCCTAGCCTTATAGTAGTCGCCCCTGACCGGTATGTTCACCCCTAAGGCCCAACTCGTGGCAAGTTCTGTGAGGAGTTCAGGGATTTCATAGCGACTGAACATGAAAATATCATCGATCTCATCCAACATCCCATTCTCGACCGCAAGCCTGCCGAATTCCCTCACCTTGTCAAACCATATGGTGTGGAACCAATGCTCAACCCAGAAGAGGTGATCCTCAGCATACCGATAGATGGTCCTGATCGTTTTGTAAGCATCATCAAAGGACTTGGCGTCTTCATCGGTCTTTATCAGTTTACGATATTCAGCGACGATCTCATCTCTCTCCTTATCGATCTCGTCGAGAGATCGCTCGATATTCTCACCTTTTTCCAGCCGTTCAAGGTAACCCTTGATATAGCCGAAAGGGATATCAAGATTGGTGAGCCAGCTCTTCTCATAATGGAGCCAACCGCTCCCACAGGACACATAGAACCACGGATCTTTGGCCTTTTCCAACTCTTCGAGCCAGCGTCTCCCGTCCGGTGTCTTTTCAAGCTCTCTGATCTTCTGGCCTGCCGACATTCCTGACTTGAGGATATCTGTCACACCACGCATAGAGGTGGCCAATCTGGATAATTGGCAAAGCTCTTCTTCTGGACGGAACATAGAAACAAAAGCGCCGGCCACCATTTTACCAATTGAGCTCTCGCTTATCCCGGGAAAGAGCTTTCTCGAAACATCACCAAACATCAGGTAGGCGAGGTAGGTTAGATTCAGCATTTCGAAGTGGTACTGCCACCCCTTGAACATCAGATTCACCAACCGATCAAAGGCCTCAATCACCTCGTAGGATGCGTAATAACCCCGAGGGGCCGGCAACACCTGTTCCTCAGGCACGAATTTGGGCAGCTCCTGAGGGACTTGCACCGCAGCCATCTCCTCACCAAGGGCCCTGAACTTCGTCAGCCACTTGTCCCACAATTCGTCATAATGCTCAAATACATAGAACACCCGTTTTTGAAAGAGTTCGGCCTTTTCCCCGATTACCGCTTCGGGAGGAGGCTCAATGGCGCAGATGTACATATAACACCCGACCATTCTCTGAGCGATTCCCTGGGCTGGTGGTATGCAGAACACCCTTGTCGTGTACTGGGCGAGTGCAATCTGCCACGCCTCCTGAAAAATGAGGTCTAACGGTGGCATAGGTTCTGGAGCGTGGATTTTATCCTGAAACCAGAACTGTCTCTTTTCCCAGCCGGCCCGCTCTTTAGAGAACAGGTAGTGGGATGGATACATTTCTTCCCAGCCTTCAAGTCCCGCTGGAACCTGAAATTGATGTGGATCCGGAAACCTCGCTGCTTTTTGTCCCGCCATTTTTCCCCTCCTTACAAATTGGTTTTGGTTATGAAAAGATCATGGACCTGGGCACCCCCCAATCAAACCGCACCCAAAACAGTTAAGACCCTATTTAGTCTTCACTGAAAAATGCCCCATTCATTCGATAATCGAAAGGGGCATTTTCTAATCCCAGCAGCTAACTTGGCCAAGTGAAGAGCCAATCCACCGAAATGGTCCTCTTCAGATCTTCCCCCCTTGAAGGCACGGAAATCCCAATGTCGACTAGCGGCCCCTAACTCGCTGAGCCATTCTCTGGCCTTAGACTTCTGGAGATCGTCAGATGAATAAAGTACCACCCTCTTGCCCAAACTCGCGCCGCGTTGATACCACGTTGTGCCACGGCTTGTCAAGCGTAAAATGCAAAACTTTCAATTTGCTGTTAAACTCAAACAGACCTCTCAGATTCATAACAAGGCGCCTTTTCAGCGGACCATGTTTCCATTCTTGATTTCGATCCTTTTTTTGCCTAGAATTCGCCACGGACCTGTCCTGTCCACACGGGATAGGGATCATCTCAGCCTATGAAGACCGTAATGCACAACACGAACTATGAACTCACTCCCGGATCCGAACTGAAAGATCGGATAAGTCGATTTCAAACCCTCCTGGTGAATAAGGGAGTCGACGGGGCTCTGATTTCTCAGAATGCCGACCTTTTCTATTTTTCTGGAACCGTTCAGCGATCTTTCCTCTTTATCCCATCTGACGGAGATCCCCTCCTGATGATCCAGAAGAACTACGACCGGGCTCGAAGAGAGTCGCCCTTGGGGGCGGTGTCCCCCCTGGAGGGACCGTCGGCCATCCCTCACCTTCTTGGGGAGCGGGGGCATATGGAAGTTTCGCGACTCGGCGTGGAAGGGGATGTTATTCCCACAAATCTGTACTTAAGGATCGGGGGATTGTTCCCACATGCGGAATTGGTCGATGTCTCCTCTGAAATTCGAAAGACCCGGATGATCAAATCTCCTTTTGAGATAAAGCAGATCAAAAGGGCGGCCCAGATTTGCATTGATACAATGGCACAGGCCCGGGAGTTGATCCAGGAGGGAATGACCGAACTCGACCTTGAGTCGGCCCTCATATCTTTTGGAAGAAAAAGATCGCATCACGGCTTCATAAGAACACGAGGGTGGAATCAAGAGATGCATTACGGCCACGTCCTCTCCGGGGAGAGTGGCCTCGTATCCTCATTCCTGGATTCACCAACAGGAGGTTGGGGACCTTCACCGGCCGTGGCCCAAGGGGCAGGGTTCAATCTCATATTGAGGGACACCCCCATCTCCATCGATCTCTGCTTCGGTGTGAATGGCTACATTGCCGACCACGCTCGCACCTTTGTCATTGGAACGCTTCCTCGGAATCTCACTGAGGATTACAAGAGACTCATGGAGGCGACAGGGGTTTTTACGGAAATGGCGAAACCCGGTGTCAGATGCTCGAAATTGTGTGAGGCGATCCTTAAGAAGGTAACGGCCGGGGGTCTCGAGGCACATTTCATGGGTTACGGGAATGAAAAGACCTCCTTTATAGGCCATGGCCTCGGCCTGGAGGTAGATGAGCTACCGATTCTATCTGCCCATTCTCCCCATACCCTCGAGGAGGGGATGGTCTTCACTCTTGAACCACGCTTGAAGTATCCGGGGATTGGCGTCATTGGCTTTGAGGACGACTATGTGGTGACTGGTGACGGTCTTGAGAGAATCACAACAACTGAAGACGGGATTATAGCCGTATAGGACGATGAAAGGAACAATTCTCCATATTGACATGGATGCCTTCTACGCTGCTATCGAGCAACTGGACAACCCACGCCTAAGGGGTAAGCCTGTGATCGTCGGTGGCGGCATGAGAGGGGTCGTTTCGACGGCATCCTATGAGGCGAGAGAATTCGGTGTCCACTCTGCTATGCCGATCTTTCAAGCCAAACGTCTCTGCCCCCGGGCAGTCTTTGTCCCGGTGCGGATGAGCCGGTACCAGGAAACGTCACGGAGGATAATGGCTTTTCTTAATACGATTTCACCAGTTTGCGAGCAAGTCTCAATTGATGAGGCCTACCTGGATATCACGGGAACAGAGAGACTGCTTGGAGATCCTATTGCCCTCGCCAAGAGAATCAAGGAATGGGTCCGTGAGGAGACAGGGCTCACTTGCTCTATCGGGATTGCACCCAACAAATTCGTCGCCAAGATCGCTTCGGATTGGGATAAGCCTGATGGACTCACCATGATCAGACATGATGAGGTCGAGGATTTTCTGGATGACCTCCCTGTGACGAAGCTCCCCGGGGTTGGGAAGAGAGCCCTTAAGACCCTCGAGGGCCTTGGAATCACCCAGGCTGGCCAGATAAGAAAGCTCCCAGAAGCCATACTCACGAAGAAGTTCGGGAAATTTGGCCGAAGCCTTCTCGAACTCTCGAGGGGATTAGACCGATCAGCGGTTGTTTCTCATGGTGAACCCAAATCCATCAGCAACGAAAACACCTTGGGAGAAGATACGGACGACATTGAAATCCTCATGAAGACCCTTGCTGCCCAATCCGAAACCATTGGAAGGAGGATAAGAACACATGGATTGAGGGGTCGAACAATCACCCTGAAACTCAAGTATAGCGATTTTCGCCTTGTCACTCGGGCTCGCACCATCGATGGACCCACGAACTCCACAAAGATCATCCGAGACACGGCTTTCGAACTCTTGAAAAACGAACAGCTCCGATCGAAGGTCCGACTCGTTGGGGTGGGAGTCAGCAATTTCCAATCGTCAGCCAGACAACTTGCCTTCTTTGAGAAGTTGAGCATTGAGGACGAAAGACAAAGTCGTCTCGATATGGCCATCGACGAGGTAAGCGGAAAATTCGGTCGAGACAAACTGAAAAGAGGAAGATAGCCCTCTCCACAGACCCCCATCAGAAATCAATCTTCATCCGATTCTTTTCGACACTTTGAAGATGACAGGTATCATTGAGACAGGCGAGGGTAAAGTAATCCTTCTTCCATGTGAGTAGATTGATAGCTGCCGTGTCCTGGCCAAGCTGCCAAAACCGGGAGAGCCTAATTCCTGCCACCCCACAGATAAGAGCCCGGTTAGTTACCCGGTGAGAAACCACGACAACCGTATCTTCCGGATGATCGGAAACGATTTCTCTCACCGCCTTTACAGCCCTCGTCTGCACGGCCTCGAGGTTTTCTCCACCTGGAAACGTGACGGCGTAGGGGTCTTCGAGCCAAAGCCGATACAGGTCTGGGTATTGTTTTTGAACCGTTTTGTGGGAGACGCCCTGCCAGTGACCAAAGCAGATATCCTGAAAGCCCTCAATGATTCTTACGTCGAGCCCATGACAGTCGGCAATGGCCGTTGCCGTCTCTTTTGCACGGGCCAGGGGACTCGAGTAAACCGCCTTGACTGGCATGGCTCTGAGCGCCTCTGATGCCAGTTGAGCTTCCATCCTCCCCATTTCGTTGAGGGGGATATCCGTCGTCCCTCTAAAAATCTCCTCCTTGTTCCAGTCGGTCTGCCCGTGACGGACCAGATAAATGTGGGTCATCGATCCCTGACCGTCCAACTTGCCAGAATTGGATGTATCTTTAATGATCTAAAATATTCCTTTATCCTGCCGGTACGCCAGATCCCTTCTTCCGTGATTACCCCCGAAACCAGTTCGAGAGGTGTTCGGTCGAAATAGAAGTTGAGGATGTCGATCATCGTGTCATTCTCAGCGATCTCATTTGATGGTCTCGTCTCTTTATCAAGGTCGGCCATCAAGTCCCGCGACACGCACTTTTCAGTCCCCGCAACGACATAGAAGGGCACAGCCAAAAAGTTGGCAGCTGCCGCGAGACCGCAGGTTCCGATCTTATTGGTCACCCCCAGCGGAGAGATCGCATCGGCCCCAACCAGAACGAGACTTACCCGATCGAGGAGTTGAAATGCCGCCGCATCCACCACAAGTCGCACCCGGATACCTTTTTCCGCCAATTGGCGAGCCAGGGTTACACCTTCACAGAGGGGACGTGATTCGGTACATATAACCGAAAACTCTTTCATTCGCTCGTGAAGGTGACCGAGAATCCAAAAAAGGGTTGCACTGTAAGAATGGGTCAGAATCGTTGAGTCTTTTTCCACAAGAGAGTTCGCATGGTCCGCAATCCGTTTCCACCCCTCCCTCGAATTCTTCACCGAATTGCTCACTACGCTCTTGATGCGAGTCCGACCCTCCTCGACGGTCTTTGCCTCATCCGCCTCGAGAAGGGTTCTATTGACCAGGTTGAAAAGGGGTGCCATAGTCGGCTGACACTTCACAATCTCACGGCCAACTTCAGATAGCCCTTGCATCAAATCATGTGGCGTGCTTCCCTCGAAGGTCTCGGCAAAAACCACAAGACTCCGTGCCGCTTTTTGGGTGATTTCGGACGCCCCGGATCGGTTATCATTCCGGATCTCTCTGAGAATTTGACCTATCCCTTCTGCCACTCGAAAACCCCGGATCTATCAAAACTCCTGAGCTTCTGCTCAAAAATCCAGGACATAGATGACCCTGGGAACGGGAAGAATATAGCACGCTGATTCTCTCTTTGTAAAATGAGCGTCACCAGGTCGTCTTTGAAATAAGCCAGAATGGTAGAATGAACGCCAAACGATCGACACCGAAAAGTGACTCCTTGACCTTTAAACCGAAAAATGTCATTTTCTGCTTAACCGCTTTTCTCTCTAGGAGGATGAGCCATGAGACTATTCTTTTCAAAGCTGAGTCATACCTTCGCGGCCGGGTGTTTCGGCGGACTCATAAACAGTCTGGTTGTCTGGCTTTTTGGCCACTATCATCTCGCCTATCTCTTTGGGGTGAACATCTCGCCTTCTCTCACCCCGACGTGGCTCTACCCACGGATCGTCTGGGGAGGAATCTGGGGCTTTCTCTTTCTTCTGCCGCTAAGAGCTGGATCTGCTGTGAGAAATGGCCTCCTTCTAAGCTTAGGTCCCACATTGGTCCAGCTCTTTGTCGTGTTTCCGTACAAGGCGCACAAGGGATTCCTTGGGATGGACCTTGGAACTCTGACTCCCCTGTTCGTATTGATTTTCAATGCTTTTTGGGGAGTTGCTGCCGCATTCTGGCTCAGGACAGCCAGGGGGTGACGATCTGCGGCCGGAACCATTGTCGGATGGCTTATGAACTTTTCTCTTCATTTCTTATGCGAATTCCGAAAAACCCTTGGGCATTTTCTGTTGTTTTCTCGGCGACCTTTTGGAAGGTCGTTCCTTTGATCTCCGCGACCAAATCTGCTGTCCGCCGAACATCTGCAGGCCTAGATATCTTCCCCCTATATTCCACAGGGCTATCGGTCTCAAGGAGGATCCGCTCAAGGGGTGTCCAGCGAATTGCCTCACGGTGAGGTAGACTATAATCGAGAGCAGGTGTGGCCGAAATAAAATACCCCCTGTCCAGAATTCTCCGGAGGATATCAACGGAACCGCTGTACCAATGAAAAACTGCCCTCTGGAGGCCCGACTGACAAACGATCTCCAGCGTCCGCTCATGAGAGAATCGACAGTGGAGGATTGCCGGCTTCTTTTGGCGAGACGCGATCTCGAGAAGCCGTGAAAGAACCTCTTTTTGGAGGTCCTTTTTGACCCTGGCCTTGTAATCGAGGCCCACTTCTCCCAAAGCGACGCAGATGGGCAGATGCCTGTCGATAAAAGCGATTGTTCTATCCACTGTGTCCACAGAGATCTCCCATGGATGGTACCCGATAGCGGGGTAAAAAAAGGCCGGAAGTTGACGGGCGAGGGAGAGGATCTGCTGATTTGATTCGATCGCCATCCCGACACCGACAATAGCGTTAACCCCTGCACGCTTCGCCTCAGAAAGGGCCGCCGTTATATCATCAACCTCATCGAGATGGGCATGGCCATCAACAAGCATTGTACCTTCTCACCTGAACAGACGTGATCTACGCTAAGGGTCCTCGGATATTTTCGCACATCTCGTTTGGATTTTCTCTCATATCATACTAAGATGTGTTGTGAATCTCCCATTTGTCAACCAGGGGCTTTCCCAGGGGGCGGGCGTTTTACTCTCAATCTCCTGGTGGATCAATCGATTATGGGCCAAGGAGGCAGGATGGGACTTCTCAAGGTCGATGAGAAACTCACTATCGGAAAGATCGTTGTCATGGAGGGAGAGTCCTTAGAGCTCCTCAGAGGGCGGGCCGGAAGAGTTGGGGATCTCGTCACTATAAGAGACCAGCTGGGAAGAGACTTTCGGGGTCGGGTTGTTCAACTAACCCGACGACACGGAGCGGCCTTGATTTTCGAACCTCTTGCTGCCTCAGTCGAACCACCCATTGAGATCCATTTAATCCAGGCTCTCCCTAAAAAGGAACGGCTTGAGTGGATCATCCAGAAGGCGACGGAGCTCGGTGTCTCTTCTATTATGCCCTGTGTGTCCGACCACTCCATCACCCCACAGGAGCGGGACGCGTCCCAGAAGAAATCGCATCGCTGGCAGGCGGTCGCCACGAAAGCAGCCCAGCAGAGTCGACGTGCCAGAGTTCCCGTTGTCTATCCCGTTTCTCTTTTTTCTGAAGTTTTAGAGATTGCCGGTGCAAGTCATCTCAATCTCATCCTCTGGGAGAAAGAATCCTCCGAAGGCATGAAGCATGTCCTGGCGACGTTAAAAGACCCTGTAAGAAATCTCACCCTTGCAGTTGGCCCTGAGGGCGGCTTCAGCATAGGGGAAATCGAACTGGCCCGAATGAGAGGATTTGTCTCCATTGGTCTGGGAGAGCGGATTCTGAGGACAGAAACGGCGGCGATCGCTGCTATCACAATCATTCAGTATGAACTCGGTGACCTAGGTGGGATGATAAAGGGCCAAGGATAAAGGTCAAAGGCTCGAGGACCCCGTGGAGAGTGAGGCTGATAGAGTTTCTAGGAACTTCCCGGTGTGCGGGATTTGAGGCGAAACGTCTAAGAACCCTTGCTCCTCTCTCAATGACCCGATCTCGGGGCAGTCTCTTCACGGATTCCTTTTCGAATTCTCAGGACCGCTCGTCGTATCTCCCTTTCGACGTCCCCGCGATTGTCCCCGGTAACACTGATCGTCACGTTCAAGTTGACATTCCGACCGAAGTGGGTTGGCCGCGATTTCAGGTACACCCGGGGAATATCTTTCATGACCCGATTCAGGATATCTGCGAGTAGAGATTCATCCTTGAGTGTTGTGGTGATGGTTTTTTCGAGGAAGACGTTCTTGCCGAAGATACCCTTCAGGGTATCAACCATCTCTTCCTCAAATATCGCCTCCATCTCCTCTGGAACCCCTGGAACGCAGAAGAGGGAGAGGGTTTTCAGGTCTAGGTGCACGCCAGGCGCTGCTCCGACCGAATTCCGAAGTATCCTAGATCCTACTGGGAGCAACGCCATTTTCTTACGACTTGCCGTCATCTTGTCGGAGTCAACAAACCCGTGGTCTTTGAAAAAACCGTATCGCTTCCTCACAAACTCGAGGGCTTCAATGTCAAGCTCGAGGGGGGTGCCTGTTGCTTCTGCCACGGCTGCAAGCGTCTTGTCGTCTGCTGTCGGTCCCAGGCCACCTATCGTAATGATAACCCGCGCTCGATTCGATCGACCGGTTCGGATCTCTTTCGCAATAGACTGAACATCATCATCCACCGCCACAATCCGCGACGTCCTCCCGCCAAGAGAGGCCACCCGTCGTGCAATCCAATTAGAGTTGGTGTCTCGGGTTCTTCCCACCAGAATTTCTCGGCCAACAACGATAATTTCAACCCGATTCATACCAGTTTGCGTCCGTCCCTCCTTGCCGAGCGTCAAGGATCAATGAATTCAGAAGCTAACCAGGAAAAGGTTGAGCGAGCCTCCTTCCTGGCCTTGGTTCGAATCCGTCGTTACAACTAACCGCCTACAACCAAAGACGACCAGGGCACGTTGACTCGGTCCAGTCGAAGCAGAAGGCTGAGCTAGCAACTAGGCTACCCAATCGTCGTGACCTGAGCTGTTCGTCTCATCTTCCTGATTGTTCTCCTTCTCCCCCTTTTCGCCTGTTTTGGTCTTTGATTTCTTGGGCCGACCGAAATCCCTCATTTTCTCAGCTAGATCCCTGAGACGGCGGTCGACACGATCATTAACACTCCGAGGGGTATAGCCTCCCTTTGAGAGTGGAACTCCTGCCTCTATGCCTGTTAAGATTTCGATCCCTTCATCGATGGTTCTCACTGGGTAGATATGAAACTGCCCAGTTCTCACTGCTTCGACGACCTCCTTTCGGAGCATCAAATCCTTGACGTTTTGCTCGGGGATCATGACCCCCTGCTTACCATTGAGTCCTTTGATTTTGCACACATCCAAAAAGCCCTCAATTTTCTCGTTGACCCCACCAATCGGCTGGATCTCCCCCTTCTGATTAACGGAACCGGTAACGGCAATGTCCTGCCTCAGGGGGAGTCCTGCGAGGCTAGACAAAAGGGCATAGACCTCTGTTGAGGAGGCACTATCTCCATCGACCCCGGTATAGGACTGTTCGAAACATAGGCTCGCACTCATGGTGAGAGGCCTTTCCTGGGCGTATTTTCCTCGTAGGTACCCGGCCAGAATGAGGACCCCTTTGTTGTGAGTCTTTCCGCTCAAGTCTGCCTCACGCTCGATGTTGATGATACCTGCCCTTCCCATGGCCGTCTTTGCCGTAATTCGGGACGGTTTCCCGAACTCGTGATCTCCCAGTTGGTATATGGCAAGGCCGTTAACCTGTCCGACCACCTCCCCCTCAGAATCGATCATGATCGTCCCGTCCTCTATCATCTCTTTGATCTTCTCTTCGACCATATTCACCCGATAGGTCCGCTTTTCGATGGCCTTGTCGACATGTTCCTCATGGACCATCTCGCTGTCAGCCTTGGAGGCCCAGTAGTTGGCCTCCCTCATGATATCCGTTATCAGATGGAAGCGTGTGGAAATCTTGTCTTTCTTGCCTGCCTGCCTCACCCCATACTCTACAATGGCGGCGATACCCGTCTTGTGAAAGGGCCTCAAGTTCTCTTCTCTACAGATCTTGCACACAAATGAGGCATACTGCCAGACTGTCTCATCTACCCTGTCCATCACCGAGTCGAAGTCGGCCTTGATTTTGAAAATCTTCTTGAAATCCTCATCAAACCGATAGAGAAGGTGGTAAAGGCGATCATCCCCAATCATGATGATTTTTGCCTTCATATCGATTGGCTCCGGTTTTAGCGCGGTGCCTCCGATAAGGTAGAGTGGATCATACGTCTGAATCTCAATCACCCTGTTCTTCAATGTCCGTTTTAGTGTCGTCCAGACCCCTGGCTCAATCAGCGCATCAAGTGCATTGACGATCAGATATCCGCCGTTTGCCCGAATCAGGGAGCCCGCTTTGATCTTCGTGAAGTCGGTCTTCCAGACCCCTGAAGGACTCATCACCCGCTCGAGTGTACCAAAAAGATTCCGATAGGTTGGGAAGTTCTCGACCACGACAGGTGCCCCCCGAGTCTCAGCGTTGTCTACCACGACATTCACATGAAACTCGAGAAAAGGATCAGAGGCAGGAGATGTTGCTAGACCGAGGTCGCCCGGTCTTTTTTCCTCTCTTTCCTGGAATCTGTGCAGATTCTCTATGATCGCCTCCTGAACCTCATCAAGGTAAGTCCGAATCTTGGGATGGTCGTATTTCTCCCAAATGTCGGAAATAAGCCCCCGCACAAGAGGCAGGACGGCTTCGCGGTTGAGGTTACTGACTGCTTGCTCGATCTCTCTCTCGTTCTTTCTCGTCTCTTTCAAGAGTTGTTCGAGCTTCTCGGTCAGTTCCTTGTGCCTTTTTTTTATCTTCTCAAGATCTTCATCGCTGAATTTCCCTGCCTCTCTCAAATTCTCCAGCTCGTTTAAGTCCGTTGGCTTTTCGCTCATGACGGGAAGAATTCCCGGTCGCGAATAAGGACCCATCTTGAATTGAACAAGAGAAAACCCCGAGTCCTTAACTTCCTTTTCAAAACGGCTCCACAGATCCGCCTGTTTCCCCTGTAGACTCTCCAATGTTTCTTTCCTTTTCTTCTGGTATGTCTCACTCTCGAATACCTGGGGAATGTTCCTTTTCAGACTCTCGATCAGGTTCTCCATATCCTTTCGCAAATCTATCCCTCGACCGGCTGGAAGGCTAATCACTTTTGGCACATCTGGGTTCTTGAAATTGTTCACGTAACAGAGATCTTCGGGGATGCGACCGGTCGTATCGATCTCCTGAAGAAGTCTCTTTATGGTTGTGTTTCTTCCGGTTCCAACCAGGCCGGTCACAAAAATGTTGTACCCAAAACCCTCGATTTCTAAACCCACCCGGATAGCCTCTGTGGCTCTCGGCTGGCCTATGATTTCCTTACAGGCTTCCAAATCCTTTGTACTCTCAAACTCCAGTCTGTCAGGGTCACACCGCCACCGTAGTTGATCCAAAGAAAGTTTGCGAGTTTTGGTCTTTTTCGCCATTTGCCATATCCCCCCTGAATTGTTCGCGTCCTATTGTATCACAAAGATCTTCTTCGTCACATCAAACCGGATCGGGGAAACTTTGTACCTCAAACGAAACATCACCCACCCTGGCGCTCCCTGCGACCTCTGATCACTGGTTTTTGCCCAAGAATGCCCGCGGGGCGAAGGATGTGAAACTCTCAAGCCCCCTTTCGGTCAAGACAATGTCTCTAGAAAAACGAGCGTCACCCATGTGATCCGCAGCAGGGAGAGAGTTTAAGAGATCGAATCCCACCCCGTTGCGGAAAGACCTTATAAGGGGTCATCGGCTTGGCCAGTCAACTAAAGGGACAGTTTTGTGACAACCAAAAAAAAGACCCTTACGGGCCCTATTACTCTCCAACGTGTCCTATGGATCCTTCTTGCTTTACCCCTCGGCCGTACCCTCCCACCCAGAATGTTTACAATCCCTCCTCTGCGAGCTGGTCAATCAATTCTCGCTGTCGCTTGGTCACACTCTTGGGAACCCTGACGATTGTCTTGACATAGAAATCGCCCCGCCCGCCTCCTTTCATGTGAGGGATTCCCTGCCCCTTGAGGCGTAGACGCGTTTGATTCTGGGTTCCCGGAGGAATCTTCACCCGGCGAGTTCCGTCCAAGGTCTTAACTTGGATAGTCGTTCCCAGAGCTGCTTGGGAAAAAGCAATCTCTTTCTCCACGATAATGTCGTCTTCTTCACGTTTGAAAACAGGGTGATCGGACACGTGGACCTGGATGAATAGATCTCCTGCCTTCCCACCACGAGATCCGAGTTGTCCCTTTCCGGCGAGACGGAGTTTTTGGCCTGAACGGATTCCTGGAGGAATCTTCACACTGATCTCTCCGGCCTTGCCTCTTCCGCCCATCTTGAGCCGCCTCTCAGATCCGGTGGCAGCTTCCTCCAGAGAAATATGTAAGGTCGTCACTAGATCTGCGCCCCCCTGCGGCGTCCGAGGCTCCCGTTCTGATGGCCCCTGTCTGAAAAACTGACCGAAGCCGAAATCCCCACCACCAAAATCACCCCTTTGAGCACCCCGTTTCACACCACCACCAAAAAGGGTGCTGAAAATATCCTCGGAAAAACCCATATCACGGAAGATGCCTCCAAAGTTGAAGTTGCGAAAGATATCCTCCTGGGTGAAACGCTGATGGAAACCCTCGGCTCCAAACGTGTCATATTGCTGCCGCTTTTCCTTATCACTCAGAACAGCGTAGGCCTCGTTTATCTCTTTGAACCGTTCTTCGGCCTCTTTATTTCCCTTGTTCCTGTCAGGGTGGTATTTGAGGGCCAGCTTTCTGTATGCCTTTTTTACCTGGTCTCCTGTGGCATTCCGGCTCACACCCAAAACCTCATAGTAATCCCGTCTTGCCATCTCCTTGGCCTCCTGGCATCATCTATCCGGCCAGCTCAATAGACTATATACCTTTCCCTCTGCGGTTATTTGGCGGAGTCAAACGAATATTCGGAGGTTTCAAAACCAGGCGGGCGCGGCCTCACTACCTCAGGGCCCTGTAGGTCTCCTGAATCAACCGGTTGAGGAAGTCTTCCGGCTCATCCACGGCTTCCCTGGTAATGACAAACTCCTTCATGCCTGTCTTGTCACGGATCAGCTTCAAGCCGTGCTCGTAATTCTGGGAAAACTGCTCGCAGACGGTCGATACCTCGGCCGACTCTTCCAGGACAAGCTCAGTAATTCTATCGACTGCCCCCTCATCGAATTCGATCTGAATGTTGTGCTTTTCGGCGAACTCCCGTTCATAGTCTTCGATCTGATTGGCAATTCCCACTGCCTCCTCGTACACGGATTGGATATCAAGTGCTCTGTGGATTGCTTGGCTGGCAATCAGATCGATTCGATTATCCCCGAACACGACACCGTATCGTGTTAGGAAATCCTTACGCCGCTTTTGAATTAGCTTTTTAATTGCGTTCTTCTCTGCTGCGGCAACCTGCTCATAAAGCTCTGTCATCTCTGCATCTTTATCACCAGATAGGAGTCGCTCCAATTCCCCCTGTGGGTCGTCCACTGTGGCCTCTGTTACCACAAAGCGGGTAATGTTGGTCGACGGCAGTCTTTTCTCAAATTTGAGAAGAACTTTTTCAACCGCACTCACCAGCCCCCGTGCTCCGGTTTTCTCCTCAAAGGCTTTCTCTGCCAAACGATAGAGCGCTCTCTCTTCGAAGAGGACTTCAATTCCATAGGCCTTGAAATCACGCTTCTTCCCAATGATTATCGGGTTGTTCGGATTCTTTAAGATCTCATGAAGATCCTCTATTTCCAATCGATCGAACACCACCGTGACCGGAAGCCGCCCGATAAACTCAGACTCGAAACCGTAGTCGATCAGGTCCTCCGCCTTCACTTCCTTTAGATAGGCTGCCTTCTCGTCTTTCGATTTGATTTCGGCACGAAACCCGATCCCCTCCCTGTTCAATCTTTTCTCTATGTTCTCTTCTAGACCACCAAACGCACCGCTCATGATGAACAGGATATTACGGGTATTGATCGTTTTTTTGCGGTGCTTTCCTGTCTTACGATATTGCTCGATGGCCTCCAGTTGCGAAACTGGATCGTGAGGGACCCTGAGGTCAATCTCCGTCTCTTCCATGGGCTTGAGCAGAGCTCGCTGGACACCGGTCCTGGAAACATCCGGACCGATCAGGTTGTTCGATGAGGCGATCTTGTCGATTTCGTCCAGGTACACAATGCCATTTTCTGCAAGCTTGATATCCCCGTCGGCCTCATGAACCAGATCACGGATAAGGTCTTCCACGTCGCCGCCAACATACCCGGTTTCGCTGAATTTTGTTGCATCCCCTTTAACGAAAGGGACCCCGATCTTATTGGCGATCAACTTGATCAGGTAAGTCTTCCCCACACCGGTGGGGCCCATCATGATAATGTTGTTCTTAATCCGCCCCACTTCCTTTCGGCTCTTTTTTTCAGAACCCCTCTCAGACTTGATCCGATTGAAGTGGGTACACACCTTGGTCGCTAAGATCTCTTTGGCGCGATCCTGTTTTATGACGAACTCATCGAGGTAGGTTTCCAGTTCTTCTGGTTTCAGATCGAAATTGATCTGTTGAGACTTCTTCTCGCTCTTACCATCGCCGTCCTTGTCTTCTCGGTCCCTGTCGGCTTTTGGAAAAAGCATAGGCACGACGAGCTTGACCCTGTCGCCATACTTCTTTCCTAGATAATCATTGAGTTCCTTCTCCAGTTCCTTCTGATCGGGTATCTTTCCGCCTGTCACCTCGTCGTCACTCATAGCCGCCTCTATCCCCAAAAATTTACTACTAGTATAAAACTTCACCCTGTTATTTTCAAGGAAAAGAGCCGCCTTGCCCTCTCTAAGTTTCGTCTGGCGCGGACTAACAGCACCTCTTCGATGGGAGAATGAGGTTTAACTCAAATTTCATGCCAAGCCATTGAGGCTTTACGGGTGAGGACTTTACTTTTCTTCTTGGACGGACAACCCCCCCTGCCCCCTTCGTCCAGCAGTAGGCAAAGGCTGTCCAAGGCTGAGCAGTGACATTTCTAACCAGGAGAAAATGGGGAAAGACGCCCGATTTCGAAAACGGTTTATTGGAAAAAGTATCTTGACCATACCTGAAGAGACTTAGACGGTCGGAAAGAATGATCCATGAAAACTGAACTGGTCACTGTACTGCCTCCTTTTATGCCTATTGAGGCCTATGCCTATGGACGAGATGCTTTCACCGGTACCGGGTTGCGGTGGTTCCCCACGGAGGACCAGGTCGTGCCCATCGAGACGGACCATCCTGCTTTCTTCCACTTTATTGGTTGGACCGGCAACTGAGACGACCAGGAGAGGCGAGGAAGAGATATCGGTTGGATAAACCAGATAACGCCTCCTCACTCACCCTATACCATTATGCGCCGCGATGGACCTGGCGATCTCTCTGAACCAAAACTCACCCGCGACAAAAGGGTGCTATGGTGGGCTGGCGATACGACAAAGCATGGCCCGAGGGGACCCTCTGTCTGGCAAAAGAGGCGTCCACCGAGAAGGTAGCCTTCCGAATGAGGTGATAACCACTTCACTGAGCCAAGAATGTGGTTCAGACGAAAGCGGGGGAACCGGGCTCGCACCCATATTATCGCTCAGAAAAGATCTCCTCGAAAAACGCTTGCATCTGGCCCCATGACCGCCTGGCGGCTTTTTCATCGTAAGCCATTCCCTTCGTCTTATCGTTGCCTGCCGCAGGATTAGAAAAGCTGTGGACAGCCCCACCGTGAATGATCATTTGCCAATCCACATTGGCCGCCCGCATTCCATTCTCGAAGGCTGCGATCTTCTCAGGCGGAATAAACCGATCATCAGCTCCGTGGAGAATCAACACCTTTGCCCTGATGTTTCTCATATCCTCCGGGCCGGGAGCAGTCAGGCCGCCATGAAAACTAACGACACCGGCGAGGTTGGCACCGCTATAGGCCAATTCCAGGACCGTCGTGCCGCCAAAACAGAATCCAATCGCTCCGATTCGATTTCTGTCTACCCGGTCGTTCTCAATGAGGACTCGCAGGCCCGCCGCCGCGCGTGGTCGCATCAGGGGTGTTCCTCTCACGTGACCAGCAAGCTTTGCAGCTTCCTGTGGATCTTTCTTGGCCACACCCTTGCCATACATATCGACGGCAAAGGCGACATATCCGAGTTTAGCAAGCTGCTCAGCCCGCTTCTTCACGTAATCGTTGAGGCCCCACCACTCGTGGACCACGAGAATGCCTGGCTTTTTGCCGACAGTGTCGTCGTCGTAGGCAAGATAACCTTCGAGGGTTGTCTCATCGTGTTTGTATTCCACCGATTGGGTAACTAGTTTGGCTTGCGCGTCAAAACCAAAAACCAAAACCAAGGCAACCGCGATGACGTGTTTTAGTGGATTCATGACATTCTCCTTTCCATGCTGAACCGATCCGTTTCCAGGACCCTTGAACCGACCAAATTGTCATTAGGCAATCGCCCCGTGACGTTAGGGAGACCGATACCAGCACTTTTCGACTCTCACAGGTCTGGAAATATTATAACACCCAGCTCATCGTGTTTTGAACTGTTACCTGGGAGAAATTTTGTCTATCTGATGACGATCTGGTCTTTCTCGGGACATGACGGGTTCGTCGTTTATTGCGTTTGAGCCGTGGCAGAAAGATGTGACCGTGCCCTCCAGAGGGTTGCTAATGAATATTGATGGGGATGGCCGGTTACAGAAAGGGTCTTCTAGATAACTAATGCTAGGAGGGGACCGTGAAGTCGGAGTTGCCCCTAGAATTGTTCATAGGCTGTGAATGCTATTCTGTCCGGGTCCTGGCTTAGTAGTGGTGCCAGGACCTCATCCTCCCAGATTTTCCAATTTCCAGGGTAGTCCTCCTTGCGCCGGGGACGGTCAGCTTTCCCCCAGAGGCTCTCCCAGGCCTCTCTGCTCTCATATACCCAGATCGCTGCGTAGCAGCCTTTTCGGGAACCTCGAATCCCTTTGACAAAGTGATGGTCAACGAGTCCTGGCAACCGCAAGAGATCTCTTTTTTCAGCCTCCCGGATCGCTTGTTCAAACTCCTTTTCGTCCACACCCGGTTTGAGGATGTATTCATGGACACTGATTATTTTTGGCATGTCACGATTCTCCAGTCCCCGTCAACCTTTCGTCAAGGCATCCAAGAGAAACACGTGGAGTTCCTCTAAAACCCAAAAATGGAAGGCTGACCGCGAATCAGGTTTTTTCGATAACATTTCCAGGGAGGCCGTGGCCGTCGTTCGCTGTCTGTGGTTCATTACACAAGGATCAGAACCTCGAGGTTCACCAAAACACCTCGTGCGGGCCTAGACCCGCCTATCAAGAATGTCGCTCATCGACAGCCCAATGATCGAATGGCCTATGCAACTGACGACTGACGACCGCAGGAAAACCTTGGCCAGCGACGGGCGCCTATTTTCGGAATATTCCTACGCCACCCGTCCCAAATAGCGTCCATGAACCCACCCCTGGAGGTCCATGACACCATCGATGGTCTCCAGCACGTCAACCAAGCGCCAACTCCCTTGTTGATCCAACACCTCAACCCGGGTACCCGTCGAAAGGGGCCTGTCGATTATTCTTGGGTGATGCGTACCCGGACCGGCCCGGATGTTGAGATTTGTGATCGTTTCATAATAGGCAGCCTCATCTTCTGAGCGCCCTAAAACACGAGAGCGAAAACTTGCCATGGGGAATGCGGGACCCGGATCGATTTTTCGTCCGGGAGCTATATCTTCATGGCCGATCACGTCTACGATGCCGTAACGCTCCATAAGCACAGTGGAAAGCTCTAAGGCGGCTTCAATCTGTTCTGGCGGGAAAATGTGCCACCCCGCTGGCTTGGTGTCATTCTTGTGGACCGCCTCAATAACCTCGGTCTTTTTGTATTCCCTTCCAAACCACGCTCGCCACTTCTCACCGTGACGCTGTAGCTTCCCGGCATTGTCAAGTTCGATAGAGAGAGAGTATCGGTTCAGACCTGTCAAGCCGTCCCACGAGCTCGCGCCCGCATGCCACGCAACTCTATGAAAAGATACGAGCTGGGTAATCTCTGAGTCTCTTCCTATGACAACATGGGCGGACGCTTTCCGCTTTGGGTTGGTCAATGTCCGGATGGCAGCCTCCGAATTCGGGGCGGCTGTGTAGTGAATCACCACGTACCTGTGGTCGACTTCTCCCCCTATGTTAGGACTGGGAACAAAGGGATATGGTGACCCATCATCGCTGTAAAGACGGTGCCGACGGATCTTCATCGAATCACTCCTTGTCACATCGGTAAGTGCCTTTCAGCGTGCCGGCTGCGAAACCGATGTTAAGGGGCAACCCCCCTTCTTTAGTAAACCCCTCGCATTTCTATACCTCATATGCCAGACACGCTTCGGACACCTAACCTCTCTGTCCCGAGTAAGCCACCGATCAGTATACCGCTGAAAGATTCCACTCGTCAAAACCCATTACTTCCCCGTGCGCCTGTATGGACGTTTATGACCTGACTGATGCTTCACCATATTCTTCAGAACCGGGATTTTCTCCAATCTCTTATCCAATTCGTCCCACAGGATGCCTGTCGGTTGGAGATGAGGGGAGTCGGTCTGAAAGACTTTTTCTGGGGTAGCAACCCAGCCGAGAGAAATGTCATGATCTCTCATCTCGATGTCACCGTTAGGTACAATCTGGAGTGGATGGATCGTAGTTACAATCGGTGTTTCTTCGACTATCAAATCCACCTCGCGGGCGAGGGCATATTCAAGGTCCGAGTAACCACCACCCTTGCCCAGGCGCGATCCATCTCGAGATACGGCAACAGATCCGGCCACGATCAGGTCAATGGTGGACATTGCCTGGAGAGCAACAGGTTTTCCCAATGTAAATGCCCCTCGGATACTGCTTGCCTGCCACAGGGCAACGCTATCAAGGCCAGTTGGATCAAGTTCGATAAAGGGCTCCTGACTCCGCAGGCGTGGCACAGCCATATAGATCACCTTACCGGCTTTTAAGGCAGCGTAACGGACATAGCGCTGTGGTGAGTCTGGGTTACACTTAAGAGTCCGAGCCTTCCCCCACATTGGGACGGCCGTCAAATGACGAGCCGCGGTCTGTGCTCCTTTGAAATTCGGAATACGGCCAAATGCTCCAGGAAAACAGGCTACCCCATTTGCTGTGAGCGTTCCCCAGATTTTCTCTCGCAAAGCTTTCTTAGACAAGGACATGGGCCATCATATCTCTCATCTTCAGGGTGTTTTCGTTCTTTTCATGACCTCTGACAGCTGACTTCTGAACTGCCTGGCCCCTCCCTGGGTCGGGTGCCTCACCGAATAATGGGCAACCTGTAAAGAATCGAACCATTGGGCTGAGACCTTTCCCACTGCGATCACTATAGCATCTGGGAATAACTCCAAAAAGCTCATCCCTGCCTCCGTGCCGTATATCATTTCTTTTTCTTTTGGCTTCCGATTACTCAGAATCCCTCGTTTTGGATTGAACGGGTGCCATGGAAACGCGTTCCATAAGACAAAATCTGTCGACTGACATCCAGACCTGAGAACGGCCTCCCAGACAATCGTGGCTGTTGGCTCTGAAAAACCCCGGGGCATCTTTTCAGGCTTGCTTGTTCGCTGAGGGTCAAGCCCGGGCACGACATGGTCAGGACGTATTCCCCTCGATCCGTGAAACCCCAGAAGGATCCGCTCAGAGGTCATCGGAATGCCGCTGAAGTGTCCCCCCTGATATCCAACGGCCTCTCCAACAAGAAGATAGAATGCCTTCCCAATGCGACATTCAAGATAACGAGCAAGATGTCTCCGACGAATCTCAGGGCAATCAGGACCCATATCGTTTTCTCTGTCCACATCGGCCCAGGGATTAAAAACGCCCTCAAAAGGAGGGGTGGCTGTCAGTAAAGACAGGAAGCTGAGGAGAGGGGAGATCATCGCTTCCCTGTGACTAGTTTTTTCCATTTGAATTAAAGGGACAGAAACAGGGAAAGTCAAGAAGAAGATCACCGGAGTTTCCTGAGTTTTGTTAAAACGCTCATGTCCCTGAGGTACGTTCGTGGAAGAATGGGATCAGTATTCCCCGGGGTCCGTCCGCAAATCCCTTTTTTTGGCTTTTGTCTGATGAAAACGGCTTTCCATAAAAGCACTAGTTTCTCTCGCCCGCTCTCCCCCACAGAAATCTGCGGGGTATCGCTCGAGCTCTCAGAGTTCGCAGAGTAAGAAGATCAACGGATCAGGCTTTTGGCCTAATTTTTTGATGGGAAAAATTAGGCCAAGTAACTTCCTCTGGATTGGCCTCTCACCAATCCAGAGGAAGTTCCCTCTGAGGCTCTGTGTGCTCTGTGAGAAATTGTGGAAACGTCCAGTGTGCTAGGATATTCCTAGCGAAAAAATCTTGATTCGCGCTCAGAGCTTCTTTTCCCCTTGAGCGGTCCTGGACATGTTTCTTGCTCATATTTTTTTGACAAAGTCCCATCAAGGTGGCGTATAGTAGTGAGATCTCTTCAAATTCTAGACCACATGGGAAGGATGAGCAATGAACAGAAAAGCCCTGATCAAAACGGAGCTTCCAGGCCCTCGTGCGAGCCGCCTGTTGGAGGAGAACAAACGATATCGTTACCCCCAGGGTCCATTTACATTCGACTTTGTCGCTGAGAAGGCGGAGGGGGCATTCATACAAGACGTGGACGGGAATTGCTTCCTTGACTTCATCGGAGGCATTGCGGTTCTCAATACCGGGTCCTGCCATCCCAGGGTAATCCAAGCGGTGGAGAGACAGTTGAAGAAATTCTTACACGTGGGACCCACTTTCTTTTTCGATGCAGAGATTCGTTTGGCCGAGAAAATCTCAGGCCGAGCTCCGGGAAATAGCCAAAAGCGGATTTTTCTTGGAAACTCAGGAACAGAGGTCATCGAAGCCGCGGTAAAGGCAGCGAGGCACAAGACACGAAGGCCCGGATTGATCTCTTTCATAGGCTCTTTCCACGGGAGAACTTTTGGAGCGATGTCTCTGAGCGCCAGCAAGATCACTCACAGAAAATTCATGGGGCCCATGCTGCCCGAAGTCTACTTCGCCCATTATCCCTATTGTTATCGATGCCCCTTCAAGCTGAGCCATGGTGATTGCGGGATCTATTGCGTTTCCTACATCAAAGAGGTTGTTTTTCAAAAAATCGTCGCACCAGAAGACGTTGCTGCTGTCATCGTCGAACCGATTCAGGGTGAAGGAGGCTACATCGTTCCTCCGCCTGAATTCTTGCCTGCCCTGAGGACGCTTACCCAGGAGTATGAAATCCTCCTCGTTGCCGACGAGATCCAGTCAGGGTCAGGCCGAACGGGCAGGTTCTTTGCCGTTGACCACTGGCAGATCGAGCCTGACATAATCTCTCTGGCCAAGGGAATCGCATCAGGATTGCCTCTGGGAATCATGGTGGCTAGGGACGACGTCCTGACTTGGGAACCCGGAGCTCACGGCACTACCTTTGGGGGAAACCCTCTCTCCTGTGCGGCAGCCCTCGAGACAATTGAACTCTTGCAAAATGGACTTATCGACAATGCTGCCCAGGTTGGCGCGTGGATGCTGGCTCAGTTGGAACAGTTGAAAGATCACTATGAGATCATCGGGGACGTCCGGGGAAAAGGGCTAATGATCGGCATCGAAATTGTGACGGACAAACGTACGAAAACCATCGACTCTGAGAAGCGAAACGACATCATCAAAAAGGCCCATCAGAGGGGATTGCTCCTCCTCGAATGCGGTACCAGTAGCATTCGCATAAGCCCGCCCCTAGTTCTGAGTCGTGAGGAGGCGGAAATGGGCCTTTCGATTCTTGTGGAGGCGATCAAAGAAGTCTCTTCGTCCTAACGAGACAGGGGGTCCCCCCTATTGCGGGCATTATAATGAGATTGACTCGGTAGGCCTCGCTTCAAGAAACACGCTGTGAAATCGATCAGTTCGGGGGGGTTCCTGCCCTCTCAAATTACTTGGCGTGGGGCTGAAAAAAAGGAGCTGGCATGGCGCTCACAGAACTCCTGAGTCCTCGAGAAGTTGAGAGGGTTCACGACGGATCTCTGGAAATCCTCGAAAACGTGGGCATCCTCGTCCGGAATGAGAAGGCACGACACATTTACAACACCCACGGCGGCAACGGGGATCCCGAAACCCTAACCGTCAGGCTTCCCCGGGCCGTGGTTGAAGAGTACCAGAAGGCCTTCGTGCCCACCTTCACATTCAGGGGCCGTGATCCGAAATTTGACAGGACGATCCCAGGGGATAGGCCTGTGATGGTAACGGGGAGCTCCGTTCCCGATATCGTCGATCCCGAGACGGGTGAGGTGAGGCGCGCTACATCCACAGACATTGCAAACATTGCCTTCCTTATCAACGAACTACCAGGGTTCGATGTGTTCTCCATATCAACCCTCGCCGATGATGCTCCCGAGGGCCAGTTCAGCCTTTCACGTTTCTATCCGGCCCTGAAGAATTGCCTTAAACCCATTCGCAGTAACACGCCAAACCTGAAGGAGCTTCTCGTGGTGCTTGAACTGGGCGCCATCATTTCAGGGGGAGAAGAAATCTACAGAAGGCGACCTATCATTAACCATCACTATTGCCCTATGATCTCGCCCCTGACAATGGATGTTGAATCGACGGAAGCACTGCTACACCTCACTAAGAACGGATTGCCTGTGTATGGAACCATTGCGCCGAATGCCGGCATGACAGCGCCTATGACCTTAACCGGAACACTGACACTGGGCAACGCTGAATTCCTGGCCTTGGGTGCACTCATGCAGATGGTCCACCCAGGAACTCCGCTCATCTATTCCGTTCTCTCCACCGTGGCAGACCTGCGCACGGGTAACTATGCGCCAGGCGCAATCGAAACGGGGATCCTGCAGATGGCCCACAGCCAGATGGCCCGGTTCTACGGGGTTCCGTCAGGTGGCTACATTGGGCTGACCAACGCCCACACCAACGACGCCCAATCCGGATACGAAACCGGCATGAACACCACGGCAGCACTTCTTGCGGGGGCGGATATGCTCAATATGGGAGGGCTTCTGGGCGGAATGATGGCCTTTGACTTCAGCAAGGCGGTCATTGATAACGAGATCGCCCTAATGCTAAAACGTCTCGACCGGGGAATAGAGTTCAGCGAGGAAAACCTCTCTCTAGATTTGATCGAAGAGATTGGGCCGGGTGGCACCTATATGGATAAAAGGCACACCACAGCGCATATGCGAACGACCGCTTTACTCCCCAGGGTGGCGACTCGTGAGACCCGGCAAGCCTGGGAGGATAATGGACGACCCGACGCGAGCACCCGTGCCCTTCATGAAGCGAGGACAATTCTTACCCGAGATAACCCCGCAGTATTTCTGTCCGAGGATGTTGACAGAAGAATTCGTGAACGGTTCAAGGGCCTCGTGTCAGGAAAGTCCGGTTGGAAGGGATAGGGTCAGCCTGTGGCCTTATTCAAATATCAAATCAAATCCCAACGCCTAAATGTCAACAAATTGAAATACCTCTAACAATTAATTAGTTATATGGATAACACATCGATCAGCCACCGATCCTGTCAACCGTTATTCCTGCTTTGTCATGTGAGCGTTGACATTCGTTTGGATTTCAGCCTTTGTCATTTGACATTCCAGTTCTTCGCCCGTGCTCATTAACTTTGCGTGATTCTACGCTGATTCTTTGAGGAGACTCCGCAAGCCTCAGAATTGACATTTTCTCTGACAACGTGTAGAGTGTTTACCCTATCCTGCTGCTATGGATGGAGATAGACTGACGTGAAGAATTCGACGTTATTTTGGTGGTATGGCAAAATCTTGGACTCAGGCCCAGATCCTCCTGGACAGATAAAAACCGGATAGGATTCAGGGAGCGGCCATGGGCAATGCCCATGGCTTTTCTTATTGTGTTCCTTTTCACAGAGGCAATGGTACAGACACGAAAATAGAAACGGGGTGCAGCACCTTCGAACCTGTCGATTCAAGCGTGCAGAACCCAGTTTTTTCTGCCACTTTCTGAGGAGGCTGGTCGTCATGACGATTGATACCAAACCGAAGAGGATTTTTAGCGGGATTCAACCCACCGGTGACGTTCATATTGGAAACTATTTAGGAGCCATACAGAACTGGGTGAAACTCACCGAGGAATACGACTGCATTTATTGCATTGTCGACTACCATGCCGTCACCATAGATTATGAGCCTCCCCTGATGCAGCAGAAGATCCTTGACACAGCACTGATCTGCATTGCCTGTGGTCTGACTCGGGACAAATGTACTCTTTTTGTTCAATCTCACATCCCGGAACACACGGAGTTGACCTGGGTATTCAACTGCCTGACCCCCATTGGCGATCTAGAGAGAATGACCCAATTCAAACAGAAAGGGAAGCAACATCGGAAGAATATCAACATGGGGCTTTTAGACTATCCCGTGCTACAGGCGGCAGATATCTTGATTTACAAGGCTGGGTACGTGCCCGTGGGAAAGGACCAGTACCAGCATGTTGAGCTCACTCGGGAGATTGCTCGGAAATTCAATGCTCGATTCGGACACGTTTTCCCAGAACCTGTAGTGCTTGAATCGAAAGCGCCAAAGATTCTCGGGTTAGATGGGAAGAGCAAGATGTCCAAGAGTATGAACAACACCATCGGGCTGCTCGAGTCCCCTGAGGCTATCTGGGAAAAGCTCAGAATCGCTGTCACCGACGTCAATCGGGTACGCCGTCACGATCCGGGCAATCCACGGAAATGTAACATTTACAGCCTCCATCGTGCATTCTCAAGTCCTGAGGAGGTCAGACAAATTGCCCACGATTGCCGAACAGCTGCCATCGGTTGCATCGACTGTAAGAAAATTCTTTGGAAGAACATGGTTGCTCATCTAAAGCCTATCCAAGAAAGGGCTGCAGACCTTCAGCGCAACATCGGCCGTGTCAAAGAGAATCTCACTGGGGGAGCAGATCGCTGTCGGGAAATAGCGTCAGGGGTGATGGACGAAGTCAGGGATCGCATGGGGCTTACGCCTACGAACCGAAACGTCTAAGAGAAAAGTGCGAAATGAGTCGACTGAGGAAGAGCCACGGGGAAGATAATCTAATGAAACCCTGATTTGATAAATGTTACCTCTGCTTCCTCTCTCACATCATCTCGGAAAAAGATGACTCGGCTCACAGTTCCTGGCTCTTTCTCAGATAGGGCGAGACGAAGGTCCACCATATCATCAATGGTCCCCTCATCGATGGCAACAATGGTGTCCCCAGGCTGAATGCCAGCCTTATCCGCGGAAGAGCCCTTTACAACTGTCCTGATCACTACACCCTTTTCCGGCGCCAAGCTGTTCTCAGCCACTACCCCTAACCGAGCCTTCTTGAGCAATGAGCCCTCTGTTAGCCAGAGAAAGTCTGCGATGACAAGGGAAGGCTCTTTCTCGTCGTAGAGCTTCTTGGGTATCTTTTTGAGCCTTGAAGGAAGAATAGTGGCATAGGGAAGACCGGTCCGCCGAAAAGCCCTCTCCGGGATTCCAAACTTGTGGACTATGTGCCCAGACCCAGAAAAGACAATGATTTTTTTGTCCTCTCCATCCCGGCTCGTTACAAAATCTGATATGGTCTCTGCCATGGTATCGTCCCACACACATTGAGCTTCATAGAAACGCTCAAAACTCCCTCCTGATGTTTTCTCATGGGCATCAAACACCTTCCGTATGTACCTTCGGTGCCGAGGGTCTGACGTGTCGATGGCGGCGATCAGGGCCTTCTCTTCTCGAGATAGGGCTTTTATCCCGAAATCTCCAACTTTGTCTACCACCTCACGAGGGGCATTCAGAGCCAGAATTTTGATTTTGTTTTTTCGAGCAAAACTGAGTATTCTCTCATAATAGGAAAAATCGAACTTCCACCGCGAAAACCATTCCGATTCCCTGAGAAACGTCCTTTGGTCAATCGCCCCGTCAATCAATCGGTCGAGGACGCCTTGAAAGGGCCTCTCAAACATCTCCATACCAATCACGAGCCGTGGATCTCTCCCATAGAGGCCCCTGAGTATCTCCAGTTGAACCTCGTGATGGTCCATTTCATTATGGGTCTCGCCAACGTAGACAATCCTTTTATCATCCAACCGCTCAAGGAGAGCCTCAAATTCAATGAGCAACTGGCCATCCAGCTCGACGATTTCTCCTGGCGACAGTTTCCCGTGCCTCCTTTCAAGTCGGGCAAGCCCTTCTGGCCTTCCCGTGAGTCGTGCAGGCAGGGAGCACCCTACGATAATGAATGACACAAGCACCACCTTGACCACCAGCGAAAAAAAGCGATACATCTTCATCTCCCTTACCAGACAGAGTAGGTGTGGTCCAAGACCGCTCTATAATGTAACTCACCCCTTAGGCAAAATGCTATCATCAGTCGTCCGCCCCCTCCGTATGCGCTCAACCGCCTTTGATCTCGGGCGACCAGAGGCAGGCCCAAATCGTTAGTATCAAAAGCGATTAGATTATAGAAATCCCATTTTGGGGTGTCAATGGGGTGGTCCACATTGAAGGACTCCTTCTACTATGAAGACTCAGGCGTTTTGTCACTCATCTCAAAAAGGCTGAGGATGAAACGAGAGGCGAATAGTCAGACCATACCTAAATCTGGAATTGCACAGCCGTAAGAGCGATCGTCCAATGGAGGCGGCTGGTCAGATACAAAAAAGGCGAGGAATCACATCAAATTTCCCCCATCTCTTAGGAAAAAAGTTGTCAAAGATGCATTTTTGTATTATTACAAAGGGAACTTCTCACTAGAGGAGAACCAAAGTGGAAAGATCAGCATATGGCGAACCAACGTGCCGCGTCGTCCTTTTGGGCCCTGTGAGAGAGGCTTCCCGTGGTGAGCTAGTCACAGGACTTCAGCAACGGTTCGGACTAACGGCCGCGCAAGCGGAAACTCTCCTCAAGAGAGCTCCGGTGGCCGTTAAGAAGGGACTCTCTATCGAAAAGGCGAATGCGCTTCTCCAGCGCTTAGAGGAAATCGGTGCGAGAGTGCGGATTGAGCGCGTGTTTCCTGAGGAACGCACGGCAGTCCCTCCAAGACCGGATGTAACACCCCATGAGCCTATTGGACCCGAAACTGAAGAGATCTCTCAAGAATCCTACTGTTCGTGGGAAGACATGGAAAACCTGGGTTTCATGAGGGCTTTTTTCGGAACCATGTGGGAGGTCTTGTTTCGGCCAGCCGGCTTTTTCTCCAGAATGCCTGTTGGAGGGGGCTTGGGTCGGCCTCTGGTTTTTGCACTTCTCATGGGGGTTTTGGGGGGGGTGTTCGGCCTTATCTATCAGTTCCTGATGATGTATTTTCTCGGCTCCGTTTTCAGCGCTGAAGGTTTTGGCACTGTCAATGTCCCCCTAATGATCGGTTCAGCCATCGGGCTCCCCATCATAACAATAATCGGAGTCTTTATCGGTAGCGGGGTTCTCCACGTAAGTCTCATGATCGTGCGGGGAAACCGCAGGGGTTTTGAGGCGACTTTCAGGGTTATTGCATATGCAATGAGTACCCAGATGTTAGCGATCATCCCCCTTCTGGGAGGATTGGTCGGGGGGATATGGTCTCTGGTCATTGAGATTATCGGCCTTAGGGAAAGTCACGACATAACGACAGGACGAGCCGTCTTTGCGGTTTTCTTGCCTATTCTCGTCATTGTGTTCTTAGGGTTGATCCTAGCTGCAATCATGATCCCGATGTTCTTGAAATTCTTTTCCGATTTCGCCGGAAATTTGTAAGGCCTCAGCCTGTTGATCTCCTTTCGTTATTCATGCTAGATTTGCTTCTATTACAGAGAAGTCCTCTCCCACCACGGGTTGAGGGTTTTCAATGTAGAGAGAGCACATGGCCAAACAAAAGATGCGGTGTGTTTTTTCTGAGCAACTCTGCCGAGAATGTTCCCTATTTCGAGGTCGCCACTACTACCTGTGCTTTTCCAGGACCTACCGAGGATACCTTGGCGCTGAAAAAGCCGGTCTAGAAACCACGGGTATACACAACTCGTTTTTTGCCAAAGAGCACACCGAACGCCACGGAATAAACCTCACCCCGGGGAAGGGGAAGCCCCCGACTTCTCCCACCCCGGAGAACGGTCCGAGAGATAAAAGCCTCAGCCATTAGAGTGGGGCAGAAACGATTTTCACGACAGGGTCAGACCTGACCGCCGAGGGCTGACAGCCGGTAGCTGGAGTAAAAGGAGAAGAACAACCGATGAAAGATGTATCGATGCCCCATCCAGGTCACGAGGATCACCTCTGCCTACTATTGAACCTCGAAGCAGATTTCGAGAAATACAAGGAACTGATCAAGGACGCCAAGTTTGTTTGTCGGGGATGCGGCAGGGCAGCCGCCGATTCAAAGAGCCTTTGCACACCGGAGAAACTGTGAAAAAGGATACGGGAGAGCTGGAAAAGGAGGTTCTGAGAGTAAAGGAAAAAAACGACGTAAGAGAGACTTGGAAAAACGATTAGTCCCGGAGTGGTTCGATTCCCGGGTTATTCCCTCTTTTTCTTTCCACCTTTTTTCTTCTCCTCCAACACTTTCAGAATTTTCTCAGGGGTGATTGGAAGATCATAGATTCTCACCCCAACGGCATCGTAAATGGCATTGGCAATACATCCCGCATTGGGATTCGTGAGACCTTCTCCTGCCTCTTTGGCACCAAAAGGCCCTTCCGGCTCATATGTTTCTACAAGGAGTGAGTTGAAGTTCTCAGGTACGTCAGGAGCCCGCATGAGCTTATAATCTACAAAAGAGGGGTTTAGAACTTTACCCTCGTCAGTGATGAGGTTCTCTGAGAGTGTATAGCCTTGGCCCATCACAAAAGCTCCCTCAAGCTGTCCCTCAACGCCAGTTCTGTTGATGACCTGTCCACAGTCATGAGCCGTAGTGACCTGAATTAGTGTGACTTTGCCGGTCTCCTCGTCGACCTCCACCTCTGCGACCTGAGCGCCGAAAGCAAAGGCGGGTGACACCATACCCTTCCCGTGAGGCGTGTAGTGCCCTCGGCCAAGAATCGCCTGTCCTCCATTCGCCCTGACGGCCACCTTCACAACGTCCTGATAGGGAACCGACCGGTCGGGCCGCTCCTTCAGGAAGATCTTTTCATCCTTGGCATCGAGAGCATAAACGATATTGGGACCCATCATCCCGGCAGCCGCCTCAAGGAGTTTCCCTTTCGCCTCCGAGGCCGCCATCTTGACGGCATTACCGGTCATCAGGGTCTGCCGGCTTCCCCAGGCTCCCAGATCAGGGGGACATACTGTACTGTCCCCGGAGATAACCCGAACACAGTCCATGGAAACCCCGAGTTCCTCGGCGGCAATCTGGGCCATCACGGTATCTGATCCCTGCCCTATTTCCGCAGAACCTACATATACATCCACCATGCCGTCTTGGTTAATACGGACCATGGCGGCTGAAAAAGCATAAGGCGTATTGAACCAGTTAAAAACCCCGCCCGACATGAATCCATAGCATCCCATGCCGATGCCACGTCCCTTTGGGAGTCTTCCCCGCTTTTCCTTCCATGTGGTGCTCTTCATGGCCAGGTCCACACATTCTTTGAATCCGCAGCTTGCGACCTTGCAGTAACCCACAATCTCATGCCCGGGTTCCATTCCATTTTTCAAGCGGATTTCCGCCGGGTCCATGCCCAACTGTTCAGCGATCATATCGATCTGTGAGTCACAGGTGAACTCTGCCTGGGGGCCACCAAAACCCCTCATGGCCGACGAGGGAGATTTGTTTGTATGGACGTGAAATCCATCGTACCGGTAGTTCGGAATCGTGTAGGGAAAGTTCTGAAAAAAACCCGTCAGATAGAGAGCTGTCGGGCCCATGGCGTTGTATGCTCCCCCATCCAGGACCGTCCTGCACTCTTTTGCGACCAGGGTCCCATCTTCATTGAACCCCGTCTTCAAGAAATACTTCATCGCTGTACGATGCCGTGTGTAAGCAAACTCCTCTTCTCGGGTGTATTCAATTTTTACCGGCTTTCCTGTGACCATTGAAAGATGAGCAGCGCAATATTGATCCTTGAAAAGTTCCATTTTGCCTCCCCATGCGCCGCCAACATGGGGCAAGATGACCCGAATATCTCCCTCTTTCATGCCGAGCGTTTGAGCAAGAAGGACTTGAATGTAATACGGAACTTGGGTGCTCGTCCAGAGGGTAAGTCTTCCCTGAAGGTCATAACTCGCGACAGAATTGTGGGGTTCCATCGCCGCGTGAGAGACAGGGTGAAGCTCGAAGACATCCTCCCGAATGTAGTCACACCTCTTGAAGGCTTCATCGATATCGCCGAACTCGATGTGGCGAGTTTCGCTCACATTGTTCTTGATGGTAGGTCCTTCATGAATCTGGGGGGCTCCATCCGTCATGGCCTCCTCCGGGTCAAAAACGGCCGGAAGGATCTCATAGTCCACATCGATCAGGGTCAGCGCTTCTTCGGCCGTATCCTCATCCACGGCGGCAATGGCGGCAATCTCGTCTCCAATAAACCGCGCCTTGTCCGGAGTCAACGGATATTCGTCCATGAGATGGGGGTAGCGTCTCCAGTTGCTGAATGGAATTTTCTTGGTATCTTCTGCTGTTATAATCCCGTGAACTCCTGACACCTTCTTTGCCTTCCCAAGGTCGATATTGAGGATCTTGGCATGAGGATGAGGGCTTCTCAGCAGTTTGCCGTGGAGCATACCTGGCGGCTTCATGTCGACGGTATACTTGGCGGCTCCTGTGACTTTCTCTACCCCATCGACTCGTCGAATAGCCTTACCAACATGCGAGTACTCGCTCATTTGCTGGCCTCCTCTATTCTCCGAGCCGCCAGCGCGATTGAATCGATAATTCTCACATAGCCGGTGCATCGGCATAAGTTCCCCGCGATCCCCTCCGTGATCTCCTGCCGAGAAGGATGGGGATTCTTATCCAACAGAGCCTTTGCTGTCACAATCATTCCAGGGGTGCAAAAACCGCATTGAAACCCCCCATGATCCAGAAAAGCCTCCTGGATCGGATGGAGCCTCGCTCCGTCGGCAATCCCCTCAATGGTCGTGATATGTCTCCCGTGGACTTGAACGGCGAGAACCGAACACGAATTGACGGCCATTCCATCGACCAGAACAGTACATGAACCACAGGCACCGCTGTTGCAGGCTCGTTTGGTTCCGGTCAAACCTATCTCGTCACGCAAGAGCTCCACGAGGGTGGTCTTCCCATCGATTCCGACTTCGTAGGGCCGGCCGTTAATGGATAGATTGATGATTTTCTTCATTCTTGAACCATTCCTCCTTGCGACTGAGAGACACCCTATATGAAGACCGAAGCCACGCACCAGAGGGCCAGTTATCGAATCTCCAAAAGTTACCGGAATGGCGAATGACGGATCCGACCGGATGTGACGGTTTAGATCCGTTTGGTGCTCGCAATCTTCGGCTTATTTCACGTCCCCCAAGGCTTCTTTTATCATCCGTTTAACCAGAACGGCTGCAACCTTTTCTCTGAAATCCTCCGAGGCCACAATATCAGGAATCGGATCGATATCCTCAGACACCGCTTTCATTGCCTTTTCGATCAGACGATCACTGGGAGTTTTCCCTCTGAGGATCTCCTCGGCGTTTCTTGCTCTCACCGGTGTTGGGGCCGCTCCATTTAAGGCGATTCTTATGTCTTTGCAGGATCCGTTACCATCGAGGGTCATGAGGACAGCCGCTCCCACGATGGGCGAATCACCCTCGACATTCCGAAACTTGGTGTATTTTACTGCCGTCCGGTCCGGCATAGGGGGCACCCTGATCTCGGCCAGCAGCTCTTGCGGCTCGAGCACGGTTTCATAGTAATCGACGAAAAAATCCTCAAGGGCTACGGTTCTCTCTCCCACGGATGAGGCGATTTTCACCTCGGCATTCATGGCAATAAGAGGAGGGGCGGGATCGCCGGTGGGATCAGCAATACCGAGATTCCCGCCGATCGTTCCCCAGTTCCGGACCTGAACCCCTGCAAGATGTCGCTCCATGTCCGACAAGACGTTGTACTTGTCCCTGATCTTTTCTGACTGCTCAATCGCCCTATGGGTTGTCACGGCTCCTATTCTGAGCCCCTCCGCCTCATCGAACCGAATGTAATCGAGTTCTGAAACCCCTTTGATATCCACTAGGACCTCTGGGGCGATTAGCCCCTGTTTTAGGATGTTAAGCAAAGACTGGCCACCTGCTATGATTCTGCAGTTCTCCCCGTACTGGTCAAGAAAGGCCAGGGCCTCTGCCAGGGTCTGTGGGGACACACAATCAAAATTTCTCATGGCCTTATCGTCTCTTAACCAGGTTCAGGAGCTGAGCATTCGCGGCGTCCTAATCCCGAGCTGCTCGTTCATATGTGGTGAAATTCGACCGGGTCATGATTGTTTTCGAATCGAAAGGCTAGCCCGTCGGTTCTTCGAGTCTCGCTTGGATATTCTTGGCAAACTGCTCTCCAAGCTTTTTCGCCGTTGCCCTCATAATCTTCTCGCCAAAGGTGGCAAGCTTTCCAACAACCCGTGTATTTGCTGAGTAAGAGACCTCCACCTCGTTTGGGGAGATCTCGGCGAGATCCACCACGCTTTCCTGATGGAAAGTCCCGGCCTTGAGGGCATCCTGGCCTTCCGTAACCGACCTGAGATGTCGGGGTGGGTCTGTTTCCGTAATCGTCGTTTTGGACTTCATCGTGAGGGATATGAGGCCCACTTTGACTTTCACAGAACTCTCATAGACATTGTCCCGGAGGACCTCGACGTTTTCACACCCCGGTATGCAGGGACCAATCTTTTCTGGGTCGAGTATGAAATCCCAGACCTTCTGAATGGGTGCATTGACACAGAATCGTTGCTCGATAAGCATCTAACTGAATGGGCCTCTCTCTGTTTCAGAACGTATCTTTTGGATAACTTTAATCCTTGCGGCTTTTCTGATGTAAGGTACGGAAATAACCGTTGTTTTTAGCCGACAGTTCGTGGGGTTTTCCGAGAGGCTACAGTATATCCCCATCTGGCTATTCGATTCAAGATTTTATTAAGAGGAGTTTCCTGAGTTTCTAAAGCAAGAAACCTCCAACTTTCTGATGTTGGGAGAGGATTTTGGTTTTTTGGATAGGACGGTCAGCTCTCTTCGCTCTCTCCGTCTCCCATGGGCTCTCTTCCTGCCCCTGGCGGGGACGGGCCGTTGCACAATTCCATCAGAACCTTCTGATTAAGTTCTTAGAACAGCAATTCACTAGAAAGTGGAAAGGGAAGCTCTGAGCGCGAATCAAGATTTTTTGGGCAAGAATATCCAAGCACAGTGAACGTCTCCAGAATTTCTCACAAAGCACACGGAGCCTCAGAGGGAACTTCCTCTGGATTGGTGAGAGGCCAATCCAGAGGAGATGACTTGGCCTAATTTTTCCTCTCAAAAAATTAGGCCAAAACCCTGATCCATCAGTTTTCTCACTCTGCGAACTCTGAGAGCTCGAGCGATCCTGAGCAGGGCCGAAGGGGAGCGGGCGAGAGAAACTGGTGCCTTTCTGGAAGCCCGCTTTCATCACACAAAAAGCGAGAAAATGGATTTGCGGACGGCCCCAGGGGGAATACTGACCCCATTCTTCCCCAAACGTCCCTCAAGGACATGACCATCCACAAGACCATTGTCATGAACACCGAAGAAGAATTGAGGATAGCATTTGAGGAGTACCAGAATGGGACTTCTATCAAACACAGACAGTAGTCGGTAAACCGCCGAATTCTTGTTCCTCCTACTCAATAAGCAAAAAGGCGTAACGGTTCATGGTCCTAGTGTAATCCGAAAGAACCTCAATAGGAAAACCATACTGCTTGACCGTGGAGAATACATCAACAGCCATCGCTTCAGGGGTGGGGCGCGCGGATTTCGGGTTCTTGCACGCTTCTCTCGCACCTGGGCAATCCTCGCAGATGTGACAAGTGTCCATGAACAGAAGAAAGGCTCTTTCGTAACCGGCCAGGAAAATCTCTCTCTCCAACGCTAAAAGCCCCTGGTTGATCTTTCTCGTCCATTCATGACGATCTTCAGGCCTATCTAACACCTTGTGGAAATGGAAAATAACTCCAGAATTGTATTCATCGAAGAATTGCCGACACTCTAAAACTGAAGGAACATTAGGAGGACAGGATGAATTTCTCCCGTAATCTCCACAACCATACATACACTTGAGCCGCACCCATTGGGAGACGACGATGTCGCCGGGCTTAATCCATTTGAAATCGCTGCAGCCCCGTTTTTCAAAAAGTGCTTCCAGTTCTCTATGACTATTCATCATCCAATCGATCCCCTTCGCATGAACCGAGACTGTTGGGAAGAGCACCGAGGCCCTCGGCTGCGTCAGCATAACAGATGAATCTGGAGGAAATCAACACGGACGCTCTCGATGCCGCCAAATCTATCCGAGGCTGCTCTGGGTTCTCCCTGACTTGAAAACAACAGGCGGGTCCGTTAGAATTGAAGCGACTTTGGTGACTTACCATGAAAGGATTCTTCAATCGTTTAATCAGAATAAACCTCCGATCTCAGACGTACGCTGTCGAAGAGATACCTGAGAAGGCTCTCGAAACCTACCTGGGTGGAAAGGGTTTGGGGACCTATCTTCTGATCAAGAATAACCCGCCCAGAGTTGATCCCCTGTCTTCTGAGAATCGCATCATTTTTACCACCGGATGCGCCACCGATCAAAAGGTACATGGATCGAGCCGATACGGTGTCTACACAAAGTCCCCACAGACCGGCATCTACTCTGAATCTTACTCTGGGGGTAAGGTCGCCACGGCCCTAAGCCGGACTGGCTACGATGCTGTGATGCTCGAAGACGCATCGCCCAACCCCGTCTTTCTTGAAGTTTCTTCCCAGGGCGTCACATTCCACGATGGTTTACCCGTGTGGGGGAAGTCTACCTATGATGCCGAGGATTACGTCTTGGAGGCTGTGGGCATCGACGGGGCCGAGGCTGTGGTCATTGGACCTGCCGGTGAAAAAAGAGTGAAGTTTTCTGTGATCGAATCGGGATACTGGCGCTCAGCCGGAAGGACCGGTGTCGGTGCTGTTGTAGGATCCAAGAACGTGAAGGCCCTTGTTTTCCACGGCACTGAAAAGCGGGACGTGGCCGATCCAGATCTCCTGGACAGCCTTTGGGAGAGGATTCTGAAGAAGGGACAAGACAGTGCCGTAGCTCACTCTTTTAAGAAACTGGGAACCCCAATGCTCGTCTCTATCATGAACACGGTCGGAGGCTTTCCCACGCGATACTGGTCCGAGGGAACCCTCGAGGGGTGGGAAAACATCACAGCCGAAAGTCTCCTGGAGCGGTGCAATGTCGAACCGAACGCCTGCCCTCAATGTTTCATGGCGTGCGGCAACCTTTCAGAAGTGAAATCAGGTAGACACCGTGGTCTTCGTATAGCTGGGCCCGAGTACGAAACCATATACGCTTTTGGCGGTCTCTGTATGATAGACAGCATTGAGGAGATCATCTACTTAAACGACATCTGCGATCGTCTCGGGATGGACACCATTTCTGCTGGTAATCTTGCCGCTTTCACGATTGAAGCCTCTCGACGAGGAATAATCGACGAAAAAATCGATTATGGCGATGTGGATGGCATTGCCAGACTCCTTGAGAAAATAGCATTTCGAGAGGGAATCGGAGCCATACTCGCCCAAGGAATTGTTGAAGCAAGCAAAGCGTGGGGACTTGAAGACATTGCGATCCACGTGAAGGGCCTGGAGCCAGCCGGATACGAACCTCGTGTTCTCAAGGGTATGGGCCTTTCCTACGCCACGTCCGACCGCGGGGCTTGTCACCTTCGGGCCACCTTTTACAAGTCTGAACTCTCCGGCCAGATCGATCCAGATCAGATCCGAGGAAAGGCTAGAGTTTTCGTCGAGGATGAAGATCGAATGACCCTGTTCGACACCCTAATCCTCTGCCGATTCTTCAAGGATTTGATCGACTGGGACGACCTTCGGGTACTCGTAAGGTCAATCACCGGGATGAATTTCGACAAAGGAGGCCTCCGCCAGGTTGCTGCAAATGTGTCGAATGCTGCCAGATGGTTCAATATTCGCGAAGGAGTTACTCGAGCTGACGATAGACTTCCCAAGCGCTTCTTCCAGGAGACCCTCGGAAAAAACAAGAAGATTTTCAGAGAAAAAGATCTCAATCGAATGCTCAATGAGTACTACGAGTCCCGGGGATGGGACAAAGAGGGAATCCCACCTCCCCTTTCGAATGTCTAGATCGGAAGGCCTGCGAGAACGGTCGCTCTTCGTCGTTCAAAAAAAACTCTCAAGATACCAGTCGGTCTGTGTCGCGGTCGTCTCATCGTATGGAAATTCTGGCATTTCTGTGTCGAACCAGACAACGACAAAGGGATACATTCTAACCACCAGGCATTGCGAAAAAACCGAGATCCACACGAAGACATCCCCCTTTCAGTTTTTCAACGAACTCCGTACAATAGGCTAGCACGTTCCCTGAAGGGGCAAATATGCGAGCAGGGCCGGTTTCTTGAAGGTATAGGAGTCTAAGAATCGGTAGATGGTTACACCGAGGGAGAAGGCGCTGTGACAAATGAAAAGATGGACGTCGTCGTTATCGGTGGAGGGCCAGGTGGCTACGTTGCGGCCATTCGAACGGCGCAACTGGGAGGAAAAGTTGCCCTCCTTGAAAAGGACACCATCGGCGGGGTGTGCCTTAACTGGGGGTGTGTTCCTACTAAGGCCTACCTATCGGATGTAAAGACGCTGACTTCGGCGAGAGGGTCGAGTGTTATTCGGGGCGGGAACTTCTCCATCGAATTCATGCAGATGGTCGATAGAAAGAACCGCGTCGTCTCAGAATTGGTTCATGGCATTGAAACCTTGCTCGAGAGCTGGAAAGTACGAGTGATTAAAGGAAGCGGCCTCATCGTGAGGCCTGGCACAGTCCGAGTCTTGGAATCAAAAGGCGGCACTCAGGAGATATCGACTCAGAATATCATTCTGGCAACAGGTTCAGAACCCAGGGCTATCTCAGCCCTCGCCTTCGATGGAAGGACGATACTGTCCAGTAACGATGCGCTGAGCCTGGTCGCGCTCCCGAAAGATATGGTCATCATAGGCGGCGGGGCCATCGGGATGGAATTTGCAACGATCTTTTCTCATCTAGGAACAAAGATCATGGTTGTTGAAATGATGCCACAGATCTTACCAACCGAGGATCTGGAAGCTGCAAAGAAGCTGACACTGGAGATGAAGAAGAAGGGCATTCAGATTCTCACGAATGCCACAGTGGACGGAGTCTCACTAGACAAGAAAGGGCCAAACCTGAAGATCAAAACGCCACAGGGAACGATCGTGCGCGACACAGAGAAGGTGCTCGTCGTTGTGGGCCGCAAACCACACATCCCCTCTGATGCAGAGACCCTGGGGCTTTCTCTGAAAAACGGTGAGATTGTGGTCAATAGTCGAATGGAGACAACCATCCGAGGAATCTTTGCGGTTGGTGATATTGTCGGAGGCCCCCTCCTCGCTCATGTGGCCTCAAAAGAAGGAGTGATAGCTGCCGAGAACGCCATGGGACGGGACGCGGCCATGGACTACCGGGTCGTCCCCAACTGCATCTTCACCATCCCTGAAATCGCTTCAGTGGGTTTGACAGAAAAAGAGGCACGAGAACGGGGAGATGTGAGGGTGGGGAAATTCCTCTTGAGAGCGAGTTCCAGGGCGGTTGCCGGGGGCGAAACCGAGGGGTTTGTGAAAATCATTGGTGATCGTGAAACTGGAAGGATTCTCGGAGCCCACATCATGGGTGGTGATGCGACCAACCTTATTTCAACCATGTCACTTGCCATCAAGCAAAACGCCACCATGACCGAACTCGCCGACGTGATTCAGGCGCATCCCACCTTCGGCGAAGCGCTGAACGAGGCAGCCCTAGACGCTTACAACCAGGCGATCCATATGCCCAAGAAATTGGTCCACTAGCATTCTCGGACCGGTCAAATCACTTTCCGATTCTCGAGGTCTGTAATTTCCTCTGGATTGTAGCCCAGATCCTCGGTCATTATCTTCCGATTGTGCTCACCCAAACGAGGAGGGAAAGATAACCGGTACCCACCTGACTCGAGAAATGGGGTCTCTACCGGCGGGCTCCCGAGAACCGCTTGCATCTTCGTTTTAGGGTCTGTGGCCTTGATGAGTTTCTTCTGAACCATCGAGTCCTCTCCGACCTTCCTCAAGGGCCGAGAGGCCCCCACAACGAGTCCGGCTCCTTTGATCAGAGAGACTGACTCCTCCGTAGTCTTTTGAGCAAAGACTCTCCCGATCGCCTCTATCAGGCTGGAGCCATCAGCCATGCGTCCGGTGTTGGTTTCGTACCCTGGCTTATCAAGATGGCTGAATTCTGACAGACCGACAAGGGTTTTCCACTGGCGGTCACTACCAACCCCAAGATATACATATCCGTCTCGTGTTTTGAAAAGAGAAACAGGGGTGAAAAACTGGTGGGTATTTCCCCTCCTGGACACGTCCACGTCATAGGTCATACTGAGAGGGAGGTGAGTTGCTGTCCAGCAGACAGCGCAGTCAAAAAGGGAGAGGTCGATCCGTTTGCCTTCACCGGTTACCTCTCTTTCTAAGAGCGCTTTCATGATCTGCCCGTAGGCACTTTCACCTGCCCCCATATCGACAATGGGGACGCCGATACACATCGGGTCGCTGTCAGGGTCACCGTTTAGTTCCATGAGACCCGCACGAGCCTGAACCACGGGGTCATAGGCCGGCTCGAAAACCGCCGGTCCATAGCCCGTGAGCCCAAGCCATATGATGTCGCTCCGAAGCGATCGAATCGTCTCATATTCGATGCCGAGGGTATTGTAGTTCTGAGGCATCTGGTTGGTCGCAAACACATCAACCTTCAGTTTCCGAATGAGATCGTAAAGAATATCTCTTCCCTGATCGGTCTTCAGGTTGATTGTAATCGACTCTTTTCCCCCATTGATCGGAAGATAGTAGGAGCACATTCCCTCTTCTTCACGAAGACCGATGCCGACATACCGATTGGGGTCGCCCTTCGGCGGCGCCTCTACACGGACGACTCGCATGCCCTCTTGAACCAGTCGGTAGGTACAATAGGGAAGAGCAAGAGCCTGCTCCACACTCACGACGCTTAACTTTTTGTAGATTGATTCACGATCCATAGCACCCTGACCTCTTCAGAAATCGACCTAATCGACCCGATACATTCCGCCGCCTCACGAGAACTCCCCGTCCTAACGGGGCGTTTCTAGCTCTTTTTCCCAACCCTGATCGTGACGATCATATCACCCCTATCTCCCGTCCCTGATCTTTTGCCCATCCCCTGCAGGCGAAGGCGGGTGCCATCCTTAACGGCGGCCGGAATGGTCAGAAGAACAGTCCTTCTCCTGTAGGGAACGGTTACCAGTTTGCGAGTACCAAACTCGGCTTCCCGCGGTGTCACCACAAGGGTCCCGTGAGTGTCAAGATCCTCGGCCGCCTCCGTGGGGCGGATTTGCTGAATGCGAGGTGTCCCCCTGCGCTCCGTAAAACGACGTGCCCCCTCCCCAACACCCGTCTTCGGTAGAGACTCAAAAAGCCTGATTGACCCTAAACCGAATAGAAATCCCCCCACGTGGGCCCACCAGGCCACACCACCTGCCAGTCCATGGCTGATCGTGCCGTAAAGAAGTTGGATCAGCGCCCAATAGCCGAGGAAAAAGAAAGCAGGTAATTCGAAGAAGAAGGGGAAGAAAAAAATCGGCATTACCGCAAGAATTCGTGCTTTCGGATACAAAAGGAAATAAGCCCCCATAACCCCGGCGATGGCGCCACTCGCTCCAATGGTCGGAAGTTGGGAGTGCCAGTTTGATAGGAGATGAATCAAGCCGGCCGCAATACCGCTTGAGATGTAAAATATGGAGAAGCGAAAAGAACCGAGCCTGTCCTCTACATTATCTCCAAAAATGTAGAGGAACCACATGTTGCCCAGCAGATGAAAGAACCCGCCATGAAGAAAAATTGATGTCACAAAAGGGTAAATCTGCTCAAAGAATGAGAAGTGAAGGGCGATGTCGGGATTGGAATATCGGGCAGGGACGATACCGTAGGCATAGAAGGCTCGTTGGAGGTTGGGACCCTGGGCGAGCTCCCACAGGTAAGCAAGAACGTTCACCACAATCAGGGCGTTTCTAACGATAGGATAGTTTGTCGACTGGATGGTATCCCGGAGAGGAATCATTGCTTTCGCCCAAAAATAAAACCCCCGGAAGTATAGGCTTCCGGGGGATACGTTCGGAATGGAATTTTGATTCTAACCGACGATAGTAACTTTTGAAGCCTGAGCACCTTTCGGGCCCTGGGTGATCTCAAATTCTACCTCTTCACCCTCCCGGAGAGTCTTGAACCCCTCCTGTTCAATTGCGGAGTAATGAACAAAGACATCATCTCCTCCCTCTTGAGAGATAAATCCATAACCCTTTCTTTCGTTAAACCACTTTACAGTGCCTCTTGCCATTGCTACCAATCTCCTTTCCGGCATAGCCTTACCAATTTGTAAAGTGATTTAATACCAATTTTTACAAAAAAATCAAGTGGAAATCTCGATGAATCACCTACTTTTTCATATTTTGTCGTTTCCTTTTCCTGTACCCTCCAAAAACCGCCTCACTTTCCTAAGGTCCTGGGGCGTGTCCACACCCACGCCCAGGTAATTCTCGACGGTTATAACCTTGATTCGATAACCGTTTTCCAGAGCCCTTAGCTGCTCGAGACGTTCTATTCTCTCGAGGGGTGTTGGCTCTAGTTTGATGAATTCGAGAAGGAAGCTTTTTTGATAGGCATAAATGCCGATATGCCCACAAACAGGATATTTACCCTCATCTCTCGAGTGGGGGATTGTCGAGCGGGAAAAATAAAGGGCAAAACCGTCTCTGTCCATGACAACTTTCACGACATTGGGATTTTCCATGTCCCGGGTATCAGAGATTATTCTTATCAGGGTCGCCATGGGAATGGAACGATCATCAAAGAGCGGCACAATGACCGTATCTATAGCAGAGGGTTCGATGAGGGGTTCGTCACCCTGGATATTGACGACGACCTCTACATCGATGTCTTTGACTGCCTCACCCACCCTATCAGTGCCGGAGGGGTGATGGGGTGACGTCATCACAGCATCTCCCCCAAAAGACGACACAGCGTCTCGAATTCGTTCGTCATCAGTAGCAACCAGCACGCGGTCGAGAAACGAGGCCTGGCGGGCCCTTTCATAGACATGCTGGATCATCGGCTTACCGCCAAGATCGGCGAGCACCTTCCCCTCAAATCTCTTTGAACCGTATCGCGCGGGGATGACGCCTATTGCTCTCACTGTTTGCTTTCTTCCTTCCTAAGGGTCTTGCTGAGACTTTCCAGGGCCTCGGCCGTCTCCTCTCTAACCTTATTCACTCTCTCTGAGGTCTCCTCTTTCATCTTCTCTATTTTTTCCTGGAGTTCTCCTATCTCCTTTGTGAGATTAGCCTCTCCACCGGTCCGGTTGAACGCAATAATAGCCAGAATCAGGGCAATGATCGAAACGATCAAGGCAAGGGTCGCCCTGAAGCCTCCTTTAACGATTCTTGTTTCGGCGCTCATTCTGTCACCTCCTTGACATGGAGATAGTTATGAAAAATCTATAGGATTATCCGCTCGCCTTGATTCTTCTCGCTAACCAGCCTGTGACCAACCAGAATGGCAAAAACGATGTTTTTCGCCATCTCTTCTCCTCCCATCTCAAGTTTCTGGGAGAGAAGGCCGCGCCTCGGACATGCCCTAGACGAGGCCCTTTAGGTTTTCCAATTTGCCGTAGCAGATCAGGCGGTCGCCGACCTGAATCTTGTTTTGCGCTTTGGGAACAGGGATCACCTCATCATCTCGCTCAATCGAAAGGACCATCAAATCCCTCTCCGTGAGACCCGATTTCCCGAGGGACAGCCCGGCGACCTTCGACTTATTCCCAACAAGAACCGAGGCAACCCCGTAGCCATCACCTTGCTGCAAGAGCTCCTCGACAAGAACTTTGTCAAAGTGGAGCTTTTCTTTCAGGGTCTCACGAATCTTACTCGTCAACTTCTTGGCGAACTTTTGATGTGAGGCTATCCGATATAGCACAAGCAATGAGGCAGCAATAATCGCCAAATTGAGGGAGGGCCGCAGACCTGATTGTCTGAGGGAGAGCACAAATGTGGCAATAACCGACACGATACCGGCATTTCCCAAGATCATGAGATAGGTGACTATTTTCCTTCGCCGAGGATGATTAACCACCAACTCCGCTTCTCTTGTTGTAAATCCCGTACCCGAAAAAGCCGACAGCGCCTGGAATCGTGCCCTCGATCTTTCCATTCCAGTCATTTCCATAGCAATCGCGCCAATCCGAACAATGAGGTACGACGTACAGATAAAAACAATCAAAAGAACGACACTCATTTAGGCCTCCGTTCTCCGGGTTTAAAGGCGAGGTGTGAATGGATCGGATAGATGCCAGTCAAATACGCAAAAAGAGGAACAACCCCAGTGTCGGCGATCAAGAGTTCAAAAAGTGCGCTCTTTGGCCGGACTCGTCAAAATCAATCTACCCGATATTAGCAGATTTAAGAACCAAGTCAATGTCCTCCGAACCGTCTCAACAGTCTCCATGCATCCTTTGATATTATAGGGAACAAAAAACAATCACAAATCCTTGCCTTTTCCTTTGGATATTATCTTCTGCGGAGGAGTCGCCCGGATGAAATGGAATAAGACAGTTCGACAGGTCTTAGAATCAGACATACAGTGAAAAAGGAAACTAGATAAGAGTTGTGGCACGATACGCATTCTCTAGATACTGAAACATCATACGTTGGGCATTGAAAAACGAGCCATTCAGGGCGACAGCCGATCGCATCACTTCTGCATATGCCTCTGAGCGCCCGTAGAATAGAGGAATGATCACCGATTCGAGCTTTTCGTAAAGAGATGCGATTTCCGCAGACGGTTGGATCTCTCCTTGCCAACTGTCCCCAATGGACCAGCCCGTGACACCCTCCACGTGCCCCTCAATCCACCAACCGTCCAGTACGCTCAGACTCGGCACTCCGTTCAGAGCGGCCTTCATCCCACTTGTGCCAGAGGCTTCCCGGGGTTTCTGTGGGGTATTGAGCCACAAATCGACACCGGCGTAGATGTATTTCGCCAGAACCAGATCAAAATCCTCGAGATAGACGACGGGGACCTTATCACCCAAAGAACGAGCAGCCTCAAAGACCATGCGAATCATGGTCTTTCCACCTTCGTCCCTTGGATGTGCTTTTCCGCCAAATATGATCTGCAGAGATCCCGCCTGGTTTGCAATGCTCTTGAGACGTTCGAGGTCTGAGAACAAAAGGTCTCCACGCTTGTACGCGGTTGAGCGTCTGGCAAATCCCAGAGTCATCACCTCCGGCTTTAATCGTAAACCGTTCCGTCTTTCCACCTCCGCAAGTAACTCACGCTTCGCCTCTGCATGGGCCTCGACAAGTTCGCCGAGGGGAATGCTGGTCCCATAGCGCAAGTAAAGATTGTCATGACGCCATTCAGGGATATGCCGGTCGTAAAGACGTCGAAAAGGCGGTGTCGTCCAAGTGAGGGCATGTACTCCATTGGTAATCGAGTTGATTGGATAGTTCGGAAACATGTTTTGTGAAATCTCCTCGTGACGATGAGA
>CAYGBK010000017.1:0-23959 GCA_964348095.1 uncultured Thermodesulfobacteriota bacterium | reverse complement strand
TCACTCGTGGGACTGATGTCGAGCCGGTTCACTGGCCAGGCCATAATTTCTGAATCGAGGACATCCTGCACGGTGATTTCAGCGGCCAATTGAGCTGAGGGGTGATCGATCGCGTTCTTCTTGTTCTTCACGGCCACAAGGGCGATGTCCTCCTTCCGATAGCCGTGGGTCGTCATGAATCGGTTCATCTCGATAGCGAATATCCAGATGAGCGTAGGGTAGAGGGGCTGCTCGGTCGTATGATCGAAAATCGTTAGAAATGCCCCTGCTGGGTGGGGATAGGCGCACGACATCTTCTCTTCTGCTACGACCAGGCAGGTATCGAACATCCCTGATGCGACGTGAAACCAACCGTGAATCGGGGAGAGGACACCTGTACCGCCACCAACGTAGCCGCGCATGTAGGGTTTACGGTAAGCTCCCGAAGCATCCGAGAGATACTCGCCCTTCATATGAACGCCGTCGAATGCATCAGGTGCCGTGCCGTGAACAACGCAATCAATGTCGGAGAGTCTCATTTCGCAGGAGTCCAAGGCCATCCTTGATGCCTCATAGGTCAATTCCTTGGGCGTTTCCTGTGCATACCGAACGAATTTGGTGAGACCCGCTCCAACAATCGCCACTCTTCTCATCTCGGCACCTCCTCCTTAATTGCTCAGAATAGCCACTGTTCCTGTGGTCGTTGGTATACCTCGCCAACCCTGAGCCAGCCCAGTGGTCACACCTTTGAGCTGATTCTTACCCCCTTCACCTCTTAGCTGCCGGACGACCTCAAGGACCTTTTGTCCACCATTGAGTTCATAGAGATTTCCGACTCCCAAACACCCCCCAGAGGGATTTACAGGGAATTCTCCGCTAATTTCTGTTCCTCCCGTCTCGGTCAAGGGGCCGGCCTCCCCTTTCTTGCAGATTCTCATCGCCTCGAGGTGCTGCAATTCCTTGTAGGAAAACTCGTCATTGACCTCTGCAAAATCGATCTCACTTCTGGGATAGCGTATTCCCGCTGTCTTATAGGCCATCTCCGCGGCCATCTGAGCGTAAGAGGCTTCAGCCCAATTCCGGGTCTCGAGACCCGGCGTATCCGAGCACCATCCAATTCCTCTGATCCAGATGGGCTTTTCAGACAGCGCCTTGGCTCTCTTCTCTTCTGCAAGGACCATCACCACAGCTCCGTCAGAATGGGGACTGATGTCCATCTGGGTCACAGGGTAAGAGACAACCTCTGAATTGAGGACGTAATCGGAATCGATGAGGACGCCGTGACCGGCCAGAGCGTTATTGAGTGCGTTTCTCTTGTTTTTCACAACAACTTTCGCACATTGCTCTCGTGTCGTCCCGGTTTCGTGCATGAACCTGGCCATCTCCATACCCGCAACCGCATGGTGGCTCTCTTTTAGGGGCCGATTGTAGATGGGGTCCATGGCGAATGTGACCATCTCGGAAAGGGTCAACATATTGGAGGCTTTGCTCAGCCCCTGGACGACCGATATATCGCCAATTCCAGAGAGAATCATCATGTAAGCTGATGCCAGGGAATGAATGAAGTCGCCGGGAACGGTGTAGATGGGTTTAAGGACCGCCCCTAGTTGATCTGGAGAATACTCATCGGCGATACTATACCCTTCAAAAAAATCCTCGGCGGTGCTGACAAATGAGTCCACGTCCTTTGGTTCAATCCCTGCATCGAGATAGGCCTTTGTGGCTGCCTCGTATGTCAACTCTCTGTAAGAAAGGTCCGGCGTCGTCGCGCGAAACCCAGTCGTCCCTATCCCAATGATGGCAACTCGTTTTGTCATTTCTCAACACGCTCCTTTCTCTGAATTGGAAATTGTCTTTTGTTTTCTAGATCCCCGACACCTAGGCCACTATCCCCCTCAAAGATCTACATAATTCATGAATCGCGGGGTTTGACATGGCTCCGAATCCAACTGACAGTTTCGTCTATCCTAGTCCCGGGTGTGAAAATAGCCTTGATCCCAGCCTTTTTCATTTTTGGAATATCCTCCTCCGGGATGATTCCGCCCCCGATGACGGAGATGTCGTCTGCCCCCCGTTTTTTGAGAAGTTCGACTATTTTTGGAAATACGTAATCGTGGGCACCTGAGAGTATGCTGAGACCGATGACGTCAACGTCTTCCTGAATGGCTGCAGCGACGATTTGTTCGGGTGTCTGGTGGAGACCTGTGTAGATGACTTCGAAACCGGCATCACGGAAACCTCTGGCGATGACCCGAGCCCCCCTGTCGTGTCCGTCGAGACCTGGTTTGGCGATGAGAATCCGAATCTTCCGCTTCGTGCTCACCGTCCCTCCTATGGTCGCTCGAGATTTCTGGTCACGGGAGTGTCTGTTTTTTGAGATCGTCTTAAACCAGGTTCACAATTCGCCTCCATTCCGGGTAGACCCCGGCGGGGCAATTGGCGTCGAGAGCCGCTTTTCGAGCTCAGAATGAGTGGTAGGCTCCCTTCAGTGGGACTCCTTGCCGGTCACATGCTATGTCATGATGACTCCATCTGTCCTGGTCTTTTAACAGGTCTTGGTGGGGTATGATATCATATAGGTCACTTAACGTAAACTGGAAAACTTCCTCCTGATTTTTAGCCCCTCCTATTATTTGGAGCCAAACACCTCTAGATCAATCCGGGATCTCGGTAGGCTCCGAAAACCTGCCTGAAAACGTCGCAGATTTCCTGGAGGGTGGCATACTCCCTGACTGCATCGATGATGAAGGGCATGAGATTTTCGTCGCCTTCAGCGGCCTGGTGGATTTTTCCTAACCTGGCTGTCACTTTTCTATGGTCTCTCCCTGCCTTGACCGCTTTGAGTCGTTCCAGCTGCTTCTTTTCAATCGCTGGGTTCATACGCCATATGGGGATGGGCGGGTGGTCTGTCACATATTTGTTGACTCCCACCAGGGTCTTTTCGCCGTTGTCGATCTGCTGCTGATACGCATAAGCGGATTCTGCAATTTCAGTTTGAGGATAACCTCTCTCAATTGCCTTAACCATTCCCCCTAAGTCATCGATTTTTTGGATGTACTCCCAGGCCTCATTTTCTATTCGATCGGTTAAGGCTTCGATGAAGTAGGAACCTCCCAGGGGATCTATGGTGTTGGCCACTCCGGTTTCTTCAGCGAGAACCTGTTGTGTTCGTAAGGCGATGAAAGCAGCCTCCTCTGTCGGGATGGCATAGGTTTCATCCATTGAGTTGGTGTGGAGTGACTGAGTGCCTCCAAGAACTGCCGCGAGAGCCTCACAGGTCGTTCTGATGACATTGTTATATGGTTGTTGTGCTGTGAGGGACACACCAGCCGTCTGTGTATGAAACCTGAGCATCCAAGACCGAGGGTTCTCCGCCCCAAACCGCTCCTTCATTATTTTAGCCCACATCCGGCGAGCTGCCCTGAATTTGGCAATTTCTTCAAAAAAGTCGATATGGGAGTCGAAGAAGAAAGACAGACGGGGTGCAAAATCGTCTACCTCGAGGCCCCTGTCGAGGCACGCCTCAACATACGCAATGCCGTCGGCCAGTGTGAAAGCCAATTCCTGGACCGCAGTGGCACCCGCTTCTCGAATATGGTAACCGCTGATACTGATGGTGTTCCAACGAGGGACTTCGCGGGTGCAGAACTCAACAGTATCAGCGATTAGGCGAATGGAAGGTTCCGGGGGGAGCATGAGGGTTTTCTGGGCGATGAACTCCTTGAGCATGTCATTCTGAATTGTCCCGCTGATCTGGCCCCGACCGACCCCGTGTTTCTCAGCGACAACGATGTACATGGCCAGAAGAATCGATGCGGGGGGGTTGATGGTCATCGATGTAGTGACCTTATCAAGGGGAATGCCGTCAAATAGGAGTTCCATGTCTTTAAGCGTGTCGATTGCCACACCGCACTTGCCAACCTCTCCTCTTGCCATGGGAGAATCGCTGTCGTAACCCATCAGGGTCGGAAAGTGAAAAGCCACACTCAATCCGGTCTCGCCGTGTTTCAGGAGGTATTTAAAGCGACGGTTCGTCTCTTCAGGACCGCCGAGGCCCGAAAACATTCTCATCGTCCACAGTCGGCCCAGATACATGGATGGCTGTACGCCTCGAGTAAACGGATATTGACCGGGGAATCCGAGTTTATCTAAGTAGTCGAAGCTTTTCATGCCCTCGGGGGTGTAAAGGGCTTCGATATCGAGGTCGGAGACTGTCGTAAAATGATCCCGCCGGAAAGGAATGGTGGCGTGTGTCTCTTTCAGGTCTTTTTTCCACCGGCCTTTGCCTCTCTTGATTCTTGCGAGATCTTTCTCTGTGATCATGGGTCGCCTCCTTCGGTAGTGCAGACCGCGGACTCCTGGAGAAAGGGTTTCTCCCTACAGGATCTTTTTTCGAAAACTGTGAAAGGCTAGGGGGTCAAGGTCAAAGGGTAAATCTGTTCTCAGAATTTGTCGTCCTTGTACCTCTTAAACTCTCTTTCAGGGCTCATTCTTCCCGTTTTTTCAGAATCTCTGACGAGGGTCAGGCTGCACTGTTGCATCATTCGCCCAGGCAGAGGGCATGGAGCTGTGCCATGATCTGATCTGGCTTGTAGTGTCTCAGGGAAATGGCACCAGCTGGACAGGCAGAGTTACAGGCACCGCAGCCTTTGCAAAGAGGTGTATCGATGGTCATCACTCGTCTATAGGAATCTGGCCTCAGAGCCGCATACTCGCAGACCTGTTCACAGATTCCGCAGCCCGAGCAAATTCCCTCATCGATGAACGCAATAACAGGATCGATTGCTACCTTCCCCTGGAATAGAACGGTTGTTGCCTTGGAGGCTGCGCCATGGGCCTGAGCCAAAGTGTCGGCGATATCCTTGGGCCCCTGACAGGTTCCTGCCAGAAAGATCCCATCGGTGGCGGTGTCCAGAGGTCGGAGTTTGGGATGTATCTCCATGAAGAAACCATCAGGACTGAGGGGTACTTTCAAGAGAGCCTTTGTGTCCTGAGTCCCTAAAGAGGGCACAAGACCGGTTGCCAAAATCACAAGATCGAACTCTTCCTCATAGGGTTGGCTGTCGAGGGCGTCCTCGCCTCGGAGCACCACCTTTTCTCCCTGTCGGAATATCTCCGATGGAACACCCTTTCTATAAATCACACCCTTTTTTTGTGCCTCTTCATAAAGCTCTTCGTACCCCTTGCCAAAAGTCCTCACATCGATGTAAAAGGCCGTGACCTCTGATTCAGGCAGGTGTTCCCGAACCCATAAGGCCTGCTTGGCCGTGACAGTGCAGCATACCCGAGAGCAGTATTCATTCCCAACACTTTTGTCTCGCGATCCCACGCAGTGGATGAAACCGATCCTCTTTGGAACTTTACCACCGATTGTCAGAGATCCCCCCGTTGGTCCAGACGGGGAGGTCAATCGTTCAAACTGAGGCGCTGTGATCACTTGATCATACTGACCGTGCCCGAGCTCAGTCTTTTTTGTGGCATCAAAGATGTCATGGCCCGTCGCAACAATGATGGTTCCAACTTCAATCTGCTCGACCCGTTCCTTCTGATCAAAATCAATGGCTCCCTTTCGGCACGCCCTTACGCAGTGGTCGCACGATTGATTCTGAAAATGAAGGCAGGCTTTTGGATCGATGACCGGAGGGGTGACAGCCCCTGCTGGCCCGGGGAAGTAGACAGCCTTACGCTTGTCAAGACCATAATTGAAGTCACCTGTGACCTCAACAGGACATGATTCCAGACAATCACCGCAGCTATCGCAATTATCTAGATCGATGAAATGGGGCCTCCTTCTTACGTCAATGCGGAAGTTTCCTATCGATCCTTCGATCGCTTGCACCTCGGAGTGAAACATGACGCTGATATTGGGATGGCTCAGAACAGCCTCGATTCTTGGTCCGACCAGCTGCGACGCCTCCTCAAGATGCGGGAAGGTCCGATTCAAGCGAACCACATGGCCACCGAGAATTGCAGTTCTTTCTATAAGATGCACGGGAAACCCGGATTCTGCAATATCGAGGGCTGCCTGAATGCCGGCAATCCCGCCACCTATGACAAGAGAGGCAGGAGTGATACTTTTCTCTTTGGACAGGAGAGGTTCAAGGAGAAGAGCCTTGGCAATCGCTGCCGACACCAAGTCTTTTGTTTTGTTGGTGGCTTTCGTTCGGTCACCGTGAACCCAGGAACACTGTTCTCGGATGTTGGCCATTTCCAGAAAATAAGGATTGAGGCCAGATTTCGAGAGGGCATTCCGAAAGGTCTTTTCATGCATTCTTGGTGAGCAGGCTGCCACCACGATCCGGTCGAGCTTTTCTGTTTCGATATCTCTCATGATGAGTTCCTGGCCCGGATCGGAACACATATAGGTGTAGTCTCTGGCAACGGCAACATGTGGATGACTCTTGGCAAAATCACGGACCGCCTTCACATCCACGTGTTCGGCAATGTTAATCCCGCAGTGGCAAACGTAGACGCCAATCTTCATTCAGAATACTCTCCGCTGACCTCTCCGAGTCTAAAAGGCTCTATCTCGCTCGCCTTCTGAAATCCTTGTCCGGCATGATAGAGGGAAAAGGATAGGGAGCGTGTGGAGTCTTTTCCTTCTGGGCTCGAACCTCTCAACCTTGTCATTGATCCTTTAACCTTTGTCCTTGAACCTTTAGCCTTGCTCTCTCAGCGGTCGCTCTCCGATAACGATTCTCTCCGGATATCATCAGCTCTCAGTTCCTCGGGTTCTTGCTTTCGCCAGGTGCATGCAGGCCATGGCAGCAGCGCCGCTGGCATGAGCGACTGTGTCAGGAATATCCTTGGGACTCTGGCAGCAGCCGGCTAAGAATATCCCGACCCTTGAGGTGGCAATTGTTTCTTTCGTTTCGGCCTCCTTGAAGAACCCTTCCGGGGTGTGAGACAGCCCTAACAACTTGCTGATTTGTTGCGCGTCGGCCCTGGGGACAAGGCCGGTCGCCAAAACGACGAGGTCTGCTTCTTCTTCATAGGGCTCTCCCAGGAGTGTGTCCTCCCCCCGAATGACCAGGGAATCGCCCCTCTTATAGATTTCGGAAGGATTTCCCCTCCTGAAAATTACCTTGTCCTTCTGAACCCGATCGTAGAACTCCTCATATCCCTTCCCAAAGGCTCTGATGTCCATATAACAGACCGTAACCTTGGCATCTGGAATCCGTTCTCGGACGAGATGGGCCTGCTTGACCGCGTACATACAGCAGACGCGCGAACAGTATTCGTTTCCGACGGTTTTATCCCGTGATCCGACACATTGAATAAAAACAACCCGTTCGATCGGTTTCCCATTGAGTTCAATCTTTCCCTTTGTTGGTCCCGATGCAGAACAGAGTCTCTCGAATTCGATCCCGGAGAGCACGTTGTCATAGCGGCCGTACCCGTACTCTGGCTTCAGGCTTGCGTCAAACTGGTCGTATCCCGTCGCCACAACAATGACCCCTGCCTGAACGGTAATGGTCTCCTCTTTTTCTTCGAAGTTGATTGCTTTTGCATCGCAGACTTTCTGGCATTTCGGTTCCTTTCCACATTTTCCTTTGGTCAGCATGAAGCAGCGGGTAGGGTCAATGAGAAACTTCTGAGGAACAGCCTGGGGAAAGGGAATATAGACGGCGGAACGTTTTCCCAGCCCCATGTCGAATTCGCTCAGGATCCGCTCTCTCTGGACGCATTCCTCTGCACAGAGATTGCACCCAGTGCATTTTCTCATGTCGACGTATCGGGGCTTCTTGCGGATCGTGACGCGAAAATCGCCAACCCTTCCCTGAATATCCGTTACCTCTGAGTATGTCATCAGGTCGATATTTGGATGGCCCCCCACCTCGACCATCTTGGGGGTGAGGATGCAGGAGGAACAGTCGAGAGTTGGGAAGGTTTTGTCCAGTTGAGCCATGTGGCCCCCAATCGTTGGTTCCCTTTCCACGAGGATAACCTTGAACCCCTTGTCAGCAATATCAAGGGAGGCCTGCATTCCGGCGATACCGCCGCCAATGACCAGGGCCACTGGCGCCATTCGAGGTTCTGTTTTTCTACCTGCTAGTGCCATAAGTGTGCTAGCTTTCAGCTGTCATCGGTCGGTCGTGAGCTTCCCTACCATGGGAATTCTCTACTTTTTCTCTATGGTCTTCGAAGAGAACGCCGTTGTTCCTGAGCGACATCAGCGGAAGCGGTGGGGCACCCATCGGGGGTGAGCAGGAAGGGGAAAACCCCGCCTTTAGAGCGGAGAAGGGGCAGATATTCCCCACCTGTGAACCCCGATAGGGTCACCGCGAGAGCATAGGAGCGAAGGGATAACGGTGTTCTTCTGTTCAGTCTTTTCTCTTCCCTACTTCGGTTTTCCAATGAGGGAGCTTGCGATTGTGTTCTTTTGAATCTCTCGGGTTCCCTCATAGATCTCCATGATTTTTGCATCCCGATAGAACCGCTCCACCTCATACTCTGTTATGTAGCCGTAACCACCGAGTATCTGAATGGCTTCATCGGCAACTTCGACGCCGACTCTTCCGGCGTGCATTTTTGCCATGGAAGTGAGCCGAGGATCGATACGACCGTGATCAAAGTTCCAGGCAGCCTTGTATGTCAGGAGACGAGCGGTTTCGAGCATGGTATACATGTCCGCCAGTTTGTGCTGGGTTGCCTGGAAGTCTGCAATTCTTCGCCCAAATTGCCGCCTCTCTTTGGCGTAGGCAATGGCCCGATCAAAGGCGCCCTGACCGATTCCAAGAGCCTGAGCTGCGATTTCAATTCGGCTCTCATCGAAGAATTCGAGAACCTGATAGAAACCCCGATGTTCCTTTCCGATGATGTTTTTCACGGGCACGCGGACATCTGACAGGGAAAGTTCTGCTGTTGAAGTCATTCTGATCCCCATCTTATCCCCCAGCTCCGTGGCTTCAAATCCGGGCGTCTCTTTCTCTAAAAGGATCGTGGACATCCCGCGATGAGGAGGGTCTACCTTTGGGTCGGTCTGGGCGAGGATGACGAAGTAATCTGCCATCGTTCCATTGGTCGTGAAGGTTTTGGTGCCGTTGAGAACAAATCCCTTGTCGTCCTTCATTGCAGTGGTCGACAGGCGTGTAATATCGCTTCCATGATCCGGTTCTGTGTAGGCGCCAGCAGAAATCGCCTCGCCCCTGGCCACAGGGGGGAGATACTTTTTTTTCTGCGTGTCGGTGCCGAACCTCAGGATGACCTCAGAACTGAAATCGGCCAAAGTCAAGGCCACGCCGATCCCAGAGTCCTGGCGACAAAACGCCTCGACCACTATTGCGTTTTCAACGATGCCAAGCCCCTGGCCTCCGTACTCCTCAGGGAAATGAATGCCTACAAAACCCAATTTGCAGGCCTTTTTCCAGATCGATTTTGGAAAGGAATGCTCCCTTTCCAGTTCCATGGCGAGGTCTCTGTCAAATTCTCCCTGAGCAAATTCCCTCGCGGCCCGCTGAATGTCCTTCTGTTCATCGGTCAGTTCAAAATTCATGTTCGCCTCGGATTCGACGACGGATGTGTGATTTGCGATATGTGATCTGGGATTTCTTTTCTTATCTCACCCCATATCTCACATCCCACATCGCATAGCAATCGCGGTCCTTTCATGTCAATTACGCAAGCGCTTCCTTGGCCTTTTCTTTCAGGGCCGGCACAATCTTGAAAAGGTCTCCCACGATGCCGTAGTGGGCGGTGTTGAAGATCGGGGCCTTTGGGTCTTTGTTGATAGCGATAATAGTCCCAGCGGCTTTCATTCCTGCTATGTGTTGAAAGGCGCCGCTAATCCCAACGGCGATATATACCTTGGGCTTTACCGTCTTACCTGACGTGCCAACCTGGCGTTCTTTTGGAAGCCATTTCTTATCGACTACCGGGCGGCTGCAGGAAAGGGCTGCCCCCAGGGAATCGGCCAGTTCCTGGACGAGAGGAATGTTATCCTGATCCTTGATTCCCCTTCCAACCGAGACCAGAATGTTCGACTGGGTGATGTCCACCTCTCCCGCGGCAGCTTCCACGTATTCCAAGAATTTCTTAGAGGCGATTTCTTCCGCAAGTGGTGAGGTGACCTTAACGATTTCACCGGGCAAGGAGTAATCTTCTACAGAGAAGGATGCGGGTCGAATGGTGAGAATGTATGGTGCCCCCGGCTTCAGTTGGATCTCAACGTTGAGCTTGCCCCCGTATACCTGGCGGATGGCCTTGACCTGAGTGGAATCTATGGTAACGTCGATGCAATCCGTGGCGATAGATGAGTCGATCTTCGTCGCCAGGCTCGGGGCCAGATCCATACCGAAAGCCGTATGGCCAATAAGAACGAGAAAAGGCTTCTCCTGGGCAAGGAGTTCTTCCAGAGCAATCTGGTACGCCTCGGAATTGTAGTTCTCCAGTTTCGGATCTTCAACGGTGATGACCTTGTTGGTTCGCTCCTTGAGCTGGTCGGCCATTCCTCCCACATTGTGCCCCAAGAGCGAGACGGTTAGCTGTTTCCCGGTCCCTTCGGACAAAGCCTTCCCCTTCATCAGCATCTCGAAAGTAATGTCTCGAAGCTCACCCTGCCGATGTTCAGCGACTACAAGGATATCCTCCATTTAGGCCGCCCCTCCTTTCTCTTTCACAATCGCAACGACTCGTTCGGCAATCTCGTCTGAGGTCCCCTCTAGCATTTGGGCGCCTTCCCCCACGGGCGGGAGAAAGACCCTCTCCACCACAGTTCTCGAGCCGGCCTCCCCTGTCTCTTCTGGCTTCATAGCCAGTTCGCCGAGACCAAGGGTTTTTATCTCTTTTTTGGCTACTTTCCGAATCCCCATTATGGAGACATATCTGGGCTCATTGATACCAGACTGAATCGTGAAAACAGCCGGGAGTTCGACGTCCAGGATCTCCTCGAGCCCACCTTCCAGTTCGCGATGGACTTTGGCTCTTCCCCCTTCAATTCCTTCGATCCCGTTGACAACAGCGGCGTGAGCGATTCCGAGGATTTTCGCAAGAGTAGGTCCCACTTGGCCATAGTTATCGTCTTCTGCCTGAACCCCTGTCAGAATTAGATCATACTTTAGAGACTTGATGGTTTGACTCAAGACCCTGGCAATGGCGTGCCCGTCAGATCCTGAGAAAGCAGGATCTGTCAGGCGAATCGCTTCATCAGCTCCCATGGCGAGCGCCCGCCTCAAGGTTTCGTTGGCCTCTTCTGGTCCCATTGAAATGACCGTGACTGACCCGCCGTGCTTTTCCTTGAGAAGGACCGCTTCCTCCACAGCATAATTGTCCCATTCGTTGATATCGAAGACCATTCCTCCCTTTTCGATGTCTTTTCCCGTCTTGTCAATAACGATGTCGACTTCTGCTGTTTCGGGAACCCGTTTGACACATACAATAATGTCCATGATCCCTCCTTTACCTAAGACTCGACTTTTTCACCACGGAGACACGGAGGGCACTGAGGATATACTGTTTTACCCATCGGGAGAAGGCGATGGGCAAAACCACATTCCCCTCCGCAGATGAAACCCTGTTTGTTCGCCTGCAAGGGCCTGAAGTTTTTCGTTTGTCGGCGTCTCCCGGCAAATGAAAGGATTTACGTTTCCGCGTGCTCTGTGCCTCTGTGGTGAACTATTATTCACGATCTAGGGCCTCGACCAGAATTTCCGAAATGTCCATAACCCGCAGTTTCTCCTCATTACCAGTCGTTTTCACAGCGTCTTCTAATGTCAATAGACAGAAGGGGCAGGCGGTGGCGAGAATATTTGCTCCCATTTCGACGGCATCCTTGATTCGGATCTCCGCTGATCGTGGTCCCTGATCAGAGGCCTCGACCCACATGCGCCCACCTCCGCCCTCGCAGCAGAGACTCTTCTCTCTGGATCGATCGAAATCGATAAAGGTAACTCCTGGGATAGCCTTTAAAATATTCCTCGGCTCTTCAAAGATTCCATTCTGCTTTCCCAAAAAGCAGGGGTCATGGTAGGTAATTACCTGCTTTGTCTCTCGAGCGAAGGGGTTGTTTTTCTCGATAGCCTCGATCAGAACCTGGGTGTAGTGGCGAACTTCGAGGCTGTCCTCGCCATAGTCGTTCTTGAACGCGTTGTAACAATGAGGTGACGTCGTGACGATAGAGTGGACATTATGTTTCTTAATACTCTCCCTATTCTGCTCCAGGAGCATTTCGAACAGGCCTTCTTCGCCTATTCGCCTAATTTCGCTTCCACAACAGATCTCCTCATCTCCAAGAGTGGTAAAATCAAGACCCACCTGGCGAAAGCAGGTCACCATAGATCTGGCCACATTCTGGACACGAGTGTCATATGCGGCCGTGCAACAGATGAAGTAGATATTGGCCGCCTGGCCCCCTTGGGAAAGGACTTTTAGGTCCAGGTCCTCGGCCCATTCACTCCGCTTGTTTTTCATGGCGCCCCAGGGGTTTCCATATTTGTACGCGCTCTCAAGGGCGTCTATGATCGTTTTGGGGATATGGCCCTCCTCGATGAGCGCGGTGCGCATGCCGATAATGAGATCAGCAGGTCGGAGCTCTCGGGGACATCGAATTGTGCAGGTCTTGCAGGAGCTGCATGCCCAGAGTTCCTCCTTTCCGTAAATGCACTCGAGATCTTCTCGAACCAGAGCCTCGTGCATGAGGCGCCGGATGTTGAGAGGAGAGTTGAGAGATACGGGACACCCCCCTGTACATTTCCCACACTGGATACAGCCGAATAGCTCGTACTTGTCGTAGAGCGATTCGTTATCAACCTTTAGCATATATGCCTTCCTTGTTCCTCGCCGAATTCGTCCTCAATCGGTCATGTGCACACTCTTAATTTCCCTGAAACACTGGACAAATGGGCTTTCCGAGGGTAAAAGGTGCAAAGAAGAAGACGATCCATCCAACCAAAGCCTTTATCCTTTAATCATGTCGTTCTGTCACAAAGGCTTTTGAACGGCGAGAACCGAATCCTTCCAGGCCTCCACTGGCCGATCCGGCCGACGGACACGACTGCCTTTTCTGCCGAGGAACGGTTGACTTTACTACTGCCTTTAAATATACCCAATTCCCCTAATAATTTCACGCAACTTGAAGTCTATCGCCCAAGAATCTCACGAGAAATCACTAATCGTTGAACCTCTGACGTTCCCTCATACAGCGTTGTCCCAATGACGTCCCTGAGGTAACGTTCAACAGGATAGTCCGTCGTGTAGCCATACCCACCTAGCATCTGGACTGACCGGATAGCAACCTGTTTTGCGGTCTCGGTGGCGAGCAGCTTCGCCATCGAGGCCTCACGTGTGAATCTCTGCCCACTCTCTTTGAGGAATGCTGCTCGGAGTGTAAGCAGTTGAGCGGCTTCTAGCTCAGTATAGCTATCAGCGATCATCCACTGGATAGCCTGAAATCTCGATAGCTTTTGTCCAAAGGCCTCTCTGTCTCTCACGTATTGAGTTGCATATTCGATCGCGGCCAGACCGACCCCGATTGCCAGGGAAGCAATACCGATTCGGCCTCCATCGAGCTCGACCATGGCAATCTTGAAACCTTCGCCTTCCTGACCCAGAAGACATTCTCGAGGGATGCGACAGTTGTCGAAAGACATCTCATGGAGAGAGGATGCCCGATGGCCCATCTTGGTTTCAGCCTTCCCGATAACAAAGCCTGGGGTTTCCTGCTCGATCAGGAAGGCACTGATCCCTTTGCCCTTCCGGGCAGTTTTATCGGTAACAGCCCACACGACAACGACCCCCGCCTGGGCGCCACTGGTGATAAGAGCCTTACTCCCATTCAGAACATAAGTGTCTCCGTCGACCACCGCAGTGGTCCTGATATTTGCTGCATCCGACCCGGTATGAGGCTCCGTAATCGCAAATGCCCCGGCTGCATACTCGCCACTGCAGAGTTTGGGAACATGTTTCTCCCTCATTGCCTCGGATCCGAACTCATGAATGACCTCAGCCACCATATTTGTGACAGAGGTCGTTACGGCATGGGAAGCACAGGCCTTTGCAATTTCAATGATAGCTAAACTGTATGCGACCACGCCGACCTCTGAACCGCCGTAACTGGCGGGGATGTTCATCCCCATCAGTCCGAGGTCGGCCATTCTCTTCAGGTTGTCATAGGGAAATTCCGCCTTTTCATCCAGGTGGGCAGCCACCGGCTTGATATGCTTTTCAGCAAAATCCCTGACCATATGGCGAATCATTTCTTGTTCGGAGGTCAAGCTAAAGTCCACCGTGTTTCCTCACGTCCTTGTTTGACACTGCTACATTTGGATCAATAACTGTTAGCCCACCACGAATGGAAAACTCGAAATCCGAATATCGGGCGAAGCGTCCCGGCGGGGACCAATCCAAAACAAATTCTAATGCCGAATGACTTAAACTCGAAACAAAACCCCCGATTCTCAGATTATCCCAAGAATGCGCTCAAAGGTAATGGATTTGGAGGCTGTGGGACTTATGTTTTGAACATTTGGTCATTCGTGTTTGTTTCGAGCTTCGTGCTTCGGACTTCACTTATTCTCATAAGTATAAAACCCCCGCCCCGTCTTTCTTCCCAAACGCCCGGCGTCAACATATTTTCTCAAGAGGGGGCAGGGACGATATTTAGAATCGCCGAACCCTTTGTAGAGAACTTCCATGATGGCCAAACAGGTGTCAAGCCCAATAAGGTCTGCCAGGGCCAGAGGACCGATGGGATGATTCATTCCCAGCTTCATGACGCCGTCAATGGCCTCGACACTCCCCACGCCCTCGAACAGCACATATATAGCCTCATTGATCATGGGCATGAGAATGCGGTTTGAGATAAACCCGGGAAAATCCTTAGCCTCGAGCGGTGTCTTCCCCATTTTTTCAGCCAAGGCCCTGACCGTCTGAAAAGCCTCATCAGACGTCGCAAGACCACGAATGATCTCCACCAGTTTCATGAGAGGAACGGGGTTCATAAAGTGCATGCCGATCACCCGGTCAGGTCTCTGGGTAGCGGATGCGATCTTCGTGATTGAAATGGAGGACGTGTTGGTTGCCAGGATGACTCCCTTGCGGCAGAGTCCGTCAAGATCTCTGAAGATCTCCAATTTTAGGGATTCTTGCTCTGTGGCCGCCTCAACGACGAAATCGGTTTTTGCGATGTCGTCGACCCGATCCGTTCCTTTGATCCTCCCTATTATCTTATCTCCCGCCTCACGGGTTATTCTCTCCTTTTGGACTGACCGGTCGATGATCTTTCCGATGGTGGCCAGCCCTCTCTGAACGAACTCCTCTTTGATATCGCTCATGATCACATTCAGGCCCACGGTCGATGCGACTTGGGCGATACCACTTCCCATCTGTCCAGCTCCGATGACTCCAATCGTTTTGATTTCCATATCTACTCCCTCGGATTTGATAGTCTCAGTTCGGCGAATGGTCAAAGCTATTCTGTGCGGATTTGGCACTGATTTGAGCTGTCTGTTCTCTCGCCCGCTCTCCCGCCTCGGCTGGATCGCTTGAGCTCACAGAGATCTCAGAGGTTGTGTACTTTGTCTGATTTTTTGAGAGGAAAAATCAGACAAAACTTTCGGCCAGTACCTTGCATCTGCGATCTTCCAGCACCACCATTGAGGAGTGGCATAAAAATCGGTAATGGCACGTCGCCCTATGGCAGATGGCACTTTGAGCTGAATTCTCCTCTCAAGGATTCAGCTCAAAACTCTGAGCCTCTGGGGGCTCTGTGAGAGATAATTCTACCGTTCAACAATAAGTGACACGGCCTCTCCACCGCCGAGGCAGAGTGAGGCCATGCCCAGTTTTGCTTCTCCGTCCCTCATCGCGTAGAGCAGAGTAGTCAGAATGCGAGCCCCGCTGGCCCCAATAGGATGGCCCAGGGCGATTGCCCCGCCCCGAACATTGACTTTTTCACGATCGAGGCCAAGTTCCCGGATAACAGCTAAGGTGGACGCGGCAAAAGCCTCGTTGATCTCAAACATGTCGATCTGCTTAATGGCGAGGCCAGCTTTCTCCAACGCCTTGGGGATTGAGCCGATCGGGGCGACCAAGACGTCCTCCAATTCCACTCCTGCGGCGGCCTGAGCCCCCACTACAGCCATGGTCGGTGAACCGAGTTCCTTTGCCCTCTTCATGGACATCACCACGAGGGCACTTGCACCGTCACTGATTCTGGAGGAGTTACCTGCAGTCACTGTTCCCTGTTCTTTGAAGACTGATTTAAGTTTGGCCATGGCCTTAAGATCAGGTTGCCGTGGCCCCTCGTCTGTACTGAAAATAGCCGGACTGCCCTTCCTCTGGGGTATCTCAACCGGTAGAATCTCTTCCTCCAGGCTCCCCTGGGAGATTGCTTCGAGGGCCCTCTCATTCGATTCAAATGCAAATTTATCCTGATCGGCACGGGACACGTTGAACTTTTCGGAAACCAGTTCTGCCGTGTACCCCATGTGAAAGTCATTTACCACATCCCACAGGCCGTCATGAACCATCGCATCGATCAACTTTCCGTCCCACAAGCGATATCCATCCCGCGCTTTGTCGAGATAGTAGGGGGCTCGGCTCATCGACTCCATGCCCCCAGCAACAATAACGTCAGCGTCTCCTGCCTGTATGGCCTGCGCGGCCAACATGACCGCCTTTAGGCCCGAGCCGCACACCTTGTTGATTGTAACGGCGCCCGCTGTCATGGGGAGTTCAGCCCGGATCATGGCCTGACGTGCTGGGTTCTGTCCAAGCCCGTGGGGCAAAACGTTCCCCATGATCACCTCATCCACGGCGTCCTTGTCGATTCCTGATCTTCGGATCGCTTCGTTGATAGCGAGAGCGCCCAGCTCTGTCGCTGAAAAGCCACTCAGACTCCCCATGAAATTGCCAATAGGGGTTCTGACCGCACTTGTGATGACAACGTCCTTCATCGTCCACTCCCTTTTTCTTCTCGAGAGACTTCACCTCCAAATGAAATCTGTGCCAGGAGCGTTCCCATGGTCTACTGACAATGTCAACTCAATCCCTGACGGGCAAATCTCAAAACCGTGAACTTCCCCGAACACTCACATCTCCAGATGTTCGACCATTCAAAAACTGCCACAGCCGGTCAGAGGCGAGCCGTGCATTATTTCTCCTAACTTTGAATTCTGTCATATGTCACCGCCGACCTATTCCGTGCCTTCGTTCAACTTGTCTTTGATTCTGTGCTGGTAGTCGACAATTTCCTTTTTGAGTTTGCTCAGGTTCTGGATCCGCTCGTCGATCCGATTGGCATGGTTTTCCAGCAGTTCGAGCAGTCTCGGGAGGACCCTTCGATTGGTTCGATGGATTTGGTAGATGTCCTCAAGCTCCTCCATTTCGGCCAGTGTTAGGCCCAGGTGTTTGAGTCGCTTGATGAACTTGAGTCTTTGGTAGTCTTTGTCGGTGTAGATCCGTTTTCCGCCCTCAACCCGCTTGATAGAATTGAGCAGACCGATTTCCTCATAGTACCGGATCGTTCGGGTGGTTAACCCCACCCGGGAGGCGAGTTCGCCGATTTGGAATTGCTCCGAATCTCCCATGGGGACTCTCCATCACCGAAAGAACGGGTAAGAATTGTCGAGTCAGTGCGAGAGCCTTATTTTATGGTGAATAATCAAAGCGTCTATGCGCTCACTTAACGTAAACTGATAAATGGCATCTCATGATACCCCTTTCCCCAGCTTTTTTCAATGAAGAAAGCCTGAGGAGTTTCTTCAATTCTGTTAACCCTCTTGTCTCAGAGGGACGTTCGCGAAGGAATGCGGTCAGGACTGCCCGGGTCGTTACCCTACTCCTTTAGAACGCTCTGATCAAACTCTAATAACAGCAATTCACCAGAAAGTGGAAAGGGACGCTCTGAGCGCGAATCAAGATTTTTTCGGCTACAATTCTTAGGAAGGCGTAACGGCCGTCCCGCCAAAGGCGGGATCTGAGCCCGCCTTTGGCGGGCGAGTTTTGGATTTGCAGTGGAGCCGAACTTTAGAATTGTCGAAAAAAGATTTTGAGCAGCGAAGAGCGCTCCCTTTTCGCTTTCATCGGACAAGAGTCGAGATAAAGGACTGCGCGACAGCCCGTCCCCACCTGCCCGGCCAAGAGCGGGAAGAGGATCAATGCGAGAAGAAGGGAGCGAAGGGATACGAGGACCTATCAGGATGTCAAAATTGTCCCAAAAAATCAGAAGAATAGACAAGCCTCGCTTTCAAAAATCAGGAAACTCCGGATAAGATCTGAGCAGTTCTTGGGGGGTTAGAGACCTATCGTGGGCTCCTTCCCAATCGATGAGCAGTGTGAGGTGACAGGGAGAGAGAGATTTCAGGTGTCAAAATCCAAAGGTCGAATGAGATCCCGGTGACTCAGCGCAACCTGTTCGAGGCGCACGGGTTTTCTATTCGGAGGAAGGCCATTCTACAGTCGAGGTAACCTCGTAGTTCAATTCTTTGAGGTCATTGACGATCGGCTCGACGTTTTGAGTCTTCAGTCGTATAACGGCGAGCCTTCTTCCCTCGACACTGTAAGTGGGCGATACAATACTGATAATGTTGACATCGTATTTGTTTATTACCTGAAGGATTCCGAACATCTGTCCGGGTTCGTCAGGTATGGCAATCGTAATTCTCGTCCCTTTGACATTGAGACCAACAATATCGACAAGGAGCTCGAGCATATCGGTTTCTGTAATAATACCAACCAGTTTCTTGTCATCGAGAACAGGGAGACAGCCGATTTTGTGCTCGTACATCAACTGGGCCGCCTTCTCGACAATGGTATCCGGTTTCACAGTAACGAGCTTGGCGAGGGGCGTCATGATCCCTCTCACCTGGAGTTTCCCAAGAAGATAATGCATTTCTCGGATGCTCAAGGTTGAGGCGTCTGAAGGGCCCGCTTCACGGATATCCCTGTCTGTCACAAGACCCACAACGTGTTTCTTTTTGTCTACAACAGGGAGGTGACGGATCCCTCCGGAACGAATCAGGTTCTCAGCCTCGTAAAAAGAGGCATCCGGACCGATCGTGACCGGATCACTCTTCATTCGGGATTTGACGTACATCTCTTCCCATCCTAAATCGACATTTCGAAATTCCTATAGGTTCTCAAAATCAGCAGAATCGATTCACCACTCAGGCGCAAAGGACACAGAGGATTCTGCCTTTTTTTGCCCATCCCACCACAAGCGGGACGATGGGCAAAAACAAGCGACCCATTCGGGGAGATTATTGGCATTTGCTCCCGCCGGAAGCGGGATTGATGATTTTCGTTTGCCGTCGTCTCCCGGCAAACAAAAAACCCTGCCTCTGCGTTCTCTGTGTCTCTGTGGTGAGGATGAACTCTGACAAACAAAGTAAATGTTCTATTCCCCAACATAGGCCATCATCATGTTCTCGGCGATGTGTGCTAGGCTTATACTGTCGAGCCCCTGAGGGGGTTAATCCCACTCTCTCTGATCGTCGATCTTCTTGGCGTCGTCGGGGATCGAGCCGCTGGAGACGATCTCGACTTCTCCCCGGAGTTTCATAACGTCCCGGATGGTCTGTTTAACCGATTCGGTAAAGGCCTTCTGATCGATGGTTGAATTCCCAAGATCGACCCGAAGGGTCATCTCGTCTTGATGTTCTCTTCGGGTGACAAGGACCTGATGTTTCGAGATCTCGGGATGCCGGGCGACCACCTGATCGACCTGGCTTGGATGGATAAACATCCCCCGCACCTTGGTCACCTGATCGACCCTACCCATAATCTTTCCTAGCCGGGCAGATGTGCGGCCGCACGGGCAGGTGTCGCCATTCACATAGGACAGGTCACCGGTTGCATACCGGATGAGCGGGTAGGTCGTGTTGAAAGTGGTAGCTAGAATCTCTCCGATCTCTCCCGGAGGAAGTTGCTTTTTTGTCTCTGGATCCACAATCTCAACGATCTTGTCATCCGGAAAATGCATGCCCGTCTTGTGAATGCACTCATATCCGAGGGATCCAACGTCAGCCGTTCCATAACTCTGCCGGATGACCATATTGAATCTACCCTCGAGAGCGTCTCGGAGGGATTCGGGGAGCATCTCAGCCGCGACAAACCCCACCCTGAGGGTGAGATCTTTCTTCAGATCGAGCCCCATCTCTTCTGCTTTTTCAGCAACGGTGTGGAGGAAACTGGGGGTCCCGCAGTATCCCGTCACCCTCAGATCCTTCATGATGCCGATTTGGAGTTCCGTATTGCCGACTCCAGTGGGAACCGTGACGCACCCCAGCATATTGAGGGTGTTGTCCACCATGTTCATTGCAAAGGGAACCATATGGTAGCTGAACGTGTTGACAACAATGTCTCCACCCCTGAACCCGGCTGCATAAAGTCCCTGAGCCCAGGCGATCTCCTCGTACTCTCGCTCTCCAGGTTCATAGATCGGCCCCGGCGAGGCGTAGATTCTCCTCAGCTTTTCCACAGGAACCGCGGCCAATCCCCCAAAGGGTGGATCCTTTCTCTGAAGTTCCATGAGCTGTTGCTTGTTGGTAACAGGGACTTTCTCCAGGTCTTTCATGGTCCTTATGGAATCCGGTTTGACATTGACAGAGTCGAGTTTCTCTTTGAAGGCGGGGGCATTCCGATAGGCGTGTTGAACGAACTCCCGGAGCTTCCCGTTCAGGTACTCCTCTTTTTCGGGCATTCCCATGGTTTCCAGGTCTTTCTTGAAGAAACCTGGGCTTCGGTCGATGTCTGCCATCTCGCCCTCCCTTTCAAGAGTTGCCCTTGGGACTCAGATCCCACGTGCCCTCTGCGCGCTCACTTCGTTCTCCTGAGGTACGAAGCGCACAAAGCCCCTCTAAAGGGATTGATTTGCCGGGAGAAGTTGGCAAATCAGAAAAATCTGGCCGTTTTGAAGGGGCCGGAGCCAGCACAATGGTCGGCAATTGAAGATGGATGAAGTCTCTTCTCCAACCTCCGTCTCCCGATTGGAGAAAAGGAGGACCCTCCGTGTAGTCTGTGTCTCTGCGATTTGGTGCAGTTAGGTCAACCAGCGTTTCCGGCGTTTGTAATGTTTTGCATCCCGGAAGCTCTTTCTCGAACCCAAATCGGTCAGGCCCAGGTAGAAATCCCGGATGTCCGGATTCTCCTTGAGTTTTTCTGACGTGTCATCCATGACGATCCGGCCGTTTTCCATAACGTACGCGTAAGGCGCCACGGTGAGGGCCAGCTTCACATTCTGTTCCACCAGCAGAATGGGGATCTTCTCCTCCTGGTTAAGCCTTTGGATGATTTCGAAGATCTCCTTGATCAACAGGGGGGCAAGCCCCATGGACGGTTCATCCAGAAGCATAAGGTTTGGGCTGGCCATCAAAACCCGTCCGATGACCGCCATCTGCTGTTCGCCACCGCTTGCAAATCCAGCAACAAGAGTGCGTTTCTCTTTGAGCCTTGGGAAATAGTGGTAAACCATTTCGAGGCGGTCTCTGATTTGTCTCCCATTTCCCCGGAGATGGGCGCCAACCCGCAGATTCTCCTCTAAAGTGAGGTGTTCGAAAACCCTCCTTCCTTCAATAATCTGAAAGATGCCGCGTTTGGCAATGCTCTCTGCATCGAGCTTGTCAATCCGCTCATCCATGAACTCGATACTTCCATCAGTCACCTCTCCATCCTCGTGTGTCAGTAAACCTGAGATGGCCTTTAAAGTGGTACTTTTCCCAGCTCCATTGGCACCCAGGAGGGCCACAATTCCTCCCCGTGGAACCTCAACGGAGACGCCTTTCAAGACCAAGATGACCTCATGGTATCTCACTTCGATATTGTTCAGCTTGAGTATATTCTCTTCTCGTTCCAAGAAGCCTCCTTCTCCCCTTGGGACGGACCCTGTGGAAAAAAGCAGTCTCCCCGAAAGGGGAGACTGCCTCCAATTCTTACCAACCCAGCCATTTGGGCCAGAGATCAGGATACCGCTCTCTGAGATCCACCGTTTTCAGATGCTCAATCTTGCCATTCTTGACGCGGTAGACAGTCGCTGAAGTGCCGGGGCGATGATCCTTTGCCGTGTAAGTGATGGGCGGTCGGCCCAGGGCATTGGGGATTCCGGCTATGTTGTAATTGCTCAAGCTCTCAAAGGCCTCCTTGATGCCCGGGCCATTGAGCTTGCCGGCCTTGTCTGCTCGCGTCATGGTTTCACGTGCCAGAAGCACCTTGAGCCAGCCCATGATAGCCCGGGTGGTGCGGTCTTCCGGCTTCAGGCCAGGATTGACCTTCTTGCCATACTCGAAGACTTTATCCATCAAGGGTACATCGTTGCCGTAAAAGGCGGAGACTCCAACACCGATCACTCCTTCGGCTGCCTTGCCGGAAAGTTTGATCAGGTTTTCGTCAAAACCCCAGTTGTTGACAATATGGTCTGCACCGAGGCCGAGCGCGAAGGAGTCCTTAACAGCAACAGCCACCGAATTGGTCGTATTCCCATGCCAAATCAGATGGGGTTTATGTTTCTTTGCTGCCAAAACCTGGCTTTTCGCATCGATAGCTGCCAAACCGACATCCTGGTCCGGAACGAGCTCAAATCCCAACAGCGCAGCCTGGTCCTTGAGAGCACGAATCGGCGAACTCGCATAAGGATGGGGGAATGAATAGAAACTGGCAAGCCGAGGTTTACCCTTTGCCCGCTCATCTGCCCATTTTGGATCTTTCAGCCAGACTTCCTCGTACCAGCTAATCAGAGCAGCCCTCGAGTTCGTCGAATAATCGGTCCCATAGACAAAGTTGTAAGGCGCCTTTTTGGGGTCGCAGATATGCCCGGAGAAGGAATCCGAAAGGTAAGGCATTTGATCCTTTGCAACGGTGGGGGATAGTGCTTCGGTATCACCCGTTCCCCAGCCGAGAATCATCGTGACTTTATCGACGGTCTTGAATCGCTTATAGATGGTGATTGCTTCTGGTACTTTATATCCGTAGTCGTACATTCTGAGATCGATCTTCTTGCCGTTGATCCCACCCGTATCATTTACGTAAGCCACAGCCTCCCGGACGCCAGCCGCATTGTCTTTCCCAACGTCAGATGTTGGCCCTGTCATATCATTCAGCGAACCAACCACGATATCTGCCGCCCAACCGGATGAAGCAACAAAAGCCACTAGTAACAACGCGAGAAATATTCTTTTACTCATTCTTCTACCCTCCCTATTAAAGTGTCGATAAAAAACCTGTCTTCTTCTGGATGATTGACCCATCGGGTCTCCTTTGTCTCACCTCCTTTCACTTTCAAACAGAGTGACCTCGAAAATGGAACTCTCCTCTCCCTTTTTCTATTTTCAGATGATTCTGGAGCATCACCCTAGTAAGAAAAGGGCCAGAGATTGAAATAGTTCTTGATCTGCCAGTACCGATAGGCAAGGCCATTCGGTTCGTATATGAGAAACAGAATGATGGCCAAACCAAAGGCTGAATCTCTGAAATAGTCGAACTTCCCAACCAGCAGCATCCCCGGCATCAAAGCGCCCAAAGCCACGAGACTGTTTCTGAGAACCTCCTCGACCAGAACCATGAACATCGCCCCAAAGACCACACCATGGAGACTCCCTGCACCACCGATAAGGATAACGCCGACCCACCACAGGGAATAGAAGAAGACGAAATGCTCAGGACTCACGAAATAGAGGGCGCTGATCCAGAAGCTACCGGCAATCCCTGCGATAAAACCAGCCACGAAAAAAGCCACGAGCTTGTACCAGACAATGTTTACCCCGAGTGCCTCTGCGGCGATGTCGTTGTCCCGGATGGCAATCCAGGCCCTCCCGACCTTGGATCGGAGGAGGTTGGCCATGCCAAGGAGACACAGGCACACAAGGACGATCATCAGGTAGTAGATCTTTCGGTCCGAGTCAATGACCCAGGGACCAATCGAAATCGTTCCTGGTGGAAGCGAGAAATAGTGACCCCTCCCACCGATTCGACTGACATACTGGGTGATGATGAAGGGAACGGTGATCCACTGCGCAGCCATGGTCGTCATGATCAGATAAAACCCCTTGAC
>CAYGBK010000016.1:0-2673 GCA_964348095.1 uncultured Thermodesulfobacteriota bacterium | reverse complement strand
ATCCACGGCCTCTTCCACGAGGGCTGATCCAGCTCTCTCATGGTCCGGCACATGTCACCGGGATCGCGCATGTCCATATCCACATCATCACCCCCTTTCGAAAAACGGAGATCTCTGCTTCTTACCACAGGGTGGTATCCATTGTCAAGTGGTTTTTTTGAAATTCTTTGATTCTTTAAAACCATTTTGGGGTAGCGCCCAGAACCCCAGTTTTCGGCTTAGAAACGTTCACGGTCCATCATATGGATAATCGGCAGATTTCTTGGAAAATCAAGCCTTTTTATCTCTGAACGAATGACGGTCTGAAGCTATAAGCAAACTTCAAAACCAATCCGCAGCGAAGGTTTCCGTGACCCCGAACCCATATCGATTCAGTGGGGCACGACGAAAGGAGGAATGCCTGTGGCCAAGACGCCTCTAGACAGCTTCAACGCTTTTTATTTCCGGTACGGTCTTTCTAATGTGTTGCTCGATTCCCTGCTTCAGGGTCATCTGGGACATGGGGCATCCCCCGCATGCGCCCGTGAGTCTAACCTTCACGATCTCGTTTTCCACATCCACCAATTCAACGTCGCCGCCGTCGGCCTGAAGGGCGGGTCTTATTTCCTGCAACGCCTTTTCAATTTTTTCTCTCATCTTATTTCCTCCTGTCTATCCGTTTCTCAGCCTCTGAGTTACCCCCCATGTTCTGCCATTAAGGGGGACATTTTCCTCAACTTATCAACGACAGGCGGTAACTCAGCCAGTAGGTTTTCGATGTCATCATCGGTATTGTCTATTCCCAGCGTAAACACGACAGACCCCTGAGCCCACGTCGGATCAATCCCTATGGCATCCAGAACATGTGACACTTTCAGTGCTTCCGAGGAACATGTAGAGCCACTTGTGGCTGCCATACCGAGAAAGTTCAGATGAATCAAGATCGATTCCCCTTCGATAAACTTGATGCAGAAGCTGGCGTGTCCCGGGAGTCTCTCCACGGGATGACCGGTCAGAAAGCAATCGGAAACGTCCCTCGGTATCCCCTCAATCAGCTTGTCTCGTAATGTCAAAACCTTCTCTCGCCTGTCGATCAGTTTCTCGTGTGCGAGCGTCGCAGCAGCCCCCATTCCGACGATGCCAGCGACGTTATGGGTCCCGGCTCGAAGGCCTCTCTCCTGAATCCCCCCTTCGATCAGAGGGGTAACCCGAATTCCCTTTCTCACATACAGGGCCCCAGTACCAGGGGGACCATAAAACGTATTGGCTGCGAGACTCAACAAATCAACATTCAGATCCTTAACGTCAATGGGAATAGAGCCCGCAGACGCGGCACCATCCGTGTGAAGAATCTTCTCTTTCTCTCTTGCGATCTTTCCGATCTCTTTGACAGGTTCTACGGTTCCGATCTCATTCGACGCCGTTGTTACCGTAATGAGGATCGTATCCTCCCTAAGGAGCATGGCAACTTGTTCCGGGTCAACTCTCCCGTCCCGATCTACTGTGAGCCACGAGACCTCGTATCCCAGTTTTTCCAACCTTTTTAGGGGGTGAAGAACAGAGTGGTGTTCGATCGGACTCGCGATGATATGTCTTCCTTTTTTGGAATAGGCCTCTGCGATCCCCTTTATGGCGAGATTGTTGGATTCGCTACCGCAGCTCGTAAAGATGATTTCTTCCGGGTTTGCATTGATGAGCTTCGCAACGGCGGTTCGAGCATTTTCGACCGCCTCTCCAGGTTTTTCGCCAAAGACGTGTTTGCTTAACGGATTCCCCACGTCCACCGATAGGAAGTGCAGCATGGCCTCTCTCACTTCGGTGGCGATGGGTGAACAAGCGAGGTGGTCTAAATTAATGGTTTTCATGCTTTCTCTACATAAGCGACGTAGATGCCATCTTCATTTTTCGTCATGGATAGGAGCTTATTATTTGTCTCTCGGCACCACGCCATGAGATCTTCCTCAACGCCTGGATCGTCAGCCAGGATTTCAACAACCTCATTGGACCGTCGTTTCTCGATCTCCAACTTAAGTTTCACGATGGGCAGCGGGCAGAACAGACCGACTGCATCTACCGTCGAGGCGACATCGATCTCGTGACCGTTCATCTTCGCCTTTTTTGTCATTTCAGCCATCATCCTCTTTTGCCCCATCACCCATACCGGTTCAATCTTCGAACCGTTTAGGTGAGCGTACCCCCTCCTCTGATGGGTTCATCCTCTCTACCACGCTGTACAGGTGATGTCAAGCCAACCTGTGTTCCCGTCGCGACCCATCGGTCCATCGACCCAACTTGCCCCGCTCCGGAGTCGTCAGAAGCCAAAAGCACCCTTTGAGTGGTGTATCTTGGGTAGAGGTCCAGCCCGTATCAAGAGGACCGTGTGCATAATTGCGAGCGACCCAAAAGTACCTATATTATACCTAATGGACGCCTCTAAAACCACCAGGCTGACGGTGCATTTGTGTGGTTCCTCAATAGCCGTCCCTTCTCTCTAAACGCCGTCAGGCTTTCTCAAAAGCCGAGTGTTGTCTGCGGAAGGGACCGACGTGTGACTGGGAGCCGATTTTCATTTTTCGTGGAGTTTCCCCAAAATTTTCAGGATAGTTCAATAGTAAAAGGTAGAGTTAGCTGATCTTTATTTTCTCCTCCTGTAAGAGTGGGCGTTATTCCGGTTTTTGAGGCAAAAAGGATACT
>CAYGBK010000015.1:0-208006 GCA_964348095.1 uncultured Thermodesulfobacteriota bacterium | reverse complement strand
GAGATTTCGTCACCAGAATCGGATCTTCGCCAAAAACAGACTGTCATTCGTGACCGAGTCGAAATACTCCGATAAGTCTCTGATGTTATATATTTTTTCCGCTTTTGATGAAATCTCTCGTGAATAATTCGGGTTAGGACTGTGGCGATCACTCCCCTAATCGGTTCGGGTTTGCTCCATCGGGCCTCACTATTCTCGGGGCAGCAGTGGGGGTCCTTTCACACCATCAGAAGCGCGATAGATCTGGGTGCGGTCATGATCAGACGGGTAGCATGACCCATTGCCAATCGCCTGATTATGAATGGCTTAATCCGAAGGAGAAAATGATATTCTAAACCATCTCCCCTTCCAAATCATAGGGGTGAGCCCTTGTGATTCTCACATCCACGACCTGACCTGGTGCGGCACGTCCTTTAGTAATGATAATCTGACCGTCGACCTCGGGTGCCTGGGTCTCCATACGCGCTGTCAGCATGCCGTCGTGCCCACGCGGGCCCTCGGTCAAGGCGACGATCGTTTTCCCGATGAGTTTCCTGTTGTAGTCAAGAGATATTCTCTGCTGAAGTGCCATGAGACGCTCACGTCGTCTTTTCTTGACAGGCGCCGGTACGTGCTCACCCATCCTAGCCGCCTCTGTTCCCTCCTCCGGGGAAAACTCGAACACCCCTAGCCTCTCGAATCGGGTTGCTTCAACGAAATCCACGAGTTCCGAAAACTGGGCCGCCCTTTCTCCAGGAAACCCGACCATGAGGGTAGTTCTGATAGCCACGTCTGGGATTTCGCCCCTGATCTGCCCTATTAAACCCTCCAGGAATTTGCGAGAGACCGGGCGTCCCATTGATCGAAGAATCTTCTCATCAATGTGCTGGATGGGCAGATCGATGTAGTTACAGATTTTTTCTGAACTCCCCATAAGTCTGAGAAGTCCGCGGTCAATATGCTCCGGATACGCATAGAGGACTCGGATCCATCGCAGGTCCTCGATCAGGCAGAGGCGTTCCAAAAGACGCTTTAGGGTTGTTCTATCCTGGAGATCAAGGCCGTAAGAGGTTGTTTCCTGGGCCACGAGGTTTATCTCGCGGACCCCTTGGTCCACCAATAGTGAGGCCTCCTGAACGATCGAATCCATCGGACGGCTCCGAAACCTTCCCCTCAGACTCGGAATGACACAGAATGAGCACGACCTTGAGCACCCCTCTGCAATTTTTATGTAAGCGCTTGAAGAATGTCCGGACAGGAGCCTCGGCGTCTGGTGATCGTAAAGGAAGGAGGTTCTCCGGATGGCCACCCGCTCTTTGGGATCAGCAGGTTTCTCCAGATACTGAGCAATCCCGTGAAACTCCTCAGTTCCCAAGAAAAAATCCACCTCCGGGATTTCTCTTGCCAGGTCCTGTCCGTAGCGCTGGGGAAGACACCCTGTCACGATCAAAAGGCGGCACGATCCGGACCTCTTAAGATCGACCGCCTCATGGATCGCATCGAGTGTCTCTCGGGTCGCATCCTTGATGAAACTGCATGTGTTGATGAGAATGATCTCAGCCTGGGACGGAACCGTGGTGATGACATAGCCCTTCTCAACCAGCAGGCCGAGCATCACTTCAGAATCGACCAGATTCTTTGGACAACCAAGGCTGATGAGAAAGATCTGTTCGTTTTTCATCTCATTCAGATTATACCGAAAGGCAATCAACAAGAGAACCAGGACCCTGATGGACCCGAGACAGCGATCACCTCATCTCATTGGCTCTCCAGTTTCATCTTGAGGACCGCTCAAAGGAACGTGGGCGGAAGGCCCCTGAGGGACGGGCGAGGGGTTTTAAAACTCGGGGTGGTGTTTGAGGAGTTTCCTGAGTTTTCAAAATCCGATGAAAGCGGAAAGGGGCGCTCTTCGCTGCTCAGAAATCTTTTTTCGAGAATTCTAAAGCTCGGCTGCACTACAAATCCAAAACTCGCCCGCCAAAGGCGGGCTCAGACAGTTGGATTTGTGACCGTTACGCCTCACTAAGAATTGCTAGCGAAAAAATCTAGATTCGCGCTCAGAGCTTCCCTTCCCACTATCTGGCAAATTACTTTTGTGAAGCCGCGACCAGGGTGTTCTGAGGGAACCGGGCAACGGTCCGGGCACTACTGACCCCGTTGCTTTGCAAACATCCGTCAGGGAGTTGAGCCTCCACAAAACGGAGGAAGCTCCTCCAGGTGTCTGTCTTGACAAGGGATTTTTTCTCCGATACGATGGATGTACCTTATTTCGTTCGAGAAATCGACACCTCCGTCCTTCACATCCGGTCGAGTTCTGTGGAGAGGTTAGGGAATGGCAAGAATTGAGGTGAGATTTAATAACGTAGCGGTGCAGGAGGTTCCCCTGGACAGGCCAGCCACAACGATCGGGCGCTCCGGAAAAAACGACATTGTTGTCGATAATATGGCCGTTTCCAGGAAGCACGCCAGGATCTACCGGGAAGGTCCTCGCTTTATTGTCGAGGATCTGAAAAGCCTCAACGGAACCTTTGTCAATAACAAGAAGGTTTCACAATGGATTCTTTCCGACAATGACAAGATTCACATCGGCAAACATACACTTGTGTTTATTGATGAGGGCGTTCAACCCACGGCTGACCCATCTCGGCGTGGCCAAGATGTGGCCGAACAGACTCTCGTCCTGGATACAAAAAAACAGCGGGAGCTTCTGGCGAAAACTCCAGAAGAGAGCAAAGAGGACAAACCTCAGGAGATCCGCGGTGGAATTGTGATTATCTCGGGGGGTGCGGGTCAGGAGGATATCGAACTCACACGGCGCCTTACTGTTGCTGGCAAAGGTGACCATGCAGACATCAGGCTTAAGGGCCTGTTTGTCGGAAAGACGGCTTTTTTCATCAGTCAACGGCCTTCTGGTTTTTTCATCTCCAGTGCCGGCGGAAGAGCCACACCCCGTGTCAACGGGGTTCCCATTAGGGATCAACAGGAATTGAAGGACGGCGATGTGATTTCCGCCGGACGAACCAAGATGCAGTTCTACATGAGAGACTGATCGAACTGTCCCTGCAACATCGATGAAAGATACCAAAGCCCAAGTTTAGGACTCAGGTTTGTTCCCTGGATCTATCACATCTGCGTACCTTCCCCCAATGTTCCCAAAGACCGGTTAGGGCAAACACGAAATGAGGCCTTTGAGTCGAGACATGTTTGACGTGACTCACTGTCGGTCTTGCGGCGTCATTATTGCAGGGGAGAGCAGATACCCTCGTGGCGACTTTCAGGCGGTTCCACCAGCTTGGATTCCGGTTTTTCGCTGCGGAAAAATTGCTTGTGGCAAGATGATGACATATTGCCTAAGATTGAACTCGCTAAGTCATACTGGAGGCGCATGGGTGCCATTTTGCGAGATTCCTTTTGCGAAACAAGTAATACCCTCGGTTCCTTGATCGAGTGGACGGTTCAACGGCAGAAGAAAGCACGGGTTTATGGCCTGGTCGGCAGCTCCAAGGCGTACGCATTATCCAGGATCAGAGACTCGAGCCAATCGCCTCTGCTTGTCATTGCTCCGACTCACCGCGACGCTGAAATGCTCTGGGAGGATTTTCGGTTCTTCTCTGCATACGATCACGCGTCAATTCTTCTCTATCCAGCCTGGGAGACCCTCCCATGGGATAACATCCCCCCAACGCCCGATACCCTGGCACAACGCCTTAACGTTCTGTTCCATTTGAGTCGGGACGGGGGAGACGTCTGTTTTGCTTCAGCCAGGGCTGCCCTTCAAAGGGTTGTGCCCAAGGAAACGCTGAGAGATCTGTCCTCTCAATTGCGAAAAGGGCAAGAATCAGACCGAGACCAACTCATTCAGATGCTCGGCCGGTCAGGATATGTTCGAGTCGACATCGTCGAGGAGAAGGGTGAGTTCACGGTTCGGGGCGGAATCGTGGATGTCTTTTCTCCTCTCTACAGCGACCCCCTTCGAATTGAGTGGTTTGGAGACGAAATCATATCCATAAGGCACTTCGAGCCCGAAAGCCAAAGATCTCTTAAAGAAGTGGAAGAAGCCACTCTGATCCCCTCGCAAGAACTCTTGCATAATGGCAGACCATCGCGCTCCGAAGACTTCTTCAGCTACCTTTCAAACAGGCATATCCTCGTCCTTGATTCTCCAGGGTTAATCTTCCAAGCAATGGATGGCTTCCGGGAAGGCGTCTACGAAAGATTCAAGAGAGCAGGAACTGGAGTTGCCAAATCCGTGACTCCCGAGGACTTCTGTTCTGATCCTCAGGAAACCAGCACCAGACTCGCGGACAAGGCTCGAGTTACCCTCGAACAGTTAGAGATTGGAAGAGAGTTGGACGGCGAAGAAGCCATCTTCCGATTCGAAGTGGAGCAGAACGAACACCTGAGGCGTGAGATTCTTAATGCACAAAAAACCGAACGTCTTCTCGAGCCTCTAGTGAAAGAGGTTGGGAAACGCATTGAATGTGGAGCCTCGGTCTTTTTCGTCTCTATGGGCCACGAACAGGCCAACCGCCTAGGCGAAGTCCTTGCAGAGTATGGAGTTCAAACTGAGAACCTCCAACTGCCTTTTTCATCGAGCTCAAAGAAAAAGACTGATCGCCCCGTCATATTGGTTGGTAATCTCAACGGAGGATTCTCTTTTGTCCGAGAAGGCCTGACGCTGATCACTGAAGAGGAGATCTTTGGTGAACGCACAAAAGTCCGTAAACCGAAAAGGAGAAAAGAAGGCCCCTTTATCACGTCTTTTGGAGATCTGAGCCCAGGTGATCCCGTCGTTCATCTCGACTATGGAATTGGTATCTATAAGGGGCTCTACCGACTTGACGTTAGGGGATTGAGCAATGACTACCTCCTATTGGAGTACCTGCAAGGCGACAAGCTCTATGTCCCTGTTCACCGTCTGAACCTGGTTCAGAGATACGTAGGGACTGGGGTGAAGAAAGTCCGAGTGGATCGCCTTGGAGGGGCTGGATGGAAGCGATTGAAGAAAAAAGTGGCGGCCTCGGTCGAGAAGATGGCTCATGAACTTCTGGCCATATATGCAGCTCGACGACATTTTAAAGGCTTTTCATTTTCAAAGCCGGACCGATATTTCAAGGAATTTGAATCATGCTTTGAATACGAAGAAACGCCTGACCAATCGCAGGCCATTGAACATGTGCTCGCTGATATGGAACAACCCCTATCAATGGATCGATTGATTTGCGGCGACGTGGGATACGGCAAAACCGAAGTAGCCATTCGGGCGGCCTTCAAAGCCGTCATGGACGCAAGACAGGCGGCCGTGCTCGTTCCAACGACGATTCTGGCTCAACAGCATTTCCTGACCTTCTCGAAACGCCTCAAGGACTACCCACTCGTAATCGAGTCGTTAAGCCGATTCAAAACCACAACACAGCAAAGGAAAATACTGGAAGATCTGGAAAAGGGAAAGATAGATATCCTTATCGGTACCCATCGGCTTCTTCAAGGAGACCTTAATTTCAAGGACCTCGGTCTCCTCATCATCGATGAAGAACATCGCTTTGGCGTTGCTCATAAAGAAAAGCTCAAAAAACTCAGAACGATGATTGACGTCCTTACCCTCTCCGCAACCCCTATTCCACGGACGCTCCACATGTCCCTTACGGGGATTCGTGACATGTCAATCATCAGCACCCCACCTCAAGATAGACTGTCTATCCGCACGTTTCTCTATCCCTTCGATCGAGATGTGATTCGAAGTGCTGTCCTGCGAGAGTTCGAACGGGGCGGTCAGGCCTTTTTCGTTCACAACCGGGTCCACGACATGCCGGCCATGGCCGACTATCTTAGATGTCTACTTCCCGAAGTGCGACTTGCATTTGCACACGGACAGATGGTTGAACGAGACCTGGAGAAAGTCATGTTGGATTTCATCAATCGCGAAATTGATGTCCTCCTCTGTACAAGTATCATTGAGTCGGGCTTGGATATACCCTCGGCAAATACGATTATTATCAATCATGCGGAACAGTTTGGATTAGCAGATCTATATCAGCTCCGCGGTCGGGTGGGCAGGAGCAAGGAAAGAGCGTATGCATACCTGCTCGTACCAGGTGAGTCGACCCTTTCTCGCGATGCCCTCAAGCGACTTCGAGCGATTCAGGAGTTTACAGAACTCGGATCTGGTCTCAAACTGGCCATCCAGGATCTAGAGATTCGAGGAACGGGAAATCTCTTAGGCCCTCAACAGTCGGGTCACATTGCTGCAGTCGGTTTCGAAATGTATACTCAACTCATTGAGAAAGCGGTCAGGCGTCTCAAGGGCGAGGAGATAGAGGATGAAATCACGCCGGAGATCCGCTGGAATAAACCAGCATTTATTCCGGACAATTACATCGAAAACCCTCATCACAGACTCTCCATGTATAAGCGACTCGCTGTTGTCCGATCGGAAAGCGATATCGAAGACATGCGAGCAGAATTGAAGGATCGGTATGGACCGGTTCCTGAGCCAGTTCTCAATCTCTTGGATGTGTTAAGAGTAAAACCTCTTCTTACCCGCATGCGGGTCAGAGCCTTCGATTTCGACGGGAAGCGGCTTGTTTTAGCTTTCGAGAAGGATGCGAAAATCGAACCCCAGAAAATCGTTAACCTAGTAAACCGTTCTCCGGACCAGGTGAGATTTACACCGGATTCCAAATTGAGAATTCAACTGGATGGGAGAGAAAGCGTTCACGAAGTTTTACAGAACCTCCTCGTCGAATTGATCGGTACTAGGAAAGAAAAGAAAAGACGCTGTACTTCCACCCTTGCAACGGGTAGGGTATTATGAGGATCGAACGATGAAGATTGCCGTCCTTTCAGCTGTCACTCTGATTTTTTTTGTCTCCTTGGGATGCCAACAAGACGAGGCACCACGCGGTGTCCTTGCTCGTATAGAGGGCGCGGTGATTACCGTGGAGGATTTCAATAGGGCATTTCAAGAGATGAAACTAGAAAACCAGTTTTCTCCTGGTGACCACGCAACGCGCATGCGAATGAAGGAAAGCTTTCTGGATCAACTCATTGAGGAGGCCCTCGTTCTTCGCGAAGCGAAACGCCTTGGCGTGACCGTCACAGAGCAAGAAGTGGACGCAGAGATTATGACGACCAGGAACGATTACAAGGGCGAAAGCCTGAGAGATCACCTCAATGCCCAGGGCCTTTCATTTGAAGACTGGAAAGAACGAGTAAAAAAGAATATTCTGATCGAAAAAACCATTACAGTGGGATCTCGGTATGAGGGCACTATTAGCACAGAGGAAGCCCACCAATACTATGTGGCCCATCGCAGTGACTATATCCTGCCGGAGCAAGCCAAAGCCCGACAAATTGTTGTGGCATCCCGGCGGAACGCAGATAAGATCATGCGGTTACTGAAAGAGGGGAGGGATTTTGAAGAACTCGCCGTCGTCCACTCCCTTGGGCCAGAGGGAAGATTTGGCGGAGATTTGGGATATTTTGCCAGGGGCGATATGCCCGAAGAATTTAACGTGGTCTTCTCTATGAAGGAGGGCCAAGTCAGCACGATTGTTAAAAGTCCGTATGGTTTTCACATTTTCAAAGTTGAGGGTAGGACACCGGCCCGTCAGTTGACTTTCGAAGAGGTGACAGAAGACATCAAACGAAAAATAGTTCAAATTAAGTCCGATCAATTGTATTATAAGTGGTTGGAAGAACTGAGAAGAAATGCCAAGATTGAGAAGAACAGCCATCTACTTGAGTATACAGAATAGAAACACTATTGGGAGCGTGGGTTTTAGAGTTCGCATACTGGTTATTGTGACTTTTTCGCTGTTTCTTTTCATTCCCCCGGGCCGGGGGGAGATTGTCGATCGCATCGTGGCCATCGTCAATGACCAAATCATAACGCTTTCAGAGCTTGAGCAATTTCGAGAATCATTCTACCGTTTCACTGCCAAGGGCAACGACTGGTTGGACCGTGAATATGGGTTGTTAGATGTTAGACGCCACGCGCTCAATGCAATGATCGATGAAAAACTCATCGATCAGGAGGCAGTCAGACTAAAAATCAGTGTAAGCCAGAAACAGATCAACGACACCATAGAATCCTTAAGAAGGGCCCAGGGATTGAGCCAGAACCAGCTAGAAACGGCGTTGAAGGCCCAGGGGATTAGTTATGAGGCCTATGAGCAACAGGTTGAGAAGGGATTGAAAAGAACAAGAATCGTCAATCGGTTTGTCAAATCGAACGTTGAAATAGAAGAGGACGACCTCAAGGCCTACTATGAGAGAAATTCGAGGAATTACATGGCCGATCGATCAGTCAGAATCAGCCACATTCTTCTGCCTATCCCTGCCAATGCCACAAGCGAGCAAGAGGAGGAGGGCATTTCATTCGCCAAAGAGATTTTGAAAAGGGTTGAAGATGGTGAAGATTTCGTGGCTCTCGCTCATCAATACGCTCAGGACGTTCCCGGTATCAAAGGGGGTGACCTTGGCTATTTCAAGAGAGGGGAGATGATTGCTCCCATCGACAGAATAGCGTTTGAACTTGACGTTGGAGAGGTGGGACAACCCATCCGGACAGAAGAAGGGATTATCCTGATAAAGGTCACAGACAGTAAGGGGGGCAGTCCTATCCCGTTGGCCGAGATAAGAGAAAAAGTTGAGAAGGATTATCGAAACAGCCGAGTCGAACAGCAATATCGCCAGTGGCTTCGCAAGTTGAGAGAAAAGTCCTTTATCGAGGTGAAGCTCTAGAACAGATGCGACAGCACTGGGAGAGTCACTCTTGCGCCAGTCTGGCCTCATGGCCTGCCGTCTTCAGGAGGTCACTAGGTCCCTCGGTCAGGCTGGTTCCAAAGGATGTGTTTTCGACTTAGAGCCAAATCCCTCTCCCCTTTTCCTAAAGGTTTCTTGATCAATCCAATCCGGACGATTGATTATCTCGATTGACCCTACGAACCATCCGCCTCTCCGGCTTCGGCCACGACTTGCGAAGGACTTCCCAAAAGGCCCTTTTTCCTCATGGCCCATGATTCGTGAGTGCAGTGGGTCACCGCTCGCGCATAGCGTCATCAAAACGCTCCTGCCACAAGGGAGACTCACCTAAGGTTTATTCTCAAAAAACATGGGCAGGAACGGTCACACGGATTTCGGCCCCTCCCCTTTGGGACTAACTAGAAAAGCCCGAAAATTCCAGATTCGAAAAGAGCAGTTTCCTGAGTCTTCAAAATATGATGAAACCGGGCTTTCAGAAAAACACCCGTTTCTCTCGCCCCCTCTCCACCGCAGAAATCTCCGGGGGATCGTTCGAGCTGTCAGATTTCGCAGAGCGAGAGGGTCGATGCATCAGATTTTTGACCTAATTCTTAGAGGGGAAGAATTAGGCCAACAGATCTCCTCTGGATTGGCCTCTCTCCAATCCAGAGGACGTTCTCTCTGAGGTTCTGTGTGCTCTGTGACAAATTCTGGAACCGTCCAATTCGTGGCTCAAAAGATTTTCCTAGTGCTGTCAGTTGTCGGTTGTCAGTGGTCAGTTGTTCTCATCAATTCACGTCACTCCATGGAAAATAAAGTACCCCGAACCCCAATTTGAATCCCGTGGATGGGTAAATCTTAGTTTTCTTACCACAAACAACGGACGACGAACCACGAACAACAAGTTTTGGTTCAGAGTTTCCTTTCCCCTTTTCCGGCGAATCACTCTGCCAAAGCCGTGACCAGCGTGTTCTGAAGGAACCGGTTAACGGTCCGGGCCGTAGGGATCCCATTCTATGCACACGTTCCTCAGGGACATGAGGGTCACCAAAACTGGGAAACGCCTCTTTGAAAATGGTTGACAAAGAGAAGTGAAATAGGCTAGTTATGTTGTGAAATTTTGCTCAAAAGAGGCCCAACTATGACGGAATCAGTCATTGTCGGCGCGGTCCGAACTGCCATAGGGAGTTTCGGTGGGTCTTTGAAGGAGACGCCGGTTATCACTTTGGGTGCCCATGCCATCCGAGAGGTTCTCGTGCGGGCGGGGCTCAGGCCGAGGGTTACCGAGGCGGTTGTCGAATTTGCACCTCATTCTCTTAAAGACCTCGGGATGATTGAACTGGAGAAAGAAAGCTCCCGTTGGGACGACTCCCTTACGGAAATTCACGTGGATGAGGTTATCATGGGCCATGTCCTGCAGGGAGGACAAGGTCAGAATACGGCCCGGCAGGCTATGATCTATGCTGGTATTTCGAAGGAGACGAATGCATTCACGGTCAACAAGGTCTGTGCGTCAGGTATGAAGGCAGTTGCTCTGGCCCATCAGGCTATCATTACAGGAGAGGCCGAAACCATCATTGCTGGGGGGATGGAAAACATGAGTACGTCCCCATACTTGTTCCCATCAGCTCGGTGGGGCGCCAGGATGTTCAACACGGAAATGGTAGATCTCATGGTTCACGATGGCTTGTGGGAGATTTTTTACGGCTATCACATGGGAGTTACCGCGGAGAACATTGCTGAGCTCTACGGGATCTCACGGAGGGAACAAGATGAATTAGGCCTTCTCAGTCATCAGCGTGCAAGAGCTGCGATAAAGGAAGGAAGATTCGACGAAGAGATCGTCCCCTTCGTAGTCCCCCAGCGCAAGGGAGACCCTGTGGTATTTGATACAGATGAAAGACCCATGGATACGAGTCTAGAGAAAATGGCCCGTCTACCTACTGTTTTCAAAAAAGATGGCACAGTGACAGCAGGAAACGCATCAGGAATCAACGATTCGGCCGCGGCTCTTGTGATCATGTCCTCGAATAGAGCGAAGGCCCTCGGTCTCCAACCCATGGCCAAGATACGCTCATACGCTTCTGGTGCGATCGATCCTGCCTTCATGGGATTGGGGCCGATTCCAGCAACAAAAAAGGCACTCCACAGGGCCGGGGCAACCCGGGAAGACATCGGCCTCATCGAGCTGAACGAGGCCTTTGCTTCTCAGTCCATCGCCTGTATGAGAGAGCTCGAGTTCGACATGGACAAGACCAATGTGAACGGGAGTGGGATCTCTCTCGGTCATCCAATAGGATGCACCGGGGCGAGGATCCTCGTGAGCCTCCTGTTCGAGATGCGCAGACGAAACGTCAACCTAGGCCTTGCCACCCTGTGTATTGGAGGCGGTCAAGGGATGGCCATGGTGCTCGAAGCTCAATAGGGGGAGGAGCATGACCTATAAGAATCTTCTGCTCGACATTTCCGATGGAATTGGAACAGTGACGATCAATCGATCAAAGGCCTTGAATGCGTTGAATATTGAAACTCTCCATGAACTTCAGAGCGCCTTTCAGGACCTAGAGAACGAACCTGACGTTGACGTAGCGATTCTGACTGGAGCCGGAGACCGAGCTTTTGTTGCGGGAGCGGACATCCTCGAAATGAAGGATATGAATCCCCTTGAGGCAATTCGCTTCGCAGAGCTCGGCCACTCGACACTCAATCAGATCGAAGGACTGAGGAAAGTGGTAATCGCTGCTGTCAATGGTTTTGCCCTAGGCGGAGGGACAGAGATCGCTTTAGCCTGCGATTTTGTTTTTGCCGCTGAAAACGCAAAGTTTGGTTTGCCAGAGGTTACCCTGGGTGTGTTTCCAGGATTCGGAGGTACTCAAAGGCTTCCCCGGCTTATTGGCAAAGGCAGGGCGAAGGAATTGATCTTCACCGGGGCCATGATCCCTGCTGAAGAGGCCAGGGATTGGGGCATTGTCAACCGCGTCTTCACGGCTGAGTCTCTTTTGGACGAGACCCGCAAAGTGGCCAAAAAAATCGCCTCTAACGGGCCTATTGCGGTCCAGTTGGCTAAGACGACTGTTGATAGGGGATACGACGTGGGACTTAGGGAAGGATGCCACATGGAGGCTGTTGCTTTTGGCTCATGTTTTGCTACTATAGACCAGAAAGAGGGCATGACCTCCTTTGTCGAAAAACGGAGGCCCGAGTTCAAGGGAAAGTGAAATCTGGCTGCAACCGGAGATTCCTGGGCCTTTCATCAGTGAGGAGGAAAAGCTGTGAAGATTGTGGTGTGCATCAAACAAGTCCCAGACACGACCGACGTGAAGATCAATCCAGAGACAGGGACCCTGATTCGGGAAGGGGTTGAGAGCGTCACCAATCCCTTTGATGAATTTGCCATCGAAGAAGCCCTCCTCATCAAGGAAAAACACGGCGGAGAGGTTTATGTTATCACGATGGGTCCTCCCCAGGCGGTCGAGGTTCTTCGAAATGCATTGGCCATGGGTGCCGATCAGGCTTACCTTCTCACAGATAGGGCTTTTGCAGGAGCCGACACACTGGCGACGGCCTACACACTGGCCATGGCCATTGAGAGAATCGGTGATGTCGATCTGGTGATTTGTGGAAAACAGGCTATCGACGGTGATACGGCTCAGGTTGGCCCCGGAATTGCGGCGAGATTGAAAATGCCGCAATTCACTTATGTCTCGAAGGTGAGAGAGATAGATCCAGAAAAAAAGAGAATCATCGTCGAAAGAATGCTTGAAGATGGGAAAGAGGTTGTTTCTGGTTCTCTTCCATCGCTAATGACTGTCGTGAAGGACATCAACGAGCCCAGACTTCCCTCCCTCCTAGGAATAAAGAGGGCAGCCAAAACCGAGATTCCGACTTGGCGAGCTACCGATCTTGATGCCGATCCGAAAAAGGTCGGTTTCGACGGATCTCCTACCTGGGTGATGCGTGTTTTTACTCCCGAGCAGCGGGGGGGCGGGGAAATCTTACAGGGAGAGATCCCTGAGATGGTTTCCCTACTTGTTGACAAACTGCTTGAGGCCAAGGTAATCAAATAGACTAGGGCCCGGGGGGACGCAGTCAGGCTTGGGGTGCAGACCGTGACCCGGTTGAAATGTCCAGGGCACCAGCGTGATGACAGGCGAGAGCGTGTGGGGGGTAACATCCATGCTGCCGAGATGAAGCCTCCGCTGATCTTGCTGTTAAAGAGCCTGATTACCGACCACCCACATGTGACCTCAGTCGGGGTAGGAGGAAAAACGTTATGCCAAAGCTGATCATCGACAAAGAGGCCTGCACGGGATGTGGCGCCTGCATAGAGGTTTGCCCTTACGACGCCCTGTCCCTGGAAGACGACGTGGCTGTGGTAAACGAGAAATGCACTTTCTGCGGGGCATGTGTCGAAGATGTCTGCCCTGTAGATGCGATCACACTCGAAAAGGGAGAAAAGGAAGCCCAGGTTGATGCAGGGCAGTATAAGGACGTCTGGGTTTTTGTCGAGCATGAAAGGGGCAAGGTATCACCTGTCTCCTTTGAACTTCTTGGTCAAGGACGAAAACTAGCAGATAGTCTTGGATGCAGCCTCTGTGGAATGCTGCTGGGGCACGAGGTCGAGGCGTTTGCCAATGAGGCTTTTGCCTATGGCGCGGAGAAAGTCTATCTTACCGAGAGCCCAATTCTAAAAGGCTACCGGACGGAGCCTTATGCGGCTGCCGCCATTGGTCTGATTCAAAAGCATAAACCTGAAATCGTTGTCTTCGGCGCCACCACTCAAGGTCGTGACTTCGCTGGATGCGTGGCGACAGCCCTGGAGACTGGACTCACCGCTGACTGCACAGGCCTTGAAATCGATCCTGAAAAGAAGCTTCTTAAACAGACTCGACCGGCCTTTGGTGGGAACATCATGGCCACCATTCTATGCGAGCGTCATCGACCTCAGATGGCGACTGTCCGCCCCAAGGTCTTCCCCATGCCCCCTAAGGACGAATCGAAAAAAGGAGAAATCGTTAAAGAGTCCTTGGCCATGACTGAGGACGAGGTGCATACCGAAGTATTAGAGTTCATAAAGGGCGCAGAGACGATTAACCTGATGGACGCTGAGGTTATCGTTTCCGGAGGACGAGGGCTGGGAGGGGAGGAGCAATTCAAGGTGATTCGGGATTTTGCTGACTCGATCGGAGCCGCCGTTGGAGCGTCCAGAGCCGCGGTCGATTCGGGGTGGATTCCCTACGAGCATCAGGTCGGACAAACCGGAAAGACGGTCCGCCCTAAGATCTATTTCGCCTGTGGTATCAGCGGAGCCATCCAGCATCAAGCCGGTATGAGGACATCCGATATCATTGTTGCCATCAACAAGGACCCTGAGGCGCCGATCTTCAAGGTCGCTACCTACGGCATTGTGGGAGATCTCTTTCAGGTCCTTCCAAAACTGACCGAGGAGTTTAAGAAAAAACTCGGAAAGGCATGACCAGTCAAGTTTCACATGTCAAAATCCAAATGCCAAATGACATTCAAAGGCTTGGATGTCATACCCTTGAGTTTTCTTAAGGGTCGAGAATACAGGCAGTTAAACCGATCAAAGGCTCGGCGATTCAGCCGGCAGACGATTCCCTAATCTTCATTTGACATCTGCCATTTAGTCTTGAGCTTTCTCGTTCGTCATTTTGACTCTCCCTCTGTCAATCGGTGTAGATCCCTTCACCTGTCTGTATGAACTCCGAGTGCCCCTTAGTCGCTCATACCACGTGCTCTCCCTCGAACATCATATCTCAACTCTTGGACCGAAAGAGATATCACAGGGGACGAAGGCCCCTTAGGTGGACCACGCTGATCCCCTTGTGCTGAATCAAAACCTTGAAGGTGTCCCCCATACCCCCATTGGGAAGGATCAGACGTTTCATTGTGAGACACTCCATGAGCGAGTCTTCTGGGGACAATCCTCTTTCTCTCAGCCGTCCCACCTCGTCCAGAAAACCGAGAGAGAGGAGAAACTGATATTGGGGAACAAATCCTGTGAAGAAGAAGCCCATGGACTCTCCTTTCTTAATAAGACCGGAAAAATTGACGTGGGATGTCATGTCTTGAAGACCGATGTGACGATAGGGATCGTTGGAACAGGTGTGGCGGAAGTAACATGACAAGGTACCCGACAGTCTGCGAAAGTCGTAAAGATCCTGGGCCATATAGCCATAGTCGATGATGAGCAGGAATCCTCGTCTCATCGCCCGTCCAACCCGGTCAAACCATTTCAAAACCGCCAGATTAACCTCAGCCCCCTGACCTTCGTCAAGCCGAATCCCCAGATCGTCGAAGTATTGCGGAATCTCATCTGTAGACGGGTCTCCCAAAATCTCGCGAAAACTCCCAGCCTCCTCGGTCACATAAATCTCCTGGAGTTTGCCTTTCTCAAACACAACCCGGTGGACAGGAAAGGCGTCGGCAAACTCATTGGCCAGAAAACAGCCCTGGAGGGTAACCGCCTCAACCTCATGGAGGTCGAGCCACTCCACCTTTTCTCCATGAGGAGCCAGCCGTGCCTTTTGCTCCTCCATAAAACTCGGGCTCCTGTCGACAATTCCGTAACGTAACCGTTCAAAGAGAGACGGATACTCCTGAGCCACCACGTCAAGGATATTTTGGGCCAACGTGCCTTTCCCCGCTCCAGCTTCCACGACCCAAAAGGGCCCTTTACCTAAGAGTTCGGCCATCTCCATGAGTTGTCGACCGAGAAGGCGGCCAAACACAGAATGAACGGTCGGGTTCGTGTAGTAGTCTCCCCTTTTTCCGATTTTTTCCTTCATGGTGTTGTAATAGCCGTGAATGGGATGGTAGAGACAGAGATCCATGAATTCTGAAAAAGGGATTTTGCCCGTCTCGTGGATTCGGTCAAAAATGATCCTCCTGAGTTCTCGATTTTCATCCACAGTTGTGACCCTTATAGCCCAACCCCACTGACTGCTTCCCGACATGCTGGGCACTTTCCCCCTACGATAGAGTAAGTTTGATTGGTGTATCCCAATCTTTGAATCAGGAGCTTTCCACAGCCAGGACAGTATGTATTCTCACCTTCGGCTCCCGGAACGTTTCCCTGATAGACATACTTCAACCCCTCCTCCATTCCGATCTGTCTGGCTCGTTCCAGAACTGCCAGGGGCGTTCTCGGTTGATCCTGGATTCGATAGGTCGGATAGAATTGGGTCACGTGCCAGGGAATATTCTGATCTGTGCCCGCGATGAAACGGGCTATCTTCCTGAGTTCTTCCTCGGAATCATTGTAATTCGGAATGACCAGCGTGGTCACTTCAATCCAAATACCTAGCTCCTTATAAAGCCTGATCGAATCGAGGACCGGCTGAAGTCTTGCGCCGCAAACCTTACGGTAGAAATCTTCGCTAAATGATTTGAGGTCGATGTTCGCCCCATCCAAATAATGACTCACAGTGCGGAGGGCTTCGGGCATGATATATCCATTCGTCACAAAGACGTTCTTGAGACCCTCCAGACTGGCGAGTTTGGCCGTATCCAAGGCATATTCGAGAAAAATCGTCGGTTCGGTGTAGGTGTAGGCAATGCTCTCACACCCAGTCTGTCGGGCCAAAAAGACGACTCTTTCCGGTGGCAGGGTTTCACCTGGAATCTCGCTCCCCTGATCACCAGAGGCCTGGGAGATACTGTAGTTCTGGCAATGGAGGCATTTGAAATTGCACCCCACAGTGGCAATACTAAAGATTTCTGTTCCTGGCAGGAAATGAAAGAGCGGCTTCTTTTCTATTGGATCTACAGCCTGGGAGATCGACTTTCCGTAGACCAAGCTGAAGAGAGTCCCCCCACGATTCTCTCGGACCCCGCAGATGCCGCGGCCGCCGTCTTTTATTGAACATTCGTGAAAGCAGAGATGGCATTTGACCCTCCTGCCATTCTTTTTTTCATAGAATTTGGCTTCTTTCATGGTAAACCTCCGTATCATTATAGCCTCGCCCCCGCTGATTATCAACGAACACCCCCTCTGGGGTTTCCTCGGTTTTACGGACGCTCATGTCCCTGAGAGACGTTTGCGGAGACAAGGGGTTGGTATTCCCCGCGCCGTTCGCAAATCCCTTTTCTCGGCTTTTGTCTGATGAAAGCGAAAAAGGAGCGCTCTTCGCTGCTCAAAAGCTTTTTTCGACAATTCTAAAGCTCGGCTCCACTGCAAATCCAAAACTCGCCCGCCAAAGGCGGACTCAGACAGTTGGATTTGCGGCCGCCTCCGCCTCCCTAAGAATTGTGAGCGAAAAAATCTTGATTCGCGCTCAGAGCTTCCTTTCCCCCTTTCTGGTGAAATACTCTGGAAATGACTTCGACACAAGTGGTCTAAAGGAATTCGGACAACAGCCCGTCCCTACCTGTTCGGCCACGGGCGGGAATAGGGTCAACGCGAGAAGGAGGGAGCGAACGGATATGAGCGTTTCATTCAAAAATCCAAAATTGTTTTGAGACATCAGGAAGTGAGAAAACTCTTGCTTTGGAAACTCTGGACTGCCCCTCCCGTGCTTCCTCCGGGGATGGAACTACCGCCGCCCACCGTACGAGGGGTGATGGGGCGAGTTAACAGGGCTGTTCGGGGAAATCTCTCCCAAGAAAAAGAGAATGAAAAGAGAATCAAGCCAAAAAAGCGTCATGTGATCTGATTTCGATTTGCCTAAGCCCGTCATTTTCCTTACAATAGCAGGGAGAACTATCACGTCTATTTATGCCTCCCCGAATCGAGTAGGCAGGACTTGTGACGGAAAGAATGCTCCCAGTTGATGACGCCCTCCAGCGTATCGTCCAATCTGTAAAGGTTTTGGGACCCGAAACCATACCTCTCCTTGACGGATTAAACCGCATTCTGGCTACCAATGTCGGTGCTTCTATGGACCTACCCCCATTCAGTCACTCGACAGTTGACGGTTTTGCTATTCGCCATCAGGATGTGGCGCAAACATCCAGAGAAAAGGGCTCTCTCCTGAGAGTCGTCGAGACTATCGGTGCAGGATCCATCGCGAAAAAGACTGTCAGACCGGGGCTGGCGATTCGTGTGATGACCGGTGCGCCCCTTCCGACCGGGTCTGATGCCGTTGTAAAAGACGAGGACACCGCTCCTGGGGAAGAGGGGACCGACTTCATCGAAGTTAAGAGACCCGTGGCCCCTATGGAAAATGTGGCATCCGCCGGAGAAAATTTGAGGAGCGGCGAAATCGCCTTAAAGAAGGGAACGCTCCTGCGGCCGGGGAACATAGGGATCTTGGCATCCCTGGGCGTTCGAGAGGTTGTCGTGTTTCGGCAGCCTCGATTGGGTCTTCTCTCTACAGGGAGTGAACTTGTCGGACTGGGAAAAAGCATCGGACCGGGAAAAATCTTTGCAAGTTCTTACTATCTTCTTCTCGCAAAACTCAGGGAATGCGGTTGCAATCCTCTTCCCCTTGGTGTGGTCAGAGACGAAGGAACCGATATTAGAAACCGGATTCGGTCGGGTCTTCGCAGCGACGGTGTCATCACGATTGGTGGTACTCGGCATGGGGATTCGGATTGGGTTAGAGATGTCTATCGCACGATGGACATCCTCACCGAATTTGACGGCGTTGCCATGAGTCCAGGCAGGTCTTTTACCTTTGGCTTGTTGAAAGGAAAGCCTGTTTTCAGTTTACCGGGAAGTCCAACAGCCTGCCTCGTTGCCTTCGAGGAACTCGTTAAACCGGCTTTGATGAAGATGAAAGGATGGGGTGAGGACCATGGACCCTGGGGGCCAACCCTCAGGATAAATCTCGAGGGAAGAGTCTCTGGGAAAAAAGGGCTGCGAACGTACATCTTTGCGAGAGTAGTTCTTCGGGATGGGGAACCCGTGGCGCTTCCCATAGAAAGGAAGAATAGAGGCTCGCTCATGCCAGTCATTGACGCTAACGGGATTATCGTGCTTCCTGAGGGTTGCACTGAGCTGGGATCTGGAGATCCGGTCAACGTGAGGCTTGTTGATATGATTGTGTAGAGAAGAAGGATCTGAGAAAGGTCCGAGGAGGCAGATCTTCACAACTCAAACCGCTTTTGCGTGGGATATAGGGATCGGTTGAGACGAATTGTTCAAAACATACGACCAGAAATGGGATGCCTTGGGTTTCGTCCTGATGATGGAGCCTCTAATTCCAGAGCGACGAACCACGGAACGGGATCACACCCGATGATTTCTCGCCCGGACGTGTTCTCATCGGGCTTTTGGACAGCGTGTGTAAAACTGTGTCCATGAAAACGTGGGTCGTCCGCGATGACTCAGTGAGGTTTTGGATATGACACCTATTCTTTCTATCGTGGGTAAATCGGATAGCGGGAAGACGACGCTCATAGAAAAGATCGTTTCCGAACTCAAGCAGAGGGGGTACCGGGTTGCCACCGTCAAACATGATGTCCACGGCTTTGACATCGACAAAGAAGGGAAAGACAGTTGGCGGCATCGAAAGGCTGGCGCCGATGCAGTTATCATCTCCTCTCCAAAACAGATGGCCCTGATCAAGACCGTCGATCGAGATCATACGCTCGCGGAACTGAGAGACCGTTTCGTTGATGACGTTGATATAATCATATCAGAGGGATTCGTGAAGGACATCCAACCGAAGATCGAGGTCTTTAGGAAGGAAACCCACCGCGAGCTGCTCTGTGCCGAAAGTGATAGTCTCGTGGCCGTTGTGGCGAATCAGAAATTCGATGTCTCCGTCCCCTGCTTCGATCTGGATGATGCTAAGGGCGTTGTCGATCTTATTGAGAGGGATTTCCTTCGGCAGGGGGAGAGGGAAGTTCTCTCTCTGTTAGTCGATGGAAAACCTGTTATGCTAACCCCTTTCGTCAAAACCTTCCTAATGGGGGCTGTTCGAGGGATGGTATCTTCCTTGAAAGGCTGTCAGAATCCCAAGAGAATCAAAATTACAATAGACTGAGGGAAGGCGGGCGATCCGGGTCAGCCTTACTGCGCCAAGAGGTTTCCACAATGACGTTCCATCTCCAAGAAGCAACCTCTTCAAGAAAGAGTTGGTTCCAATCCATCGGGACACGGAGGATCCTCACCCCTATGTGTGCACTCGTCCTAGCTTATTTGATGATTCCCGTGTGGAACGTATTCCCTGAGGGTGTCCCAGAGCTATCTACTCAGCTCAAGATCGATCGAATCATTGCGTTTCGCAAAGAGAGAAACGAGTTCCTTAAGAATCATCCTCGCTCTCCATTGAGCAAAGAGGACAGGAGGAAGTTCCGCGACCTGGACGTTTTCCCCATAGACTTGAAGTACGTTTTTGCCGGAAAAATCGACCGGTACAATCTGAATATTCATAATCCTGACTACTACGCCACCTTCCCCACCAATAAAGGGACTAACAAGCGGTACGTCCGATATGGGAAGTTCACCTTCGAGCTCAATGGAAAAACCTATAGGCTCGAGCTCTACAAGTCCATCCTGAGTGATTCTCTGTTCGTTCCTTTCAGAGACAAGACAAATGGCACGGAGACTTATGAAATGGGGCGCTACATCGATGCAGAGATCCTTCCTGGATACCACACCGTCATCGATTTCAACATGGCCTATAGTCCAAACTGTATGTTCAATGACAATTTCACATGTCCGATACCACCGGAGGAAAATTCTCTCTCCGTCAGGATCACAGCCGGGGAGAAGAAGTACAAAAATGCTTCAGAAGGGTCTCAATGACTCCCATCCAGTAACGATTCAATCAGGGAAAAAGCATCTTCGCTTCCCCAGTCCCTCGGTCCCAGAGATTTTCCGATAATTCGACCTTTCTGGTCGATGAGATATGTGGTTGGAAGGGAGGTAACGTGATAGATGGACTTGATTTTTCCCGAAGGGTCCATCAGGATCGGAAAGGTGAGGCCCTTTTTCTCCACAAACGATTGGACCACTTTCGCCCCACCCTGGTCGAGTGATAGAGCCAGGATTACAAACCCCCTGTCTTTGAATCTCTTGTAAAGGACCTCCATCGGGCCCATTTCTCGCTTGCAGGGACCGCACCACGTGGCCCAAAAATTCAGCATGACCACCTTTCCCTGAAACTCATTCAATTGTACGGAATTTCCTACTTTCAGGTTGATGGCTTCAAAGTTCCGTGCAGAGAATGGCTCCTTATACTTCAGAACCCGCATTCGAAAGAACAGGTCATCTTGGCCAAAGGAGAAGTGGGGTGTCAGAAACAGAACTGTCAAAAGGATAGGGAAGAGAAGTAATCTCTTTGGCGGGAAACTGTGATCGAGAGGCTTTATCATCAAGTCTAGCCATCAGAACTTCGAGCATTATCGGATTTGAATGTCATATGTTCCGATTCTCAATCGAGTCTGTCAAGATTCCGACAATAGAAAGTCCCTACTATTTAGTTCTGGGACTCTGCACAGCTCTTTTCCCGGTGCAGAGGAATGGGATCCCTACGGCCCGGACCGTTCCCGGTTCCTTCAGAACACGCTGGTCACGGCTTTGGCAGATTGATTCGCCGGAAAAGGGGACAGGAAGCTCTCAGCCAAAATTCTTTGTTCGTGGTCTGTCGTCCGTGGTTTGTGGCAAAAAGACTAGGATTTGCCCATCCACGGGATTCAAGTAGGGGGTTCAAGGTATTTCATTCTTAGTCGAATGACGTGAATAGATAGTTACAACTGACCACTGACAACCGACAGCACGAGGAAAATCTTTTCAGCCGCGAATTGGACGTTTCTACAATTTCTCACAGAGCACGCGGAGCCTCAGAGGGAACGTCCTCTGGATTGGTGAGAGGTCAATCCAGAGGAGATAACTTGGCCTAATTTTTCTCATTAAATTAGGCCAAATATCTGATGTATCGACCTTCTCGCTCTGCGAACTCTGAGAGCTCGAGCGATCCCCCAGAGATTTCTGCGGGGGAGAGCGGGCGAGAGAACCGGGGGGTTTTCTGCAAGCCCGTTTTCATCAGATTTTGAAGACTCAGTAAACTCCTCGACTGGTCAAATTGACATTCGGCCCAAAACCCGATAAGGAGTATGATGTTGACTCGAGAAAGCCGTTGAATCCGTTGCGCTTTCATAATCCGCCGGGATTCAATTTGCCTTGGGTTTTTTCGTCTCGCCAAACCGCAGTCAAAACAACGAGAGATACCCAAGTCCTATTCTGAAAGATCCACATAAAACTGTCTTCAGGGGAGAGACTCGCGAGCACACTTAGGCGGTTCAACGGAGTCCAACCATGAAGCGAATCGAAGAGAGGATCGGCCATCTACTGAGAAAAATGAGGGCCACGATTTCTGTCGCCGAATCGTGTACGGGTGGGTTGATCGCTCATCGCATCACGAATGTGGCTGGGAGTTCGGACTACTTTGAGTCGGCAGTTGTGTCTTACAGCAACCAAACCAAAGTGGAACTCCTCAGGGTTCCACAATCCCTGATCGACCAGCATGGACCTGTCTCCGAGGCTGTGGCAAGAGAAATGGCGGAGGGAATTCGTGAGGGAAGAAAAACGACGATTGGACTAGCAGCAACCGGTGTGGCTGGGCCTTCAGGAGGAACACCTGAAGTCCCCGTAGGGACGGTCTTTATTGCCCTTGCCACCCCGGATGATGCCACCGTAAAACGATTTCACTTCCCAGGGAGAAGAATACAGATCAAGGAACTGGCGGCAGAAAAGGCACTGGAAATGGTTTTGGAGTACTGCAACAGTCATGAAGCCACGAGATGAGAAACTCAAGCTGGATCGCCTCAGAGAGATCGTTAGGGGAGCACCCCTTGAGGAACCCCCTGTGTTTCATTTGATCAGAAGGGCACTGCAGGGAATTACGGGACAAGGCAGAAGTCTCGGGGTCCTCCCGTCTTCATTCAACCCCCCGACAACGGCTCACAAGGCACTTATAGAGAGAGCTTGCACGGTGGAACCAATTGATGAAATCGTTTTGGTCCTTGACAAGAAGCCTCTGGACAAAGAGATTGCTGGAGTCTCCCTGGAGCAAAGGCTTTTGATGATGTTGCTGTGCTTCGAGAACGATCCAACTGTGTCAATTGCCTTTACCAATCGAGGACTCTTCGTTGATAAACTCACGCTCCTCAAAAAAGCCTATCCAGACAACACGATGATTAGATTCATTGTGGGGTACGATACGCTGACCAGAATCCTCGATGCGAAGTACTATGAAGACAGAGACGCATCTTTAAACCGTCTCTTTGCAGAATCACGGCTTCTCGTAGCGACCCGTGGAAATGTTGGCACCGACCGAATCAAGCGGCTGGCACTTCAAAAAGAGAATCGCCCCTTTGCCGAGAAAATAGTTCCCTTTGAGATGCCTTTCGCGACGCGACACGTGTCGTCAACCCACATCCGAAAAGACCTATCTAAGGGAAAGACGATCGAGCATCTCGTTCCTGTTGAGATCGCATTTTACTTGAGAAAAACGGGTTTATACAGGATTCGGAGGGATAGGGTGGCACACAATCAGCAATCAAACCGGAAAAGGAGAATCACTGAAAACAGCTTTTAGTTAAACGATTCTCTCTGAATCAGACGCTTGAAAACGCTCACCACCTCTGGGTCGAACTGGGTTCCTGCTTTCTGCTCAAGCTCCATAAGCGCTTTTTCCGATGAAATGGCTTTACGGTAGGGGCGGGTCGAAACCATCGCATCATAGGCATCAGCCACGGCAATGATCCGTGCTTCGAGGGGGATTTGTGATCCGATGAGGCCATCTGGATATCCCCGTCCGTCAAACCGCTCATGATGGTTTCGAATGATAGACCGTATTTCCAGAGGCAGGCTCAACGGTCTGACAATGTTCTCGCCAATGAGAGGGTGTTTTCGCACCATCTGCCATTCATTCCTGCTAGGGACCCCGTCCTTTTCGAGGATATCCGGCACCACGCCGATCTTGCCAATATCATGGAGAAGGCACATTTGACGTAACTGTTCAACTCTCTCCTCAGAGAATCCGAGTTGGCGAGCAATCTTTGTCGAATACTGGGCCACCACTTCGGAATGTCCCCGGGTGTAAGGGTCTTTCGCCTCGAGGGCATAGGCAAGGGCTTGAATGGAGCTGACAAAATTCTTTTTCAGATCCTGGTAGAGTCTGGAGTTTTCTATAGCGATGGCAATATTGTTGGCAAAGCTCACAAGGTAATCCCTATCCTCCTGGCTCACCGCAATCTTATCATCCCTCTTGTCAGCCGCCAGAACGCCGATGATCTTGTTCTTGGCGATGAGTGGGACCACTGCAAACGCCTTTGGTTGAAATAGTTTGATGATTGGATTCTTCAAATTGATCGAGGATTTTTTCACGTCTTCAATAATGGCGGGGACACCCGTGCTGGCGACCCGCGCAAGGATATTGTTCAATCTCGTCAGTGGCACCTCATAATTTTTTATCTTTTCTATGAGATCCTTTTCCGATCCGCTCGCATGAAGAATCTTCAGGGCTTTTTTGTCCTCATCGATGGTGAAAATAACCAATCGATCAAATCCAAAAAGACTCACCAAAAGGCTGAAGGTAACTTCGAGAATGTTCTTCAAATCGAGTATTGAGACAACAGCCTGACTCGCCTCCTGGATCGAGGAGAGTTGTCGCACCTTTTTCTGGAGCTGAAGGTTGAGTTGATGAATCTCATCGTACTTTCGTTGAAGCAGGTGCTTGTCCCGCTCCATTTCCTGAATGCTCTCCTCCAGGAACCTTTTTCGAGTGAAGTCGCCGAATTTCATTGGGAAGAAGAAAGGCCTTTTGGTCCACCTCATCCGATATTCGCAAAAGTCGTCTCCTTCAAAGAAGCAGGCCGTTTCCTGAAGATCCGCTTTAGGCATTTTCCATAACAAGGGAATCGCCTGGTAGACACCCTGGCCAAAATAGCAGAAGCTCCTTGCCGGCTTGGTCTCTTTGAACCAGTGGAGACGAATGATGGCGTCCCGCCGGCCCATTTCGACCAACTCAACGGTCTTATTTCGATTGAATTTGTCGTTTACCTTTTGAATTTTCAGGAGAATACTTTTTGGTGAACCAAAAAATCGGATAAGGACCTTCTGAATGTCACCCACCCGCATATTCACCGTGGAGTCATAGCCAATCGCGAAAGCAATACGGGGATCGTCAAAAATCCCCTGAGCCCGCTCAAACATCTCCGCACAGACCTGGCTCGATACCCAGTTGTTGCCATCCATGAGGTAGGCCTTCGCGTCGGGGAGAACGTCCAGCTCCGGGTGAAGGTTTTCGATAAGGCTATCCACCCTCTCAGGACGTCGAGAGCCGACGTATTCGAGAATTGCCCGTGTGATAACGCAACTATGAATCTTTTCCAACGGTGAGCCCCTCTCAGAAGAACAATCTATTAATACTGTAAATTTTAGTAAAGTCAAGTAAAATAGGTGAAGTATGTGTTCAATTGTTAACAAGGCATCTGAGAACTAAACCGGCCCATTCCGAGTCGGCCGGTTGACATTTGGCCCCATTAAGGCTGATTTAGAGAATTTGCCGAGGGATCTCAATAGGCTGAGAAATTCGTCCTGCTCCAGTGGGCGGGATGACCCGTTGAAATTGCGTGAGTAATTCCAACAAAGGGAAGCGGAAATACAGGAAGATATGATGGCCGTTATACCTAGACAGAATTGCGGCCTCTTTTATTTGGTCTCTGGATTCGGTTATTCGACGGCTCCCACGGAGGTCACTCTCTTTTAATCCGTGGCCCAATCTGCTGGTCTCACCCCCAAAAGAAACAGAGAGATCTGGTGGAATTCGAATTCATGGGAGAACTCATACAGATTATGTCAAATCTTGAAACAGCCTTTGAAAAGCTATTACAATATTTCTGAAGAGGAACAACTGAAATTATTCAGGCACCATGATAGAATAATGTAGGGGTTTCACGGTGGACTGATAACACGAATCGAAGAGGCGAGTGGACAGGGAAAGGTGACGTGGTTGACCGTCGCCACCCGCATTGAATCCAGTCGGTCGATATCTATTGGATGGGAAGAGAAAATGGGAGAAAAAGGTTTTTAGAGGAAAGGAGGGCATTAACTTATGGTTAAGAAAATCCTTGTTGCCACAGATGGTTCAGATCATGCGAGAAGGGCCATTGAGTATGCCAGTGACATCGCGGCGAAGTACGACGCCACCGTCTATCTCCTCCATGTGATTTCAGACAACAAGATCCCTGACGAGGTGCTCCAATACATAAAGGTTGAGAGAATCGAACAACCTCCTCAGGCCGTGTATTTCAAAAAAATCGGTGAGGGCATCGTTGGAGCAGCTGAAAAACGGGCCAGAGAGAACGGTGTAAAAAACGTCCAGTCGGAAGTGGTACAGGGCGACCCGGCTGATAGAATCATCGAGTTTGCCAGGGAAAAGGACGTTGATATGATTATCATTGGAAGTCGTGGCCTGGGAAGCGTCAAAGGCCTGTTTCTCGGAAGCGTTTCCAGCAAAGTATGCCACGCCGCTGATTGTACGTGCGTCACGGTCAAATAGGCTGGTCCTATATATGGTCTGTGATCCTTCTTGGGGAATCGGCCATTTGTGACTTTCTCAACCGGCGGCCTTTGCCGCTGGGCGCCAATGCTACCAACGTGACGTTTCTTAGCCTTTTGCTGGACTCCGGATATTCGGCCTAAAGAGACCCGAGTCAGCAACATCTTTGTTGTCTTGGTTAAGCCAAGAATTTTGGTCCCTTTTCACACCTGGCCTCTGACAGGAAGTACCTTCCAAGAGGCTGGATCGTCAATCTTCAAAGAGATCTAAACCTTTTTTTATCTCTGGGATGTGGACGACAAAGAGGGATTCCTCCGCATCTTCCATCACCGATCCATAGACATAGTCGATATTGATGTTGGCCTGGGCAAACTTCCCCGCTACCTCGCCGAGGGCGCCCGGTTTGTTCTTCAAAGTCAGACAGATGACCGGCTCTATATCAACAGTATACTCCGCGTTTTGCAGAACTTCTTCAGCCTTTTCGGGCTGTTCCACAACCAATCTAATGACCGAGTAATCTGAAGATTCCCGCAGGACGCCACGATAGCTCTCTTCCAAAACGATTCGACGACCGGTTCTCTCCCTGGCTTTGAAAAGCTCTTCAACGTAGTCCCTGGCATTCTGAATGCTAATCGCCAGAATGTTGACATCCTCCCCTTTCAGATAATCACAGAGCTTGAGGAGTTCGCCCGGTGTATTCGGAAGAAAAACAGAGATTTGTTTTGTCTTGGCCATCGTCTTTTCCTCCATCAGCGTGGCGTAGCAATCCCGCGGATCCCCTACCAGTGGAACAGTTCTTTTGTGAACTGCGGGGGGTCGAATCAATTACCAGAATATCGTGCAGAAACAAGTTCGCTCGCATTCTTAACATGAAAAGACGCCCGGTTCAAGGCTTTGTGATATACTCTGCCTGCCCAGCTGTTTACCTCTTGACCACAGAGAGGGGCTGACAACCATGGAGGCAACGAAGAACACCGGTCACCAAATGATCGTCCGACAGGCCTTTCCTGACGACCTCGCCTTCCTCCGTTCCCTTGCCCTCGAGGCGTTCTCGGTTTATGGGGACTATGAGACCGTCTTGACCGATTTCTTCGTTTCCGAAGGCGTCCATACTTACGTCGCTGAGGAGTCTCGGGATGATGGAAATACTCCCGTCGGTATTCTTATGATGATAATCAGAAAAGAGAAGAGACGCGGACCCTACTTTGCTGAAATCGTAGCCATTGCTGTAGAAGAGGCACGGAGGAACCAGGGAATCGGATCCCAGATGATTGAATTCGCCAAGCAGTGGCCCCTCTCTTTTTCAGGACAGATTCCGATCTCTGAAGTCCGTCTGTCTGTCGCCGAATCCAATGTCAAAGGGCAGTCCTTCTTTCACCGTCACGGTTTCGAAATCAACCGCACAGAACCGTGGACTTATCCCGCAGGACAGAAGGCCCTCAGAATGCGCTATATCCTAAAAAAAGAGAATTAATCTGCCTTTCCTATGGCGCGCAACTGATCTAGGACCTCGTTCACAAGGTTCTCTATCGTTTGAGGGCCGAAGTCGAAACGGATACCACCATTCCGAAACAAGACCGGCAGGGGTTTGGAACCACCGAGTGACAAGGAAGATCGAAAAAGCCGGGTAGCTTGCCTGACGTCTTCTCTGGCCAACCTCCACACCTGGAGCGCCCCCAATTGTGCGATTCCATATTCTATGTAATAGAAGGGGTGAAGGAAAAGGTGGGGTTGTTTTTGCCACAAGTTTGAGAGGCCATCATCAAAGCCTTGCCAGTCCTCGATACCGCCGAATCGACGCCGCAGATCGAGCCAAAAATCCCTTCTTTCTTTGCGCGTGTGACCCTCGTGAGTGTAGATCCAGTGCTGGAAAGCATCGATGGTGGCAATCCACGGAAAAAGTGTGATCACCTCTTCAAGAAGATCCTTATAGGAGCGTCGAGAACCCTCTTCATCGTAAAACTCATTCAGAAATTGCGCCCCTAAGAGCTCCATACTCATGGAGGCAACTTCACAGAACTCGATGGGAGGCTCCCGATAGAAATGGAGGGATTCATTGCGGCACGCCAGCGTATGGAAAGCATGGCCACCCTCGTGAAGAAGGGTCCGGACATCCCCGTCGATACCCACTGCATTCATGAAAATAAACGGTAGCCTCACCTCACTGAGGTTACTCTGGTAGCCACCCGGTGCTTTACCCTTGCGACTCTCGAGATCGAGAAGACCCTTCTCTCTGAGGTCGGCAAAGTGTCTCCCAAATTCCGGATCAATCCGACAAAATATCCGAAAACAGCCGTCGATCAGTTCGTCTGAACTTTTGAAGGGATGAAGCGGAGGCCGACCCTCTGTGTCCACATTTAGATCCCATGGCCGGAGGGGGTCAACCCGGAGTCGACTCCGACGTTCTTCCATAATCCCTCTCGCTGCGGGGACGACGACTGTTTCGATAGTCTGGTGAAAATGGAAACAGTCATCGGGCGCGTAATCGAATCGCTCCCTATGGCGGAATGCATAGTCTCGATAGTTTTCAAATCCGGCGTTTCTGGCAATTTCCTGTCGAAGGTCGATGAGTCGATCAAAGATCCCCTCAATCTTCTCGCTATCCTCGAGGCGCCTCGAGATAATCATCTCCCACACGGTCTGTCTGACATTTCGGTCGGGTTGCTCTAAGTATCGCCCGAGTTGTTGGAGGGTTTGCTCTTTGCCCTCGAACCAGCCTGTCATTGCCCCGGTGATCTTCTGGTACTGCTGAGAGAGCTTCGCCTCCTCCACCTCGAGAGGGACATTCTCCTCCCTGAACAACAAGACTTCATTTTCAATCCTCCGATCCAAAACGGCGTATCGCTCCCGCTCGAGACTGCTTCGAAGGGGATGGTCAGTGTACTTTCTGAACAGCTTCTGCCACCACGGTTTGAATCGAGGAGCAATCTCTTCCACGAAATAGAGATACGCCTTTTCGGACACTGGATCGTCTGTATGGCATGTCATGGCAATGTAGCGGCGCGAGCCCTCCTCATCAATGCAAGAGGCCAACTCGCTGAGATCCAAAAGCCATCGCTCCATGTCAGCCCGGGTCTCTATCTCTCTCGAATGGAGGGCCACCAAAAGAGGCTCTATGTCGGCCCATCGGCCTAAGTCTGCATCCGGGGGAACGAGCCGCCGTGGAAACTCCTTCTCTTCTTGAGCTGTCCTATCCATGACCGCCTCCTCCCGATCTCAAAGAGATCAACGGCGACTGGGCAAAATTGAGCGCCCATGTCATTCTCGCCAAACGAAACGTGAAGCCATCAAGCGTTGTGATCCCTATCATACATGATTTGTCCCTTCGAATTGAATAGGTCGTCGCCCTCATCATATCCCAAACCTGGCCAAACAGCTTCTTGCAAGCCTTTTTCAAATTTCTCCGGTTCTCGACCAGTGTTGTCGATCCAAACAATCCCTTGGCATGGGGCTTGCTTAGCCACGAGGTAGTATCTGGTCTCTGAAAAAGAGCGTCGGGGGTGCCCGTTCCGGTGGATTATGGGGAAAACCTTTCCTAGGACGATGGATCGGTTCATACAATGATATGCAAGAGATGTGCTAAGGCATACCCGGTTGACATCAGTCAGCCCTGGCCTGGCGGTTCAAGCGCCCCAGGGGTGTTTTTTTTCTTCGCCCTTTTTCTGTACGCCATCGCTGGGTTTCTCTTCCTGATTCACGCGGGCTACTGGAGTTGGATTGTACTGGGGATTTCAGTCTTCGTCTCCATACAGGTGCCCTTCGCATGGAGCGCCTGCCGGGGGCCTGCCGGTCTGCATGATCACGGTGGAAAGAAGTGCCCTTCCTGTGGGGGTATCAACACGGTGTATCCCTGGTCTTTCTAACGAGAACCGACCAATTCACCACAGCCTGTCGACGGTGTCGTGCTTTGACATGAGACAGTTCTAGCTGACGGCTGTGCCTAACAACTCGGAACAGTTGATCTCAACCTTTTAGCTCACCATGGATGTCATAGTTGTGCAAGGCGACCTCTTGGATCAGGACGTTAACTGCATCGTTAACCCTTGGAATCGGAATATAATTCCCTGGTGGCTACTTCTTCCGCAGGGGGTTTCGGGCGCTATAAAAAACGTGGCGGCCATGATCCGTTCCGAGAACTTGCCCGCAAAGGGCCAATTCCCTTGGGCGGTGCCGTTTTGACGGGAGCAGGTCGTCTGCCATTTAAAGCAATCATCCACGTCGCCGGCATCGGTATGTTCTGGCGTTCCTCGGAGCGGCCAATTCGATCATCAGTTCGGAACGCGATCGGTCTAGCCAAGGAGAGAGGATTTGGTTCAATTGCTTTTCCTTTGATTGGTGCCGGCACAGGTGGGAGCAAAGCAGAAAAAGTTATTGACATCATACGGTTTGAACTGTCTCGGCTTGAGTTTGAAGGGGAGGTTCGAATCGTCCAATATAAGAGGGCAGGCTAGGCATTTGGAACTGACGAGAGGATCAGTGGATCTGTTTTCCAGGTCAGCGAGTCTCAGCTGCTAGCGCTAAAAATCGAGTACGCAAAGATGCTCGGTTGTAAAGGAAATTCAAATGAACACTTTTATACATTATTGAGGACCTGGATCCCACAGGCACGAAAGGATTATACAACCTACGGTAATCAATATCTTCAAAAAAGAGAAAATCATCTGAACAGGCTTCTCACCAAGAATGGTTTCGACCGGATTGAACTAGATCACCTTTTAGTCAGTGGTAAACTGAAAGAGGCAGAAGAAGTAATCAGTCATTGTTATTTATCCGATGATACCGTGTCAAATACCCTTGTTTCCTATTTTCAATCAAAAGGTCTAGAGTACATTGATCCATCATCACTCAATTCAGTTTATGAACTGTTTGTCGCAGGAGACTATTCATTTTTCTGGACCTTTGGAGCCCTATTGACAAAAAGAGCTTTAAGTGAATGTGCAAATTTTCGTAAAACAGACATTGATACGATATTTAGTAACTCAAGATTCGAAAAACTCTCGCATCGAGTTGCTATAAAAGAGAACTTGTTTAGAATTTATGCTACAGGAGTAATTGCACCGACCCTAAATGTCTTTCCTCATCCAGAGTTCTTAATACACGGTTCGCGTGTGTGGTTTTTCAAGGGATGGAGAACAGAATTTACCTTCTTACAAGAGTTGCTGGGGGGGTTATTCCCGGCGACGTCAAATTCTCTTATCTAAGAAATTACGTTGCGGCCCTCCTTCGCAGAAAACCACAACACAAAAAGATACCGATTGATCGAATAGTGATAAATACAATTGTCCCTAAGCAATATGTCGGATTTCACTGGATTACCGGAAAACATTTACTATTTCTGATCGGTGAAAAGGAGTTGGTTTTTCATGGGGCATTTCCTATCGCCCCAAAACCGCTCCGTCCCAATGAAAATGATTTGGCTAGGTTGATGTTGGTGGTGGATAGAAATGATCCCGGAGCGAGAGATCATATTTATATCAGGTAGTTTAGTGGTTGCATTAGTAGGAGTCCTTATTTGGATGTTCTGTTCCGTCGTGCTGTGATGAGCTAGAAGACAACCGTAGGTTCGGGTCAAGTCTTGACATGAGACAACTGTCGCCGCCAGTTTGGCGTAACAGCTCAAGGCAACTGACCTATTCGACTCGCCTTGCCCGCTCAAAGCAGCTGATACTGGCTGTTCACTTAGCACAATGAAACGTTCTCTGCCATTTATCCCAGTCGGTGCCGTCGGTCTGGTCGGGGTGCTCCTTTTCTTCTGGCTCTTCGTCTTTCCCTATATGACTGTTCGGAGTCCACTCGCCTATTCTTTTCTCCGCCGCCAATGGCAACCGAAGACCATTGCCCATTTCCCAAGACCGGTTCCTGAAGGAGCGAGGGCGATAGGGTTCTACTTCAATGCTGGAGCCCTGCAAGCCGCTACAGAAATGGAGCTCCGATTGCGTTTTGAACCACACAGGAGGTCAATCGCGAAGTCGCGCGACTGAGGGAATTCGACGTGACGCCTGATGGGCAGCAATTCTTGCCGATCTATGAGAAGACCTGGTTTCGGACTATTAGCGACGAGGAGATGCCCAGTTTCCATGTCCGTGTCTTGCATTGTCGCCCCGCCACCACCGATAACGAGCCATCATGGAACTACGGTAATGCATACGGCTATGCATGGAATGAGGTACTTGGAGAAGTGATCTACTGGGCGAACTCATGGTGACGGTGCCAATTTATTACAAAGGGATTCGCAAGGAATTAGATTCTTATCATATGGATACGAATGGGCCCTGGTTATGGCTTCAACGGCTTGCGATTGGAAACCAGCCTCTCACAGGTACGGACTGAAGAGAGTGAAATTGCACCAGGGTAATCCGCACGGCGAGTGGCCCGATAGGGACAGTCGACAAATCACAGTCGTATTTGCTACGCCAGAGAAGTCGAAGGGAGCCAGGTTATCCCTTAGCGCTTTCTTGGCTTCTCGATGGCGTTGAACAGCAAATGGGCGGGTCTCAACACCCAACGAAATTAACAGTTTAGGGAAATGCCAACTTTTGAGACCAGGCCGCATTCTTCCCTCCCTTTGGGAATTACATCACGAAATTGATCCAGCAGTTTCACCAGGAAGCTTCGCTTTCCGTATTGGTGTTGGCCAATACGAAATCCGGTTGACAGTGCCAGATTCATCGAATACGGTGCAGATGACTGGGTACTGATGGAATCAAGTTTTCAGGCATTGATTCAGGAGATCTATCCTGGTCGACGTCGGGCAAGAGGCGCGGGCGATGTATAGGTACAAAACGGCTAAGATAGGGGGTCTACTGGAACTGGTGGTTCTGATTGGATGCGTTATTGGCGTCATGGGCCTGGCAGGGTCTGGACGAACCAAGAAGACGATGCCAGACGATCAGATTTTCGGTATCTCAGTAGACGGATTAGACCGTCGTTACAGGGTTCATGTACCAAGTCGTTACAATGAAAATAAGCCTGCACCTGTCCTGATAATGTTCCACGGCGGGGGGAGCACAGCAAAAGCCGCCTTCAGGGAGACAGGATGGGCAGAAAAGTCCGACGAAGAGGGATTCTTGGCGGTATTTCCAGAGGGAACACGTGCAGACCCTTCCAGGCCGGCCAGATTCGTGGGTAATCCCCAGACCTGGAATGATGGATCGAACCGCCTGACTGTTGGGGCCGTGAAAAGAAAAATCGACGACACAAAGTTTGTAAACAGACTAATTGATGACATCACCGGTCGGTTTAACGTGGATGACCGTCGGATTTATGCCACTGGATTTTCTAATGGAGCCTCAATGGCCTTTCGCGCGGGTCGAGAACTTTCCAGACGCCTTGCCGCTATTGCACCAGTGGCTGGGAGTGATTGGTCAGACAAAACAACAATCGATCGTCCGATTCCTGTCCTGTATGTTACCGGCACAGCTGATCCGCTCAACCCGATCGAGGGCGGTGAAATCACGATACGGTCAGGAACATTCGGAAAGAAGCCGCCAGTGCGCGAGCTAATCCAGAAATGGGTGAAGATTTTAGGCTGTCCCCTGGAGCCACGAGTCGTTTACGACAAAGAGGGCGTCACAGGTCTTGCATACAGTCCGTGCAGGGAAGGGGCTGAGGTCATCTTTTATAAAATCGAAGGGATGGGACACGCCTGGCCCGGTGGGATCAGTATCCTGCCAGAGAGGATAGTGGGGAAGACCTCAGACAAGATCAAAGCAAACGATCTGATCTGGGAGTTCTTTGAGAAGCACCCTATCAGGTGATTTCGCGGAGCCGCCCAAAAGGACGCCGCCGCTGACCTCGGGCACTGGCTACAAAAGATATGGGAGAGGGAAATGGCCTATCTAGCCATCAACTTAAACGAAAAACTCGCCAAGTTTTCAGAACAGTGGTCGCCGAAAATCATCGCCCAGATGAACGACTACCATTTCAAATTGGTTAAGCTCCAAGGCAATTTTGTATGGCATCGTCACAGTGATACGGACGAGGTTTTCATCGTTCTTGATGGAGAAATGACCATAGAATTCACTGATGGCACCGTTGATTTGAAATCAGGAGAAATGTTTGTTGTGTCAAAGGGGGTGGAGCACAAACCATTCGCCGAGAAGGAATGCAAGATCATGCTTGTCGAACCTGCCGGCACGATAAACACGGGCGATGGCGGCGGTGATTTGACGGCGGAAGATAACGTGTGGATATAGACCAGACCTAAGCTATAAGGGCAGTTGACAGGCAGAGATTCAGAGATCTTTTGATGAGCGGCATGGGACGAGCCAGATATTATTATCAATCACTCTGGAGATAGGAAACATGACCACCATTAGGCTTACGTCAAACCTGATAAAGCTTGTCGTGATCGGTCTGGTTGGAGGTGGGTTGACTCTATTCGGCCAAGGGGAAGCACAAGAGCAGAAAGTGGACTACCTTTATCAGGAGAAAAACGCCACTGGAAGTGAGATTAATCGAAAAATCGCATGTATCACGGACAAAAAGGTATACAAACAGGGTGATGAGGTAAATATCACGGTCGCAAATGTCTCTGACGTACCGGTATTCATCATCAACAGAACACACGTCGATGCCGGTGTTGCAACAATTGAGAAGAAAGATAGTAAGGGGGAGTGGCAGGCAATCGAATTGTTCGCTGCAGCAGCCGTCTCGATAAGCAAGGTCTTGAAGCCCGGCCACTCCCACGTGTATATATGGAAAACCATCGGGTACAACAGGAGCGACACAATAGCAGATGTGGGCATATATAGAATTCTTTTCGGGTACGAAACCTACACAAATCAATTCGAGATACGGAAACAACACCTGGAAACCGGCAAAGGCACCGCCATTGAGCAACCAGAAACGGATCTTCTTTGAGATGGGAACTTTCGTCTACCCACCGGACGAAGGCTGCCGGGCACAGTGGGAACTGTGGACCTGGGGCAGAGCTCAATCGCCAGCCCGCCCAGATTGAAAGGGGTAGAAATGAGGGAAAAAAGGGGCGAACACCCTCTCGGTGATACTGGACAGCTGATATTCCTTGGTTTGTTTTTGGCCGTGTGGGCTGTCGATTCGTTCTTCCTTCGTATATCAACCTTTCTGCCGTATTTCTTACCCCTGCATATTCGTCTGGTCATCTTGAGCCTCGCCCTCATTACTGCCGCTTATCTTTTCATATCAGGCCATGTCGTCGTGAGCCATGAGCAACGTCCCACCGCTGTCGTATCAACCGGCGCCTTCCGGTACGTGAGGCACCCATTGTATCTAGCGAGCATCTTGGTTTACCTCGGCCTGTCCTTTTCCACCGGTTCGCTTTTCTCCCTTGCGCTGCTCCTCGTGATCTTCTTTTTCTATGATTACATCGCAAGCTATGAGGAGAAGTTGCTCGATAAGAAGTTCGGAGAAGATTACAGAGAGTATAAGAAGAGAACGGGGAAGTGGGTTCCCAGAATTGGCACAAGGGGTAAGGCAGCATAAGGGCATCTGACCCGTTCGTACACGGGAGTTTCGCTCAACCCACTCAGGGTCGTTGACCTCGATTCTTAAACGCTCTAAAACGATGAGTCTAAATGAAACCTGCTAAACTAGTATTGCTTTCCGTGGTATTCAGTGTCTTCCTCGGCGAAGGCTTAGCGTATGGATGTACGTGTATGCCTCCACGGTCCGTTGAGGAAGCTTATGGCAAGTCTTTTGCTGTATTGATAGGCAGGGTGACGAAGATTCGCCGTCCGTTCCTGGATAGGTTAGGCATTAAAAAGACTTATGGACATCGAGTCGAGTTTCAAATCAAGAAACGGTGGAAGGGTCCAAAATCGAAAACCATTACCGCTACCACCCGGTTGAGCGGCGAGGCGTGCGGGTATCCCTTTGAAGTAAACAAGGACTATCTCGTGTACCTGGTCCATGAGCCGGAAGACATACAGACGGGAATATGCACAGGGACAAAGGACGTCGCTTCAGCAGAGGCTGAGATAGAGCAACTTGATAGACTCCGTGCGAGCAGGGCCCAATAGATGGCATAGTCGAAGCTTTGGCTGCGAAATGCAACTGCCCGCGACCGTCAGGTTCCCCCATTTAGGAAAGGATGAAGGAGTATGCGTATTCTGTCAGTTCCGTTTTGTGTCGGGATATTCGCCCTATCGACCAACTTATCGCTCGCTTCGACAGATTACGATGAAAGCCTGGCGATTCAGAAGGGGTGCGGCTTATCTGGAGTGTCGTGCTCGAATAAGGCCTTTGAAAAAAAACAAATCGACCGTTTTTCCGAAAAAGTAACTCGCCATGATGGAGACTTGAAGCTTAACATCACCGCCGGGCCACCAGTCATTCTTCGTAATATCACTGCCAACGATACAGGAAACAAAGTCTATTGGTTCATGACGTATTATCGCCAAATCGGATATTTTCTCGTTCAAGTTCATGGCTGGGAGGGCTTCCATTACCTGATGATTAATGGGTCTACTGGCGACCCTATCCCCCTCATCGGCGTCCCCATTGTTTCACGAGACACCAAACGATTCATCGTCACCTCTCTCGATATTGAAGCAGGATACCGCCCTAACCGGATCGCTATTTTCCGGTTCATCGGCGATAGGGTCGAACTTGAGTGGTCCAAGGGTTATACTGCTTCCGGACCATCCGATGCCATATGGATCAATGACACATTAATAACATACAGCGAGAATAGCTCTCCAGACGGAGCGCAGACGCTGAACAAAGAACAGATGTCGGTCATCCTAGAAAATGGCGAGTGGAGAATCGTGACGGGTAACAACCCATAGGCGGCAGCCAGTCCCTCTCGCTGACCCTTCGCCCCGTTCCGGTCGCTCCGAAGAGCTACGCTTGATCGGTGAGACACAATCGAAATGACGTATGCGAATCTGTCTCGTCGAAGACGGACCATTTTTAAGGAATGCCCCAGTTGTGGCTTCGAGTGGATTTCACGGGACTACTTTCTCAGAAATCCTAACATTGAGATCATCGGCTACCAAGTACATTTTGAGGAACTCACCGCGGGAATTTTCCTGTTTAATCACTCCTGCAGAACAACACTTGGACTTTTCGCAGGTGATTTCAAGGACCTGTATCAGGGTCCAATTTTTAGCGCCCGTGCCACAGGGAGTAAAGAATGTCGCCGTTATTGTTTGAATCAGAATGAATCACGTCCCTGTCCCGCTGAATGCGAGTGTGCATACGTCCGTGAGATCCTTCAGATTATTGGAAATTGGCCGAAAGGCTAAGTGAGATTTCCCAATAGGAAGCCGCTGTTTTTTGGCGACTCGCTGCCGTCTGGGAGGTAAACCGGGCCGTTGAATTCGGCCGTCAGCCATCAAGAAATGAAAAACAAGAAATATGAGTTTCTTGCCGCTCTGGCAATCATGCTGCTGGCGACACACTCGGTCGCGGGAGACAAGATGTCAAACGCAAAACCTGTTCCGGAACCCACCCAGATTATTAAAGACCTCCGTCAGAAGGTCCTATCTCTCTCTCCGGGTGATATCGGTCTCACTCAACCCAAAGACGGGTCCACCGTGTGGGGCATCTTGATGGAAACGGGTTATCCAGGGGGATTGGCTACCCTGATTGTTCTTGCCGACGGGACAACAAGTCTCTATTTCGGCCATGGGGGAGGCATAATCGGAGCCGGGGAACACGACAGTGTCAGAACTGCGTCCATGAGATTCCTCGCCGTTGCAGAGCAATACCAAAAGGCGTTGGAACCAACCAAGTCCTTTCCCTATCCCCATGTTGGGACGGTGAGGTTCTACGTTTTGACGTTCTCAGGCCCCCTGACCGCAGCAGCAGATGAAAACGATTTGGGAAACAGAACGCATGCGTTGTCAAATCTTTTCTATGCGGGTCATGAGGTCCTTACTGAGCTAAGACACATCGATGAAAAAAAGGAGAAGTAAGCCTAGCGATTCGCTGAAAAGGACCCTCCGACAGGGTGAACCCCTTTGAACTCTATGGGTGAGCGGCTGGCGGAAAGGACACTGACTGGCACCTGGAATGAAACTCAAGGCTTTTGATCGAATAGCTGGATTGATTCTCTTTTTTGCTTTTGGTTTCTCATTCGGTATAGCTGTATCTTCATGGAATTGGTTTCAAACAGATGGAGATTGGGGCTACATCGCACAGATTCCACTGACCTTGATAAACGCCATGGCCTTACTGTTACCATGGATTTTGGTCCTGTCATATCTTCTCATACGACGGCTCGGATTAAACATCTTTTTCACATCCTAAGCACGGACAACATGAGGTTCTGAACAAAAAACGGCTAACTTTAGCCGCTTAAGAAGTCGCTCCACTTGACGGGAAAAAGCTGGCGGGCTCACATCGATGTCCTGCTGACTCTAAGTGATTTTGGCACGCCAGGCAAAGCTCTCCCGGAAAGTGCTCGAGAAATGAAGCCGATGGTGTCTTCTATCACCGCAATGGTTTTGTTCAGTCATGCTCATGGGGGCGGAAATCCTCTAGCAAACCGTCCCCTTCGTTGGGCCAAACCGATGGAGCGAAGAGGCGTACCCAACCTCCACAAGGTCTCAGATGAACTCTATCGAAGCGCACAGCCATCTACCGAAGGTATGATAAACCTCAAGGCGATGGGAATCGAGACCATTGTGAGCCTCCGTTCATTCCATTCGGACCGGATCGAGATCGGGAACACCGGATTGGCATATGAACACATTCATATGAAGGCATGGCATCCAGAGAAAAAAGAAGCTGTCAGATTCCTCCGGATCGTCACAAATCAGAAATCTACTCCAGTTCTGGTCCACTGCCAGCATGGTGCAGATCGCACCGGGGCCGTGTCTGCACTCTACCGTATCGCCGTGCAAGGGTGGAGCACGGAAGAGGCCCTAAAGGAAATGACCCAGGGAGGATTCGGGTTTCATGGGATCTGGAACAATCTTATCAGGTGGATCAACGAGCTAGATATTGAGGCAATTAAGAAAAACGCAGGTATCAAATAAGTGACAGATTCAGCCGAAACAGACTGACCTTTCTCAGCCCATACCGCCTAAATCGCCTGGAGGACTTATGAAAAAGAAGTGGGTTTGGCCTATTACTCTGCTATTGGTAGCTTTTTTTCTGGTTAATTTCCCGACTCGAGCAACTGCTTCTGGAGAGACAAAGGGGAGAATAATCAATTTCGGTCTCATAGAGCCTATTACAAAAGAGAGAACGGAGGATTCCCCCGAGACAACGGGTGGTATCAGAAGGATTGCTCGATGGAAAGTTACAAAAAGAACAGGTAAGATTCCTGCAAGAATAGGGCTTCAGTTTGGGATCGAGTTCTTTGTTACAGGCCTACCGAGTAACAGCGTCGTTATTCTCAGAAAAACAGTCAATCATCCTAAGATTACAAAACCTGACGGAAAGGTGTCTAAAGGCTATACCCTTCACATGGCTATACCGACCACCAAAGACGGAACCATCAGAGGCGTTGAAGGATACGGATTTGATCATGAGTATGAACTCGTGCCTGGTGAGTGGACAATTGAATTCTGGTTACAGAACCATAAACTGGCTGGAAAAACTTTTCAGGTTTACCTGGGAGAGTAGCCAGGATAAATCGTCTCCACGTATCGCCCGGACCGACCAGCAAAACAGCTGACACCCTTTCGCTGGCGGCCCTGCTGCGCAACGGTCACAGAGAAGCATTAATGGAACTTTGTTACCTTCGATCAGACCATGACATCAAAGAGGCCAGGGGGCTTTTCCAGGAGTACGCGGAGTCTTTAGATTTCGACCTCTGTTTTCAGAATTTCGATGAGGAACTGGAAAAACTCCCGGAACAGTATGCCCGGCCAGATGGGTGTCTGCTGCTTGCACGGGAACATGGTGAGACCATTGGATGTGTTGCACTGCGACCCCTTGAGCCTGGAGTCTGTGAGATGAAAAGGCTGTACGTCAAACCTTATCACCGTGGCAGTGGGGTTGGCAGAAGACTCGCGGAAGCCATCATTTCCGAAGCGTGCTCCAGGGGCTACCGCACCATGCGCCTCGACACTGTCCCATCCATGAGAGAGGCAAGAGCCTTGTACACGTCGCTCGGTTTCTTGACGATTCCGCCATACCGCCACAACCCTATACCTGGCGCACTATACTTTGAGTTAGATCTAACGATAGCTTCCCTGAGCAGGAACACACGACATTCCAATGGCCACAGCAAGCGACGCCGCTGAGTCCGGGTTTTGACCACATCTGAGAAGAGAGAGAATTATGGCAAAGATAAGAGACTTCTTGCGATTATTCTTGCTATTGATCGCCTTTTCACTATTCATAGCTCGCTGTGGAGATGGCCATTTAAATAAATTGGGACCGCCTATTTTCAATCGACAAGCTACCCCGTAGCCGAGGTATTCGACTTTCCCGGTAGGTATGACGGCGAAACCTTGACTTTGAAGGGGGTCATCGATATACGGGATCAAAGAGGCTATCGGTTTTACATGGAAGATGACGGGGCCAGAATCTATGCCGACCTTTTTGACTCTGGTTTCGTCATGGAACAATTGACTGGACGAAGCGTCTTGACTGAAGGCAAGATAGATCTAAAGATGGGAATTCCAACGTTGCTGACCAAAAGCGTTCAAACCCTTTAAAGGACATGATCCCAAACTTAATAACTGGAACCGGAAAAGTGGTCGCTGTCCGTGACGGAAAGATATCTTGTGGTTCCTTGCCTCGACCGTGCACAACGGGCATCAGGTCCGAAGCTCGTTTGGCACGTTAGCTGCTAAGGTTCATCTCTCAGATCAAACCAGGAGATTCCCTATCACCTTCAGGATCATCAATCTTCTAGATGCGAACCTACATACATATTCTTATCCTCGTTCCGTTATCTCCGTGGCTGATTTGGTCCGGTGTGAGGGCGATAAAAACCAGAAAAGCGTGCTTTGGAAGAGGCTATCGCCGTTACGCCGGTAGAAATGCCGTCTACTTAGGATGCGGTTGGATAGCTTTTGGTTCGTTGTTATTGCTGGATGGCCTGATTGTCATCTGGCTCTTCTGAGGCCGTCCGCGATCCAAGATCGCGATTTGGGCCCAGACATGAAATATCTTTTGAAAAAGTGCCCCATGGATCCCAAAGTTGGAAAGATGAAACGTTAGTCGATGTGGACACTCTTTTCAGCCTTTTTGTTGACTTTCCCAGTGCCTTACACCATGCTGGTCGTGGGGGGGATAGTTCCAACATTCTGTATTCTCTATCTGGCAGGGTACGGGTCCATTGTCGCTTTGCCAAAATTCACCGCAGAAGGCTTTTGGATCCTCGCCACTCTCTGGCTCCATGTCGTCATATTCGGCGGTCTTCTTTACATCCTAGCTCGAGCAATCAACTGGTTTCTGTTCTGTCTATTCCGAGTGCCTTATGCCCTACTAATCATCGGTGCAATGATCATCGCACTCTTTGTGGCGTCATCCTTTGACATATATCGTCTGCCTGGACACAACAGCGCTGCACCAGCGAATCTATTCCGCATACTCCGAGAGTTTGCCATCTAATGACTCGGTGCGGTAGCTGCCGGGGACAAGGACGATGATGGGTCTGGATCGTTGGATGCTGTGTGATGGTCAGGCGAAAAAGGAGCTGAGGTTTTTGAGGAAGAGTCGAAAGAGACAGACACACATTTGTGGGCTGACTGCGCTTGTCATTCTTTTGATCGTCTGTGGATATGAATATTCAAGAAACATGATGCCAGTCGCCAAATTACCTGCACCTAGATTCAAGGTCAACCATATCCGGTCTAAACCAGATCGTCCTGTCAGAGAATATGACGGAAAGTATGAAGGGCCTATCATAGATACCCACGCGCATCTGGATCCGGCGAGAAGTGGATACATGAGCAAGAAGTCTCTCCGCCGAATTGCTGAATTCATAAACGGAACCGGTGTTGAGATGATTATTATCATGCCCGTTCCGAATGAAGGGCACATGACAAAGCGTTCAACAGGTGGGAAACAAAGAAAAAAACTCAAGGAGCTAGAAGAGGGCAGGATAAGACTCTTTTGCGGAAGTGAATATATCTCAAATTGGCTGCACGATGCATATCGTAACGGGTTTAAGAACAGGGCCTAAACAAGGTACTTAACAGATTATCAGACGATCTGGATGATCCTGACTGTTTGGGAATTGGAGAGATCGGTCTCACCCATTTCAATAAAGATGGGTTACAGAATGTCATTGAGTGTCCGCCAACCTTTGAGCCCTTTCTCAAAATAGTCGGCCGCATAGAAAAAAAGGGGAGGTGGATTGATCTTCATGCGGAGCCGGTCGATCCATTTGGGACGTCTTATGAGAATCAGGTTTTTGGGGGTTTGGAATTGCTATTCCACAACTATTCCAATCTTAAGTTAATCCTTTCTCACACTGCGATGACAAATCCAGCAAATGTGCGAGGGATACTGATGACGTATCCAAACATCATGGTGAACTTCAAGCGAATAAGAAAACACCGTCTATGGAGGAACCTGGAACCGATAACAGACAAAGAAGGACGCTTGTACAACGACTGGGGTGAGCTTTTTGAAGAGATGCCAATGCGATTTATGGTGGGTACGGATGAAAAGTTTGGTCGGATAGGAAAAGGCGTCCATGCCCCCAAGGGGCAAAAGTTGCACAATATGAGAAAAAAATCCGACGTATGCGGAGGATACTTGGTTGTATCCGTCCAGAGGCTGCCGAATTGATCGCACATAAGAATGCCCGACGAATCTTCAAGTAGATTGCAAATGGACCTTGTCATCCCAGCCATCAGAATCATCGTCTCCGCGGACTACAGCACCCGCAACTGATCTCGAAGCTCACCACCTAGACCTTTCGACAAAACTGACGGCCCATCATCCTGTTGCTTTTGATGCAGCCTTGAAGCCCAATTGCAAACAGAACGGGACAGGACAGGCCGTCACGGGGTACTCCCTAGTGGAACGCCTCGTCGGCCCACTCGTTTTTTCGTGGGGTCTGCCGGTGCTGAAACTTAAGAGTAGAGACAGATGGAAAGTCACGGTAAGATGGATGACAGGCAAAACTCAAAGAAAGTGGTTCGGGCGTCAATGCGGCAACTGACCCCAATTCCAGGAAATTATGGAGAGGGGAAAACGTGAAAGTCAACGTGACGATCCGCTATCTTGAGATGATAGATCCAAATGATCTCGTCCCAAAACGGATCAAACTCTCTGGCCGAGAAATAAAGAGGGCAGAGGTGCCCTTGCCAGAGCTCAATCGTTTTTTCTATCCCCCTTAGGGATATTGGTATTGGACCGATTGGTTGAATTGGACCTATCGGCAATGGCAACAATAGGTCGATCGCCCCGAGTTACACACCTGGATTGCCTATATCTATGGAACCCCAGCGGGTTATTTCGAGCTTGAGGTCCAGCCAGACAGAATTGTTTTGATTGCTTTTCTCGGGCCTTTTCCCGTCTTTCTTGGGAAAGGATTGGGTGGCCAATTACTCACAGTTGCCACTGAAAAGGCATGGAATTTGAATACATGTCGTGTCTGAGTACACACGTGCACCCTCGATCATCCCGGTGCTCTCGCAAACTACCGTACCAGGGGGCTTCGCGTTTCCAAGGAAAAGGTTTTTACCAGAGAGGTGTCAGAACATCCACCGGGCCCCTGGCCCAGAGCCGATCGCATGATCAACCGAACGGTATCTCGATCTCACCTGTAGCCGGAAAGGTTCAGATAACTGAGATTGTCACGTTAACGAAAGGTGGTGTGAAAGGGACAGGTCATGGAGAATCTCTTGCCCTGGCTGTATCTGATCAATTCGGTGCTTTTGATAATTCATGAAATCGATTCGGCCTATTGGAAAGAGTGGGATGTGTTTGGACTACCTGGCGGCATCACTGGATTCCTCCTCATTCATTTCCCCTTACTGGTTCTTGTTTTGTATGGGTTGATTCTCGTCTTTCAACAGGCTTTCGCCGGTTTGATCTTCTCCTTAGGATTATCTGTCGCCGGGATCTTCGGTTTCGGAATCCATATGGTCCTCTTCCAGAAGGGTCGAAAAGAATTCAGAACGCCCATATCAATTTCAATACTTGTTGCAATACTTATTTTCTCACTTGCCCAAGGAACGGTCACGGTCTATTTGCTTTGACACATGACGCCTCTCGTTAGGAGCTTCCTCGGGGGCCGATCGCCGGGCCTCCGAGCTCCCTTCCGATGGCTTGATTCAGGCATCCACTTGGCCGTCACGCATCGATCAATATATAGGAGGCTCACAGGTATGAATCTGAAAGACTGGATCCCTACTGTGCTCGCATTCCTCTCTCTGTTCGTGTTCTGCCAAACACTTCCTGCTAAAGAGCCGGTGGAAGAGCTGGCGACCGTCGCCTCTGAAGTCTGGCTCGCTCTAGCCGATAAGGGCGAATACGCCGCCAGTTGGAACGAGGCCGCCGAATTGTTCAGGGCAGCCATGACCGAAGAACAATGGCGGGCCACATTAAGTGCTTTCAGAAAACCGCTCGGCAAAGTCCTTTCACGGAGACTCAAATTGCGACGGTATACCGAGACTCTTCCGGGTGCCCCAGACGGGCAGTATGTTGTAATCCAGTATGAGACAGTATTCGAACACAAGAAGTTCGCAATAGAGACGGTAACACCCATGTTGGATAGGGATGGCACGTGGAGGGTAGCTGGGTATTACATCAAGTAGACCTATCAACATCCTCTGCCGCAGGCCGATCACACCGCATGACATTGACACGGTCAAACCAGAAAAAGAGAAATTTGAGTGCGTTGCTGGGAGAACGAAACTGAGAGAGCTCATACTCACCAATCCGTTTGACGGTTTCCATGAATTCATTGCGAACCCAAAAGCGATCAATCTTTCAGTCGAACTCAGAGGGTGTCAGTTGTCGAGACATAATGAAACATGACTGACATTCACATGATCGTAAAACAGTCGGGTCACTCGTCCTAGGGCGGACAAGGGAACTGGTAAAATGAGCAAGAAATGTGTGCAGTGTGGTTACGCAAGACAACCCATAGACTTGGCGCCACCATACGAATGCCCAAAATGCGGCGCAATATACGCCAAGGCAGAACCCTCTGCACGGAAAGGAATGGGAGGTCAAAAAGAAAAACCCCGCACATCTAGACGTTCCAGACAGCCATGGAGCGGGACGCAATATGGACGGCGCCACGCCGGAAAGGATGACGATCTAATCAAAGAACTCAAGCTGCTCATCCGGTCGCGCTATAGTCTCATCTGCCTGGAGACAACCGAGGAGGACCGTGCGGAGAGTCTGTTGAGACATCTTGCTGACCATATGAATCTGGCCTTTTTCTTTTGGACTGTAAACCGTGGGCTGCAACGGTCGGACATAGAAAAGACCATCTACGGAACCATCGATCCAAAGTTGGCGATGGATCATATCGAAATCTCGAGATTTCCAGCGGTTTATCATTTCCAGGGGCTAGGACCATTTCTCGAGGACATGGTCCTCGGCGCAAAGCTCACCCAAGCTGCCCGCACATTTACCGAGATCGAAGGAGCTCTAATCTTGACAGGAACCGGTGTGCAGGTTCCCGATTCGGTGAAACCCCATACAGCCCGCGTAAGGCCTTCCCCGCCTCAGCGACAAGACTATTTAGAACTGCTGCAGCACATCTTCCGTGATCTCTCCGCGCGAATGCAAATCAAGGTGGAGATGAGCAAAAAAGATTTGAACCGATTCATCCATAACCTGAAGGGCTTAACCCTGCTCGAAGCAGAGAAAATTCTGACCAAGGCGTTTATCGAAGACGGGCGACTTGCCCCTAATGATCTCAAGGTCGTCATACAGGCCAAAAAGGCCATCATCGAACGAGAGGGTCTCTTGGAGTATTTCCCAGTTGAAGAAAGCATGTCAGACATAGCAGGTTTGAGACGGTTGAAGATATGGCTCACAAAGCGCAAGCCCATCATCACCGACCCTAAACTGGCCGAACAATACGGTTTGCCTTTCCCAAAGGGCATTCTGTTGCTGGGCATACCTGGCTCGGGCAAGAGCCTATGTGCCAAGGCCGTAGCTATGGAATGGGGCTTGCCCTTGCTCAAAATGGACCCGTCAAACCTTTACAACAAATACATTGGCGAAAGTGAGAAAAACTTCAAGCGAGCAATGGCAACATCTGAGAAGATGTCCCCTGTGGTACTGTGGATTGACGAAATAGAAAAAGCCTTCTTCGCTGGTGGCACAGAAGATGGCGGCGTATCCCAAAGGGTTTTGGGTATCTTCCTCTCATGGATGCAAGAACGGAAGGGCGATGTCTTTGTGGTTGCCACGTCGAACGACGTGACTCGGCTGCCACCTGAATTGCTGCGTAAGGGTCGCTTTGACGAGATTTTCTTTGTCGATCTTCCAAGTTCTACAGAGAGAGAGGCAATTTTTGAGATTCATCTCAGACGCCGAGGTCATGATCGAAAACAGTTCGACCTTCCCGCTCTCGCAGCCGCCACAGCCGGCTTCAGCGGAGCGGAGATTGAACAGGTGGTTGTCTCGGCTCTCTATACCGCATTTTCGAGTAATCTCCCCTTAAGCAACGATCTCCTGCTAGAGGAGACGAGAAAGACCCGTCCTCTATCGAAGACGCGGTCCGAATATGTTGAGTCTCTGAGGGAATGGGCCAGAGGACGCACCGTTAGTGCACAATAGTATGTTCAGATAATCCGACTTCCAGCATGCTGTGCCCTTCACGTGTAGCGGGCTTAGATCCCGAGGATAGCCGACCCTCTTCTCCTGCCGGTACCTATCCTCAATATGCGATCCGGCCAACGACCTTACTGGTTCCTCAAACCCACCGTTTTGTACCTGAAATCTTTACCTTCTCGATTTTCTTTGAACTCGTCCACATCTTTTGATAAATTTAAGATGGTCCCCTTGAAATATACGCGAATTGTAAAGCGAAACCGCATAGACCCCGTTAGAGCAAAGGCAGACGATGGTAGAAATTGACCTCCACGTTCACACGACCGCCTCAGATGGAACGCTAACCCCCTCACAGGTCGTCCATCTGGCAAAGAAGAGGCGATTGAAAGCGATTGCGATCACAGACCATGATACGGTGGACGGGGTCCAGGAAGCACAGGAAGAAGGACAGAGAGTCTCTTTGGAAATCATTCCAGGGATAGAGATTAGCGCCAATATCAAGACGGGAAGTGTCCATCTGTTAGGATATTTCGTGCAAACAAAGGGGGGCATCCTCAGAGAAAAACTGGAAAAGCTGAAAGAGGCCAGATCTGAGAGGAATCCCAAAATCGTCGACAAACTCAACGATCTGGGCATCGACATCACCTATCAGGAGGTTGTTGCGGCTTCAGGAGGAGGACAGGTTGGCAGACCACACTTTGCTCAGGTTCTCGTGGATAAAGGATATGTGGCTTCCCTTAACGACGCTTTCGACCGGTATCTGGCGCAGGGGGCTCCGGCCTATGTAAACAAATTTCGGCTGGACGTGAGAGATGCGATTGACATGGTCTTGAAGGCCCAGGGCATTCCCGTTCTCGCCCATCCTTTCACATTGAACTATATGCCAAGAGATCTCGAAAACCTAGTGGTTGAACTTACAAAAGAAGGACTTAAGGGTATAGAGGCTTTCTATCCAGACCACACCCGGGAGCAGACGGCACAATATAGACAGCTTGCAGAAAAAGTCGGTCTTCTGAAGACCGGGGGTTCAGATTTTCACGGCAACTTGATGGAGAAGGCGGAACTGGGCATAGTCGGAAATGGCGTCTGCCTCCCTTACACCCTGGCTGAAGAGTTGATGCGGGTAAAGCAGGAAATGGTGTATCATCTCTGAACTCACGGAACCGCCGGAATTCGAGCAAAACATGGCCGCAAAAGTAATGATTCTCAATTCAGAGACTGATTCTGGGAGGGAGCCGACCGAAGAAATTCACATTGCTCTCAGAAAAGCTATCGCCGATCTTCAAGCCGACTTTTTCGACCTAGAGGCGGGGAAAATCAACTACGACGCAATGCGGGGCACCAAACAGTTCAATAACTACGTGAGACTGGCTGGTTTTCTCAAGAAGTACGATTTGAAATCTCTAACCGACCGAGAGCAGCGTTTGGCTTTCTGGATCAACCTGTATAATACGATGGTCATCCATGGCATCGTATCGTTAGGAATCAAGGAATCGGTCAAGGAAAAGCGTGGATTCTTCGATCGGGTCACTTACGATATTGCTGGCTACCTTTTTTCTCTTAATGATATTGAACACGGAATTCTCAGAGGAAACAAGAGAATCCCCCATCGCCTCTGGAGAGCTTTCGGTCGTAGCGATCCGCGCTGCCATTTCATCATCTCACCAATGGATGTCCGGATACATTTTGCCCTTGTCTGTGGTTCACAGTCCTGCCCTCCCATTGGTTTCTATAATGCTAACGATATAGAATCGCAGCTCGAACTGGCCACCCAGACCTTCGTTAATTCCAAAGAGGTCGAGATCATCCTTGAGGAGAGGGTTTTGCGAATTTCCCAGATATTTAAGTGGTACGGGGGCGATTTCGGAGGCCGAGACAATCTGATCGGGTTTATCATCCGCTACCTTGACTATGGAGAGAAAAAGGGATACCTCAGGAAAAACATTAGCCAGGTAAGAATCCAATACAAAAACTATGACTGGAGCCTCAACCACTGAAGGAGACGCCAAATCTCTTTAGTATCTGTATCGAAGCAGACGAAAAAGACGTTAGCCCAACGGGACATCACCCTACCCCCCAGGATGGTCTTCTCCGACCCAGAGGGTCAGATCTTTGACCATCCCAGCCTCTATATGGCAGCCCAGTCAGGCACAAGAAAATTACCCGGTCACGCCGACAGACTAACGCCCCTCCCTGAGGGAAGCCAACTCTTTACGCTTCCGGGTCGCTACCCCGTTGGATGGGATCCAGAGTCTGAGAATTTTGTGACCGTGGAGGAAGCGGTAATCGATGGTCGCAGAATCGAGTGCACGGCCGTCGCGGCTTTCTTGGCTCCTGGGTATCTGAGATGCTTGTTGCCGGCGACTAACCTTAAGGAGAAGTCTTCGGTTCTCCCCCTTTGGGCCTATGGAGCCGTCGGCCTGAGAGAGGAGAGTTTCTGGGTATCGGCAATCTTGGTAGACTCCAACCCCCACTGGCACACAAAATTCTTTACGGACGACGAGGACTTGACCCGTCGGGTCGACAGATACCTAAAGGAGTACCCACAAAACCGATTTCTGAAACATCTATCTCATTGCGCCCTGAACTATCACTGTTTTGCGGCAAAAAACGTCTTTTATCGGCGATGGGAGATCCCCGTTCCTACCTCACCCAGCTGCAACGCCAGGTGTCTCGGATGTCTGTCCTCCCAGCCATCGAATGGCTGTAAGGCATCCCATCAGAGGATCTCTTTTGTTCCCACCGTGGAAGAGCTTATTGAAGTGGCTTTGCCTCACATGGAGAGGGCTGAAGCCCCGATTGTCAGCTTCGGCCAGGGCTGTGAAGGTGAACCCCTATTACAAGATCAACTCTTGGAAAAGACGATCGCAAGACTCAGAGAGAAAACCTCACGAGGCACTCTCAACGTCAACACCAACGGGAGCCTTCCTCAAGTTGTCGATCGACTCGCTGGGGTAGGGCTCGACAGTATGCGGATCACCCTCAGTAGCGCCAGGCCGAAATACTACGGGCGCTATCATCAGCCTGAGGGATATCGATTTGAGGACGTTCTGGAATCGATTTGTGGCGCAAAAGCCCGGGGAGTTTTTGTGTCGCTCAATCTACTTGTCTTCCCAGGGTTCACGGACCAGGAGGATGAGATCGATGCCCTGATCAGGATGGTAAGGGTCACAGGGATTGACATGATTCAGATGCGAAATCTCAATATCGATTCTGAATGGTATTTGAAGAAAATCGGAAATCTAGAAGGTCCAGCCCTGGGGGTCTCCAAGATGCTCGCTATTCTCCGGAAGACCTTTCCCTATCTCGCCATCGGCTATTTCAATCGTTCTAAGGAATCCTTCTCAGATTGAGGTAGTTTGAACCAGTTAGTCTCCCACGTACTCTCTAACTAGCTGGGAGGCGTCTTTGAGTCTAAAGGGCTTGATTAGCGTCTTGTACTCGGGGTGATTCGCTAACTCTGTGACGATTCGACTTCCAACATTCATATCGTCGAGCCAACCCGTTATATAGACAACCTTGATGTCCGCCTTCTTGGCTCTCACAGCCTGAACCAACTCGATGCCGTCTCCCTTAGGCATACGGACATCGACAAGGAGAAGATCCGGTTGATAAGCCTCGTAGACCTCATAGCCCTCGACACCATCACATGCGACACGAACCTGATGGCCCTCTGTCTCCAGATACTCCTGGAGTAGTTCCCGCATTCCTGGCTCATCATCCAGCACAAGTATCTTTGCCATACCAAACCTCCTAAAAACTTATCCAAAAACTAGCTCGACGCCCCATCGATGTCGATGATCTGGGTCGTTCCTACATACGGCTTGCTTTTGTACCGTGTTATGTTCCCAATCTTCTTGATTAGATCAGCAAGCCGGAGTGACTCGTTGTAAATGTTATGGAGATATCGTGCAAAAGGTTCCTCGCCTTCGATCTTGTCAAGAAAGAGTTCCACATTCCCCATGATGACGGTGAGGGGTTGATTCAGCTCATGAGCAGTTGCCCCGGCCAATTCGCAGACCGCACGATCCCTCTCCGACTGAAGAAGCATATCCTCGATGTCTTTTCTATCAGTAACGTCTCTGAACAGGCAGAGCACAGCCGGTTTTGCACCGTACTGCACCAGGCCGCCCGTAGCCTCCGCAGTGAGCGGCTGAAAGTTATTCGTCATGAGGTGTATCTCGGCGGCACCCTCAGCCTTTGTGCCTGACATGATCCTGTCATACCATGTCTCAGCGTCAATCAATGATTCGGCCGAAACAATTCTGCTTAGCCTTTGTCCTTCCAATTCATGTCGGTCAAAACCAGTCATCTGGGCAAGCTTCTCATTGATAACCACAAAACGTCGATTGCGGAGAACAGCGATCCCCTCGCTAACCTTTTCCAGCAACGTCCTGTAGTTGCCTTCCGATTCTTTTAGCTTTTGATCGACAAGTTCCAACCTTTTGAATAACAAAGTTACCTCCCTTAACAGCACCATCACTCCCAACGGTTCACCGTTTCTATCCGTCAAGCGACATCCCTTTGCGCTGAAGCGGAGGCTATCCTTCCTTGTCGTCGTAGCGCCAAACTCGTACTCATGCAATTTCTCTCCGGATATGATTCGACGATGGTATTTCTCCACAGTTAGAACATCCTTCGAATTGACAAAATCCGGAAGACTGATACCCCTGTCTATGTCCTCAATCGCATATCCCATAACCTCCAAGAAACTTGGATTGGCCAAAAGGATTTTGCCGGCTGGGTCAAACAGAACCATCCCGTCATCGGCATTTTCAAAAAAATGCCGGTAAGGATCCCCTATGGTCCCGATCTTTTTTTTCATTGAACCTGGGCTCATGGTTTACAACATGCTGTCTTATATAATCCTTCGGAAGAAATGGACAATTTGATGAGAGAAAAAAGAGGGATGATAGGCCGCCCCCTGTTATCACAGACAAATATTGATGCCATGGGGCTTAGGGATAGGGATGCTTTCTATTCCTGAAGAATCGTTCTAGGTCTGGTTGTCTCTGAAAAGGAATGACCTCAGTCGGCGTCTCTAACAGCCTTCGCATGAGCCCAGAAACCCCGTCCGAGACTGACATAAAGGGAACACCTTTTACCTCAGGCTTGTCTATTTTCCCCTTCACTTCCAGATAGTAATGAATAAAACTTCCGCCATCTGTTGTCACGATTTCCCCAAAAATCGGGACTGCCCTGACAATCTTCCCTCCAGCACCGACCCGGCGAAGCCCAAGAGTCAGATCCACATCCCCGGAAGGGATATCGAGGTCTCCGACCACGGAGATTTTCATGGACTCGCCATCAACCAGGAGATCATCCGTTGTCGCCCTTCCGTTGTTGACAGCAATCTCTCCGGTGACGGTTCTGTAGGGCATCCCCTCTTCCTTCAGGTTCGGGAAATTACCACGAGCCACCTGCGAAAAATCCAAGAGAGAAAACACCTTGGACAGGACGTTGAATTGCGCGATTCTGCCTTCTTCCAGAAAAACTCCTATTTCTCCGTTTAGGGATCGGGCTATCTCCTTGATCCCATTACCGCGTCCCCGGATGACCCCATAGGCGGATCCCAAGCCGGTTAGCTGCTCCTTGCGTCCGGCTTTTTGAAAACTCATCAGAACTGGACTTGTTTCGATTCTTAAGACATAGGGGTGAAATTCAAACGACAGGTCGCCGTTTTCTTCAAAACCGAGCCACCCCGTAATCAAACCCTGTCCGGCGGTCGAGGCAAAGGTAATCTCCTCAAAAGATATCCCCTCTTCCTCGAACCTCACTCTCCCATTAATGTCTGTGACGTGAATCTCTTTATACCCTCCCCGATCGATCTCCAGACGGACGAGTAAGGGAGAGCGAGTCCTTTTGCCTTTGGAAAAACCCTTCTTCCACGGCCACGAGAGAAGCTCGTCTAGATCGATCTTGCCGGCCTGAATGAGAAGGGCAGGAGCCGAATCCCAAGAGTTCGGGACGAGGTTACCCTGAACGCTCACGGGGCCCGAATCGAGTCTCCCCCGAACGTCGATGGTTTTGATGCCCCTTCCGTCAAAAGAGACCGCCCCGTCCATGTCCGTGACAGGAGGAAAGACGGGCACATACCGAACCGTTGCATTCCGAAAGGTGACATGACCTCCTACCGTGCCCCGATCGCTACGTTTCCGGTTGATCACCTCCAAGAAAGCCTGACCCTTCTGAAAATCAAATGGTCTAAGAAATTTTCGCCAGATCCTTGGCAATCCGTGATCAAATCTTTCTGAGGCGATATCCCGAAGATCGAAAGATCCCGAAAAGGTTAGATCCCTTTGGAAAGTTTTCCCAGACTGTTTGAGAACCGTCTTCAACGCAATGTCCGAGTTCTTCCAGATTCCTTCCAAGTGAGGAACCATGACTCGCCCTTTGGAAATGAGAACCGTACCTTTTACACCCTTGACGGGATACGCGTTCCAGAGACGAAAGGATCCACCCTGGACAGACAACTCCCCTTTGACCTTTACGCCCTCAGGGCCATCGAGGGGACCCATTATGGTCAGGGTGTAGTCTCCCTGACCCAACGGATAGGAAACTTCTCGAAGGACTTTCCGCATGCCTTCGGGTAAACCCTTCCAAGAGCCGATTTCGCGGAGGTTTTCTAGATCGAGACGACCCGTGACTGAGAGATCAAGATCGGGATGGCCTGAGAAAGGCGCACTGACCGACCCGTGGGCAATCACAGTCGAATTCCGCCACCTACCTCGAAGCTTGTCGACAGCGAGTTCCCGAGAAGAAAACTCAACCAAGCCCTCTAAGTTCTTGAAAGTCCCAGGGAGATGGGGGATTCGGAGGGTGCCGTCTTCGAGTACCAATCGGCCACTTAGCACGGGGGAGATTGACAATCCAAGGGATTTCTCAAAGCGGAGACTGATGTCCCCCGTACCAGAGAGAGCCTCTATATCCGACAATAAACGGGTCACCTTCCCGGGAATTATGCCAGTGGAAACCCATTTCGGAATGTCAGCCAGGTCGACTTCACCCTTGAGAGTCAGTTCAAGCGCGCGATCCCCGAAGGGCTGAGAGAGGGAAAGCCGAGAAATCTCGAGTTCTGAACCGCCGAAACGTAGGCCAACGGCCTCCGCCAGAATACGGCCATCGTCCATCCGGACAGCGCCATTTCGGAATTTGAAATACGCTCCCCGCCAGGGGACAATAATCTTCCTGAGTCTGACGACTCCCTCCCAGAGGCGAAGGGATTCTTCATCTTCTGGCGGTCCGAGACTTCTGAGAGGGCCGGTAAACCCAAATGATGACAGCGAAATCTCACCCTCTTTGACAGACTCCAACAAAGAACGGATCTTCTCCGGAACAAAAGGAAGGATTCTTGCCCCCTTACCGATTGAAAACCATGGGCAATCAACGGTAAGAGAAACGAACGGATCGCCTTCTCTTGTCGCGTTGATTCGCCCCTTTATTTCGAGCGGAATGAAAGGCGGTTTGAGCCTAAACTTCTGAAACTCAAGGTCCTGCCCGTCCCAGGTAACCGCGAAGTCGGCATCTAGGCTATCCTTTCCCTCCAATAGGGGTGATCCAAGGATGCTCACTGTCCCAGATGTCTGAAACCACCCCTTGGGGTAGCCATCAAACGCCGCAAAGATGGACAGTCTGCTTCCAACAAGCTCAGCGGGAAAGTATCGGGAATCATTGCCACCAAACCACAATGGATCGATACCTCTGCCTTCTATCTTTGCGGAGACCTTGAGACCCGAGGCATTCCACTCCTCAGAAAGGCGCTGAACCAGCCCGTGAATTGACACCCTTCCGGCAGAACCACCGTCCACCTTGAGGGTGCCCTTTGCCACCAAAGGAAAAGGGCCAGATGTTGAAAGGTTGCTGAGAGAAAGAAACAGGTCGTGAATCACTCTTTGAGGTAGTTCAACCTTTCCTCCCGTGACCCGTAACTGACCAAACTGGGGAAGTACAGAAACGAGGTAATCCAAAGGAAATGGACCTCCTCCTCCGGCGAGACGCAACTCAAGATCTTCGAGATCGAGGCTTTTCCACGTGATAGATTTTGAAAAGATACTCCTCAATTTCGGTCTTACGACGATCCGACTGACACGGAGCCATCCTTCTGGCTCTCCCTCCCGTCCGACAGATACCCCTCGGTACTCAATGTCAAACCTGCCCAACCAGTGAATCACTGTTCGGGAAATGGTCAATTTGCCACCGAATCCCGACTGGATCGTCTTTTCGAGGCCCTTCTCGGCTAACCGGGCACCCAATTGGAATCGGACATAGGTCATTCCGACTCCGACAATAACAAGCGCCATGAAGCCAATCAGGAGGATTGCAAGGATCCTTCTCTTCAAGACGACACGATCCCCCTTCACTCGCACTTCGGTCACCCGATTAGCGGGAGAATTAACCGGACCGAGGGTTTTTCATTTCAAAAACAGATGGGTGCTGATATAATGCCGCTGCGGCAATGACTGGGCCGTCTGTTCGGGTTGGTGCCTCGCTCTCAAGTTGACGGATTGTCAAAGCATCTCTGAATGTTCGTCAAAAGCCTTTCTAGGAAACAATCCTAACCAAGTCTGATGGTGGCGGGAGTGAACTCGACATGTGCGTTCTCGCCGCATCTCGATGGACAGGAAAAACGCCTGTTGAATAGAATCGCCTCGTTTGGGTAAACATAAAACGCAATCAACAGGGTAAACCTCTATTTAACCGAAAAAACAGGATAAAAGCAAGACAATAATCGAGAGGAGTCTCCTCAAGAAACCACTTTAGAATCATGCAAAGTTAATGTGCACGGACGAAGAACCAAAATGTCAAAAGACAAAGCCTGAAATCCAAATGAATGTCAAAGCTCAACTAACAAAGCAGGAATAAGGGCTGGCAGGATCGGCGGTTGATCGATCGGTTATCTACACGACTTGATTGCCAGAGGTATTTCAATTTGTTGACATGGTGGCTTTGGGATTTCGTTTGACAATTGGATTTTGACATTTGAAGCTATCTCTTGCATCCCCTGGAAGAATTTCACCAATTTGCTCTCAATAGGAAACCGAAACTGCGGAAACGCCGAAATAACTCAGAGGACTTCCCTGAGTTCTGTGGACGCTCATGTCCCTGAGGGACGTTACCGGAGACAAGGGGTGAATATTCCCAGGGCCGTTGCCTTTATATCTCAGAACACCCTAGTCACGGCTTCACGAAACTAATCTGCCAGAAAGGGGGAAAGGAAGCGCTGTACCCGATCTAGGAGTTTCTCAACAAGATAATCGCAGCAAATTGGACGTCTCCACAACCTCTCACAGAGCACACGGAGCCGCAGAGGGAACGGCCTCTGGATTGGTGAGAGGCCAATCCAGAGGAGATTACTTGGCCTAATTTTTCCCCTCGAAAAATTAGGCCAAACGCCTGGTCCATCCGTTTTCTCACTCTGCGGACTCTGAGAGCTCGAGCGATACCCCGCAGATTCCTGTAGGGGAGAGCGGGCGAGAGGAACGAGTGCTTTTATGGAAGGCCGTTTTCATCAGATTTTGAAAACACATGAAACTCCTCAATAATCTAGCTTGGCTCACTGGCCTATCGCTTCCCCTCTCAGGTCAGAGAGGGAGAAAAGAAAAACACTGAACCGTTTGGTATATGCCTTGCAGCCGGAATGCTCCCATGTATCTCAAACCTTTCTTCTTGATTCAGATCCTGGCTTTCCTCACGACAGAAATCTGGGGGTACGCTAGGCTGAGAGCTTTTGGTCTCGCGTTCATGACAAAACTGGAGGCCTTAGCTGCCTCCAGTTACATACCGATTCCTCTACCCAATGAGTTCTCAGCTCATCTCCACGCGGGCTCGCTCGCACAGGCAGGCATGTTCTTTGCGTTCACTCTGGGTTTTACCCTGGGGGTGATCGCTTTTGCTGGATCTTTGTCTCTACACCGTTTCAAGGTCTCAAAGCCGATTCGCTTGGGGTGGACCATTTTCATTTCTGTTTTGTTGTCGTTCCTCGTGGGATTCTCTCCTCTGGGACTGCTTCTTCTCATCGCCTTTTTTGGGGTGGCCCATTTTCTAATACGAATTCCGGAAGCTCCATTCCACAAGGTGGCACTACTCTCCCTAGTCCCGCTCATTATGGTTCTTTTTGTCTTTCAGGAACAGGGCTTTTTGGGAGTCCGGGATTATCTCCTTCAGAACTCCTGGGGAACAAAGGTGGTAGCGTTCTACTATCGATATTCCCCAATATCGGCGGAACTCATCACCCCTCCCAAAGAACGAACCCAGGTCACGATTTGGACAGGTGCGTCCGTGATGGAGACCGAAAAATCATGGCTTTTGAAACGTGGCCTTTACACGGTCTCAACCAGAGAGGCTGCGGATCTAGCCCTTCCCAGCGACTTGAGAACAGGCCCTGCCATTCTGAAAAGTGTCGAGACATGGTCTGGAGGTGGGAGCGCCCAGAGATTGAGGAGAACAACTTTCTATTCCATCTTCCTCACTGCTCCCCTTGCGATCATGCTTTTTGTCGTCTTGGCTACAGACAGCCTACTCGCCCTTTCCAAATACTCGAGGATTGTTGTATTGACGTGTGTCGCATTGTTCTCAGCTCTCTTGATCTACAGCCTTCTTCCCCAGAAGGTCTCGAATTCCAGAGGGCCCTTACCTGCTGAAAAGGTTGAGGAAATTCGCAGCTGGGTCATCTCGGAAAAGAAAACACGAAATCCTGAGACAAGAAAGAACTTCATAAAGCATCTAAACAGTGCGAACCCGGCGGTCCGTTTGTGGGCAGCCGAGGCTCTCGCCTACCTCCCCTCGAAGCAAAATGTCGAGATGCTGACCAATCTCGCGCGCAAGGACCCAGTTCCGATCGTTCGCTGCAAGGCCATACTTGCTCTTTCCTTTCAGGGAGAGAGGAGGATGATCCCGATCCTCGAGTCGTGGCTGCGGGGAAAAGAGGATTGGTACGTTAAGCACTACCTTTTTCGTGCGCTCCGGAGACTCGGATGGAACAGATAAACGAAAAAGCGTTTCTCATCACCGCGGGAGTTCTCGTCGGCCTCGAGTTAGCCTCAAATGTCCTGCACGGTCTCCCTCTGGCCAGAGAGCTTAGCCCCCTAATCTGGACGGGCATGGTACGCTGTCTAGACCTCGTCCTATTCTTCAGCCTCTTTCGGGCCTTATCCGTTCCTCTCTCAGTGGCTGGCTTGAGGAAACCGATTAAAGGTTTTCTCACCGGCTTAGGGGGTTCAGTCGTCCTCGGGTCGGGATTCTTCCTTTTCCTTTACGCTGCGCGGGTTTTGGGGGGAGTGGATCTGAGGGCGTATGTAAATCCCGGAGTCAGGGTTCGGGGAATCATCCCCCTGGCGGTGTTATCCCTTATTGGGCCTTTTGTCGAGGAGATCTTCTTTCGGGGTCTCTGCTACAGGCTGATCAGGGCTCACGGCGGGGTATTGTTATCCGTGATCCTCTCGGCAATCCTTTTTGGCATGAGTCACCTCCTGAGTGCAGGGACCTTAGCCGTTGTATTCGTACCTTTGGTTGGTGGAATCATATTCGCCTTACTCTATGAGTACACAGGCAGCCTTTACGCCCCATTTATCCTTCATGCCACAGCCAACTTCATTCTCTTTTCCAGAATCATCTAAATGACAGCCGGTGACCCCGATGCCGGTAAGGCCTGAGCCGTCAGTGTGGGATTGAAGTCCCCACCAGATTCGGGGGTCAATCGGTCTCGTATCGATCCTCGACACGGCAAGGCGAAGAGAGTCAGGTATCAACTCCGAATTTTGGAAGGACATACCGGTTAAGGACAAACCATCCTACAGCAATTATACCTAATATGAGGATCTCACCCATGAATTCGTTCCCTGTTTATGAAGTCGGGAGACGGAACCCAGAATTCGGCAGTCAGGAGTCAGAATTCAGAATAACCCAACAATGACCACCAAACGGCCCATTCTCCTGAACCGTAATATGAGTCTATTGTACCATATTGACGGTGTGAAAGACGACCAATTGCCTTGACTGGGGGATAACATGCTCTGGTAGCTCATCCCTCGCAGTTTCTATTCTGAATACTGACTAGGGACATCCGGCTCCTTTGGGGTTGATCAGAATTCTTCTTTTAGCATCCCATTGATCTCCTCGGGGAAGGCCATGCAAATCGGTTCATTGTAAAGGTTCCTAATTGCTCCAACGTCAGTCGCCCCTAATGCCTGATTGAAGAAGGTCCGTGGTGAAAAAAGAAGATGGACCCGGGCATGGTCATCCCCCTCAGCACCGGTGAATAGATTCATGTTGAAACTGTAAATCCCCATCCTGTCATAGGCTGCCATAGCCTTGGTGAGTCCCATAGACAAATCACAAAGGTCATCGGCTGTGAGCTCGAGGGTGGATCGAGCACCGTCGACCACGGCCAGTACATCTCCAGCCACGCCAAGAGGGGCATACGACGTCAGCCAAGTCGTACGACCGATTTCCCCAAGATAACGTTCTCCTTGGGCGGTTTCTGCCGCTATCAGATCGGTCCAGTAGTTGCTCCCGTCGGCATCCATGTACGTCCGGGCTGCCTCCAATTCCTCCCGCATGAGGTTAGGAGCCACGGAACACGCAAACACCTGTAAATGTGCATGAATGAGAGAGCTCCCCGAGGGAGGCATGTAGTTCCAATTGATGAGATGATAGACCGATTCCGGATTGGACGTGCTGTGAACCTTGCGAAAGAACTCTATGGACAGGCCAAAGGCCTTTGCAATCCGCTCTGGAGTGATCTCGGTCATGGGAATGAAATGACGGCTCCCCATAGTGGCGACCGCGCCGAGGCTGTCATACGGGGCAATGTTGGGAAAGAGAACCATGTCATCCGACATGAGCCGCCCTTCAGAAAGTATCTCTTCCGGAAAGAAGGGGGTCACCTCCAGAACCTTATCTGGGCAGAAAGGACACCATGCTTCCGTTCCATTTACAAGTTTCTTGAAATCAGGCTTTTCCCACTTCAATGCCATAAAATGACATATTCGTGAGCTCCTTCCAGTTAGCGGGTCTCTCCGGATCTCACTCGGGATAGCTTTGCGAGACATGTTGTTCTTTGGATCGAGTATAAGGGTTTCCTTTTTGATCGCTGTGAACTCCAGACCTTTCATAGGGCCTCCTTGTCTCATAATTGATCTAAATCTTGTACGCTAGACACTACAAAAAATCAATACGGATCCCCATGCGTTTCCTCAGCCTTGCGGGTGCTCATATGCCTGAGGGATGTTTAGGGGAGCATCCCCCAATAAGGGGAACAAGGATCAGCGGGAGTGAAGGGATCTGATCGTCCCATTTACAGATTCAAAATTCTCTGATAAACCAGAATGCTCAACAAACCTTGCGTTCAAAACTCAGGAAGCCCTTCGGATGGGCGGAGTGACCTGTTTTGATGGACAGGTAAGAGAAAGGGCGGTTCATTTCGACAAAAATGTCGAAAAACACAGTTCCGTCGAAAAATCATAAGTTATTGGACTCTATGAATAATTGAACAAAAGATCTTTTCTTTTATCGACAATTCTGTCGAAAAAACCCATTTCAAAGGCCCCCCCAGCTGTTGTCCGAAACTAGAAACCTATATAATATCAAATACCTCGAAACAGTTCTTATTCTTGGCACACCCCTTGCGTTTCCAATAGCAAAACGCTTCAAACTCAACAAGGAGGTTGGTACGATGGGAAAATCGAAACTCACAATTTCAACTGTTGCCGTAATCACGGCACTTGTCCTCGCCAGTGGCTGGGCCTTTGCTCATGGTTCATGGGGTAAGAGGGGCGATGGGTATGCTGGATCGTGTTATCGAGACTACTCGAACCTCCCAAAGGAACAGCGGGAAAAACTCGAGGCCCAGGAGCAGAAGTTCTACGAAGAAACTTCTGAACTCCGCCGGAACATCTATCAGAGGAGACTCGAATTGCAAGGACTGTGGGTAGATCCCAAGACTGATCCCGAAAAGATCAGGGCAAAGGAAAGAGAGATATTCAGTCTGCAGCAACAGCTCCGAGAAAAAGCCCTCGAGTACAGACTTGCCACTCGGGAACTTCTTCCTGAGGAGGGTTTTGGCCATGGCCCGATGGGTTACGACCATCACATGGGTCACGGCGGTGGTATGGGTTTCGGCCACATGCGTGGAGGGGGACACATGTGGGGGTTGTAGTCTCATCCCCAAAAAAGGCTGCTGAAGGTGCTTTCGCAGCAGCCTGACGCATAGGCCAGGGTCAGCTCTCCAGTGGTCAGAACTGACCCTGGCCCTATTGCTTTTCTCTTTGGGTTGGGGTAATCAAGCTATGTAAGGGCAGCACATGAAGATTGGGTTCGCCATTTTCTTCTCGATATCTTTTCTTTTCCTTCACGGTTCCCTCGGCTGGAGTCAATGGAAACAGCCGCTCATTCCAGAGGGCAGAACCGAACGTGCGCCTCGATCTTTGCGTCCTGAAGACCTCCAACTAACCAAAAAACAAATACAGCAAATGAAATTCACTCAGGATCGCTACTTGAAAGACATGGCGGCCTTGAGAAACGACCTTTTGAACAAGAGATACGAGCTTACAAGGCTTCTCTCCAACTCCAAATCCAAGGGTTCTGATATCAGATCGAAACAGAAGGAAGTTTTCGCCCTTGAGAACCAGATCCAAGAAAGGATTCTCGATTACCAACTTGAGGTAAGAGAGATCCTCACACCCGACCAGTTTAAGGTTTGGGTATCCCGTCATGGGATGCCTTTCGGCCACGGCATGCACCATGGACGCGGAATGGGTCCGATGAATCAGGAACAGGGAATGGGCATGATGCCCGAATAGTTCCCCAGGCAGTTCAAAAGAATGGCAGCAAAAGCAAAATCAGGATCTCACTGGATATCCATAGGTCCTCTCCATCTTATCCTCATCTGTTGTCTTATCATTCTCGTCCTCATCGTAAATGGTCTGTTTGAGCTCAATCGCACCCAAGAGAGCCTAAGAGATATTCTGGAGAATCAAGGGGTAACACTCCTTCGAGGACTCGAAAGACAGATCCAGAATACGGTTTCAACCATCGAGGTGATGGAAAGCGTTCCCGGAGCGCATCTTCTTAATATTGCCTCCTCGAGGAATTTCTTTGCTCTCGAAGACGACATTGTGGACTACCTTCTGGAGATCGCAACGCTGGTTGATCAAAACGCCGCTCTCCAAACACTCTCATCACAAGAACTCGAGAATGCGGCCCGGAGTAGTGGTCTCAGTAGGATCGACATCCTCGATGGGCTTTCTCGATCAGAAATCACCGAGAGGGGTCTCTCTCCATACCTCCCGCTCGTGGAAGGGATTAGAAACATGGTCATCGTGCCCTTCAAAAAGCTTCAGCCAGATAAGGGGGATCTCTTCTCGGTCGCCATTCGCAGAACGGCACGGGATGGAATTGTTGCAGTGAGTATCGATCACCTTCAAATGAAGAATCTAAGGCGAAGATTCGCAATCCAGGAGGTTCTCGAAACCATGGGTTTTGGGGAGGGAGTCTTATACCTATTGGTATTTGACAGTTCCTTGCTCCCTGTTGCCCAGGTAAAGAGTGATAGTACAGGCGACATAGAAGGATCATCTGTTCTTGAATCTGTTGGAGAGGGGGTCCGGACAGAATCGCGTCTGCGATTGATGCCGGACAAGCAGGAAGTGTTTGAAGTCGCTAAGATTCTGAAACTTGAGGAAAGACCCTATGGAGTCATCCAGGTCGGCCTATCGACCCAGGAGATTCAAAGTGTCTTGTCCCGTTCAAAAAGCAATGTTGTCTTATCGATTGCAGTGCTTTTGGCACTCAGCATGGCAGGGGTGACCCTGATTTACGTCAATCAAGAACGACACCTCCGAAGATTGAGAGAGATGGAAGGAAGGGCGCAGGCTGCCGAAAGACATCTTGCCATCGGGAAACTCGGCGCGGGGCTCGCTCATGAAATCCGCAACCCTCTCAACGCCATCGGCATGGCCGTACAACGATTACAGAGAGAGTTTCTTCCTCGGGACGAAACCAAGCAGGAGGAATATGGACGATTCATGGGAGTCATTCGCGAGGAGATAACCAGGCTGAACCAGATCGTAGATCAATTCGTTCTTTTCTCTAAACCTTACACGCTCGCTCTTGCCTCCGTCTCTCTCGCTGACATCCTCGACAACATCGCTGTCCTTTTCGCCGAAGAGCTCAAAACACGATCGATTGTGATGGACCTAAAGGTCGATCCGACACTCCCACCCTTGAAAATCGATAAAGGCAAGATTACTCAGGCCCTCATCAATATCGTCACCAACGGCCTTTATGCCATGGAAGGAGGAGGGGAGTTGGCAATTCGGGCCGAAATCGAGAGAAGGGACTGGGTAAGAGTGACGGTCTCAGATACGGGAAAGGGGATTCCCAAAGAGGAAATTGAAAAAGTTTTCGACTACTCCTATACTACTCGGGAGAAAGGCCTAGGACTAGGTCTCCCGATTGCTCATAAGGTTATCGAGGAACACGGCGGAAAGATAACGATAGAGAGTCAAGTCCGTAAGGGGACAAGGATCGCCATTTATCTCCCCGTGGGAGGGCCTTGATGGTTTACCGTGAAGATTCGCGACAGAGGCTCTGACTGCGATATGGAAAACCAGATGCGAGACATGGCCTTTGGGAGACGAGAAACGTTGAATCGAAGAACGGCCATCGGTCATCCCGACTCGCCAACTGCAATTCCTATAGGCCAGGTTTCTAGAGATGGGTCTTTATGCCGACCAAAGATCTAAAACTTCTCGTTGTTGAAGATGAACGATCCCAACGGGAAATGCTTGAGGGGTTTCTCCTTCAGCAGGGTTTCAGTGTTTCAGCGGTGGACGCGGGGAAAAAAGCCCTGGATTTGGTTCGCCGGGAGGCCTTCGATCTTGTCTTCTTGGATTACAAAATGCCCCATATGAATGGCCTCCAGACCCTTCAGGAGCTGAAGAAGATCAATCCTGAGTTGACTGTTGTCATGATGACTGCCTACGGGACAGTAGAGACAGCAGTTCAGTCAATGAAATCAGGCGCAGCAGACTACCTCACCAAACCGATCGACTTAGACGAGATTCTCCTCCTCATCGAGAGAGTATCTGAAAGGATTCTGCTTCGGCGAGAGAACAGGGAACTGAAAGAAAGACTTCGTGAGAGATATCAGTTTGATCAGATCGTCTACGCCAGCGGAAAGATCGAGGAGGTCTTAAACCTAACCGGAAGAGCCGCCAACAGCGAGGCCACCGTCCTCATCCGGGGTGAGAGTGGAACAGGAAAGGAACTCATTGCCAACGCAATCCACTATGCGAGCCCCAGGGCTAGCAAACCTTTCATCAAAGTCAACTGCACGGCCTTGCCAGAGAATCTCCTAGAGAGCGAACTATTTGGTCACGAACGAGGGGCCTTCACTGGTGCCGTCCAGAGGCGAATCGGTCGATTTGAACAGGCCCACAGGGGCAGCATTTTCCTGGATGAGATCGGCGATCTGTCACCATCCCTTCAGATGAAACTGCTCAGAGTACTTCAGGAAAAGGAGTTTGAGCGGTTAGGAAGCAATCAGACCATCAAGATCGACGTCAGGCTTATTGCAGCAACCAATAGTAATTTAGAAGAGGCTCTCCAAAAAAAGACGTTTCGTGACGACCTCTACTATCGACTCAATGTGGTGACCATTTTTCTGCCGCCCTTGAGGGAAAGACGGGAGGACATTCCGCCATTGGTTGACCACTTCTTCAAGAAATACAGCGAGAGGAATCGAAGGAAGGTCCCTAAAGTTACAAAAGAGGTGAGGGATCTACTACTTCAATATGACTACCCCGGAAATGTGAGAGAATTGGAAAACATAATTGAAAGAAGTATTGTTGTCAGCAGAGGCGATACCATTGAGACGGATGACCTTCCCTTTCAAGTCCGCGAAGAGATAAGAGAGGCCAAACTCCATCCTGAAACTGATGAACAGTCGCTAAATGCCATGCTCTCGAATATTGAAAGGGACCTCATTCTGAAAGCTCTCGACAGGCATGGAGGCGTTCAGACCAAGGCTGCCGAAAGCCTTGGACTTAGCGAAAGGGTCCTCCGATACAAGATGCAAAAATACGATATCGCAGGGAAGTGATCCCCGGAGAAGAATTCCAATTGGGGTCCGCCCCGCTGTGACACTCTCCCAGATTGGTTCAATCAAAAACGCAGCAGAACCCACGCCACTACCCCAAGGTCGTACCCTGCAACAAGGGGCTTCACATTTCTCTTTTATTGATTTAATCTTGTTGCCTAATCACATTTAGTTGGTAAAGGAAAAGCCATGCTGATTGACAGGACGGTCTTTCTCAACGGGAAATTTATCGAGTGGGAAAAGGCTACGGTTCACATCATGTCTCACAGCCTGGCTCGTGGATCGGCGATTTTTGAGGTCATGAGTTTCCACGACACAGAAAAAGGAGCCGCAGTTTTCCGCCTCGATGAGCATATCACCCGTCTCTGTAGGACAGCAGAAATACTGTCCATGAAGCTTCCATTCTCGAAAGAGGCCATTCAGGACGCTGTCCTTGAAACGGTGAAAACAAACCATTTGAAAACGGGGATGGTGAAGCTCGTCTGCTATTATCACGATATTGCCTTTGACATCCTCGCTGCTCAGAAGACGCTCGACATATGTATTGTGGTCTTGGACCCTGCCCTCGATCTCGGGGAACGTTCCCTGTCGCCCACCAAAGGCGTGTCGGCCAGCATCTGTAGATGGAGGAAGCTCCATCCCGAGACCGTTCCCATAGAGGCCAAAGTTGCAGCGAACTATCTCAACGGAATGATGGCACAACAGGAAGCAAAACAACGAGGTTTCGACGTGGGCATCATGGTCGACACTGAGGGTTTTATCGCTGAAGGGAGCATTCAATCAGTCTTTTTTGTAAAAGACTGGGTCCTGGCAACGCCACCCCTTGGAACCATTCTTCAAGGAGTAACCCGAAAATCGATCCTTGAGGCAGCCGAACGGGCTCATATCCAAACCGCTGAGAAGCGAGTGAAACCCGAGACCCTGATGAAAGCCGATGAACTTCTCATTTGTTCGACTACCGAGAAAATAGTACCCATCAAGAAGATCGAGGACAGAGTTATTCGAGGCGCTCCAGGACCTATCACTAAAAAACTCCAGAGCCTTTTTCTAGAGATTTGTGTCGGGAAGAAGCCCCGTTTCAAAAAATGGCTTTTCCCAGTAAGATAGTCTCTCTAGTCTTTTAGCTATTGTCATGAAGGAGGGGAGTGAACGACTGGTGTTTTTTCACCAACTCCCTGAATCTCACGCCCACCTCTGCAGCCCGCGCCTCAGTTTCTTCGAGCTTTAACACCCGACAGTCATACCCCATCATCTCCCTCATGATGGCGGTCCCGTCTCCGGTAAAGTAAGCCGTTCCATCCTGATCGATACGATCAATACCATCGTACCGCTGCCCCTCTTCGTTGATGCGGATTGCCTCATCCAGTGTCAAATCGCTTGGAAGATCGATTCTTCCGCCATCGCGGCCAACCCGAACGGGGTAGGAGCCCGGCAGCCCCTCAGGGCCTGGGGGCATGCATAAGATCCACTGTGTCATGGACGATGGCCAGAATGATCCCTAGGGCCGATGAAGCTGTCAAGATTTGTCCGTCCCCACCACCAGGCCGTCGAAATCGAGTCGGGAGATCTTTGAATACCGGTTCAAAATTCACATCCTCTGTTACATCGCGATCTCCTGCGACGGTTTTCAAATAATAGGGCACACCCCCCGTGGAACCGAAAGGGGGGAGGTAAGGGCTCACGTTATGGTGAGCTACAAGAAGAATCTTTACGACAGTCATCGATACTCGAAGTCTGTGAGCAACAGAACTCCTGATAGGGAGAATCGGATTTGCCACATTGCCAATGCCGGTTGTTGGCGCCAATCCAATCCTCGCAATAACAGGATGAACACCGTCGGGGAAGGCTGAGTTGATCACTCGGACATCCAGCCCTGTCTTTCTGCCCGCCTCGATGAGTTTGTAAACCAGAGTGAGCTGCATGGGGAGCCACGGACCGAATCGCGCCTTGTCCAGCTGGTCGAACAAGTCCTCTCGCAGCGCAATGATGACCCACCAGGATTGAAGCGTGACAGCACTATAGATGATGTCAGACGGAAACCGAAGAATTGTCTCTGCCGTCTGATCGATGTTGCTGGGTCGATCTTTGTGAATTCAATCTCAAGATAGTAACCGGGCTGAGAAGCCCCAAAAGCCGCAATGTTCGTTTTTCCATACCCCAGTCTTCATTCACATCAGCCGTTATGATCCGACCAATCCCCGGCGCTCTCACGACCATCTCCAGGACATGACCTCCGTCCTCTAAATATGCAAATCCCTCTATACTAACTCGGCCGTATCCTGTATATATATTCTCAATGCGGGGTGTCAATCGATTCGACGGCTAACCTGATCCCCTAGAATAGTTTCTCCCACTAAGAAGGCGCAAAGAGCGAGAGCGGAATGGTCGATTTGGCGACATTGGCAGTCACGGAAAAAGGGGGTGGCGTAATGAGAAGATTTCCCTGTATCGCAATGGTTGTCACGGTTCTGCTTGTTCTCCTTGTTCACGCGGCTTTAGCCGCAGAAAAAGAATTACAGGCGGTGTCCCTTTTGCCAAAAAATCATCCCCTTGCCATCATGATCGCAGAGTGGGTTAACCGAATTAACGATTACTGCCAGGGAGAGCTTCGGGTCAAATATCTCGGAGGTCCCGAAGTAATCCCACCCCAGGAACAGATCAAAGCCTTGAGAGAGGGTCTCGTTCAGATAACCTTCAGTCGGACAACAGACTATGAACCCTTCCTGCCCGAGGCAATCGCAATTCCCTTGTCCAAGATTACGCCATGGGAGGAGAGAAGGCCCGGAGGGTTTTACGACTTGATGGTGGAACGCCATAGGACGATCAACACGGTTTACCTCGGACGATGGCTACACGGTCCTTCCTACATCTGGCTCAAAGATAATGCCCGAACGCCAGGAGAGTTGAAGGGTCGGAAACTCCAAATCTCAGCCCCATATGGACGTTTCATGACTGCCCTTGAAACCGTTCCGGTGCCTATATCAATCGCAGAGACCTCCACAGCCCTGAAAAACGGTATCGTCGAAGGGGCTGGGTGGCCTCTTCTCGGTGTCAGAGAGCTTGGCTGGACAGAGACCCTAAAGTACGTCATTGATCACCCATTCTACACTCAGAACCGGACTATTCTGATGAATCTCGACACATGGACCGGCCTTCCCCAGTCTCTGCAAGAAAAGATTCGAAACATTACAGCATGGTTTGAACCGTACATGGTGGGGTATTTCGATAGCGCGATTTCGATGGAATGGAGGGAATTTCAAAAGGCTGGAGGGAAAAAAATCCGCTTTTCCTCCTCAGACGCAAAATCCTTTCTCGATACAGCCTATGATGTGGAATGGAAGGCACTAGAGGAAAAAGCCCCAGGCCTTGTTCCCCTGTTGAGAAAATTGACGGCCTATTGAACGGCTGGATCGACTTTTATGGCCTTTCGAATTTGTGTTTTGGGTGTTTCACGGAAAGGACTGGACACGGGGCCTTGCGAACGACCTTACTTGAGACACTACCCAAGAGGGCGTATTTGAGAAAGGTCCTGCCATGGGTTCCCGTGACAATTAGATCCGCTTCTCTTTTTCGGGCCTCACCGACGATCTCCTGAAAGGGCGTCCCAGCCTTTACGTCCCGAACTACCTCGAGACCGGCCAATCTGTCTTCCATGAATTTTTCGATGGCCTTTTGAGCCTCTACCATCGCCTCACTTTCCAGAGATTCCTTGTTGCGACCTGTTGCTGAAATCGAAACCACGTGGAGCAGGTGGAGTCGAGCACTGTATTCTCCGGCCAAGGCGATTGCATATCGAGCAGCATAGGCAGAGGCCTCCGAGAAATCCGTTGGCACGAGGATGTTTTTCAATCCCATGACATGTCTTCGTCCAATGGTGCAGTCCACGAATCCATGCTCAGGACACCTCACCGTGAGAACAGGAATAGGCGACGTCCTGACAACCTGCTCGGCAACGCTACCAAAGAACACTCGTTGAGGACCCGTTAAACCCTGAGTCCCAATGGTGATGAGGTCCGCCCCATAGTCCTCGGCTGCCTCAACTATCTCATAGGCAGGCGGACCTTCTACGATACGAGACTCAACCTCAATGCCTGCTACCTCATCCAGTTTCATCAGGTTCTTGAGGTATTGTTCTCTGTCGGTCTTTAACTTCGTGGTGAGATTCTGGCCTCCCTCTATAGCCCGAAGAGGTTCCATCATGTCAGATTCCATGACATGGAGCAGGAGGACTTTTGACTTATAGCGTTCTGCGAGGGCACCCGCATAGCAGAGAGCTTCCCTCGAAGATTCCGAAAAATCGGTTGGAACCAAGATTTTTTCTACCGTGATCATGTGTTCATCCCCCCAGTTCCGGCGATATACGAAGTCCCGAATTCACCTGGCGTATCGGAAAAGTCGAAGAAATCCCTCTTCCTTGTCTAAACGTTTTTTCCACAATTCGTTAATGATAGAAGACATTGATTCTCCGTGAGTGTATCGCCCCTGTGCCTTTTTCCTCAACGTTCGTATTTTACCTTTGACCAGAAGGCATCTTTTTTCGGTTTCTTCCGCGGTGATATATTTTAACTTAGCAAAAACAAGAGGGTGAAATCATCCCCGAATAGCTCGGGTAGCGTCTACATCGACCTCCAACGTTACAGGATCAATGACCACCCCAAATTTCTCCTTCGCCTTTTCCACGGAGATGATTTCATTCCGGACTTCTTCTCTCACTAGGTCAACGGGACGTTTGAACGGATCTCCGTACCCTCCGCCCCCGCCTGCTTCCTGATAATAGACCGTTCCTTCCGGAACGTTTTCAACGAGGTCTTTTGTAGTACACCGGTATACCTTACCATCCGGGTAGTGGAGCTCGATCTTGTTTAGCGTAGCCTCCTTCCCCCCGTGGGCTCCTCGAGGTGCCTCCACGTCTCCTTCGCCGAAGGTCACAACCTTTGTGTTCTCTCCACCAATCCGAAAAACCGTCACCACGCCGAGCCCTCCTCGCCACTGACCCGCTCCAGCAGAATCTTTCCAATATTCGTGCTGGTAAAGCAGATGAGGAGTCTGCTGCTCAAACATCTCATAATCCTGATCCAGGACGCCTCCCGAGGCATCGATCATGCCAATATGGTCATATCCGTCAGTCCCCTCTATGCCTCCCGAGCCACCCTTGAGTCCCATAAATCCGATGTCCACGTAGGGAGCGTTCTTGCGACGATCGTTTCCGGTGGTCAAACTGCAGAGAAGGGCATTCCACTCGGCAGTAACGCGTTCGGGAATCACCGGACTCAGGGCCCGCATGATGGCATTCGCATTGATGGGACATAGATGGTTTCCGTACGTTGTTGCCGCCGGATAGGCGGCATTAAGAATGGTTCCCTCAGGGATGATTATGTCGAGGGGGCGAACCATTCCATCGTTGTGAGGAATATCGGGATTAACCATTTGGAGAAATGTCAAAAGGGTGGCCGAGGCACTCGACGTGTATGTCCCGTTTACGAATCCGGGAGTCTGTGGATCCGTGTCAGAATAGTCGAACGTCATGTGCTCGTCCTCCACCACGATCTTCACCCGGATCGTGTACTTGGATCCAGGGGTTTGTCCATCGTAGTATCCCGTTGCCTCTCCCCGATAAACCCCATTCGGAATACTTCGAATCTCTGCCCGCATCATCTTCTCAGTAGAATCGAAAAGGTACTCCTTATGAGTCTCGTAAACGTCCACGCCATACCTCTCGATAAGCTCGACCATTCTTCGTTCTCCGACGACGCAACTGCCCGTCTCCGCTTTCATATCCTCCTCAACTATTTTGAGGCGGATGTTGGCAAATATGAGTTCCCACACATCCTTTCTCTGCCTGCCCTTCTCATAGACCTTGACGGGTGGAATCCTGATAGCCTCCTGGAAAACCTCGGTAGCCTGAGGGTTGTACCCACCCTGAACTGCTCCCCCTACGTCTGCCTGATGCCCCTTACACGCCGCCCATGCAACAAGTTGTTCCTTGAAGAAGATGGGTTTGTAAACGGCAACATCGTTATTCTGATTTCCCATCGAGAAGACATCATTGTGAAAAATCACATCGCCTGGATAGATCTCATCGCCGAAATAATTGACAATATACTCACAGACCGGACCGAGAGAAAATGCAAGAATTGGAAGGTTTTCTGTCTGCTCAAGCATTTTGCCCCTGCCATCGTAAAGACCCGTCACAAAATCCTTTGCTTCACACAGGATAGGGGATCGGGTCGTCCGAGTCAGGGCGATGCTCATCTCCTCTGTTATGGATTTGAAACGTCTCTGAAAAACGGAAACGAGGATTCTATCGATTTTCACATCTGTCATTTCACGATCCTCCCGATGAACTCGGACTCTCTCTTCTTTAGATACATTGTGTAGCTGCCATAACGATCGCAGATAACACTGTATTCGGGAGTGACAAAAGTGGTGGTATTAACCTGTTCGATGATAGCCGGTCCTTCCACCTTGTTCCCGTAAAGGAGTTTATGTCCATCAAAAACATCGACTTTTGCGAATTCCTTTTTCAGAGGGAGGTAGACATCTCTCGTCTTCTTGAACGCCTTCGATGGGTCGCTTCCATCGTGTTTCTCTTCAATGAATCTCGGTTTTTCCGTTCTTCCGGTGCAGGTCAACCTCATGTTGATCAGCTCGATAGGGGTTCTCTCCGCCTCCAGAGAATAGCCGAAGAGCCGATCGTGTTCGGGATGGAATCTCTTCGCCATCGAAACGACGTCTCCACTCTCGATCTCCTCTTTCGTAACGATCACATTGACCTCATGATACTGTTTGATGTATCGCATATCCAGGGAATAGACGTACTCAACCCTATTCTTGGGAATATGCTCTGATTCCAGCAGACCAGCTCCCTCCCTTTCCATCTCATGAAAAAGGTTCTTGAACTTTTTCACATCCATCTCGTCCAGATTGGCAACGTATGTTCGAACAAAATTATGTTGGAGATCGGACATGAGCATCCCGGCTGCACAAAAGATTGAGGACTCTTTTGGAATGATCATGATAGGGATTTCAAGTTCAAGGGCAATCATACAAGCATGATTGGGACCGGCCCCTCCGGCAATGACCATGGGGAAGTCCCGAGGATCGTGCCCCCGCTTCACGGACACCTCCCGAACGCCCGCCGCCATGTTCACATTAATAACATTGTACATTCCAGCGGCTGCCTCAATGGTGTCCATCTTCATCTTCTTGGCCACATGCTCTTCGATGGCCTTTTCCGCCTTTTTCTTGTTGAGAGGCATCTTTCCCCCAGCAAAATACGCTGGATCGAGATAGCCCAGAACGAGGTCGGCGTCGGTACATGTGGGACGTTCCCCTCCGAGGTCGTAACAGGCTGGTCCGGGCTTGGCCCCGGCACTCTGAGGTCCCATCCGTAACAGCCCCCCTTCGTCGATCCAACCGATACTCCCGCCTCCAGCTCCAATGGTAACAATGCTGAGCATCGGGAGGGCCAATCGAAGGCGATTGATTTCTCCCTCCATTGTCACCACAGGCGTGCGGTTCTTGATCAATGAGGTATCAAAGCTGGTCCCCCCCATATCCACAGTAATGCAATCCTCGTAGCCCTGAATGGAAGTGTAGGAAATACCGGCAACAGGCCCCCCCGCAGGTCCGGACAGAAGGGTAACTGCAGCTGTATCGATAGCATTCTCGGGCGAAATCACACCGCCGTTAGACTGCATAATCAGAAGAACTCCTTTGAACGAGACCTTCTCCAGCTTTTCCAAGAGATTTCTCAAATAGTTCCTCAGTATGGGGCCAACGTAGGAATTCAGTACGGTCGTGCTCACTCGATCATAGAATCTGATGGAGGGAAGAAGGGTGCTCGATATTGTTAGATAGGAATCGGGCATGTGTCGTTTCGCAATCTCGGCTGCCTTCCGTTCATGCTCGCCGTTGGCAAAGGAGTTCATAAAACAAATAGCGATCGCCTCAACCTCTTCCTTCTCAAACAGATCGAGGGCACTCTCGATGCCGGCAGTGTTGAGCGGGTTCAGTTCATCCCCTTTGAAATCCAGGCGTCCCTCTACAGGGATTCTCAGGTAACGGGGCACGAGGGGCTTTACGTTTTCATAGTGGTTATTGTACTGCTCCTCGCGTATTCCCCTTCTCATCTCGAGAGCATCCCGAACCCCCCTTGTCGTGAGAAGTCCCGTCTTCGCACCCCGATAGGTCAAAACAGCGTTGGTTGTCACTGTTGTTCCGTGGACAATGGTATCCACATCTTTGATGAACTCCTCGAGGGCGAGTCCTTTGCTTTTTGCCATCTCAATGAGACCGTTCATCAATCCGATGGACGGGTCATCCGGGGTGGATAGGACTTTGTAGATCTCTGACGTCCCGTCTCCGTGAGCCAGAAGAAAATCTGTAAATGTGCCACCGACGTCGATTCCAACCTTGTAACTCATCGCCAGTCTCCTCGCCCCTGTGTTCGTGAAATATTGAACTAAATATATCAGATTGATTTCTTCAGTCAAAGGCGCATTGAGCCGTTTCAGAAGAAGCCACGCGTCACCAATCAAAACCCGTTGACGGCACGTCGCCGGTCAGGTGTCGATTGGGACAAACCACTCAGGATGTCAGTTGGAGGTGGGATTCTCATCCCCCCATGACCTGTTGAGATACTTATGAAGGTATCCGATTTTAGGAAATGCTCTTTAAGGCGGTCTTCTTGATCTTGCCGCTTTCGGTCTTCGGCAGGACAGCAACGAATTGACAGTGCTTTGGAATCTTGAATCGGGCCACTTTCCCGTCACAATATCCAATGACTTCCTCCTCAGTCATTGACGCGCCTTCTTTTAATACAATGAAGACCTTGCCGACTTGACCCCATTTTTCGTCCGGCACACCGATCACGGCAACTTCGAAAACCTTTGGATGGGCGGAATAGATCTTTTCAATCTCTGCTGGATAAACGTTCTCGCCGCCACTGATATACATATCCTCTTCTCGGCCCACAATGTAGAAACACCCACTTTCATCTGTCCTGGCCAGATCCCCGGTGTGGAGCCATCCTCCTCGAATGGTCTGTCTCGTCAGTTTCGGGCTGTTCCAGTATCCGCTCATGAGTATGGGGCCTCGGGCAATTATCTCACCAACCTCACCGACCCTGACGTCCCTCCCTTTGGGATCGACGAGGCGAATCTCGGAATGAGGGACGGGTTTGCCTACGGTCCCCTTTTTTTTCGCAGCATCCTCTTCCGTCGTCCAGAGAAGGATGGAAGTCTCAGTCTGTCCGAAAATCTGCCTAAGACAGATTCCGTGGTCTCGATACCTCGCTATAAGGGAGGGGGGGACCCTTTCTCCTCCGATGACACATGTTTCCAGAGAACTTATGTCATATTCTTCTAGGTTCTCCTTTTGGAGAATAAGATTGTACATGGTTGTCACAGCCAGTAACTTATTCACCCGGTACCTCTGGATGTCCTCCAAGACATGCCGGGGATCGAACCGTCTGTGCAGGATTGCGGTTCCACCCTTATAGTAGATTGGGCTCGCTGTTATAATCAGCCCGGCCGAATGGAAAAGGGGAACCACAATCAACATGACATCTGTGGATTTCAATTTGAAAAAGATCTCCGCATTGAGGCAGTTGTAAAAAGTCTTTCGATGGGGAAGGACAGCCCCTTTGGGAAGTCCCGTTGTCCCTGACGTATACATAATGAGATGGGGGTCTTCCCCACCGACCTCACCCGGAATGCGAGGCGCCTCGGGTGAACACGCTCCTACCAGGTCTTCATAGTTGAGAGCCCAATGCGGCAGGTCATCTCCCACGCCCACGTACTGATCCCCTTTCAGGGAAATCTGAGTACGGAGTTTCTCCACCGTGTCAACAAACTCTGCGTGGAAAATGAATGTACTGGCGCCAGAGTCCTTCAACAGATACTCGAGCTCCGGTGGAGCCAAGCGGTAGTTGAGAGGAACTGCGATTGCCCCTATGGTGGCCGCGGCGAAATAGACCTCAAGATATTGATTGCAATTGTAAAGAAGGAGAGCAACCCGGTCTCCTTTCTTGATGTTCATTTTTAGCAGGGCATTGGATATGCGACGGACCCGTTCACCCAATTGACGGTAAGAAAAAGAGGCCTCTTCGAAGATCAAGGCCTCCTTTTCGGGCTGGAGTATACCCCATTTCTGAATCCACTGACCGACGTTGATCACTGGGTCACCCTTTTCACACCCTCATAGCCAAAAGCGTCCACTCTCATTTACGCTCCTGGCTTTCGCCAGAGGGTAATTACTCTCACCTGCCCGTAAACACTGAGAACTCGGTCACGGGGAACGCCTATCCGATCACCCTCATCTCTATGAGACGATTTCTGAGAATCCAGAGAGTACCTACGATTTTGGAAAAGGAAGTGCTGAAAACGAATCAAGATTTTTTCGTCGACACGTGCTCACAAACAGGCCTTGCCTGTCGTTCGTTTTCCGTGGTCCGTCCCACCCAGATCAGAATGTGGGCAATTTCCCTCTAGAATATGCCTGGTTCCTTGAACTCTCCAAAAACCTCCCGGAAAACACCGGTCATCTCTCCGACCGATGCATAGGCCTTGCAGCATTCGAGGAGATAGGGCATGACATTCCGTTTGTCTCTGGTTGCCTTTTCCAAGTTTTTGAGGGTTTTTGTTACCTTTTTGTTGTTCCGGGTTTTTTTGACTTCCTTGAGACTCCTTATCTGTTCCTCAGCGGATTCCCACCTGTATTCGTGAAGTTCAACCTCTTCGTCCTCTCCGTCGGAATAGACGTTGACACCCACTTTGAGCAACTCACCGGACTGAACGCCTTTTTCAAATTCATATGCCTGCCGTGCCACCTCTCGCTGGACATACCCCGAGGAGACGGCCTTGACCATGCCACCCAGGCCATCAATCCGCCCAATCTCTTCCAAGATCTTCTCTTCCATCTGTTTTGTCAGGGTCTCAATAAAGTACGATCCCGCCAGGGGGTCGACGGTATCCCTAAGGCCGATCTCATCCATGAGGAGCTGGAGTGTTCTCAGAGACAGTAAGGCGGCCCTCTCTGTGGGGATAGTGTACGCTTCATCAAAGGAACATAGCGCCGTGGTCTGGGCACCACCCAAGGCCGCAGCCAGTGCGTAGTAGGCGCCTCGCATGATATTATTCTCGGGTTGCCTTTTGGTCAAACCGTATCCCCCGCCCCCGAATAGACCACGGAAGAATAGCGCCTTTTCTCCTTTCTTTCCTGCTCCGTAGCGTTCCCGAAGGTTCTTGGCCCAGAGTTTGCGGGCAGCCCGAAATTTGGCTATCTGCTCCCAGAGATTGCCGAAGATATTGATGTTAAATGAAAACCGGCCGACAAAGTCATCCACATCGTATCCCCTCTCTAGAACTTCATCGATGTAGGCGTTGGCAATCTGGATTGCATAGGCGATTTCTTGAGCCGGCGTCGCCCCCGACTCGCGGATATGATATCCACAGACGCTCACCGGATTCGACCGTGGCATTTCCTTCATCGAGTATTCAATCGTGTCTCCAATAAGACGAACAGCGGGTTCCACCGGGAATATCCAAGCGCCCCGACCGACCATCTCTTTGAGGATGTCATTCTGAGGGGTCGCACTGATCTCGGTTTTGCTGAATCCGTACTTCTCCGCAACGGCTTGATACATGGCCAACATGATCGAGGCGACAGCATTGATGGTCAACCCGCTTCCAATCCTATTAAGCGGAATGTCTTTGAAGGCGACTTCAAAATCCCGAAGGGAGTCGACGGCCATGCCCACCCGTCCGACCTCCCCTCCGGCGATTGGATCATCAGAATCGTATCCCATCTGGGTTGGAAGATCGAAGGCAACGTTCAAACCGGTCTGTCCATGGGATATGAGAAACTTAAATCTCTCATTGGTTTCCTCCGGAGTCCCGAAGCCAGAATATTGTCGCGTCGTCCACGCTCTAGAGCGATACCCTAAAGGATGGATACCCCTCGTGAAGGGATACTGACCCGGATCTGGTGCGTCGTTCTCATAGTCGAACCCTATCTCTTCTAGATCCGTGGGGGTGTAAACCGGCTTGATATGAATACCAGATTGGAGGATCACATCTTCGATCTGATTCTTCTCGTTTTTTACGTACCTCGCAACTCCCATGTTGCACCTCCAAAATTCAGCAATCAGCTTTCGGCTATCAGCTGTCAGCCTTAGTTCTCAGTCAGCAACCGTTGACTTCGAACGATCTGCCTTTCATCCATCTCTTAATCTTCTCCGCCCTTTCACCGTGCTCCTCGAACCTTGGTCCTTTCGCCTTTGGTTCGTGCGTCACGCCTTTCTTGCATGCTCCTGAATCCACCGAATCGATTCTTCAAAGGGCGTTCCCCCGGGAAAGACGCCTTCAATTCCAAGCGCCTTCAAGCGGGGAATGTCTTTTTTCGGGATCACGCCTCCGACAACAACAAGGACGTCTTCTATCTTCTTCTCTCTCATTTTGTCTATCAGTTTCTGACAGATCGGCAGATGGGCCCCGGACATAATGCTGAGGCCGATGACGTCGACGTCTTCCTGGATGGCCGTATTCACGATCTGGTCGACCGTCTGATGAAGTCCGCTATAGATAACCTCCATTCCTGCATCCCTCAACGCGAATGCCATCACCTTTGCCCCTCGATCATGGCCGTCAAGTCCCGGCTTTGCGACCAGGATTCGGATCTTCCTCCCTTTCACGGTTTCCCTCCATATCATTTCTGCCACAGTCGTGCATTCTAGTCCCCCTCCAGAGACCAATAAATACCCTCCCCAGAGCACCTGTTAGAGAATATCGTGGAATTCCTATATCCTGTCAAGGAGATTCCTTGCCCCTGAGTTGAAATCCATGGGTCATGTTGATATCATCCTCCAAAGATAAGGAATCGCCTCACCATGACTGCAAAAGACTACTATAAGATCCTCGGAGTTGGCCGCGGGGCTTCAGCGGATGAGATCAAACAGGCCTATCGAAAACTCGCCCTGGAATGCCATCCCGACCGTAACCCCGGGGACCCCCGTGCCGAAGAAGAATTCAAGGAGATCAGCGAAGCCTACGGTGTGCTGATAGATCCTGAGAAACGAAGACGCCATGATTCCGGCGAGGCAATGTTTGGTAAAGGATATCAGTATCGCCAGGAGGACATCTTCCGCGATATGTTCAGAAATCCAGATGCCCACGATCTGTTTCGGGAGCTGAGCAAAGAATTTGAGAAATACGGTATCCGGTTTGATCAAAGATTCGTCAACCGCGTCTTGTTTGGAGGCCGGGGTATATTTTTCGGAGGCTTCTTTTTCGGAGGGCCGAACTTTGGGGGCATGCCCCCTTCTGGGGGTCATGCCAGACCTTCTTTCTTTCATCGAAAGGTTCAGGAGGCCGCCGTTCTGAACCGGAGCGCCCGCAAAGGAGGATTGCTTTCCCGACTCGGCCGAAAAGTCGGAGCAGCTCTCCTGGACCACCGCTCTGGAGCGGGTCCAAGTGAGCATTCTCCTGATCTTAGGTATACTGTCACCCTAACAAGGCGGGAGGCCACCTCGGGATCCAAGATTAGAATCGCAGTGAAGAGAGGACAGAAGTCTGAAAAACTGAATGTAACGATTCCGTCTAATACCAGGCCCGGAAGCCGCCTCAGGTTGAAGGGTAAAGGAAGGCCACGTCCCAGCGGAGGTCCGCCAGGGGATCTCTATCTCCACATTAACGTCTCCGATTGAGTGGTTGGTCACGCCTATCCTACATGCTCCGTTGGTAGACGCCCAGATCTCGGGTCATCCGCTTTCTTGTTCTGTTTCGAATCTAACCACGAACCAAAGACAACACGGAGGCGCAGAGGTTTTGTCCCTTTTATCCTTTCAGGAGACGACGATTGGATAAAAGAACTCCTCCGCCTGCGACAAAGTTTGTGCCCAGTTGTAATCGTCCCTATGATAACTGCTACGATCGAAACGTTTCTTCTTTCAGGTACGGACGACCGCTTTTGGTTGGCCGATACCTCCTGGCAAATCAAAAAGCCAGCCCTCCGTGTTCTCTGTGTCTCTGAGATGAGATTCAAGAGTCAGAGTTTGATTAATCTAGCTTCTGGTATCTTTGTTCGAATGACCTGACCCGCCACATCCACCACCCGTTCGACCTCATCAATGATGGCAGAATCGCTTGTCGCAACGACACCGCGATAACCGATGAGAATCTTCTCGGGGACCCGCACCGCTCGGGCCTCGCCGACAAGACCGGCCTGACCTATACAATCCGCCACAAGAGAGGCGAGGCGGCCGCTCCTGCTAATAGGTGAATCGAAAAGGAAGTCAACCCTTTTTGGACGATGATCGCTGAGGATCTCCATCACAAGATGGATCGCTTTGTGGGTTACCTCCGCTATCTTGAATGCTGAGGAGATTCCAGCAATGTCTCTGATGAGACCGTCATCTGCTGCAATCAGAGGTCTCCAACGAAGAGCCGACTCAACCGTTATGATCACGTTATAACCATCCACAGCGACATTTCCGTCTTCTAGGCCCTCCATAGCAAAAAGCTTCTCTTTGCGCCTCGCAGCATCCTCTGGAGCAAAAACGCCCCGGTGTAGTAGTTCTCTCTCATCTTTTTTGAATCCGTATCGGTTCCCGATTAGGTCAAGGCAATTCTTACGAGGAAAGCCTCGCCCGAGAAGATATCTGAAATCTTCCGCCCCTTTTCTAAGGGAGGCCACATCCGTAACTCGTTGCTTATCCATCAATTTCTCCCACGTCATCACTATAGCATAGAAGCGAAGAATCCCGAAGACGAGTCCACTGTGGGGCAGTTATTGGGTGTCAGTCCTCAGGAGACATTCGCGCCCCCGGATTGGGAGTGAAAGGCTTTTCTGATATAATTTCAACAGAAACTCCGATCAAAGAGATCCCCATTGATTTTGTTCCTCACTGAGTATTAGGATAATCCAGAAAAATCTCTTTTGCCTCGAAAAAGGAGCCGGGGGGTTGATTCTTAAGAGGCTATTCAGGAGAAAGGGTGAAATCCAGCCCAGGTCCGGCGTTCATCCAAATAACCAGGAAGGACCCAGGAGTTACAATGAAATACTGGAAGAAATCACCCAATGGAACATCGAGAATACAAGAATATTGGACATTCTAAGGAAAGAGCTTCCTGAACAGCGTTTGACACGATGGTCTGAGGCTTTTTCAGGTGGATTGAGAAAGAAAATGCGACGATCTGAAACCACATCCGACCTTGAGACCTACCGTGAGATCTATCGGTTCATCTGCCACCAGAGGGTCTCTCTTCTGAAAGAACCGTCGATGAGGAACGCCAAAAAACTTGAAAGAACAGATCCTATCCTCCTCTGTATCATCTGTGGTATCCGAGCGATTCAGAAGGAGATGGGACACGAAGGACTGATCGATACAATCAAGTTTGGCCTTCTAGAGAAGAATCTCGCCAACAAATAAATTAACTCGATTCGCAATACCTGATGGGAGGTTTCTTTGCTAAACGGTTCCCTTCGGTGCCGCCTACTCGTCCTAGGAAAAGCCCTCCAGGTTTGAAGAGTATCCGGAATTCTCAAAATCTGATGAAAACGGACTTCCATAGAAGCACCAGTTTCTCTCGCCCGCTCTCCCCCACAGAAATCTGCGAGGGATCGCTTGAGCTCTCAGAGTTCGCCGAGTATGAAGATCAATGGATCAGGCTTTTGGCCTAATTTTTTGAGAGGAAAAATTAGGCCAAATGATTTCCTCTGGATTGGCCTCTCACCAATCCAGAGGAAGTTCTCTCTGAGGCTCTGTGTGCTCTGTGAGAAATCTTGGAGAGGTTCGCTGTGCTTGGATATTTTTGAGGAGAAAATCTTGATTCGCGCTCAGAATGTCCTTTCCCCCTTTCCGGCGAATTACTCTTTTACAACCGTAACCAGAGTGTTCTGAAGGAACTGGGCAAAGGTCCATACAATACTGACCCCAATTGGTCTGCAAAAGTCCCTAAGCGATATGAGCACCCACAAAAGGGAGGAAACTTCGCCCAGGTTTGAATTGACGCGGTTGGATTAGCGTGCTAAGGTTTAGGGTAAATTCACAACTCATGAAAGGAGACAGTTCAGTGGAGGAGGAAGTCAAAGTATACACGAGTCCGACGTGACCCTACTGTAAAATGGCGAAAGAGTATCTTTCGCAAAAGGGCATTCAATACACGGATTACGATGTCACAAAAGATCCCAAGGTGCTCGAGGAGATGGTCAAGATATCGGGAGCTCGCTCAGTACCCGTTATTACTGCCTGCGGCGACGTTATGGTGGGATTCGACAAAACTCGTCTTGATCAAATGCTTTCTTGTATTACACACAAAACTGATGTCTAAGGACTAGCCAAACACCCTGGCAATCGAAAAGGGAAACTCTTGTTTTCGTTCCTTCATTGTCTCCATCGAATGGGAGTGAGGCAGTGCAGGGCAAGAATTACTTGGCCCCCTGCTTAGCCCCAAAAAACCCCAGTCCCTTTTGTCCATGGCCATCCAAAAAGACCTGCAGGTAAAGGCCTTTTTGGACCGACGGCACATGAACCACCCGCACGACCTTTTCACAATCCTTGACCTCTGGAACTACCTTTTTCAGAACGTTGTCGGCATTCACTAAGAAGTTTTCATTGAATACCGTCTTAGGATTATCCGGGAACAACGGAATCATGACGATATCGGCTTCTACCAGATCCTGGAAAAAATGCGTCCCATAAGAGACTTCGGGGGTGTACCCTTCTTTGGCAAAAGCAATCTCCACCAGAAGCTTGGTTTTGTTGATATCGGCATACGTTACATGGACACCGAGATTGATGTCATTACTTCCCCACCGTCCCGGTCCCATCAAGGCATAGCTTTTCTCCGCAAGGTTTTTATTCAATAGGTTCACGACTCGCCCAATCTTCATCTTCTCATCAAAGCTCGGGATCTTGTCGTAGGCCTTGGGATCGACATAGACAATGTATTCGAGGTCACGGACAACGCTGTTGGACAGGCCCCCTTCAGCCCTGAATAGTATTTGCTCTTTTGGAATTTCCTTTGGGATTGCGACGTGTTCCATTTCTTTTCGAGTGGAGAGCGGGCGGCACTGGAGGAGATAGAGCTTGTCCTCATCCCATGCAAACTCCATGTCTATCGGGCGATTGTAAGCCTTTTCAACTTTGGAGAGAACCTTTCTCACTAGGCGAACAAAATCTGTTTTGGTCAGCTGATTTTCGAAGGTCACGCAGAGTTCCCCTTTTTTGAAATCATGAGTTTTGAACATGGGAGCGGCAAGATGCCCGTCTTTCTGAACCGATACGGCATAGAAGAGATCCGGATGATCAATCTTGGAGACAAGAGTCCGAAAGTCGATCGTCTCAAGGCCACCTTTCTTCAAATTGATCACGTCAACTTTCTTCTGAGAATACTTCTTGATCTGGTCTGCCGTAACTTCTGGACGGAGTTTAGGGTGGCTTAAGGGGATCATTCGAGGATAGTCGGCACCAACTCGGTCAACCGCTCGGGTACCGAGGCCGAAAACCAGCCGAACCAAACCCTCATCTTTCTTGATCTTTGGATTCCAGGCGTATAGGTTGCTAGAGAACATGACCCCCGCAGCACAGGGGAAAAAGTAGTCTCCAAATCGTCGGCCAACGACCTTTTGAACGACCATAGCCATCTTTTCATTGAAGTCGAGTAAACCATGGTCGTGACGATAAAGGATGGGATCAGGTCCGAAGATACTTACAAAAACCTGCTTGACGGCCTTAATAAACTCCTTCACCCGTGTCTCTAAATCCCCCTGATTGGCCAGAAAGACGGAGAGATATTTTCCTGAGAAGGCAAGACCGAAGTTATCTTCGAGAAAGCTGGAAGAGCGGATGATGATCGGGTGTTCTCCTATTTCGTCCAGGATCCGTCGAAAGTCGGCAACAACCTCTGGTGCGAAGGCCGCATACTTGAAACTCTCTTCGATACGGAGGAACTCTTTTTCGATGGTCTGTCTATCCTTGTACTTGTGGGTGTGGTAGAGATAGAGGTTGTTCCGGTCAATGAATTCCGCAAAGACACCGGAGTTCAAATACCACGTCTCCGGAACGTGGACATACTTCTCTAGCTCAGGATCCCGTTGGTCTAGAGTGGGCAAGAGAATCTTCTCGGCTAGAATCATGCCGGCAGCCTTGCCGCCGAGTTTGCCCGGTCGCCTGCGGCTCCAAAGGCTTCGCCTGACCAGGCCGTCGATGTCACGGATGGTAACGAAATTCTTTGCAATGCTGATAAAAGGCAGTTGGCTGGAAATATAATGGTTGATCAAAGAGACCCGAATCCCCTCGGCTTCTTCCCGGGATATGTAGACCTCGCCCATGGGAATATCGCAAAATTCTCCCAAAGCCTTGTAGATTTCCATGGACGTTGCGTTTTCCTGCCCGCTCACCATGCTTAGGGTTCGGCACTTGTCCCGCTTTCGTGCCAGGTTGATATAATTCTCGATTTCATTGGGACTCAGATTGTTGGCAAAATAGTGATCGATGAGGGCGTCAACATACTCCTGCCGATTGATCTCCGTGTCAGTTATCCCATCTGCCTTGAGTTCATTTAAAGCCCGCCGATAGAGTTCTTTCCGGGTGATGATCTTCCTCTGCTCCAGCACCTCCATGAAAGTGCTACGCATCTCCCCGATCAGTTCAGGATACTGATTCATCTTACGGAACAATCGATAGGTCTTGATGACATCCATGCTTTTTGCTCTTCACGCCCGCTTGGAGGGTTTCGGCAGGATAAAATCTCTTCTGTCCCACCATAATCAATTTTACTCTCAAAAGGGTGAAGTTTGAAGGCCCTGAACTATCTCTAGACCCAACCCCGCAACTTGCACGCCTCCGCAACCCTCGCTACCGAGACGAGGTAGGCCGCCTGTCGCATGTTGACCTTCTCCCGCTTGTACATCTCATAGACCCCATGGAAAGCTTTGGTCATTCTCTCGTCCAGTCGCGCTTGAACCTCTTCCAGAGGCCAATAGAAGTTATACGTGTTCTGGACCTGTTCAAAATATGAGACCGTTACCCCGCCGGCGTTGGCGAGAAAATCGGGCAAAACAAAGACCTTTTTCTCATGAAGAACCTCATCAGCCTGCGGTGTGGTCGGCCCATTGGCCAGTTCACATGAGATCTTACATTTGATCTTGCCTGCATTTTCAGCGGTAATCACGTTCTCAAGGGCCGCAGGGAACAGGACGGTCACATCCAATTCGAGAAGCTCCTCATTGCTGATCTCAGCAGCCTCCGGATATCCCTGGAGGCTGCCGTTATTTAGCTTGTATTCCACCACCTTCTTCGGGTCCATTCCCTTCTCATTGTAGATGCCGCCCTTCGAATCTGAGGCGGCGACGAGTTTCAGACCGAGCATTTGATGGCCGAGAAGCGCGGCGTATTGACCGGCATTCCCAAAACCCTGGATGGCCATCCTCTTGTTCTTCAAGTCTATGTTTAGCACCTTTGCCGCTTCTCGGGTTATATAAATCCCACCCCGGGCTGTTGCGTCTCCTCGACCCTCCGATCCTCCGATCGGAATGGGTTTGCCAGTAATGACGCCTGGGTGATGTTCGCCAACCAGGGTCTCATATTCGTCCATCATCCACCCCATGATCTCGGGGGTTGTGTAAACATCCGGTGCTGGCACATCCTGCGTTACCGAGAGCATGCCGGCCACCGCTCTGATATAGGCTCGAGCGAGCCGTTGTTTTTCCCTGTCCGACATCCCTTTGGGATTGCAGGTCACGCCTCCCTTCCCGCCTCCGAGGGGAATATCAACGACAGCGGTTTTCCAGGTCATCCAGGCAGCTAAAGCACGAACCGTATCGAGCGTCTCCTCAGGATGCCATCGGATCCCCCCTTTGGTTGGCCCCCGGGCACTGTTGTATTGAACCCGATATCCATGAAAAACCTCAAATGTCCCATCATCCATTTCCACGGGGAGGGTAACCTTCAGTTCCCGCTGCGGCCATCGCAAGAGCTCATGGATGGCAGGGTCTAGCCCCAGTTTTTCCGCTGCCTCATCGAGTTGATGCTGAGCAATCTTAAACGTGTTAAGTTCTGCCATGACTCCCTCCTTCGGCATTGAGATTCAATAGGACTCCGCCGGAATCGACACGCAAATCACATGGAACTACTTTTCTTCTTAAACTTCAACCTTTCTCGCTCGCTTCGGCTGCGATCCCAACTGGCGAAGCAAGCGTGGCTCCTGCTTCGATCTGGCCTGTCGCAACCGCTTAAGTCTTTTTTGATCTCCATATTTTCCAAATCGACCACCCTTTCTCACAAGGCAATCCCCCTGACTAGCATTCAGCTACTAGCGATCAGCCTTTAGCTTTTTGATTAATGATACGAGCATTTTTTCACTTCACTGACCTCTCTGTAAAGCCGCTCATAAACGAACCTATCCATTATCCGGAGATCACGTGCTAGCAGGATATGATACTCAAGCTCGCTCGCTGAACCCAACGCAACCTGAAGGAAACGACCAAGCTCGGCGTCACCACTTCTGCCACATCCTTCTGCAATGTTAGCCGGAATAGAAGTGCATGACCGCCTCATTTGACTTGTCAAACCATAGATCTCTTCAAGTGGAAAGGCTTTGGTGGCCTCATAGACCTCCAAAGCTAGTGCATGGGCCTTCTCCCACACCTTTAGGTTCTTGTAGTCTTTCAATCCTGATCCAATGAGAACCTAGGTTATCTAGCTATTTCTTACTTTGCCCCTAGCCAATCGCTATATGCTGTGCGCTAATATGGCTTCTTATTCCATCCCCTCAATGAAAGCTCTGACATTTTCACCCAAAACGGCGTGGTTGTATCCTCCTTCCAGCACCCCAAAACGCTTCCCGCCGCAAACTCGCAACGCCGCCTCTCTCACATGTCGACCAATAGCCCGGTAGTCTTCGGTCGTCAGTGTACCTCCCCAGTCGTTTTCATGACGATCAAATCCAGCCGAAACCGCCAATATATCGAAGGTGTTCCCTTCCTGGAGGACACGCAAAACCGACTCAATGTAATCCTGCCTCCCTGCTGCCTCCGGATGATGGTAGACGACGGCCGTGCTCCCGCAGAAGGCATTCTCTGTACCATCACCATGATGGAGGTCAAAGTCGAGAATGAAGGCCCTTTCGATCTCCTTAACCTGAATCAGTTTTCTGATCGAGATGGCAAGGTTGTTGAAATAGCAAAATCCCCAGCAAGAGTCTGGGCTGGCATGATGACCCGGGGGTCTAATCAGGGCAAATGACGGATCATCCTGAATTGCACGTCTGGCCGCCTCGATAGCTCCACCAGCAGCCAACCGAGCCATTTCATAAACCTCTGGCTCCCTTTTGACCCTTTCGATGTGGGCCGTGGTGTGAACAAGGGCAAGATCTGCCTCGACGGCAGGATCTGGCTCAACAAAGGGAAATTTGCCTTTCAAGGCTTTCAGAACCGGCTCGATTCTCTCTGGTGCGGCCGCGGGGTCGTGCTTGTATGAATCAATAAATCTCGGATGAAAAACGACGGTCATGTCAAGCCTTTTCCTTTATCTCGAAAAGGTTCCCATCAAAATCCTTTGTCATGGTAATTATTCTATCTTCCTTGGGAACCTGTCTGACCTCGACCCCCATTTCCCTGCACATTGCTAAGAATTTCTGGTGATCCTCGACCTCCAAGCCAACATGATGGAGGCGGAGACGGGGCGCATCCAAATTCTTGACAACAAAAACTTCAAAGGTCATCCCCTTGCCCGCGTAAGTCCTCGCCTCATAGCTCTGATCAAAATCGAAACAGCCCCGAGACAGCTCTGCCGAAACGACAAAAGTGCGGATTTTTTCGAGGCCAAGGAGGTCTCGGTAGAATCGATCAGCATTCTCCTCTGATTGACAGACCACAGCGATATGGTGAACCTTCATTAGGTTGCCCCCTCAAGATTCTTTGCGAAACAAAGAGCGAGCCAATGCCATCTTCGATCTCACTGGTTGAGGATCTTATGATGTCGATGTCTAGCCCGACCCCACCCCCGTCCTTCTTATGATCATGTGCGCTCAAAACTCGGGCTCCGACGGTGCTGTCGGTGTTCGACATAAGAGCCACGAGTATCTAAGCGAACTCACGGAAGAGCATGGTCAAGAGTCGGAGAAGGCTTTCCGTTCCCCGACGATCTCTTCCCCCAGAAATTTCTTTCTGAGGAACTTCCCTGTGTGAGACGACTGATTCTCCATAATTCCGGAGAGAGGTCCCTGGGCGACGACCGCGCCGCCTCTGTCTCCTCCCTCCGGCCCAAGGTCGATGATGTGATCGGCACAAGAGATCAGGTCCAGGTTGTGCTCGATCACCACGACGGAGTTACCCTGATCCAGAAGCTTATTCACACTCTTCAGGAGCGCCTCGATGTCCGCCAGGTGGAGACCCGTCGTCGGTTCATCGAAAATGAACATCCTGCCCGACCCCCCTGAATCGGCAATATGGTGAGCGAGCTTTAGACGCTGGGCTTCTCCACCGCTCAGCGTGCTCGTCGACTGTCCCAGGCTGAGGTAGGCCAAGCCCACCTCTCTTAGAACGCGTAACTTTCGGGTGATTCTTCGATGATCCGTGAAGAAATCGAGGGCCTCTTCCACCGTCATATTGAGTACATCGAGGATGCTCTTTCCCTCAAAGAGAATCTCTAAGACGTCGGGTTCAAATCGCCTTCCCCCACATTTGTCACAGGTAACGATTACATCCTCTAAGAACTGCATCTCCATGATCTGAACACCGGCTCCCTGACATGCCTCACACCGCCCCCCTGAGACATTGAAGGAGAAGTAGCTCGGCTTCAGTCCATTTCGCTTCGCCACTCTGGTACCAGCGAAAATCTGACGAACCTCATCGAAGATCTTCAAATACGTCGCAGAATTGGAACGGATACTCCTTCCAATGGGAGACTGGTCTACCATGATAATCTCTTTGATCTGTTCAAGACCTTCAATAGAATCAAACTTGCCCCGGTCATATCGAGGATCCGGCGTCTCCCGAATACCTGCGTACAAGACATTTTGGACCAATGTGGTCTTCCCGGCACCCGAGACTCCGGTGATGCAGACCAAAAGCCCGAGGGGGATGGATACGTCGATGTGTTTTAGATTATTCTCCCAGGCATTCCGAACGGTAATCCACCCTTTCGGCTCCCTGTTCTGGGCTTGAAGACAAAGCGCTTTTTGGTTATCCAAGTATTTTGCTGTTATAGAATGCTTGCATTTGAGAAGTTCAGACAACTTCCCCTGGAAGACAACCGACCCACCCACATGGCCTGCACCCGGGCCAAGGTCGATGATCTCATCGGCTTCGGTAATGATCTCTGGATCGTGTTCTACAACCACAATTGTGTTGCCACCGTCTCGCATTCTCTTCAATGCCCCAAGGAGTCTCCAACTGTCCCTGGGGTGGAGACCAATACTGGGCTCATCCAACACATAAAGGGTCTCCGTCAATGCGCTGCCCAGGGAACGGGCCAGAGTAATCCGCTGAAACTCCCCGCTGCTGAGGGTCCGAGTCTGCCGATTCAAGGTGAGGTAGCCCAGTCCGACCTCGGTCATAAACCCGAGGCGGTTTCTGATCTCCCTAAGAATTCGACGGCCGATGGTCTCCTTTAGCCGTCCCAGGTGAAGGTTCTGAAAAAAAACAAGCAGTTCTTCGATGCTCAACCTCGCAAGGTCCGCGATGTTTTTCCCATCGATATAGACCTGGCGGGCCTCCTCCTTTAACCGAGTCCCTTCACAGGTCTCACAATCCGTGTAGGAGCGGTATCGGCTGAGATATACGCGAACATGAACTCTATAGCGACGGCTCTCGAGCCAATCGAAAAACCCTTTTATGCCAAACCAATCTCCACGGCCACTGATGATGATCTCACGTTGTCTCTCCGTGAGTGATTCGAATGGTCGATCTGTTGGAACCGAATATCGTCGGCACGCTTTCCAGAGATAGTCATACGCCTCGTAATAGGCCGGCGTGTTCCATGCTACAATGGGTTCTTCTTTCAGGGTTCTCTTCTTGTTCGGGATCACTTTGTCCAGATCGATTCCGATTACTCGGCCGAACCCCTGGCACGTCGGACAGGCTCCCAAGGGGCTGTTGAAAGAAAACAACAGGGGATGGGGTTCCACAAACTCCCTCATACATTTGTTGCACAAAAACTTCTGGACGAAGCGGTGGCGATCTCCCTCGGTGGTTTCAATCTCACAGGTTTTCCCTCCATGGGCAAAACACGTTTGAACCGCCTCAGCCAACCGATTCTCCGAGCCAGGCTCGATTGCAATCCGGTCGATAAGGAGATCGATCTGTTCGCAGTCCTCAAAATACGTCCGAGGCAGTTCTGTCATATCGACAAGATCTCCGTCGGCAAGCATTCGGTAGAAGCCGTTTTTGATGAGGTCTTGAACCCGGAAGGCTGCATCCTTTCGCCCACCCAGCTCCACAGGTGCAACCACGTAGATCCTTTTCTCTGTCAAATTCTCCATAACCCATTGGACTGTACCCTGAACCGTGTCACCAGCTACCTTGGTGCCGCAGTCGGGACACATCGTGTCCCCCACCTTTGCAAAGAGAAGCCTGACATGGTCATAAATCTCCGAAGCCGTCCCGACGGTGGACCGGGCGTTCTTAATGGTATTCTTCTGTTCGATTGCAATCGCCGGCGGAATGCCCACGATTTTGTCGACATCAGGGCGATTCATTCTCTCGAGGAATTGCCTCGCGTAGGTTGACAGAGACTCTACGTAGCGCCGCTGTCCCTCGGCAAAGAGTGTGTCGAACGCCAGTGTCGACTTGCCTGATCCGGAGACACCCGTAACCACGGTGATCTTTCCGCGGGGAATCTTGCAACTGATGTTCTTCAGATTATGGGATCGTGCTCCGACGATCTCAATGAAGCCTGCCATAAAGTAAGCCCTCAGCATCTAGCCCGGATTCTTCATGAATCCCTTCCAAAGATTCGTAAATAATGCAGGCTAGCGGTTCGGGATTCAGCGCTTCAGAATGTTTTCTTGAGGAGGGGCTGCCGCTCACCAAAGGGGTGTTTTGATTGACTTTACTGACAGCCGAGTGCTGACCGCTGAACGCTTCAATCTATTATAACACCCAGAGCATCGTCAGAGAAATTCTCTGGAGTTTCGCCGGAAAATATCCTAATGTGCTAATAGAATGGTTCCCTGATGATCTGATCCATCACAGAGGCTCAGGGGTCAAAAGGTTCCCTTTCTTCTAACAATCGTGAGACAGGGATTGGATGGAATCTCCCATCCTTGGGGGCGGGTTATCGAATCATGGTGATTTCATCGTGCGCACCACCGATGTCACCTATGAGGCCCCATATGACCAGCCTGCCATGACGAAAGCAATCGAGAACTCTCGGTCGTCCTATGGGGACTGTCTTTTCTGATTTGTCTCAATCTCACGACAAACCAATCCCGCCCACAGAGACTCAGTATCCTCCGCGAGCCGGCGGCAGTCATATCGGCTGGCCAAAGGAGAAACTTCACGGGGTTCCATGATTCGCATAGACGGCTCGGAAAAGTCTGGGAGTGGTACCATTCTCCGGTATGCCTTGGCCCTCTCCTCTCTCTTGGGGGAAGAGCTTGAAATGATCAATATCCGGGCCTCGCGGAAGAAACCAGGCCTTCGGCCTCAACATCTCCGATCGGTTATCGCGTGCTGCGAGATGACAGATGGAGAGGTCGATGGCGCAGCAGTCGACTCGACCAGAATACGATATCGCCCTGGACCGGGCTCTGAGAAAACACGGTATATTTGGGATATCGGAACCGCCGGGTCCACAACCATGCTTGCTTTCAGCATTCTCCCCCTCGCCATATTCTCTTCCAGGTCCCTCCACTTCAAAATCTCGGGTGGTCTCTTTCAGGATTTCGCTCCCGGCGCTTTTCACATGGAACGCATTCTTCTCCCACTCCTGGAAAGGATGGGACCGAAGGCCAATCTAAAGATCGCACGCCCAGGTTATGTGCCCAAAGGGGGAGGAATAATCGAACTGGGTACTCACCCTGTTAAGGGAAAGCTGGCACCTCTTGGCCTACGAGAGCAAGGCCGGGTGAGCCATGTCCGCGGTGTCTCGCTGGCCTCTCACCTGAGTTCCCAAGAGGTCAGTAAAAGAATGGCGGAGCGATGCAGAACCGTTTTGTCTCGCGGGGGCCTTGAGGCGCGATTCGAAATGGTCGATGATAAATCAGCTCCGCAACGAGGAGCAGCACTTTTCGTGCGTGCAGAGTCGGACACAGGATGCCTTATCGGTGCCGATCAGGCTGGCCGGGTGGGTCGTCGGTCAGAGGCAATCGGGACTTTTGTGGGCAGGTGTCTTTTAGAAGACCTGGAAACAGGTGCGACAGTCGATCGCCATCTTGCGGACCAACTTATCCTATTCGCGGGGCTCGCGAGCGGGACAACCACCTATCGAATCCCCCGGTTGACCGACCATGTAGAAACAAATCTCTGGCTGATCGAGACGATTCTCGACGCTCAAACATCGATTGAGGATAATCGCGTGATGATCGAGGGGATTGGATATGAAAAGCAGTGAGCGGATAGCATTCAGCATTTAGCTTTCCATCATTCTCAGTTTTCGGTGGCCTTCTGTTCTTCTTCATTTTGCTGATAGCTTATCGCTAATGGCTAAGAGCCGAAAGAGGCATTTGGCGTGGGAAAGACTTATCTTAAGATTCGTGGCATCTATACGACCGCGTTGACCCGCCTTACCCTGGACATGGAATACGGGATCGCCCAGCCCTCTCATGAGATCCGAGAGCGTTTTCAGATCCCAGAACAGGAAGGGACCGGGGACATGTCTATTATCGACAGAGACGACAAACAGGGGGTCCGAGTCGCTGGGAAACGTGCACTGGTGGAAGAATTGATTGATCGCCTCTGGCGAATCCTCATCGACATGGTTGTTCGAAGAGAGTTGGCCCATGATGACAGGAATTCAATCAGAGAAGAGGAAGTCGCTTTTGATCTCGAATTTCCGGGAGCCGCCAAGGCCGTTCTCGACCACCTGAGAGGTCGAGTCTTACCGACGCTGACAAACCATCACCGCCTAAGGATCATCAGCTCTCATTATGTCGATCTTTTAGAGGGGAACATAGAAAAAGCACCTCACCGGGGAGCAGACGTGGAGCGTGAATTGATGGATCGTCTTGTTTTCCAGCCCCTGAGGAAATACGAAGTGGTCAGAATAGAGCACGTCAAACCGGATGGAACGGTCCTGAATCTTCGAGAGGGAGAGATCGTCCTCCTCGAAGAGGACACGCTGATTTTGAAAAGACACTTCCAACAGGGCCGATACGACGGCCTCGATTTTCCGATCGAGCCTGGTGATTATGGAATCACCGAGGTAAAGGCGAACGCCTGGTTTTTGAGGCATCGGTACTTTGCAAAAGGAGGAACTCTCAAAGGGGAGTATGGGAACGTCAACACCCCTGTCGAGTTTTACCCAGACCGAATCCGCTATGTCGACCTTCATGTAGACGTGGTCCGAAAGGGAAAGGACGCACCAAAAATCATCGACCAGGAGGAACTCGAATCGATAACGACAAATGGTCTCATCAGCGATGGACTCAAAGAGAAAGCTCTAGAAGTCTCCCACCAGTTGTTAGAGCAGATGAGGTGTAGTGACTCATAAAGGGCACATTGTTCAAGTCGGTCGATTCGGTTACAGTGTAAAATCAGATCAGGAAAGATAATCTCGGTTTATTGCAGTCTCTGAGCCTACCCCAGGTCTTCTAGATAGAATCATAAAGAGAGGCTTTCCGAAAGTACCGATATCTCGCCTCCACAGGGGCTATTATGCCTCAACGGAGGCTGTTTAGCCGACCTTGTTCGCTTTTCACCTAGCGACATGGATGGGCAGCCATGAAACAACCCTTTTCAGGTCCGTCCGGTGTGATGGCAACAAAAAAAGCCAAACAAGGGGGACATAGCTCAGCGCAAGATTCAGCCGCAACACAATCTGCGCTGGCATGGGGGGGCAAAGCCGCACCGCCATTCGGATAATCGAAACCGGTCGGAATAACCACGCGATTCATAGGATCCAAAGACCACGCCAGAACAGAGAAACCTGGAAAAGGAGGATAGAAATGAAATTCTTACATTTAAGCGATCTCCATTTTCATCGAAAAAAGAGAGACAACACGGCAACGACAAAGACCCTCAAGACCGTCAAGAAGGAATATCCTAATCACTGCGTGATCGTAACAGGTGATATTGCCGACGACGGGCATGAGGAACAGTACAAACGTGCTCTTGAAGGCCTGGAACAATTCAAAGGACACATCTTCATCACCCCCGGAAACCATGACTTTGGTGCTGTTGGAAACTTCTACAGCCGAGAAAGGGCAGTGCGGTTTGACGAGATGCTGTCGGCCCCCCTGGAGCAGGGGGGTACATTTAGCGGTGATAACACACCTGTCGTCAACCTGGTGGAGGAAAACAATGATCGGGTCATGGTAATAGCCCTGGATACCAACCTAGAAACGGAACATCCTTTTGATTTTGCCTCTGGGGAGGTCGGAACTGAACAGCTGGCCGCACTCGACACTATCCTGTCAAATCCTTCGGCATCAAATATGATCAAGTTCCTGTGTTTCCATCATCACCCTTTTATGCACAATAACCCTTTTATGGAATTGAGAGATGCCTATGAGCTCATGCGAACTATCTATTGCAGGGTTCAGGTTATTCTATTTGGGCACAAACACGTATCCAGTCAATGGGAAAATATGAACGGTATTCAATATATCCTTGCGTCTGACAATTCTCCTGGCAAAGACTGGGCACGGGAAATAACCGTCGAACAGAATCAGGTGACCGTGGCGGATGTCCGAATTGGGTGAAAGATTCTTGTGTGATTGTTTTTTGGAATTGCTGGTGGCGGAGGGGGTGAGAATCTGTCCAGTACATGCACTGCCGGACCATGCCATTATCCTTTTGGCAAAAATAGGACGTGGAGGCATAGAATATGGTAAAGAGAATCAAATCGGTGAGGGAACTGGACTTCACTCCTCGCGGGGAAGTCTTTCCCTCTCCGAATGACTGGCGAGATACGTTCATCTATTTCCTGTTGGTAGATCGATTTGACAACAATCAAGAGGACCTTTCGCCCTATCACCCTGACGCAGTGACACAACCGCGAGATCCGGAGCAGGGCAAAGCATTTCAGGGCGGAAATCTCAGCGGCATTCTGCGGCGCCTGGATTACATCAAGGGCCTTGGCGCGAACTGCATATGGCTAAGTCCTGTTCTCAAGAACCGCCAGGAGAAGAACGATAGCTATCACGGATATGGGATTCAGAATTTCTTGGAGGTGGACCACCGATTCGGCACCAAAGAGGACTTGCAAAAGCTGGTGAGGGAGGCTCACGCAAGAGGTATCTATGTCATCCTAGACATCATCATCAACCATACGGGGGACAACTGGGCGTATCCGGACGACCATTCATACTATTATTGGAAAGAAGCTTCGGGCCCTTTTGAGTTCGGTTTCTGGCGAGAGGTCAATCCTGAACAAGGACTTCAAGAGGATGATGCGGTCTGGCCAGAAGAACTGCAGTTCCCCGAACGATACAAGAGAAGGGGGGAGATTATTGATTGGAGCGACCCTGACCAGGCCATCAATGGTGATTTTCTGAGTCTTAAAGAGTTAGATATTTCCCAGCCTAAGGTGTTGGACACCCTAATCAAAGTCTATAAATACTGGATAGCCATTACGGATGTGGATGGGTTTCGGGTGGATGCAGTCAAGCACATGGAATCGAGTGCAACTGCTATTTTCTGTAACGCAGTTCGCGAATATGCGAAGCGGATTGGCAAACACAATTTCCTTATCTTTGGTGAGATTGTGGGGGATGATTCGACTATACGGCAGTATATTGGTCGTAACAGCCGCATCCAGGGCACGACTGAACGGTTTCCCTCATTGAATGCAGCTTTGGATTTTCCTCTCTATTTCGTTTTGGAAGAAGTCATAAAAGGCTTTCTCAATCCGTTCCATTTGCGGGAACGATACGAACGCTTTAAGATGCAGTATGCCGATCACGGAGAGGCCGGCCGTTACTTTGTCACATTTGTTGACAACCACGATCAGATGTCCAGAACCTATAGGCGGTTTCTCCATCAGAATCCTTTCCCCAGACAGGCGGTCCTGGCAATCGGGTATCTGCTGACCAGTCAGGGCTTACCGTGTATCTACTATGGCACCGAGCAGGGGTTTGATGGCGGGGGGAAAGATGATAGTTACGTCAGAGAATGTATGTTTGGTGGCACATGGGGCGCCTTTGATAGCCAGGGATTTCACTTTTTCAATCAGAACCACCCAACCTATCAAGGCATCGCCAGAATAGCGGCGATCAGGAAGGTGGAACCGGCCCTGCGTTATGGCAGACAGTACTTTCGTGAGATCTCAGGGAACGGGATCGATTTCGGACATCCTCTGAATGGGAAAACTACGCTGGCCTATTCAAGGATACTCGACACGACTGAGATCCTTGTTGCCATGAATCTCGACAGCATACCCAGGAACGATTTCGTGACCGTAGATGTCAATCTGAATAGTCCCAAACAAAAGCTGATCAATCTCCTCAAACCTGACAAGCACGTTGTCGTGAACCAAAGAGGCGCCCGCCATGTCGTCAGGGTGCCCCTTGATGGGCACGAAATGGCGATTTTCAAAAACGATGGCACCGGGCACTGAATCTCGTGGGGTCAGCGGCTCTACCGAAGACCCCAGTGATTGCAGTCAAATCGGAACGGCCGAATAGTGGGAATCGAACAACTAAGACGATTAATTGGTTTTTTGATTTTGTCCCATCCTTTTTCCAAGGATCCGTTATCCCATTTCGGTATCATGAATAAACGCTGATAAAGACTCCTTTTCACAGTCTTAGGATCAAGAGACGTCAGTAGGGAGGAAGGTCGCGATGCCAAAAACGCCAGGTCTTAGGTTCAAAGAGACAATGTTGGGTCATTTTGCTGAAGGGGTGGATGATTTCCATAAGGGGTTTGAACAGGGCAAAAACTCGAATCGCCGACTTCAGTTTTGGGCAACGATAGATATTGAAAACATGGAGGATTTTATCAAGATTTCTGGACGCAAAGCAAAACTCACAGGACGGGTGTCCTGCTCAGGAGTGGGAAAGGATCTCGAGATCCAACGGGGCGAATTCAATCTCTTTCAGCCCTCTCACGTTACCGGACACAGAAGAATGAGTTACAGTTTCTCTTTTACCGGGCAGGATAAGGCGGAATACTATTTGCACGGCTATAAAGTCATTTACCATGATAAGGGAAAGATCGACCCCCTCGAAGACATGACCACCCTCTTTACCCGAATCTACCGGGTTACCGATGACGAAATGAATCTCTTCGGTTCAGGTATCCTCAAATATCGCTTGACCGATCTCCCTTCCATGATGGCCTCTCTCGAGCCGACGCATTGCAAAAACATTATTGAAAAAATAAGGGTCAAGCTCAGGTTTTTCTCTTTTGTCTATGGCGAGCTTCGTGACACCTATCTTCATGATATCAGCCCATTCTACTATACCGATTATGAGAACCTCGTCTTATCAGGCCGCCTATCCCAGGAGGGGGGAGGCAAAAAGAAACGTTTTTTCTTTTTTTCCGGAATCCACGACAAGGACTTCCCCTGGGGAGACAAAACCACCTTTTGGGACATCGCCCTCTTAATAGAAAAAGAGGATGGACAATATAGACCCTTTGCCCTATCCAATCACAGGATCGAGGATCTGTACCTTGACGTAGAAAAGGGCTCATATCATTACGAAGGAGAAATATACGAAATCAAAGATGGGTATGGTGCTTCTGTCAGCCACATGACAGGATCCTCGCTACCTGACCACCTCGAAAAACTTGAAATCAAAATAGATCTGCGGTTCACGGCGAAACCATTTCCGACTCAGCACATTCCCTTTCCCCTGAGATCAGACTTCCAAAAGCACGTCATCAGATCATTCATGGAGGATATCCGTGAATGGCTGCCCCATCTCGATACCCTGGGAATCCACATAACGCCGCACCGGGTTACAATTGAGGATGGACATATCACCTTGATAAAAGAATCCGAGACGTCCCATTTCACGGTACCTGAGAATGAAATTCTGGGTGAGGCCGAGATCTCTTCCTTCAAGAATGTGAGGTGGCCCACCCTTTACTACAACTACTTCTGCGCCGTTGATCCTGCCGCGGACGTCGTAAGACTCCATATCCGCGCCGATACCCTTAGAGAGCACAGAAAAGACTTTTTAATCGACAAAATTGAAGGACAATTGGGAAAGATCATCGACCATTTTGCGTGGCTGGACTTTGAAATAAAAAAGAACAAGCCCCGTCTACTCTCGAGAGCTGAAGGAGATAAATTTCCCCCGCCAGAGAAAGTCCTTTTGGAGATCAACAATGACCATTATCCCACGGCGGTTTTTCAACGGCGAATTGTTGCGTTAAAAGACGGCGGTAGAGAGGGGTGCTTTGCCTTAGAGGAGAATATGGACCTTCTGAATCTGGCAAGCATCGGGTGTGATCGAAAAGCGGTGGTGGCAGCAGTCAAGCATCCCGATAAATATGAAGCCCTGGAACAGGTCGTTGAAATGACCCGGTTCTTCGATAAGCTGGAGGCCTCGAGGGGAAAAACAGGCAAAAGCAAGAAGGATTTTTCCATAATTATAAAACCGAATTTCATGTTCATGTATTCTCTGAAAGATCGCACGACTTTTGTTGATCCCGAACTTATTGAGCATCTGGTAAGTCTCATTTGGACAAAGGGATACCGTAACATCGCCGTTGCGGAAGCCAGAAGCACTTACGGGACGTTCTTTACCAACAGAGAGGTGAGCACCGTAGCGAATTACATTGGATTGGACGGGATCTGTCCTGGCGAAGGGACCTATCGAATCATTGATCTTTCTCTAGGCAAAGAAGAATATCAATTTGAAGGTAAGCTGGGGAAACACGCTGTCAATTCCGAGTGGAAGAACGCCGATTTCAGAATATCCTTCGCCAAGAACAAAACCCACTCCTACTCCTACTACACCTTAACGATCAAGAATATTTATGGAGCACTGCCAGAAGAGAACAAATTCAAGGAATACCACTGTGAACGCGACATAACTTCTACCACCATAGAGTTTCTAAGGCACTTTCCCGTCCATTTCGGGTTCGTAGATGCACATATCAGCGCCGATGGACCCTTTGGTATCTTTGCCGATAAGGATCCCAATTACACAGACACCATAATTGGAGGTGACGATATCGTCGCCGTGGCCTGGATTGGTGCAGCGAAGATGGGGCTGGATCCCATGGTGAGCGGATACATGAGGGAAGCCGTGGATGTCTTTGGAAAACCAGAAATCCATATGTTAGGGGACCGCACCTTATATCCTGACTGGGTAAATGTCCCTGACATCGTCTCTAAATTCGCCTTTGGGCTTGATATGGAGTACTATTTTGGCAACTTTTTCTACTCCGTTTTTTCCAACATGGACCCCTACTTTGAATACCGGGAAGAAAGCACGATCCGTCGAGTTCTCAGAGTCATTACCGATCCCTTGCGAAGCCTCTTTTTTGAGAGGGTACGAGAGGGTGCCGCAGATGCAGAGTTGAGTAATAAGCTTTACAGGCGATATGCCGGAATACGGTGGTGGCAAAAGCTAGTGAGATAGAAAGTCCGAGGAGGATCGAATTACCTGTGGATTGGTAATTGCTCAATTCTCTGGTCTTGGCTGAGCTACCCCATTTTCTAATGTATCGTTCCCCTATGGTTACGGGTTCATAGAAAACTCGGATTTGCGGCGTGAACTCTCTCATCCCTTTGCTTCTGCACTCTTGGCGGGCCACCTAGGGACGGGCTGTTGTGCGATTTCTTTAGACCACTTGTGCCGAAGTCATCTTCAGAGATTTCCGCCAGAAAGGGGGAAAGAAAGCGCTGTACCCGATCTAGGAGTTTCTCAACAAGATAATCGCAGCAAATTGGACGTCTCCACAACCTCTCACAGAGCACACGGAAACTCAGAGGGAACGTCCTCTGGATTGGTGAGAGGCCAATCCAGAGGAGATTACTTGGCCTAACTTTTCCCCTCAAAAAATTAGGCCAAACGCCTGGTCCATCCGTTTTCTCACTCTGCGGACTCTGAGAGCTCGAGCGATACCCCGCAGATTCCTGCAGGGCAGAGCGGGCGAGAGGAACGAGTGCTTTTATGGAAGGCCGTTTTCATCAAACAAAAGCCGAGAAAAGGGATGTCGGAACGGCCCCGGCAGGTCCAACTCCTTGCCTCCGCAAACATCCATTAGTGATAACAGAGTTTCAGGCTAATCTCGTGGCATCATGGGATAAAGGAATCCGGTTATTTGCTGTTTGTCCATAGGGTCCCAAACCACTCTGATCTCGAATGACCACATAACGACCAAGGAGGTGCACTTTCCTGAGATGGGCGACTCATCGTAAAATGAGATCAGGATGGTGGCTCTTAACGAGAACGGGAAGGGAAGAAAAATGGACAAAAAGGTTATCGACCTTCACATGCATGTCGGGGGAAGGGGTAACAGCACCCCCTGTAAAATGTCCAGAAGGTTTGTCTCCAGCCCGGCCTATTTATACATGGTGGTGCGATCTGGAATTCCTTTGCGGGACCTCCTTGAGGATCATGACCGGGCCATCCGCAATACCATCATCAGTCGGCTCAACAACGCTCCAAGTATTGACTTTGGTGTATTTCTAGCACTCGACGCGGTTTATAAAGAGAACGGTGACGTTGATAAAAGGAAGAGCCACATGATAACCCCGAACCAATATGTGATGGATATTGCAAAGAACACCCAGAAAGTGCTCTTCGGGGCCTCGGTCCACCCCAATAGAGGAAAAGGCAATGGAACAGAAGAGATCGACAAATCGGTTGAGAATGGAGCTGTCCTCATAAAGTGGATTCCTAATTCCCAGATAATCGACCCGTCCAATAAAAAACACAAATGGTTTTACGAAAAACTCGCCGATCAGGATCTTCCACTTTTATGTCATACTGGGCCGGAACACGCCGTTCCGGTTCTCAAAAAGGAGTATCAGAAATTAGGTGATCCGCGAAGGTTAAGGCTTGCTCTCGATGTGGGTGTCACAGTCATTGCAGCCCATTGTGCCTCGTCTTTCTTTCCATGGGAGAGCAGCTATTTGAAAGAACTGAGCGAGATGCTAGAGGAGGCTGATCGAAGGGGCTGGAAATTATACGCAGATATTTCTGCCATGTGTACCCAATTCAGGGCGTCCATCATTGATGATGTCCTGGAGAAGATCCCTCATCAGCGAATGGTTTTTGGGAGTGACTATCCTGTTCCGATCGATGACATGCCACCTCATTTTGTTGAAACGATTAACGTGGAAGAGTTTCTTCGGATATTGAAAATCGAGAATCCCGTTGAAAAGAACTACCAGCAACTGCTGGCCATGGACTTCCCCAAGGAGGCTATGACGAGGGCATCCGAACTTCTCAGGATTCCAAGGGAAAAGCTGGACCCCAGGAACGCATAGGCGACGAAAAATCTGCGAGACCGAAGAAATCCCTTGACAATCCTTACCACGATTCGGTTATCATTTGATCGCACTTGCCACGACTTTAACCGTCATCAATGACCCTCCCAGTCGACTCTCTAAGAACGTAATCGTGGCAGCTGCCTGAAGGCCAGAATCTCGGTTTACGGGAGTGAGTCATGCAGAGGGGGTTCCAAAAGTTACCCTTATGAAGCCTCCGCGGGATCCATCAGTCTCGTCGGGGGCTTTTCTGTTCCATTGTCACGAGGCTGATGAGGTCAAAGACAGTGGACGAGGCCCAATTTCAAAGGGGGTGAGAAATGCGTCGGACTCCATCAATTGCCATCCTCGGCATTGTCGTCATGTTCCTGGCCTGTGGAGATGTCTTGGCATCATCGTCACTCCAAATCCTCGAAATCTTGCCCGACAGCGGTTCCTTGGGTAAGGATGTGACCATCAGGATCGAAAAACCGGATGATCTCGACATATCCAACCTGAATCTCAATATCGACGGCCATCCGGTAAAGGACAAACTGATCCCAACCGGTACGGATCAGTTGACCTTCCGGATAGGCAATAAACCCGGCAGGTCTACAAGAGATCTACAAGAAATAGACTATCTACACGAACTCGCCTGGGGCCGAACCTATGCGACAAAATCCTATTACCTCAGCCTCTCGACAAAGGACTCGAATTTTCAATCGAATCGAGTAAAGTTCAAGTTTACCTATCTCTCTCCCAGAATCTTCTTGCTCGTTTTTATTGGCGTAGGAGCCCTGCTATCCATCATCTCCTTTTCTAGCCGCAGATATAACCCCTTCATAGGACACGATGGAAAACTAAGTTTGGCAAAGTTTCAAATGACAGTTTGGACATGGATCGTTCTTAGTGGGTACCTTTACCTCGTCCTACTTAAAGGGGAGATATTCGAGCCAGACGCCTCCATTCTCTGGCTAATGGGGATAGCGAGTACAACCTTTCTCGGCGCAAAATCTATTGCAAAGAACAGGGCTGAGAAGAGAATCAGCGAGTTGGAACCACTCATTGAACAGAAAGAGACCGAACTCGGCAAGGGAAACATCCCTAAGGATAAGCGAACAAAGCTAAATGGAGAGATTTCCTCTCTGCAGGCCGAACTGAGTTCTTTGACAACCCCTGCCGACCGAACAAAACCCTGGAAATGGGTCGACCTAATCCTAGACGATCAAAACAACACCAGTCTGCACAAGCTTCAGATGTTGATTTGGACCCTTCTGATTGGCGTTGTATTTACCTGGTTCTGCTATAAAGATCAGCAGTTTATCACCATTCCGACAACCCTGCTGGGGTTGATGGGAATTAGTTCAGGGACTTACATCGGATACCAGATTCCAAAGAAAAAGTGAGGATCGATATGAAGGGAATGGCAATCATTGGACTGGGTTTTCTCTGGGTTGCTGGGTGCGCTACGCCTCAGGTGATGAAGGAGGCGTCCCACCAGCAGAGCCAACTCCTCGGAGAGTTTCAAAGGACTTTTGGGGAGCTCCAAACAAAAGTGCTGGAATTCTACGACGAAGAGATCGAAGCGCGTCGACAGATACTACTCGAAAGTCAGATGGACCTCGAGCAGTCCCGGGTGTCTCGACGAGCCGCCCAAGAAATCCGGAAAATCGACCCGGGAACATCCGAAACACGGCGGATGGAGAGGGTCAAAGAGATTCTTGACGGAGCCGCCAACTATCTGGCCGAGTTGCCCGACATCTTTTTTGACGATAAGTATTGCCAAAAGTGGGAAATGCTCAAGAAAGAATTCCTTCGCGAGCCGGACGAGCAGTGCGACGACAAGCACTTAAAACGGTATCTGGGGCTGGTGAGGGGCCGTAATGAAGCCGAGAAGAGCTTCGCCCGGCTCACGAGGTCTGTCGCCCTCACTCGTGAAGCCCATACCCTCGTTGATGAGTTCCTTCAGATTGAGTTCCGACTCACCGAGGAGCAGGTGAACGAGGCAAAAGAGGTCATGAAAAACGCTCGAGAAGCGGTTGCAGAAGCGCAAAAAACCTGGACTGAGTTGCGTAGCGAGCTGGGAGGAGGCCAATGAAATCTCGAGAGAAATGGAGGGTCATCGGGCTTTTGCTAATAACTTCAGGGTGTGCGCCCCTGGCTTCTCGGGATCTTTTGAAGGTTTCCGAGGAGGAGACGCGGTTCTACAAAGAACTTCGTCCGGCTCTTGTCCAAGCCCAGGACACTTTCCGTGTTACATCGGATGCCCTGATCACCAGTACAACGAGACGCCGGGCTGCCATAATGCGTCGTCAGGCGGCCGCCGATCGGCAGGCCATTTATAGGTCCGTGGCGGTCCCAGATCCACCCACAGGATCGGTCGAAGGGGCAATCGAGAAACTCGCCGAAGCCAACGCCGCTGTTCGGGCTAAGACGGAAAATGAAAAGGAGGCTGGCGAGCTGAGGGCAAATGCCATCTTGGATACCTTTAAGGCGTTGGACACGACCCTTGAAGGGATTACGAGGAATCAGCAGGCAATCCATGCCTACCTCGGGGCAAGGCGCCGGGCCTTTGGGGGTCCAGGAAGGTCCGCTTTTCTGCCGTACAGGGACTTTGCAGACCTGCGTGATTACCTTCGTGAGACCGTTGACGATCTCAGGGAACAGTTCAAGTTAGCAAAGGATCTTGTGGACGCTGCCAGGAAGGAATTTGGTGAGGAAGAGTAGGCATCTGAACCCTAGTAGGAGGGAATACATGGACATCAACACGTACTCAAAGGATAACTGGGAAAAGCTCAAGGAGGCTGCCGAGCTTGCCATCCAAATGGAACCAGACCCCGACAAGAAGGCCGATATGGAGGATGAGCTGGCCGACCTTGCCGATGATATCGCAGAACATTTCATGGCTAATGGCTATGATTTCCCTGAACTTCCCGCTGATTTTGAAGATCTCTTGAAACAAGCAGAAAAGGACGTCGCCAAACAAAAAAGGCTCCAGGAGATATTCGACAATTCTATTGAGATGGCTGGGCAGGCTGTTAACCTCACTCGAAAAGTGACGGGCTTTCTCGGGAAGTACGGAAAGTATCTTGCCCTGATCTAATCTGCAGGAGGTTCTTCGAGTTCGGTCCAGACGAGGCAAAAGTCCTCAAGGAAAACTTGACAAGGCCTACCACTAAGCAGTATCTATTTCACTGCATTTAACATAATGCAATTGAGTTTCCGATCCTCGGTATCAGGATCCACACAAACTCTATGGCAAATTAATCGATAATCCGACCTTAACCTTCTGGGGTGAATTATGAGAAATAGAATCCAGAAGGTGTCCTAATGAAGCCTCTGAGGGGTTGCTAAACCTCTTCTGAGGCTTTTGTATTTTAGGCCTCGACAAAGTCAAACCATCCGTTAGGGTGTTATGAAAAGCGACGCGTTTGTTGGGGAGATTAGACCTTGGGCTTTCGGATTAGGGTATCATAACAGAGAGCCGGGTTGCCGAAGGGAATGGGTAATTCGGCTTTTTCTGGGTGTAAATATCTAGCAATACCGTTTGAAAGCTTTTGGAGGAAGTTAATACTATTGAGGGGTGAAGTAACGATGCGACGATAGCTCCTGGGTTTTTGATGATCCGCTTCGGGTGCAAGTAGCTAAGAGTCAAACGAAGACTTGACCCCTTCGCTTGCTGACGGTGACAAGCGAGGTCTGGCTACCCTCACGGGGTCGTTACAAACGCTAACAATTGGGGGTCAGGAGTTTTGGATCGACCGAATCTAAGCCCGATAGTAACGTATTGCTATCTGATTTTATTTCCAACATAAGTGGCCCTTGTATTCCTGATCCACAAACGAGGAGGATAGGTATGAGGTATCACAAAGTTGGCATCTTCAAAACCTCTCTTTTAGTTCCTTTCCTGATATTTCTCAGCATCACCTTCGTGGGCTGCGTGAGCATCAAGACTTTCGTACCGCAAGGTGGCCAAGAGGGCTCTGAGATTGAAATCATTGGAAGTGGCTTCTCAAATGATACAGCCGGGAATAAAGTCACCTTTGGTGAGCTAGAAGCCGAAGTTCTGGGGGCATCTGAAAACATACTCCGCGTTAGGGTGCCTGGGGGAGTAGTAAGGTCAAAGATTAAAGTATCTCGCGGACTGTTCAATAGGGACGAAAGCAAAACCGAGTTTATTCCTCTTCCCGACTACATTCAATATAAACAGTTTCAAAGTACAATCCTTGGCATTAGACAAGGGTACTGGATCATGTATCCACCCAGTTTTCATGAGGAAGGTAAAAAGTTCCCAGTCATATATGCGCTTCACGGATATAACTTTTCCCGCAATCCAATCAGTGCTAGTGTTGGAGATGTCCTGGAGGAACTTGGCCTGACAAATCTTGGAGAAACCAATGAACATGCTTGGGTTCTCAGCATTACGGGCCCGGGATTTTATTTACCATATATCGCCTATAGCTTGATGGAGAGCAATACGGTCGATGAATTTCGTGCAACACTGGCAAGCCAGCTAAATGCGGTCGCTGGACCGACAGAGTTGGGTAACGTTAATGGAGTAGTCGACTCGATCGTTTATTATCTGCCGACGAATCCCGACTCGTGGGTCTCTGATATGGACGACATGGTCATTGTCATGCCGGATGGGGATAATAGTTGGTATACGGACCGACGAGGACCACCTGGCGGCCGAAACCCAGATAATCTTGGGACGGAGCCTAGCTTTCCGACACCTTCGTCTGTGAATCCAGCGGGACGTTTTGATCTGCATGTTACCGGTTGGTATGAAAAATATCTTATGCAAGAATTCATTGATTACGTAGAAACTACTGATATCGGAATGGATAAATTGGCAGCAGAGGAGAAAAGGCGATTTCTTATGGGTATATCCATGGGTGGTTTTGGAAGTCTCAAACTGGCCCTACGCCATCCAGACAAATATATTGGCGTGGCAGCGATTAGCGCATCACCTTGCATCACGAGTAATGACATTCAAGCAAAAAATCTCCTCATTCCTGAATTTATAGACGTATTTGGGTCGGCACCCATGCTATTTGGCGCCACCCTGCAGGAATTGGAGGCCAACGTACACCTGGATGAAGATTATATCGCCGCCAACAACCCAATGGAACTTATAGACACTTTTGCCGACATCAGTTTACACTTCCTAATCGAAATTGGTGAAAATGATCCAATAAGTATGATCGGCGGTGACGTGATGATCTGTATCCAGAATTTCCTCACTGCACTTGCACCAAAAGCGTTATCGGTTCAGGGGGGTATCGTCCCAGCGGCATCAAACACTGAACCAAGTAACGGCAATGCCGCCCATTCGCCAGCATTCATGAGAACGCGCTTGGGAGGGACGCTGAAACTCTTCTCTGATGTTTATGAGGAGTGATCATATGATGGCTTTTCGCGAAATTCAAAACTTTCTTCTAAGGCGTATCGTTTCATTAGTGTAATATTTTGTTGAATTATTCTTCCGTTTTCCTTCAAGGCTTTCGACATCGCATATAAAAAAGGTGGGATCGGATCTTATATATTAAGCACTGGCATCTGCTACTGGTAAGTGTTTCGCAGCATAAACGGCAGTGGCGTCTAATCCACCCAACGTACGCGATAAACCGTAACGGTGAATTCGGCCATATGACTTCAGATAAAAAAGTAGAGAGGGGTAAAGACTATTAAAACCCCAGGGAGGGAATCTATGGAATTGATATTGGGTCCAATTCTTGGGGCAGTATCTCACAATAAAGCAAAAGTCTGGATTTTTTGGAACCAAATCAAGAAAGGGGTCAAGTCTGTTTTTGACGCTTGTAGGCTTTTTCGCTGCAAAGAGAAATGTGCCCAGGCCATTACGAATGGACTACCGAGGTGCCTGGTATCACATCATGAACCGAGGCAGGCGGGATGAGGAGGAATGTGGCGATCTATCGTCGCAGCAGCTGAGAAAGGACAGCCTTAAGCGGATCGGTGAGCAATTCGAGATGGGCAAGTACAGCTCGGTGAGTCGTACCATTGAAAGGACAAAGGCACTGATTCCAAACGATCGAAAACTGAGAAAAAGGATTGGCAGACTGCTTGTTTCACTGATTAAGAGTCAAAACCACGCTTGACCCCTTTTTCTCGTTTTCTGCCTAAAACCTTAACGTTGCTCCCACAAAGGGGCCTGAAAGCCTTAGCTCTGCAAAATCAGGGTCATCTTCTATCTTAAGATCCAAAAGCCTCCAACCACCCACCACCGTGAGATACTTTATCGGAATTATCTTCACACCTGCCTCCCCATCAAAAAAATGCCCATATTTGCCCGCATATATCCCGGATATCTCTGCAAATACATTTACGACCTTATGGGGGTTGATATCAAGGACCGCACCGACTGTGGGGAGTGCGCCCGCAAACTTCTCTGACTCTTCGACCGGAGGGATAAGACTTGGCGCTTCCAGGGACATATCCAGTAGAAACCCCTTCGCCTCTAGAAGTGGTCCGAATTTCACCGTGCCATTTGCGATATCGACAAACTGCCAGGTCCATCCAAACCTAATGTATTCTATATCGACGTCTGTAATGACGCGGGCTCCTGCAGTAAAAGTCTCTCCTCCAAACTCCAATGTTCGCGCAATGTTCTCGTCACCGCTGTACTCTGCTCTGGTATAAGCGAGCCTGAGCTCAGTTCTGGGTCCCGTGTGCCAAACAACCCGGAGATCTAGTAGATTCTCATCCTCTATCCCTAGGTCTGCCTTCAAATCAATATCTGTTCCGATGATAGAATTCGTTACTTTAGCCTCGGCGGTTAGATCCGTGATCCAGAAGCTGCCTTCGAATTCGAGTTTGGGGGGAGTTCTTTTTTGTATCTCGGGTGGTTTTTTCTCACCCTGAACCAGGGTTGGAGCGGGTTGGACTTTGGTTCCTGCTCCAATAGTCGGGATATCAGGCGAATCAACGGCTTTTTTTCCCGGTGGAATTTCGATGGGGGTATCTATCTCCCCAATGCCTTCTGGTTTTCGGGACTGGTCTCTATATTCTGGAGGGATGCTATTGTAGTCACTTGTGAAATGCTTGTTGCCTTGCTTATCCACCCATTGATAAATGGTTTGGGAATAAGCAATATCAGACAGGGAAATCATGAAAAGGAGGATAATGGGGGTTGACTTTTTTAGGATCTTGATATGTCTTTTGAGGCCTGGCAACGTAGTGTGCATAAGTTGGTTCTGAGGAGCGGCGGTGAGGAATGTGATGTTCTCGCTCATGCATATTCTGTGCCAATACGTTCCGGTCCATCCATTTCCAAAGTGGATTTCTGATAGCGATTCGTACGATTTTTTTCACAATTCGCACGATTTGCGCGATCTCCATGTGGATCTCCACCGCCTGGTTGAAATAATCCAGAAAAGGGGTCAAGTCTGCTCTTGACTCTTGTAGCCTTTTTCGGTGCAAATAGAAATGTGTCCAGGCCATTGCGAATATAGTATCGAGGTCATGGTATCACATCATGAAAAAGAGAGACGTTCGTGCCATATTGGGATTCAAGATGGCCCACCTAATTTCAAAAGACAGTCGCTCATACGATCATAGGTTTTCAAAAGAGATGTAATCCTCCCATTCTTAGGAAATCCGATGTTTCTGTCAAATATGTACCCCTGGTATTTCCTTTCAGCCTTCAACTACTTCAATAATATGAGAGCCTGGGTTCAATCCTTCAATTTGACTTAGGGATAATCCAGCGGAAATTGATCTAACAAAATTCCAGGGGAAACCCTTGTACTTGATTCTGTACGTGGGCGAGGTGGAATTCGAACCTGAGATTCTTGATTCCGGAGAAAGTAAGGCGTTTATCCGTTCTTTTGACCATATAAACGACTGTGCTCAAATTGACGTTCAGCCCTCCTGGTGAGGCATCCTTTTTAGAGATCTTTTGGCTGCCGGAACGTGGAAGAATCGACCTTGACACACAGGACTCGCCTGGCTAGAATTCCTCGCACCAAAAGGAAGGTTTTGGTTCGCCATAAGACTGAAAAATGACAGATCCAGTGGTAAGAATCCTATTCCTGGCCGATACGCATCTCGGCCTCGATTTGCCTCTCCATCCAAGGGTCAACCGGCGGAGGAGAGGGGGTGATTTTTTCGATAACTTCAACAGAGCCCTGGAACCAGCGTTCAAGGGTGACGTCGACTTTGTTGTGCACGGGGGTGATGTTTTCTATCGAAGCAGAATTCCTGCCATTCATGTGACAGAGGCGTTTAAGCCTCTGCTTAAACTAGCCGGAAAAGGGATTCCTGTATTTATCGTCCCTGGAAATCATGAGCGATCAAAAATCCCTGATTCTCTGTTTGTCAGTCATCCACACATCTATATCTTCCACGAGCCGAGAACCGTCACCTTGAATCTAAAAGGTGTCACTATTTCTCTGAGTGGTTTTCCCTTCTGCCGGTATAACGTGAGAGACAACTTCAGAACGCTGGTAGGTCAAACCGGCTTTCGTGAGACAAGAAGTGATATAGCTCTCCTCTGCATGCACCAGATCGTTGAAGGAGCACAAGTCGGACCCAAAGATTACACCTTCAAATACGCCTCGGACGTCATCAAGGGAAATGAGGTTCCGGGAGGATTTACGGCGGTTCTTTCAGGCCACATCCATCGCGCCCAGGTACTATCTCAGGATCTGGCAGGAAAACCCTTGGCCTCACTTGTGCTATACCCGGGGTCGACTGAAAGGACATCTTTTGCTGAGAGGAATGAAAAGAAGGGATATTTTATTGTCGATCTAGCCCCGTCCGAGGAGCTCGGTGGGTCTCTCGTTTCTCATGCCTTTTTTAAACTTCCAACCCGTCCCATGTATGCCATCGAGCTCGACGTGGACGGCCTTGACAAAACGGCACTCAAATCGAAACTGAGGAGGATCATCGCTGGACTCCACCCGGACGGTGTTGTCCAAGTGAGAGTTCAGGGAGCAATTTCAAATGAACTCCTGCCTATCCTGCACGCAGAAACTCTCAGATCCCTTGCCCCGCCGACAATGAACATCCACCTCGCCCAGAGTTTTGCTGCTGAACCACGGAGGCACGGAGCACACTGAGAAATGCCGATTTCCGATGCCGGCGCCTCTCGGCATCGGAAATATTCCAGTTTCCCTACGGGGGCCAAATACGTACACCTCCTACTTCCTTCACCCAATTGAAAATCTAGCCGAGCGCGTAAGGACTGACGTTTTTTGTTTGTCGGTATCTCCCGACAAGCAAAAAGGTTTTTGTCTCTGTGTCCTCTCTGTCTCTGTGGTGAATCAGATGAATTTGTAGGTTTTTTTTGTTTTTTTGTTTTTGAGCCAGGAATAGACGACGTTGGCTTTGTCGAGGAAGATCGAGTCAGATTCTCTTTCACCCTCACCGATTGGATTCTTCCCGTGATCACCGATTCTGAGAAACTCACCCATCGGTAGATGCCCTTTTATGCTCTGAGCGAGATTTCCTCTATGAAACAGGTACATTCTTTGGGTGGATCCCCATTCCCGTATGATCAGTCCCTTCTCTCTGAATTGATCATAGAACTGCTGTCTCTCCATAAAATTTTTACAAAATATCATTTGATCACGAAGCTCTCCAGCCCGTTCAAACTGGAGGCCCTTCACAGAATCCTCGATCTGATCCTCCAAACGCCGAATAGCCTCATGGGTGTTCCCCTTCAAGAATGATTTAACCTGCTCCACGATTCTCTGGTATTCGGTCTTCGATATCTCTTCTCTGCAGGGGGCCGAACAATTCATGAGTTTATGATTCTGGCACCGTGCCGAAGGCACGGCGTCGTCACAATTCCGAATCGGAAAGAAGGTGTAGACCATTTCCAAAAGATCCAAGACAAAGAAGTCATCAGGAAATGGCCCAAAGGGTTTTTGGCTTTTCTCTTTGTCCGCTGGGTTCAAGATTCTCAGTCTCGGGTAGTCTTCATCGGTGAATGTTAGGTATCTATTTCTCAGGAACTTCTTCTGCCTGGCGTTATACATCGGCCAGTGTGCCTTGATCAGTCGATCTTCTAGGAGGAGGGCATGGAGCTCGGATTCTTGGACGATCCAGTCAATATCAGAAATGGAAAGACTCATTTGCTGAATGCGGTATTCCATCCTTTTTCTAGAGCAATTGAAGTACTGAGAAATTCTTCTCCGGAGATTGACCGCCTTGCCGACGTAGATCACCTGCCCATTTCTGTCATAAAACAGGTAGACCCCTATCTCTTCAGGAACTTCTCTCAGTTTAGCCTTCATCTCCTCACCACCACGAACGCGGCCAGATTCACCCGCCCCATCCTATCCGCCCAACTAAAGATTCCAAAACCCGTGTCGTAGATTTTTTCACATAACCCGTGATTCCAGTCAAGTGGAAGAACAGGTCCCAATTAAAGTCGGCAGGGCCAGATCCGCTGATTTCCTCCGCAGCACCAACGTCGAAGAAGAGTATGAATGTTAACGTCGTTATTCACTTTTGTCTATGAGCTCCTTTTTTTTGGAATATAAGTTATTGATATATATTAGTAAAAAATATATGAAGAAAGATATTCCAAAAAAAGATTTGACAGGTTTAATTATTGGGAATATAATATTAATAGTATGAACGATTTTGGCCCGATAATCAATGAAGACCTCCTCAACTACCAAACTCAGCGGCTCCAGGATCTGATCGAGCAAATGCTCCACTGCTGTGAAGATAGGAAGTCTTACATATCTCAAAAATTCGATATTCCTGCCGCTGAACTGAAGTGCTTGATGCTTTTTGGAGGCGAGCGATATTTGACTGTCAAGGGCATCGCCCAAAAACTAGAAGTTGCCAAAAGCCGTGTCACCAAAATTGTCAATGGACTCGTAGAAAAGGGACTCGTGGCACAGATCGACGATCCTAAAGACGGACGGATCAGGCTGATTAGCCTGACACCGGCAGGGCACAAGAAGTCGGACGAGATCGACGCTTTTCGCAAGGAGATTCACCGGGAAATCTTGCTCCATATGGGTGTGGATGAGAGGAAAAACGTTCTTTCCTACCTTGAAGTTCTCAGGTCGGCTATGGAAGCCCTTAAAGAACAATTGGTATAATAAGACATGGTTAAATCGTGTGCGTCTTAGATTGTGAAAAAAAGCATCTTTTTTGGATCACTAATTGTTAATAATATTAACAGAATAAACGTGGGGGAGGATTAAAATGGAAGAGAGTGCTGCAAAGAAAGAGACCGCTCGAGGACAGAGTGAAAAGGTTCCCACAAACGGGGATATCCAAAAGCAGATCGCAGAACTCAAGAGCCAGATGGAAGCACTGTCCAAGGAGACGCCAGAAAACAAGATCTCGATGGTTGTTTTTAGTGGCGATTTGGATAAGGTGCTTGCCGCCTTTATCATTGCGACTGGAGCGGCCGCAATGGGCATGGAAGTGGTCATGTTCTTCACCTTCTGGGGCACGCCGGTCATGAGAGATCCGGGCAAGAGGGTCGGCGGAAAGGACCTCATGGGAAAGATGTTTGGTTTCATGCTTCCCAGGGGTAGAAATGCCGTCAAACTTTCAAACATGAACATGGCGGGAATGGGGACTGCCATGATGAAGTCCCTCATGAAAAAGAAAAACGTCGCCTCTCTGGATCAGATGGTAGAGATGGCTGCAGAACTGGGGGTCAAGATCTACATCTGTGAGATGTCAATGGGGCTTATGGGTTTCAAAAGAGAGGAATTCATCGATTATCCGGGCCTGAATTACGTCGGTGTGGCGACATTTATGGAACAGGCGAAAAATAGCCGGGTCCAGCTGTTTATATAAACAGGCGAGCACCCATAGGACGATGTGAACGGACGGGACGGCGACTCGAGAACCATAGTGAGAGTTCAGAATGGGTCGATACCACCACCTAAACCTTCTAGGCAATGAGAACGACCCAAGGTTCTGCGAGTTAGCGGTGTAAGCGAGAATGGATTGGCTTTCTTATGTGGTAGCGGGGGTCATGGTCTATGTGGCACTGGGGATTTCCGTCCTCGGCATGAGCTACCGCGTGTATCAGTGGCTGAGTGCGCCTAAAGCTCGAGCAAAGACTGGTGTCTTCCCCAAGGCACAGACTCGAGCAGGCAGATGGTTCAAAGTCGCTAAGGATTCATTCATTTTCCGTGACGCCAGTACATATGATCGGTGGATGTGGGTTTTCACGGTGCTCTTTCACCTTGGGCTTCTAGGTGCTTTAGTCGGACACTTGAGGCTCGTTCGTGAGTTCACTCCCCTTGTTAATCTTCTGGGAGACAATGGGATGGAACAACTCTCTCTGTTGGGAGGCGGACTTATGGGGATAATCCTATTAGCGGCCCTTGCTTTCTACCTCCTGCGCCGGTTGACTCCCCCGTACAAGGAAATGTCGATCCTGGAGGATTATCTCCTTCTCATCCTGCTGATTTTGATTGTGGTCATGGGAAATCACATGCGGTTCGCCGGAAAGGTCAATGTGGGTGACTACAGAGCCTATATCCAAAGCTTGGTGGCCTTAAAACCCTCGTTTTCCCATGCTCTGGCGAGTTCATCAACCAAGTCGGCCTTGGTGTTTCACGTTCTCTTTGTCAATCTTTTGCTGATGTATCTTCCCTTCAGCAAGTTGGTTCACATGATCGCCACATTTCCAGCAAATCTGGCAAAGCGTGTCTAGGAGAAGCCATCCCATATGTCGGACCTGAACTAAAGCGCACGATGGAGAACACCAGAATCAGGAGGATATCATGAACACGGAAATCAAAGTTGACAAAACCATGGATCTAAAGGGCCTGCCCTGTCCCCAGCCGGTGATCAAGGTGAGCAAGGGGATTAAGGAGATAGAGGTGGGTCAGGTCCTAGAGGCACTGACGACTGATCCCGGCTCCCTGGCTGATTTTCCCGCCTGGGCCCGCACCAGTGGCAACGAAATATTGAAGACAGAGCACGAAGAAGACGTCATCAAGTTCCTTATCAAACGTGCCAAGTGAGAGCATGGAAAAACGACGAGGCGCCTGCGATGGAGAGAGAAAAGCAGAAAAAGCTTCTCGACCTATTTCGATCCAAGCTGGACAGGCCCATGCGCTACTACATGGACACCTGCACTCGATGCGGCCTCTGTAAAGACGCGTGTTTCGCGTACGCCTCTGTTCAGGATGTCGAATACACCCCCTCATGGCGGGCCGAGGTTCTCCGGAAGATATACAAGCGCTACTTTACAATTAGGGGTCGGCTCTTGCCCAGCTTGGTCGATGGGTTAGAACTCAACGATGAGACGATGGATTTACTTTATAAGGCCGCGTACTCCTGCACAGGATGTCGCCGATGCATGATGTACTGCCCTTTCGGCATCGATACGCAGGCGATTCAGTCTATTGCCAAGCTTTTGCTCATTGGCAATGAGAGTGAACCTGAGGTTCTCTCTATGTTGGCAGACGCGTCCATTGAGAAAGGAAAGAGCGTTGACTTCTACAAAGACTCGTTCATCGAGGGTATCAAACGACTGGAAAAACAGGTGATTGCTAAGTGGAAGGGCGAGTCAGATCAGATCATTCCCTTGGATGCGAAGGGAGCAAACATCCTCTATGTCGCCTTGGCCGGGGCCCATTCAATCGTTCCCGCAGCCTCAATATTCAATGCGGCAAAGGAAGACTGGACACTCAGTTTTTTTGAGGCGGTGAACTTCGGGGCTTTTGTGGGTGATCCAACAAAGACGCAGCTTATTGCCAAAAGAATCATCGATGAGGCAACACGGCTGAAGGTGAAAGAAGTCATTATCTGTGAATGTGGTACAGCTTTCAGGGTCATGAAACATCTGATTGGGGAACAACCCTTCCGGGTTTCCCATATAGCTGAAGTCATTAGCCGGTACATCGACGAGGGAAGAATAAGGCTGGAAAAGGACCGTGTCAATGGGCCAATCACGTACCACGACCCCTGCCAGGCGGCTCGCAACGGCGGGATAATCGAGGAACCGAGATTCGTCTTGCAGCATCTGACCTCAGATTTCAGGGAAATGACCCCCAACAAGGAATACAATTGGTGTTGCGGGGGAGGGGGCGGGCTTGTGGCCCTGGACGACGAAACCGAAGATTTCAGAGAAAAGACTGGAAAGACCAAGGCCAATCAGATCAAAGAGACCGGAGCGACTATCGTCGCCACGGCTTGTGAAAACTGCCATACCCAGCTCAAGTTTCTGGGTGAGAAGCATAATCTGGGGGTCAACGTCGAATTCTTGACAAACCTGGTTGCAAACTCCCTGGTCCTTCAGCAGTCCCCTGCGTAACACACCGGATGAGACACCCCTTTGGCCCGAAAGCCTGCGGGGCCCGCTCTATGTTGTCACGACGGATTTCCTTAGTAGCCAAACCAGATCGATCAGGCGATTCTAGATAAAATTGCCAGACAGGTCAGTGCCGGTTCTCAAAGCGGTGAGTGCCCGGCCTGCTCCCTTCCCGCCATAAGAGGCCACGAACTCTCGACCCGAAAGGGCGTCCACCAACCGAAGAGGCCGTTCCGGGCAGGCGGTCAGATCCCTATCACGTCCAAAGACAATCACTCTCGACAGAGCCGCTCCAGAAAGAGGGACAGAAACCGCGACGCGTCCACGTCCAGGCAAACCTGTGCATTTGGCGACCCGCTGGCTTTCTCGCCGACGGGACGTCTATCTGCCATAGTCATGCCTTCGGTAAGCCTTCCTTTTGTCTCTACCTCAATATGCATGGGTTTCGAACAGACAAGCGACGGATCAAGGGCGACACCGACAGCAAGGGGGTCATGAAGCGGAAAACTCGAATTCCCCCCTCGGTCCTGAGACATGGAAAACAGCTGCCTTGTACAATCACAAACAAACTGGCTAACAGTTGTCTTACAAGGGCCGATCTTTTTTTCCACTGTCTCTCGATCAAGCCTCACCCGCCGAGTTACGTCGAGGCCCACCATGGTCAGGGGCATCCCCGAGTCAAGGACGATTCTGGCAGCCTCTGGGTCGGCATGAATATTGAATTCTGCAGCTGCCGTCACATTGCCCGGAACGGTGACCGCTCCCCCCATCAAAACTATCCCCTTCACCCCCCGCATCGCAGACCCATCCCTTTTTATGGCTGTTGCGATGTTTGTCAGCGGGCCGAGGGTAATCAACGTTAGGGATTCTGGCTTCGAAGAGAGGTGAAAGAGGATCTCATCGGCAGCATCGCGATTAGACCGCTCCAGGGAAAGGGGAGTATATCGCGGATGGCCGGAGGTATCACGAATCTCGTAGAGCCCTCCCAACCCATCCTCACCATGTATAGAAGTGGCAAAGACCGGAGCCTTTTTCAGAGGCTTTGATGATCCTCTCGCGACCGGGGGTGGTTCCGTCAGGGACAGAACTGAAAAGACTGTAAGAACATTTCTGGTTGCCACATCGACCGGAACGTTGCCGCTTACTGTCGTCACTGCGACAACTTCGAGTTCGGGAGAGCGAAGTGCCAGAATCAGCGCCAGGGCGTCATCGATGCCAGGATCGGTATCAATGATGACTCGTTCGGGCATGGGTACACTGAGAGAAGTTTCACATGCTAAGTAATAGGTCGCAGTGGGTCAAAGGAACCATTTCATTTTAGCCGGCAGAAGGGACCTGTCTCTCTTTTTTCTAGTACGGCTAACCGTTTCAAATGTCAAAGTCCACATGTCGTACAAAACTCGAATGGTCACATGCCGAAAACTTCCAATCCGATGAGTCGCCAAATGCTTGGCCTCTTAGCCGAAGAAGCAGCCTAACGATTCTGCTTTCAGCTGTCTTCCCTTTGTTCTTTTACCATTCGCCATTGGTTTGGACTTGAAGGTTTGTCATTTGTCATCATGACTTCTAGGTCTCGTTCACCGATTTACTTTTCCTATGCCTGATGTGGAGTGTCTCGATCCGCAGATTAGAGATTGGTGTGACTTTTGGATGGAACCCTAGTCCTCCTCTGGTGTGAAGTCCTCTGACTTCGTTTCCAGCCTGCCCGGCCTTTTCTTAAACTCTGCAGCAGCCTCAATACCCGCCTGTAGCGCAGCCCTATTCAGGTTTTCCGTTCCCTTGGGAACCCGGTTCAGAACGGCTCTTTCCATGGCCACACTACTGATAACCGGACAAAACTCCGTGAGGGCACCCAAGAATACGATATTGGCCACGAATGTTTTCCCGATTGTTTCTCGTGCAATACGAGTGAAAGGAATCGTGACGGCCCTTTCTAGGGGAATCTCAGATACGCCGGTCGAATCAACTATGAGGATACCGCCCGGTTTTAGGTCGGAAAAGTATTGGTCGCACGATTTTTGATTCATGGCAACAAGCAGATCAAGTTTAATGGCCTTGGGATAATCGATCTCCTCGTCGCTGATGATCACATCGGACCGGCTCACACCTCCCCGGGCCTCAGGACCGTAGCTCTGGGTTTGCGCCACAAACCGTCCATCGTGTATCCCGGCGGCCTCAGCCAGGATGATTCCAGCAAGGATCAGACCCTGGCCCCCCGACCCGCTCAACCTGATTTCGTATCGATCGATATGGGGTCTTCCATATTGGGTGTCTTCAGACATGCGAATGACCCTCACCTGACGTCATCTAAAAGGGGCCTCTCGACTTTTGATAGGTGGAGGAGATGCGTCGAAATCAGGGACTCCCCGGGCTGGAAATTGGTTCGCGGACGTGGGCCTTATGTGTCCTCGGCCAGTACCATTCCTTTGGCTCGAGCCCGTACTTTCTGGTATTCCTCCTGGTATACGGGGAGTTTCTTATCCACCAGGACCCCTATGACGATTTTTCCTTCCAGGTCCTTCGGGGCCATTTTTCGTGCATTCTCAACCGAAACGGTGTTTTCCTTTTGCATCCTCATCATATCTACGGCTGAACCGAGGCGATTGAGCTTTCCATACTGAACGTGGCAGTGACTCATCACCTCGACCACGCCAAAGCCCTCCTTTAGAATCGCTTTTTGGATCAGCCGATCGAGGAGCTCTGCGTGATAGACGGTCCCACGACCCACGAAAACGGCCCCTGCGGTGATTGCGAGCTCAGAAATTTGAAACGCGTGCTCGACATTCTCGTAAACCGCGGTAGTGGTCTTCGTCCCGTAGGGTGTGGTCGGTGACGTCTGCCCTCCTGTCATCCCGTAGACAGTATTGTTAATGATGATGGCCGTTAAATCGATGTTTCGCCGCGCTGCATGGATAAAATGGTTCCCTCCGATCGCCACGGCGTCCCCGTCACCCATCACCACGATAACCTTCAGTTTGGGATTGGCAAGCTTCACGCCGGTGGCGAAGGTGAGAGCCCTTCCGTGAGTGGTGTGAAGGGTGTTGAAGTCTACATAGACAGGGAGGCGACCGGAACACCCAATGCCGGAAATAAGAACGACCTCGTCTTTTTCTAAGCCAATTCGGTCGATGGCGCGAATCAGTGCTCCCAGGACGATGCCGATTCCACACCCTGGACACCAGACATGGGGAAACTTCTTGTCATGTCGTAGGTATTTGTGGATTAATCGAGTCGATTCCTTCATCGATTCGCCTCCAGGATCTTCACCAGAATCTCGTCCGGGGTAATGAGGTTCCCATCCACTCTATTCAACGTCACCACCGAGGCCTTCCCCTCATTCACTCGTTTGACCTCCCTCGAAATCTGGCCGAGGTTCATTTCTGGAACAATCAAAACTTTCGCTTTGCTCGCAATTCTCTCTATGGCTTTCCTCATGAAGGGCCATAACGTTATGAGCTGTAAGAGACCCACGCGCACACCCTGTCTCCGTGCTTCCCTGACAGCCCTCTTGGCAGATCTGGCCACCGATCCGAGCGCAATAACGGCGATCCGCGCATCATCGATCAGAAATTCCTTTCCTATCTGAATATCACCAAAGTGGTGACTAATCTTCCTGGATAGACGCTGCATGAAAGGTCCTATTTCATCGGGCCTCTGGGTGGGAAACCCCCGGACGTCATGGGTGAGACCTGTTACGTGATAACGATAACCGGATCCAAAAACCCCCATTGGCGGAACCCCCGTGGGCGTATCCTCATAGGGAATATACCATTCCGGTGGCACTGTTGGCCGAAGCCGATCAAAAACCTCTATCTCCTCAGGGGGAAGGAGGGTTATCTTTTCTCTCATGTGCCCGATGACTTCATCCATGAGAACGATTACGGGAGTTCGATATTTCTCTGAAAGATTGAAGGCCGTAACAGTAATATCGAAACATTCCCGCACCGTAGCTGGTGCGAGAGCAATGATAGAGTGGTCCCCATGCGTCCCCCATCTGGCCTGCATGACATCGCCCTGAGATGGGAAAGTGGGAAGACCCGTACTCGGACCACCCCGCATGACGTTTACAACAACGCAGGGTACCTCCGCTATACAGGCGAAACCGATGTTTTCCTGCATGAGAGAAAATCCAGGGCCACTCGTCGCTGTCATTGATTTTACACCAGCCAATGACGCCCCAATAATGGCTCCCATACTGGCGATCTCGTCTTCCATCTGGATAAAAGTGCCATCCATTTGGGGGAGCCTAGCCGAGAGGATTTCAGAGATCTCCGTCGCAGGCGTTATGGGATAGCCCGCAAAGAACCGACATCCTGCAGCTAGGGCTCCCTCAGCGACTGCCTCATTCCCCTGGGCGAGGATTTCCCGTCCATTCTTTTCTGTCGATGTCTCCATCTCTATCCAGACCCCATCCCCAGAACCTAGTGGTAGGGTCACTCAGGATTTGCCTTGGTCTTCTTCTCTCGCACGGTAATGGCAAAATCTGGACAGTGGATCTCACACCATCCACAACCGATACACGCCTTTGGACTAGTTACCTGGGGATATCCATCTTCGCCTTCGGTAAATACGCGGGTGGGACAAAAGGCCATACAGATTCCGCACGCTTTGCACCAGGCGTTGTAAATATCTATTTTAAAGTCTCTATCTTTCCTCTTTGACTTACCCCGCACCCGGGCAGGGTTCACCCCTCCGGACGGATCCCTCGGTTTCGAGGGATGAGCTTTTCCTCTAGATTGGGTAGCCTTTTGTTGCGCCATTCTCTAAAAACCCACCACCGAGCCTGCCATGATTTCCGGCGGACCGGAGTCCTCACTCCTCTTTTTGCGCGTCCCCTATCCCTTTTGAATCTAACATGTTCACAGGAGTCCTGCTAATGATCGTCCCCGTCTGCGGGCCATCTCTCACTCCTTATGAAAGACCCTCATCTGTCTTGCGAAATCTTCAAACTTCTCGAGGTATCCAAAGGCTTTCTTCTCATTCCGGAAAGCCACCTCAGCTACCAAAGACGAAAGGATAGCAAGAGGACCAGAGTAGAGATCGACAAAAGTGACCATTTCAACTGGTGCTAGCAAGATCGGTCGGCACCGTCTCGCAATCGGTGAGGCCATCCGGTCGGTTAGCCCTGTCGTTTGCATTTTCAAGCGACGAGCGAATTCAACCAACTCCACTGTCTCACGAGGATATCGGGGAAAGGCAATCGCAAAAAGCAGATCATTCTGTGTCCCTCTTTTGATAAAATCCCAGGTTTCCTGCTGGGCAGAGCTCACTTCGACGACATTCTCATGGATTCTCCCCAGCTGGAAAGCAAAATGCTGGGCCAGGCACCTGGCAGCGCGAATCCCCGTCACGAAGACCCGATCAGCTTTAAGAATAGCGTCGGCGACGACTCTCAGTTCCGGCCTGGGTAATCGGTTGAAAACCTCCTGCATATTCTCAAGTTCTTGTATGAATATCCGGCTGAAAATGTCATCTTTTGGCTCTGAGTCAAGAGAAACCCGCAGACGCTCCGCGGAGGTCAACTCTTCTCTAATGATACGCTGAAGGTGCTGCTGAAATTCCGGATATCCACTGTAACCAAGGGATATGGCAAACCGAATAACGGTCGACTCGCTAACCCCAGCCTCAGAAGCCAAACGACCCGCCGTGAGGAAAGCGGCTTTGTCAAAGTGGCGAATGATATAGTCGGCAATTTCCACCCGTTTTCCTGTCAGATCGACACTGTTTTCTTTGATTCGCGCGAGAAAGCCAATCTTGTCTGTGACTTTTTTCATTCTCTGCCGTCCTCTGATGCAATTCCTGCACCTTCTTAACTAAAAAAAGGGGAATTGTCAAGAAATCCCTTTGGCCCGTTTCTTCAAAAAATCACCCTAGGATTATGCAAAGTTGATGTGCACGGACGAAGAATCGAAATGCCAAATGACAAAGCCTGAGATCCAAATGAATGTCAAAGCCCACATAACAAAGCAGGAATAACGGGTTGACAGGATCAGTGGCTGATCGATCGTTTGTCACCATAACGACTTGATAGCTAAAGGGTGTTCAATCTGTTTACATTTAGGCGTTGGGATTTGGTTTGACATTTTGCTTTTGACATTTGAAATTGACTCTTGGACCCCTTGGAAGAATTTGACCAATCGGCTGCCAATAGGAATTCAAAACTCAGGACACTCCTAGGTAATCCAGAGAAGTTGCCTTGGGCGGGTGGATGGTCAAGTACCGGAGGGACGTTTGCCGAGACAAGGGGGGCGGACCTGCCGGGACCGTTCCGACATCCCTTTTCTCGGCTTTTGTTTGATGAAAAATGCATTCCATAAAAGCACCCGGTTCTCTCGCCCGCTCCCCCCAACAGAAATCTGCCGGGGATCGCTCGAGTTCTCAGAGTTCTCAGAGTGAGAAAACTGATGGGCCAGAATTTTGGCCTAATTTTTTGAGGGGAAAAATTAGGCCAAGTAACCTCCTCTGGATTGGCCTCTCACCAATCCAGAGAACGTTCCTCTGAGGCTCCGCGTGCTCTGTGAGAGATGGTGGAGACGGGCACTTTGCGAGGACATTTTTGCCGAAAAATCTTGACTGGGGCTCAGAGCGCTCCTTTTCCGCTTTTTTCAGACAAAAAGCGAGAAAAGAAACAACTTCCCCTTTCAACAATCTAGAATCCCCTAAGATCGATACAAAAAATGGAGTGGCTTTGACACCGTCCCGGCTTTTTACGGCCGGCAGATGAATACCACAGACCATCGTAAGAGGCGAGCTTGTACAAAAGGGTTACGAAATCTCCCTTAACATCCCAGGACCCTCGGCGAGGCAGGACCGCTCAAGACCCTCTACTTACGGGATTTTTTCTTTCTAGCCGCTGCCAGCTTCTGGCCCAGACCTCTTTCTTTGGCCATTTTCCTGCGCCTTGCGGAGAGAGATTTCGCGGTGAGAGGCGTACGCGCCGGAATTGCATGCTTTTCTTTATAGGATTTGGGAGTCAATCCATGAGAGGCCAGATGGTTCTTTGACAGTTGTTTGAATTCTTTTGCACATTCAAGGCAAATGATTTTGTTTCTTTGGATAGAGGCCGAAGGTGCTGCCCTCGGTCCTCTTCTTGCAGCGACCTCCTGCCCGGTTTCTTCGTGAGATTGAATACTTTTCAGCGCTTCAAAAGTCCTTCGCAGACCCTCTGAGATCTCCTCTGGGGTCATTCGACTTTGAGTCGCCTGAGCCGTGATGATTTCAGCTGCCATCTCCACCAAACTTTTTGACATTTTTCAACCCTCCCCTCTTTCTGCACATCACAATTCTCAAATACCTATACCACATTTTTGATTTGTAACAAACAATTTTTCATATTCATTCGATGACACACCAATTAAGGCATATGAAGTATACTTAGTATTACTTCGCATTGTAAGAGTATTGTAACAAAGACCGTGTCCGCTGATCTGCTTGATGGATAGAATACTGATACCGGTAATGACAAATTCTTGAGATCTTAGTTTCTTGTAGCGAAGGTTAGAGCAACTGAAATGGGTGGTCGCACAACTAGAACACAAAATAGGTTGTCGAACCGAAAGTCGACACAGTCTCAGGAAAGACCGATACGATGTCAACAACACCCATTCTCGATCATCGTGAACCCTCAGCCATCTGTCAGACCCTCGGTGCGGCTACTCTCCACGCCACAACCGGCAAGTTCCTACCCCCCGATTATCCCGAGAGTCCATACGAGATAGATCTAAAGAATTCTAGAAAATTTCCGACTACTATATAGGAAATTCTACGTGGCGGTCTGATTATGATCTCTGGTATCTTTGCGTCCATATCCGGAATTATCTCTAGCTTCCGCCGTCACGGAGTGACTTCGAACAACGTGGCGAACATCGGAACTCCCGGGTACAAGGCCCGCCGGGTCGTTTCACGTGAAAGCCAGGCGGTCGGAGTGGATTCGACCCAGGTCCTCCCAATCAACGCTCAAGGAACACTATTCCATACAAACCGGCCACTCGACCTTGCCATCAATGGCGACGGTTTCTTCCAGATCATGCGGGATGACGGAACGGTGGCCTATTGTCGGACCTGTGCTTTGACCATAGATGCTAGACGAAACCTCTCGACTGCTTCTGGCCACCGGCTTGTGCCACCTGTTACGGTTCCAATAGACGCTTCGCAACTTCTCGTCAGCCCGGGTGGGGAAGTCCGGGCGACCGTCAACGGCCAAGCCGAGGGTTTGGGCCGGATTGAATTGGCGAGATTCATGAATCCCTCTGGTCTCGTCCCGCTTGGGGACAACCTCACCGCTGAAAGAGCATCCTCTGGCCCTCCCATCACCGGATATCCTGGAACCGGTGGGCTTGGGACCCTAGTACAGGAGAGCCTTGAAGGCTCCAAGGTGGACGTTGCAACGGAATTCGTCATGGAGATTCTCTCATCACTCGAGTTCAAAGCCAACCTCAATGCCCTCCAGGCCGAGGATGAAATGCTCGGGAGTATATTGGATATCAAGACATGAGACTTCCGCCCTGCTCAATGGCATTCTCCACTCTGCGAACGTCTCGCTCACCTGATCCTCCGCAGGGCCATAGACTTCTTCAGAGGGAAGGCCTATCGTATCCCCATCTTCTTTTTTCCTCAGATAGACGAGAAGATCCGGGGTTTTCCTTGGACCCTCTCCACCAATCGACTGAGTCCTATCCCCTGGGACCGTCGCTCCTCAAAATCTTTGACATGCTGATACCTCTGTGCTAATTTAGCCTTGTTTTGAAAACGTGAAAGCGAGGAAAGGAGGTGAAATCTCGGTCGTTTTCCTAATAGCAAGGAGGTGAAACTATGAAGGGGGGAAAGTTATTTCTAATCATTCCAGTATTGCTGGTCCTATGCGGGTTTCTTTTTGTCCACAGTGGACACGCAGAAATGATCCGCATTGGGGAAACACAAATCGTCTCTCACCCGGCCCTGGACAACGATTCAAAAGGGTTTAAGACAGCCCTCGAGGAAGAAGGGTTCATCGAAGGAAAGAACGTCACTTTCGACCGTCAGAATGCTCAAGGAGAGCAGCCAAACTGCTACACAATCGCCCAGAAATTCTTGGACGACAAGGTCGACCTCGTCCATGCCATTTCCACACCGTCGGCCCAGGCGGCTGTCAAGGTCGTCAAGGGGATTCCCATCATATTCTCGTCCGTCACAGACCCGGTCCAGACGGGCCTCATTCCCCGACTCGGTCGGACGGGAACAAGAGTGACCGGTGTCAGCGATCGGTGGCCTGTCGCGCTTCAGCAGAGGATGTACCAGGACCTGGTCCCAGACGCAAAGAGATGGGGAACCATCTACAATCCTGGAGACGTCAACGTGACGTTTCACATCAAAGAGATGAAAGAGACCATCGAAGCGATGGGTGGCAAACTCGTAGAGGCCCATGTCTCTAGTAGTGCGGAAGTGATGCAAGCGGCTCAGTCGTTGGTGGGACGAGTGGACGCGATTCACTTCACCTCCGACAATACGAGCGTGGCGGCCTTTGAGAGTATCGCAAAAGTTGCCAACGAGAATGATATTCCCCTTTTTGCCGGAGATAGGGACAGCGTCCCCCGGGGTGCAATAGCCGCCTACGGACTCGACTATTTCATGGTTGGCTACACGGCCGGAAAGAAGGCAGCGAGAATCCTGAAGGGGGAGGATCCGGGGGAGGTTCCGGCAGGGATGGCTGCCGGGTTTAGCCTGTGGGTCAGCCTGAAACACGCCAAGGAACAAAATGTGAGACTCCCAACCACCGTGCTCGAAAAGGCTGCGGATAAACTCTGGGATGAAAACGGGAATGTGATCAAGGGGGAATAGACCCACTGGACAGGAGGGGAGATGGGACAAGTCCCATTTCCCCTTTTTTTGGTGGCTCCATGCTTTTTGAAGGATTCCTGCGAACCATACCAATCTCTCTGGAGCAAGGATTTGCCTACGCCCTCGTGGCTCTCGGAATTGTGATAAGCTTCCGGGTTCTTGCCTTTCCCGACTTGACAGTGGACGGGAGCTTCGTTCTCGGAGCAGCAGTCGTCGCCAGGGTGATCAGCGAGGGGTGGCATCCTCTCATCGGCGTTTTCCTCGCAATTGTTGCCGGCTTTCTCGCCGGCTGTTGTACCGGTTTACTCAACACGCGGTTGAGAATTAACAGCCTTCTCGCTGGCATTCTCATGATGATTATTCTCTACTCGGTGAACCTGAGAATCATGGGTCGGTCAAACATCCAGCTGTTGACAGTTGAAACGCTTCTGACTCCTCTGGAGACTCTCGAGGTGAACCGTTTCATCCCCATCATCCTCTTCTTCCTGGCTGTTACTTTCTTGTTTAAACTGGCGACCGATCTCTACCTGCACACTCAGATGGGGCTGGCCATCCGTGCCACTGGTGACAACGAACAGATGATCCGGACACTGGGTGGGAACACAGATAATCTGACCGTGTTCGGCTTAGGCCTCTCTAACTCCTTCGTGGCGCTCTCTGGATGTCTCGTCGCTCAGGACCAGGGGTTCTCCGACGTTGGCATGGGAATCGGAATGATTGTGGCGGGCCTGGCGGCCATTATCATCGGGGAAACCCTTATTGGAAAGAAAACCGTCGAGAGAATGACCCTGGCTGCAATTGTCGGGTCGGTCATCTACAGGTTCATCATTGCCGTCGGTCTTCGCCTCGGTCTTGCACCCACGGATTTGAAAATGGCAACTGGGATAATGGTTATCCTCGCGCTTGGCCTTCCTGCATTACGGAAAGGCAAGCAAGAAAAGCTTCATCTTCGGGGGGTTTAGACCTGGCCTTTCAGAAAAGGCTTACCATGGTTCGACTCGAAAGCCTTACAAAGATTTTCAACAGGGGCACCATCGATGAAAAGGTGGCCGTCAATGATATCAGCCTCCACGTCCAAAATGGCGAATTCGTCACCATCATAGGAAGCAATGGCGCAGGAAAAACGACGCTCTTGAATCTTATCGCGGGTACCTATCTGCCGGACGAAGGTGACATCTTTATCGATGGTAAAAAAGTTGATGGACTTCCTGAATACCGCCGCGCTCAATACCTGGGACGCATCTTTCAAGATCCCCTGCTGGGAACGGCGGCGTCGATGACCATCGAGGAAAACCTGGCCTTGGCCGAACTACGGGGCAAGGCCAGGGGGCTCAGATGGGGAGTCACATCGAGACAGAGGACCGCTTACCGGGACGCTCTAGAGGGTCTTGATCTCGGTCTTGAGAATCGATTGAAGGACTCGGTATCGCTGCTTTCCGGAGGACAGCGCCAGTCTCTAACCCTGCTGATGGCAACCATTTCCATGCCGAAGCTACTCCTCCTGGATGAACATACTGCGGCCCTCGATCCCAAGACCGCCACCAAGGTGATCGAGCTGACCCACAAGATTATCAATGAAAACCACCTGACCACCATCATGGTAACCCATAATATGCAGCAGGCTATTAGCTATGGAAATCGGATGGTTATGCTCCACGAGGGAAAGGTTAGATTCGATGTTCAGGGCGAGCAGAAGAAGGGACTGACGGTTAAAGAAGTTGTCGAGCAGTTTGGGACCGTTCTGAAAGATGAAACTCTCCTCTGTACCCCACCAGATAAAGTCTAAAGAACAGACCGTTGTCCGTATTGGGATCTCTTGCGTTCAGCCATCATCCGTGGCCGTCTTGGACGATCGAGCTGGAAGAGGGACAATCGTCAATTCGATTCATATGACGCTGTGTCGGGTTGGATTCAATGGCAGATTCCCATGAAGAGACGCGACCGAAGAGCAGAGCAAAGGAGTAAAAGCGATGACAAGAGGCCTCAAGTCTCAGTGCGTTCCTTCCTATAGGCTCTTGACGGAAGATCAAATAAAGGAGATCCATCGGGCAACTCTTGAGGTTCTTGAGACCGTGGGCGTTCGAATTCTTGATAGAGAAAGCATCGAAGTCCTGAGACGTGGGGGATGTCGAGTGTCTGGGAATGTGGCAAGGATACCGAATGGTATGGTGGAAGAATCCATTAAGAGCGCCCCTTCCGGTATTACGGTTTATGACAGGACGGGAGAGGAAAAGATGCACCTACAAGGGGACAACGTCTACTTTGGCCTCGGAACTGATCTTATAAAAACCTACGATCTTAAGACAGGCGAACTCAGGCTGTCACGACTCCAGGATGTGATCAATGCAGCCAGGACAGCCGACTATTTTGAGGAAATCGATTTTATCGCATCTTTTGCTCTACCCCAGGACGTTCCCACGAACCTGATGTACATAGAATGTTTCAAGGCCCTCGTAGAGAACTCCCTCAAGCCCATTTTTTTCACGGCTGCCGGAGAGGAGGACCTCACAGTCATCATATCAATGGCTGCGGCCGTCGCTGGCAGTGAGGATCATCTGAGGAAGAGCCCCTTTCTCATTCACTATGCCGAGCCCACGAGCCCTTTGACCCATTCCCGCGGCGCCCTGAGGAAGCTTTTCCTCTGTGCAGACAAAGGAATTCCCATTAATTACACACCTGCTTTACTCTCAGGGGGAAGCGGACCTGTGACCCTTGCTGGAGCCATCATAGTTGCTAATGCCGAGGCTCTGAGCGGAATCGTTCTCCATCAGCTAAGAGCCAAAGGAGCCCCGATCATCTCTGGTATTGCGACGCCTCCCATGGATATGCTGACGTCGACTGCTGTATACGGAGCTCCCGAGTTACGATTGAGTCATTCTGCATATGCCGACCTCTACCATTATTACGGTATTCCCATGTGGGGAACAGCCGGCTGCAGCGACGCACACTGTCTGGATCAACAGGCTGCGATGGAGTCGGCCATATCTATCCTCATGGCTGCCCTGGATGGAACCAATCTGATTCATGACATCGGGTATTTGGGGCAGGGATTGATAGGGTCACCGGCTGCTATAGTCATGTGCAGTGAAATCATAAGCTACGTCCAACGTATTATCCGAGGCTTCGACATTAGCCGGGATCGAATCGGAATGAACGTTATTCGACAAGTCGGTCCGGGAGGCAATTTCCTTGCCGAAGACCAGACCCTCAAGTACCACCGGGAAGAACATTGGCGACCAACGTTTCTAAATCGTGATAACCCCGAAACATGGATGAAGAGAGGAAGCAAGACCTACGGGGATATTGTGACTCAGAAGGCCATTGACATACTTGAAACGCATAGACCTGTACGCCTGCCCGACAAAATACAAAGCACCATCGATGGAATTGTCAAAGAGGCAGCTAAGTCTCTGGCGGGAAAGCACCTCTCAGCCTGAGTCATGGGGTGACGCGACTGCTCTGGCCGCACCCTCTGGAGAGAAGATGAAAGCGATTGTCTATCGTGGTTTACATGGGACGTCGACCGATGTGCCTCGAATCTCTGTTTCATTATTCGTCAACAAGGCAGTCTGACATCCGTAGAGGCAAAGCCCGATGGCAAAAAGAGCCCTTGTAGTTATCGCTATGTTATTCCTCATTTCCCAGGCTTGGATCTCGGAAGCCCTGGCAAAGGCGACACTTCGTGTGACCTTCAGCCTAACTGAACGTGAGTGGCACGTCATGCGTCGAGAGATTCTTCCGCCCTTTGAAGAAAAATGTGACTGCCAAGTCGAGGCCGTTCAGGTCTCTCAGGAGCATCTCCCAAGACTGCTCGACGCGCTGCGACTCAGCGGAAAAATGAGCATCGACGTTTTTGGCCAGGACAACATGCAGCTCGCCGTCTTGGTGAGGAAGGGCTTGGTTCGAGATTTATCATCAGAGGAGGGACAGATACCCGAAGTCGTGGTTCCAGCGTTGATTGAGGCCGGGAGGTTTGACGGCAAACTCTATTTCATGCCGTACCGCCCGAATATTCAGATTGTTTACTACAACAAGGAAAAATTCCGAAAATACAATGTGAATCCTCCGCGAAACTGGGACGAATTATACAGTGTGGCAAAAACATTCTACGATAATGAGGGAATCGGTAGGGTTCTCATCAAGGCTGCTGGAGGTATCTCAACGACAACTCAGATGTACGAATTCATTGCCTCTGCAGGGGGAAACGCTTTGAGCTTCAATGATCAGGGCACCGTCAATACATTCACTTTTATCCAAAAGCTCTGGAACTACATTGCACCCGACTCCAGGCGGGCGAAGTATGATACGTCAAATGATTACTTGGCCAGGGACGCCTGTTATCTCATGCAGAATTGGCCCTTTGGATACGGGCTGCTTGTCAAAGAGTACGGAAAATCCAATATCGCAGTCTACGGCGGGTTTTCCGGTCCGGTTCGCCGGGCCCACGTGGTTGGCGGTGAGGTCCTCGGAATCCCGGCGGGATCTCCTAACCCCTCGTTAGCCCTTGCTTTTATTCGCTACATGCAGTCAAAAAAAGTCCAGGAGAAATTGGTGGCACGCCTCGGGTGGCCATCGATTCGAACCGATGCCTACGGGCAGGTGCCTGATTGGATGAGACCTCAATTCGAGGCGGTGAAAGAAGCTCTCCAATACGGGATTTTTCGGGCTAATGTTCCCTACTGGACAGAATTCAACTCCCTTTTCACCGAGGCCTTTATCAAGATCGTCATAAACCACGGCCCGGTCAAAGCAACGTTAGACGAATATCATGAGGAGATGGAGACTATCAAGAAAAGGTATAGATAGCCGCAGCCCGCCTGCCACAGGGTTTCCCCAACAGAAGACGTCCATGACGAGATCGAACAGATTCGGTTTTTTCAGAAAAAAGGGGGTTGAAATCTCTCTGACTGTCCCCCTTGTCGGTTACATCGTTCTCCTGACCATCGTCCCGGTTTTCTATGTTATCTATCTCAGTCTGGTGGATCCCTCCGCGCATAAATTCACTCTCCGCCACTACCGGGAAATCATCTTCCATTTCCAGTTCAGACAGGCCCTTTTCAATACGTTTTTTATCACTTTCGTTGGCCTTTTTTTAGAGCTCTGCCTCGGCATGGTCATGGCACTTATCTTAAGTCAGGATTTCAGTGGAAGGGGGTTCTTTAGAGCACTTGTTTTGATCTCCCTGGGTGTCCCTACTATCGTCGCGGCCGCCAACATGCGATACATATTCGATACTTCTGGACTCCTCAACGAGGTGCTCATCCGCATTGGCCTCTTTCGGGTTCCGGTGGACTGGACAAAAGGGGGCCTTACATCTTTGATGGTTGTTGTTGCAGCAGATATGTGGAAAGTAACCCCTCTGGTCATGTTGATCCTTTTGGCAGGAATCGAATCGATTCCTCCGCAGTTATACGAGTCTGCCAGAATCGATGGGGCAAGCCGGTGGAAAGAATTCTGGAAGATAACCCTTCCCCTCCTGAGGCCCTCTATAACCATGGCACTCATCATCAGGGGGATTGATGCCTTCAGGATCTTTGAAATGCCATTGATTCTCTCTGGTCGGACACTGCCGGTAATGTCAACCTATTCCTATTTTGAGTATTTTGAGGCAATCAATCCTAACACCTCTGCAGCGGCTGGAACGATTCTACTGCTCATGATCGTGATAGCCATAATCGGGACCCTCAGGATTGTGGAAAGCAAGGAGGTGTTTTATTGAATCGCGGCAAGCGTCTCTTTCCCATGGTACTCGTGATGACGATACTTGTGGTTCTCACCGCACTCTGGTTGGTTCCGGTCTATCTTATGGTGAAGATCTCTGTCAGCGATCCCCAGGATATTCTCGTCCAACATCCGCGATTCTTTTCCGCTCGTCTTGACGCTACCCATTGGGCGGATGTTTTCTCCTCGGGAAATATCTGGCCACCTTTCAGAAAAAGCATGACCGTTGCCGCCTTCACAGCCCTTTTCTCTATCCTCCTGTCAGTTCCAGGAGCCTATGGCATTTCGCGACTTGGGGGAGGTGTTGCCCACATCTTTTTGATTGGAATCTTTTTTACGAGAATGTTTCCGGAAGTCGGGATTGCTCTCCCTATCAGCGTCGGCTTCATCAAAAGAGGACTCTTTGACACCGACATGGGGTTGATCTTGGCCCACCTGGTTCGCGTCCTTCCCATTTCGGCCTGGATACTTGTTGGCACATTCAAGGCTATTCCTCAGGAATTAGAAGAAGCCGCCAGTGTTGACGGCGCTAACAAAATCAGAGGTCTAATCCATGTGGTTCTTCCTCTGGCCAAACCCGGCATCGCCGTCGCCCTGATTTTTTCTTTCCTGGGATCATGGGATGAATTCATCTATGCGACGTATCTGTGCCTCACCAACAAAACGCTTCCGTTGATGGTCTATTACTACGTCAGCCGGGGCGGATGGTTCCTTTCCTCGGCGTATGCGGCAGTCATCACCATACCTGTGGTTATCGTGACTTACTCTCTTCAGAAATACATCAGGAGTGGCTATTTAAGAGGTGCTTTGAGAGGATGAGTTTGGCCTAATGGGCCCGTACAATTTCCTTGACCCTCATTAGCCGGGAGAAATTAGACCTTTCCATTTCCGAAAGCTTCATGGTGATATCGTTAATCGTTTCCTCCAGGCTGGGAATGAGGACGTACTCCAAGGAGTTAACACGCCGACGAGTGGTCACAAGCTCCTCTGCCAGCAGCTGCATCCATTTCTCCTTTTGAGCTAGAACGATCATCTCGCTGAGAACCTGATTCAAAGCCTGGAGAGAGACATCGAGGTCGCCGGGTGTGGTGGCAAGGCCGTAACACTGGATTTCCCCTTCGACTGTCGGCTCTAACTCGGGGACCTTTATGTTCAAAACCATTCTCTGTGAGACAGAGAGATTGATGCGTTTACCGGGGTACCCCACCGCCTCTTCAAGAGCCGCTCTCGACATGGCGGCTGACGCAAAAAGGAATCGCCGAAAAGCCTCTTCCATTGATTCTTCAACGGCCATACGAAGCTCCTTGATATCGTGGATCAGTTCCATAAACTGACGCATAAGTTCATCCTGCTTGTCCTTGAGAAGCTTATGCCCCCTGCGGGCCATGACGAGCCGTTTCTTCAATCTCAGTAGTTCCATTCGATTGGGGTTGGCTTCAAGCTTCATGATTGACTCGACAGTTGTTGGTTACAACTGACCACTGACAACCGACGACTGACACCTGTACCAAAACTTCTAAGCAGCAAAAAGTGACTTTTCCCGGACACTCTCCAGACTTTAAGATTCAAGACCTTCTATGCTATCTCAGACCGTCCCTTTTCTGCCACTGGGGCTAGCTCTTCTTCTTCTTCCTTAAAGCGAGGCAGATATTTGTCAATCCAGGCCCGCCGAATTCGCTTCAATTCGCCGGTGGGAAACACCGATAGGAGTTTCCACCCGAGGTCGAGTGTTTCCTCAATCGTTCGGTCTTCGTACTCACCTTGGGAGACGTATTCCCTCTCAAAGGTGTCGGCGAAAAGGAAATACTGTTTGTCCATTTCGCTCAAAGCCGCCTCTCCCAGAATGACAGCCAGCTCCTGCGCCTCCTTTCCTCTCGCGTAGGCTGCAAAGAGTTGGTTAAAGACATCAGCGTGATCCTCACGGGTTTTCCCCTCTCCAATCCCTTTGTCCTTTAGCCGTGATAACGACGGGAGCACGTCAATGGGAGGGGAGAGGCCTTTCCGATGAAGCGGCCGACTCAGAATAATCTGGCCTTCGGTGATATATCCTGTCAGGTCAGGTATGGGGTGGGTCTTATCGTCTTCAGGCATGGACAGGATTGGAATCTGCGTGATCGATCCCTTTTTCCCCTTGATCCGGCCTGCCCTTTCATAGATTGTCGAGAGGTCGGTATATAGGTATCCCGGGTATCCCCTTCGACCGGGGATCTCCTTTCTCGCGGCTGAGATCTCCCGTAGCGCTTGGCAGTAGTTGGTCATGTCTGTCAGAATAACAAGGACATGCATGTCCTTTTCAAAGGCAAGGAATTCAGCGGTTGTCAGGGCCATCCGGGGAGTCGCAATCCTTTCCAGGGCGGGGTCGTCTGCCAGATTGAGGAAAAGCACAGCTCGATCGATCGCCCCCGTCGTGCGAAACTCCGAGGTAAAGTAGTCTGCCTCCTCGAATGTAATCCCCATGGCACCGAAAACAACGGCGAATTTTTCCTTTCTGCCAAGCACCTTAGCCTGTCGGGCAATCTGTGCAGCAAGCTGATTATGAGGAAGCCCCGACCCTGAAAAGATGGGAAGCTTCTGGCCGCGAACCAGCGTATTCAGTCCATCTATGGCGGACAACCCTGTCTGTATGAACTCTTCCGGGTAGTCCCTGGCAAAAGGGTTGATTGGATTCCCATTTATGTCATGGGTTCTTTCCGGAAGAATCTTGGGCCCCTCGTCGATCGGCCGACCCAATCCATCGAAAACCCGTCCCAGCAAGTCCATGGAAAGGCCGAGTTCTATTCCTCGGGCCAGGAAGCGAACCCGGCATTTCCTGATATCCACACCGGTCGTTCCTTCAAATAGCTGAACCAAAGCCTTGTCGTTATCAATCTCGAGTACCTTCCCGATTCGTGTCGACCTATCTGGGAGTTCAACTTCAACCAGCTCCTCGTATTTCACCCCTTCGACCTCTTCGACCAGAAGAAGCGGTCCGGAGATGTCTTTTATGGTCAGATACTCCTTCAACATCAGCCTGCCCCCTCCTCTTTGGCCAAGGCCTCCACCTGTGCATTCATATTGGCCCGAATCGTATCAAATTCATTCACCCGATCCTCACGTATGAATTTGGCCCGTGAGATCTCCTCCCGGACGGCCAGATTCTGGATATCTCTGAAAGAAACAGCCCTGTCCAGCATGTTTTCGCAGAGACGATGAAGCTCAAAGATTATCTTGAGGAGCTGATACTCTTTGGTCGGAGAGGTGTAAGTATCGACATCGTCGAATGCGTTTTGGTGGAGGAAGTCCTCTCGGATCGACTTGGCCGTTTCTAGAATCAGCCGATCCTTGGCTGAGAGCGCATCGACTCCCACAAGTCGCACAATCTCAGCAAGCTCCGCCTCCTCTTGGAGAAGCCGCATTGCTTCCTGCCTCAGGTCAGTGAAATCCTCAGGGAGATTCTCGTTGAAGTATCGCTCGAGGTTATCATGATATAGGGAGTAACTATTTAGCCAGCTTATGGCCGGAAAATGTCGCTGGTAGGCGAGCTTATCCTCCAGGCTCCAGAATACCTTCACCACCCTGAGGGTCGCCTGAACCACGGGATCAGAAAGATCTCCACCCGGCGGAGAGACCGCTCCAATGGTTGTCAGCGCGCCAATACGGCCGTCACTCCCCATACAAACCACTTTACCCGATCGTTCATAGAATTCGGCAATCCGTGTTCCGAGGTAGGCGGGATAGCCCTCTTCACCTGGCATCTCCTCCAGACGTCCAGAGATCTCTCGCATGGCCTCGGCCCATCTCGAGGTCGAATCGGCCATCAGGGCCACACTGTATCCCATATCTCGGAAGTACTCAGCAATGGTGATCCCCGTATAGACTGACGCCTCCCTCGCGGCCACCGGCATATTAGAGGTATTCGCAATCAGAACAGTCCGCTTCATCAGGACTTCACCGGTCCGGGGGTCTTTGAGGTGGGGAAACTCCATAAGCACATCCGTCATCTCGTTTCCCCGCTCACCACAACCAACATAGACAATGATATCCGCATCAGCCCACTTTGCGAGCTGATGTTGGATTACGGTCTTCCCACTGCCGAAAGGACCTGGGGCACAGGCTGTCCCTCCCTTTCCGACGGGGAAGAACGTATCGATTACTCGCTGTCCAGTGGTCAGTGGGGCGTCTGGCATCAGTTTCTTTCTGTATTTTCTCGGTCGTCGAACGGGCCACCTCTGGATCATAGATAGGTCTTGGACCCCCTCCCCTGTCCGAATCCGACAGACAGTGTCTTCCACCCGATGGTCGCCCTCTCCAATCTCTTCGATCACGCCGTCCATTCCCACCGGCACAAGAATCCGGTGTTCCACCACAACCGACTCCTGGATGGTCCCCAAGATGTCACCACCCTCCACAGCGTCTCCAGGTTTTCTAGCCGGGACAAAGCGCCATGCCTTGTTTCGGTCGAGGCCAGGAACATCCAAACCGCGTGTAATATAGTCACCAGCCTGATCGTAAATCACATTGAGTGGCCTCTGAATTCCATCGTATATAGATTGAATCAGGCCGGGTCCTAACTCTACGCTCAGGGGTTGCCCTGTGTTGATAACCGATTCGCCCGGACCGATATCGCGGGTCTCCTCGTAAACTTGGATCGAGGCCTTGTCTCCGTGGATTTCAATAATCTCGCCGATAAGGCCCTTTTCACTGACCCTCACCACGTCAAACATTCGGGCATCTTTCATGTTGTCGGCAACAACCAAAGGGCCTGCCACTTTTGCAATGACACCATGGTCCATTAAACCTCTTCATCCTTTCCAAAAATATCGGCACCCACCGCCCTCGTAACTGTGTGCCTGATTCTCTCCATACCCAAACCAAGGGATCCCTGATTATTGGGAATCAAAACGATGCTGGGCAATGTCTCTCTGGCAGTTTCGTCGATAAGATCCATAATTCCCTCGGCAATGCGCTCGGTGACAAAAATAACAGATACGGCCTCCCCGATCAGCCGCTTGACTATTCCCGCCGCTTCCTCTGGCTCAGAGACGGGAAAGGTCTGAACCCCGATCGCCCGGAAACATAGAATCGAATCCCTGTCTCCAATGACAGCTATGTTAGAGATAGACACGGGGGAGACTCTCCTTTATCATGTTCGGGTGAAGGTTGTTGAGCTTTCCAATTATGATCGTACGGATCATTCTCAACTCGTTCTCCTTCGCGTGCACATAAGCAACAAGAGGTTCAATGCCAAAGGCTATCAAATTAGCCTCTCGCACATAGGTCAGGACAAGATCCCTACCCATCCTCTCAAAAACAACAAAAGAGCCGTTAGTGTGAAGGAACTCCCACCCCTCTTCCACGAGGTCACGGTATGGGGTATGGGCGAAAAGGCCTGGCAAAGACTCGAAGGGATCGTCAAAAAGTTCTAGAAGGAACTGCAATGAGAGCCTGCCTCCGCTGATGAATGATTCTAGAAATAACCCTCTCTCCTGGCCTGACCACCGTATCCGGAATAAGGATAGAATATTGATAACATCGATCTCTCTCTGCACCAGATTGTGTATGAAGAGGTTTCCTTCTTCCCGGCTCGTCCGAAGGAGATCGTGAAACATCTCTTTGTCGATGGAGATATCGATCCACTTTGGATCCTGCCTCTCAGAAAACTTTCTAATGGTCTGCTCGGCAATCTGCCCCAGCCAGGAGGGAAGTTTAGAGAAGTCTTCTTCTGTCACAGCAGTTTTGAGGATCTCTACTGGAATCGAACCTGATGGAACATAGGCAGCGGTGAGTTCTTGCTTCACAAATCTCTCTTTCACTGCGACTTTTAGATTGTGAAAATCGAACCGGCGAAAGAAAATATCTGTTAGGCGTGGGTCCCTGCTCAGTTCTCGAAGAAGATTAAGCGTCTTTTGATGCTCTTCTTCGAGGAAAGACTCATACTCCTCCGGGCCTGTGAGGCCCGATAGGTAGTCTGAGTAAATCGTCTCAGCCAGAATACGGAGAACCTCCTCGGCGTCGAAGGCATCTGCGGCCCGGTCGATTCGGTCTCTGGTAAGAAGCTGGGTTTCACGGACACGTATTACCCCCATAGCATAAGCATATCTGACATCATCCCCATACTTCCACTTGATCTCTTCCACGTTCACTCACTATCCTTGAACAGAATTCCAGCCACATCTGCCTCCAGCTGGTTTCTCTTTGAGTCCAGGACCGATTCAAGACTGCAGTTGATCTCCTTCCGCCCCCTCCTCAGAACGGCTCCTCCCCGAATCAATCTGAATTCACCTGCTATTCTCATCTCTCCCTTTTTCTTGTTCTTTGTGAGATGCTCATTTAAATCCTTAACCCATCCATTGGCGAAGCGCTCCTGGTCCCTCTGATTCAATAGAACCTCCTCGTCTCCCTCCGGATTTGCCTGAAGGATCAGTCTTATCAGAAAAGCTCCATATGCCTCAGTGTCCAAGGAGAGAATCTTTTCTAGTGCCTTGCCGAAAGCTTCTTCGATCAATTTCTGTTTGGTTTTAAGAACCTCCTTGCGACCCTCCAGTTGAGCCATCGTGATCATCCTCTGTTTTCGATCTTCTGCGGAACGAGCGGCCCTCTCTTTGGCCGCATCCATAACGCCCTGCACCTCTCTCTCTGCCATCTGCTCACAGGTCTCAACCTCCGCTAAGGCTCTGTGCTCAATTTCTGAAGAGGCCTTTTTCGCGTCCTCAATAATCCTGCCGATGAGAGATTCTATGGACATTCTCCTCTCTCCTTTCAGCCCTTATAACTCGACATGTCATAATTGAATGCCTTGGAGCAGGAGAATAGTCGCAATCAGGCCAAATATGGCGTATGTTTCCACCATCGCCCCGTAGATGACCCCCTTCATCAGAGTCTCCGGCCTTTTTGCCGCCATCGCCACACCCGCGGCGCAGACCTTCCCCTGATGAACTCCAGAGATCCAGCCGGCGAAACCCACTGGAAGAGCAGCAAAGAAGATCTGCCAGCTCTGAACAAGATTCAGTTCGGCCGGTGTCCCGCCCAGCAGGCCCAGCTTGAAGATAACCAGGAAGCCTCCCAAAAGACCGTAAATCCCTTGAGTTCCCGGAAGGGCGACGAGGATGAGAAGGGATCCAAACTTCTCCGGATCTTCACTCAGAACCCCATCGGCCGCTTGACCGGCCGTTCCAATCCCGATAGATGATCCGAAGCCCGCCAGAAAAACAGCCAAGGCGGCTCCAGCAACGGGAATTGCGTAGCCCAACATTTCCATCTCTCCTTCCTCCTTCGCTCGCCCCCTCAGAGCGTTGTCGTATTTACTGCCCCTGTCATTTCTGGTTGATCACGGTGTATTTCGCCTCTTTTTGAAAAGGCTGGTACGGTCTCCCACCGCCTTCAAAAAACTTAGGAAAGAATTCAACGTACTGGAGCCTCAAGGTATGGACAAAGGCTCCCAGACCGTTGATAAGGATGTTGAAAGTATGTCCGATGACGAAAATGACGATGAAGAAAAACCAACCGATATACGGCGCCCCTGTCAACATGTCAGCAAGCAAATTGACGACCATGGCAATAATGCCCGTGGCAAGACCGAGGGCAAAAAGCCTCAGATAGGAGAGTACATCGCCCACGTAGGATGTGATCCCATAGAGGCCATACACACCCCACGCGACTCGTGCAAACCAGCTCGAACTCCGGCGGTCGGTCAGCATAACAATGGCAAGGGCTGAGCCAATGGCCATCCATTTGCCGAGACCCCCCGCAAAAGGAGAAAACAGACCCTTTTTGCTCAATCCGAACATGACGAGTCCGTTCAAAAGGGTCAGCCATGGAAGGGGGCCACAGACCGCTTCCGCGAGGTTGCCACGTTGGATTTCTCGGGCCATACGAATGAAGAGACCATAGCAGATTTGAATGAAACCTAGCACGAGGGCGATCCCAATAAACAGCAAGACTTGCTCCATTGGGTCGAAGAGCATGAGAACCTCCCTCACCCGGCGCAACCCCTCTAACCAGGACGGAAGGTAGTTGACGAGGTCTCCGAACCATCCACCGGTCATCGCTCCCATGAGAATCGTAGATAGTCCCCCAAAAAACAGCAGACCGATGAGTTTTGCTTTGCCAAAAGTGACCCTGAATCTTTTCATCAAGTAGAGAAAGAGCAGCGTGATGATGATTCCATAGGCGGCGTCTGTTATACATAGACCGAAAAAGATAAAGAAAAACGGCGCAAGAAAGGGTGACGGGTCATACTCCCTCGCATTCGGCATTCCGTAGAGCTCCGTTACTACCTCGAAGGGACGGACAAGGTCCTTTGAATTCTCAAGGAGAATTGGCGGTGTCTCCTGGGCTGATCGGTCTAGGGCAACGATGGCCACATCGTTAAAATCTTTTGTTAAAGTAGCTTCAAAAGACTCCATGACTCTCTTGGGAATCCATCCCTCGATGACGGAGACCGTTTCCGTCTGACCAAAACGTGTTCGGATCCGTTCGCACTGGATCTGGGAGTGGAGGAAATCGTACAGGACCTGAAGGTTCTGCCTTTCTTTCAGATAGTCCCTGCTCTTATCTTCGATGTCCTTTATGCGCTGTAGATTCCGGTCGATCTGCTTCAGGCTTTGCTCATATACCTCCTTCGGTTTTCCCCGTAACTCAGGAAAGCTCACTTTCTCAAAACCCAGATCCTGCAGAAGATCCCAAACCTGGGGAAAGATCTTCTTGTGGCAACAAATCAACAGGTAGGCCACCTCTTGGCCCTGGTGGACCTTCTCTACAACCATGTGATCAGTGATTTCGGAGAATTTTTTGTAAAAATCCTCTAACACGTCAACCGGTAAGGTTCCACAGAATATGGAGGTGTACTCCGTCGGGGCAATCTCTTCCAGTGGGCCGTCTAGGGCCACCCATGGGGCAATCTGCTCGGCAACCGCCTCGAGACGCGCATTGGCTAAAAGCAGGTCATTCCGTTCCCGATCTAATTCCCGACAGCGGAATACCGTCTCTTCCGCGTCATATTCATCGACAACCCGTTGATACTGCTGTGGTGTAAGAATAACCTTTGACGAGAATAACCCGGAAAGAAGCCCTTTCTTTTGTTCGACACTCGACAGGAAATGGAGAACAAATTCTATCTCCGAGAGGCGTTGCTCCAGGTCTTCGTCAGAGACCTCATCTCTGGGCAACAGATCAGGGTGGTGCACTGCCGTCACCCCTTCTTTTATATCTGTGATGTGGAGCTGTTCGAGCTCTTGTATCTGTTCGACAATTCGTTCCAGCTCACCTCGATAAGCCAAAATCTGGATCTTCTCCATTTCTCCAACGGCCATGTCTAAATTCCTTCAACAATGCATTCAACGGCCCTATCCATATTCTTCTGCGCGTGAGACCAGATTGCCTCTATTCGAGCTCTCTCTGTCTTCTTTAATTTGGCAATCTCCTTGTCTGCCTTTCGACTGGCACGCTCAGAGGCTTCTTTGACGATTCTGTTCCCGTCACGTCGCGCATCCTCGACCCGACGGTTTCTACTCTCCTGGGCTTCGGTGAGGAGGTGCGAGGCTTTTGCCTCGGCTTCATGAATGATTCTCTGTGCCTCCTGCTCAGCCTCCTTTATCTTTTCTATCAGATCCTCTGCCACAGGAACTCCTTTCAGTCTATTCTGCTCTAAGTTTCGGTCGATCTTGAATCGTCGATCTCAGGATACATAAGACCTTTAGAACCCCTGATTTAACTTTGCTTCCATTCAGGAATATCGAAGGTTTAATAGTATTACTCGCCCTATTTTTGGTCAATACCCCAAGCTGTCACGTCTCCTGAGCGAATAACGCGGTGGGATATGGGGCACCTAGCAGAAACCCGCGCAAATGGACTAGGTGTTCCCATGGACAAACCATAGCCTACTACTTAGGGGTGAAGATCACTCCACATGAAGCAAAACAGACTCCTGCGCGGCACGTGGGGCGGAGGTAAGTAATAATGGAAAGCGTCCTCGAAAGACCCTGGAACGGATTCTTTTCTTGTCTGTAAAGATAGCGCAGCTAACAAATATGGGAAAATGTCAGAAGGGCGTTATCTTCTATGCAATTCCTGCACCTGTGAACGTTCTGTTTTCTGGATCAAATCGCAAAGGAACTGCCCGTCAGGAACCTGATTCTGTTTCGATCTCCGTGATCTCTAACTCTTCCTTTTCATCTCCTTTCACCTTCAACACGGACACCTTTTCGTCGCGTCTCGTCTCCTTTTTCTGCATCTGGCAATTCCCCTCAAAAATGGCGCCCTCCGAAATAACCAGCGTGGGTGTCTTGATATCGCCGACAACACGACCCGGCGGATAGATTTCCACCCGACTGTTCGCGACGATGTTACCGCTCACGTTCCCGTTCACCATGAGGGCGTTCACCTTTATTTGCGCATTGACCTCGCCTGTCTCTCCAACAATCAAGGAATCTCCAGCAAATATCTCCCCCTCAAACTTCCCGTCAAGGCGGAATATGCCTTCAAAAGTCATCTTTCCCTCGAAGGTCGTCCCTTTGCCCAGAAAGGCATTCACCTCGTCAACCTTGGGTATTCCCTTTTGATCTTTGGCACCTATCATTATAAGACTCCTTTCTCCCCAGTAATGAGGTCTGCGATTCTCTGAAGTTCAGCGGGCGAATAGAATTCAATCGAAATCTTACCCCCCTTGCCCCTCCGTGAGATGTGTACCCTAGTGCTCAGAAATCTCCTGAGATCGTCCTGCAGTTGCTTCCATTCAAGGTCCACCGACTCCTTGGCGGATGGTGAAACTGGCTTTCTCGTCCTCCACCGTCTCACCAGACTCTCCGTCTCTCGAACCGAGAGGCCCTTTCTGATGATTGTGTTACATGCCTCCCTCTGATCGACTTCGGTCGGCAAACTGAGCAATGCCCTCCCGTGGCCAGGCGAAAGGGCGTTGTCCGCGAGTTTCTCCTTTATATCGTCAGGAAGGCGAAGTAACCTTAGTGTATTTGTGATAGACGTACGATCCTTCCCAATTCGTGACGCCAGTTTCTCCTGGGTGAACTGGAATTCGTCAATCAATTGCCGGTATCCATCAGCTTCTTCAAGAACTCCAAGATCTTCCCGCTGAAGATTCTCCACCAGGGCAAGTTCGAGAGCCTCACGATCCTCAACATGCCTAAGGAGTACGGGCACTTCCCTAAGACCGGCCTTCTGGGCTGCCCGCCATCGCCTCTCCCCCACAATCAATTCATACCCGTCCCCGGCTTTTCTAACCAATAGAGGTTCAAGGATCCCCTTTTCTTTAATCGATTCTGTCAATTCCTTTATCTTTTCCTCATCAAATCGTTTTCGGGGCTGTCTTCGATTTGGGACAATCTCCTCGATGCCGCACAGAAAAAGCTCACCTTTTGGTTTATCCGCATCAGGAATCAGAGCCCCCAATCCTTTCCCAAGGGCTATCCTTTTACCCATGTCGATTTCCCCCGTTGAACAAGACTTCCTGAGCCAAGCTCAGATAACTCTCCGCACCTTTGGAGTGAATATCGTAGAGAATGACAGGCTTCCCATAACTTGGAGCCTCGCTGAGTCTCACGTTTCTCGGAATGATGGTTTTGAAGACTTTGTCCCCAAAATGGTTTTGAACCTCCCGAGCGACCTGATGGGACAAATTGTTCCTTATGTCGAACATGGTGAGGAGGATGCCCTCAATATGGAGGCCAGGATTCAACCGACTCTTGATAAGAGAAATTGTTTTCATCAACTGGCCCAATCCTTCCATAGCATAGTATTCACATTGAAGGGGAATAAGCACCGAGTCGGAGGCTGTCAGAGAATTGACAGTCAAGAGCCCGAGAGACGGAGGACAGTCAATAAGAACAAAACTATAATTCTGTTCGATTTCTTTCAAAAGGAACTTGAGCTTCTGCTCTCGGTCTGTCTCATTGATCAATTCAATTTCGGCCCCGATCAGATCGGTGTTAGAGGTGGCAATATCGAGAAAAGGCACCGTTGTCGTCCGGATAGCCCTTTGAAGGTTGCTCCCCCTTACGATGGCACTGTAAACGGTCTCCTCGAGTTCATCCCTATTGAACCCACAGCCACTGGTTGAATTTGCCTGGGGATCGATATCGACTAGCAGAGTCCTCTTCTCTGCAACCGCGAGTGAAGCCGACAGATTAATTGCTGTTGTGGTCTTCCCCACCCCACCTTTTTGATTAGCAACAGAGATGATTTTCGTCATAGTCTCTATGAGATGGCCTCACCGTCCCCAACAAAGTTTGCGAAATATTAACACAACCCTCCGTCTTTGAAAAGGACAAGCTCGACGCCAGAAAGCAGGGCCTAGCATGGCCGGGCAAGGGCCTTTTGGAACTCTGAGAAATCTCTTTCGGTCAGGGAGAACGAACCTTCCTTGGGTTAAGCGGCCCGCTCATTTAATGGTACCATTTAGGTCCCCATCCCTACCGTTCGTGTATGTCATGGGGCACTGTCGATTAGACGGATGCTCAGACGGAGAGCGTGGTCTTTCTGAAGAACTGAAGCGTTCTTCTGATCCCCTCAAATGGCAAATCGGTGGAAACCGTTTTGTCGAGCCTGAGCGAAAGGGATTCAGGACGAATCGGGACACTGACGTCCCTACCCCTCATTGCAATTATCATTCCCCCCTCAGGAATAAAATGGATCGCTTGGCCAAGGTAAACCTCAAGAGATGACACAGCCCGTGAAACCACAACGTCGAAACTATTCCCGAGTGCTTCCCGGATCTCTACCCAATCACTCCTTCCCCAGACACTTCGGATACCAGAAAGATCGAGCGATCGAATCACATGCTTCTGAAAATACGTCCTTTTCCTCGACCCGTCCAACAAGACCACCTGAAAACGGGGCTTAGCAATCTTCAGAGGAATCCCTGGGAAACCGGCCCCTGAACCAAGATCGAGAAGATTGATAGTTTCTGGAAGATATCTCACCACGGTAAGGGAATCCAAAAAGTGTCGGATGATAATCGACCGTTTCTCCCGAAAGGCGGTAAGATTCATTCGCTGATTCCATCTCGTCAATTCATCGAGGAACCTTTCAAATGCCGCCGCCTGGCTCGCATCGAGGGAAACCCCGAGAAGGCGAGCTCCAGAAACAAGAATCTCTCGGTTTTCCATGGGTGTAAACTGGTCGGTCTCAGATGATAATCTTTATTCTCGGTATAGCAGGGATACGTCTTTTCCTATCTATTATTCTGACAGCGTCATTTCAGGAAATCGGTATCATGTCCACATTCTGGTCACGTGATCCACTCTCTGGCCGCTGAAGACTGATGCTGTGTCCCACCCGACGGACTGTCAGTCTCCGGGGCGAGCTTACGTAGGAGAGTTTAACACAATTTCCCTTGACATCGTCCCCGCTTTGATCTCATATTTAGTCTAAATCCTCTCGAAACTGGTTTCTCTAACGATGATGAGTTTCAATAGGCTCGCCGCATCTATCCTGGTCGTGTGTCTGATTCTCGCTGGGTGCTCCGCAAAAAGAGGAAATGAACCCTTCGGCGGAGGACCGGAGAAACTCTATGACAAGGGCTTGTCCCGCTTTAATAGTGGCAAATACCAAACCGCCATAGAGATTTTCAACGACGTCAAGAACTATTACCCGGAGTCGACATATGCGTCTCGGGCCGAAATAAAAATCGCTGACGCCCACTTCTTTCTGGCTGAGTATGAAGAGGCCATCGTCATATATGAGGAGTTTCGGAAACTCCATCCCTACCATGAGGATATCCCCTACATCCTCTTCCAAATTGGCCAGGCCTATTTCAAACAGGTAAAATCATCCGACCGTGATCAGACTCCCGCACGAAAAGCGCTCTCCAACTTTCGATATCTGGTCGAGAACTATCCGCCCAGCATTTTCACGGAGACGGCCAAAGAGAGGATTCGTGTCTGCCGCCGGGGCCTTGCCGAGCATGAATTTGCCGTTGGAAAATTCTACTACCGGAAAGGCAACTACCGAGGGGCAGCTGCGAGGTTCGAAGAGATCATTGCCAATTACGAGGACACGGGACTGGTGCCCCAAGCACTCTTCCACTTAGGCAAAGCCTTTATAAACCTGTCCCTTTACGATAAGGCGAAGGAGACCTTTTTGGAAATCACCCGCCAGTACCCTGACAGTGAATACTCGCCTAAGGCTGAAGCGATCCTCAAATCAGGGTTGAGAGGGAAAGATGCCACGACCATGTTGGGGCCCGTATTGAAAGCTGATCGCGACGCTTCTGTATTGTCAAGGTCATTCGGTTCTGCCACCGATGACAGGACACCATCTCCAATAGTTTGGATACGAATTCACTGACCGGGTGAAATCCTGAGACAGAATGACGGACTCGAGCCAGAAGAGGTTCCGGTGCTGTGGTGTTCTCTGCGAGAAACAGGTGCGGTCCCAAATTGACAATCTTCCTTAAATTGTTTAGAATAAACGGTTTTTGGTAAATAGTGCGTGGAAGAAAGACACTGACCAATGTTTGACCAATTAACCGACAAACTCTCGCTGGTTTTCAAGAAGTTGAGAGGCCATGGGAAGCTAACGGAGCAGAATATCCAGGAGGCTCTCAAAGAGGTGAGAATGGCCCTCCTTGAGGCGGACGTTCACTTTCGTGTGGTCAGAGATTTTGTTGAGTCAGTCCGAGAACGAGCCATTGGTGAGGAAGTCATGGGGAGTCTGACCCCTGCCCAGCAGGTCATCAAAATCGTTCACCAGGAACTAATCGATCTCATGGGAGCAGAAGACCGTCAAATAAGATTCTCTGGTAATCCTCCCGTACCCCTTATGTTGGTAGGCCTTCATGGATGCGGAAAAACCACCACAACTGCCAAATTGGCCAGACTCCTAAAGGGAAACGGCCGGTTCCCTTTTATGGTCCCTGCTGACATCTACAGGCCGGCAGCTATCGATCAACTCCGTAAGCTCGCCTCACAGGTTGAGGTCGATTTCTATGAACCCCATCGCGGTGAAAGCCCCGTTGAGATTTGTAGGAAAGCCAGGGAGAGCGCCCTGCGAGGGGGGTACGATACGCTTCTTATCGATACGGCCGGTAGGCTTCACATCGATGAGGTTTTGATGAATGAACTTCGCCAGATCAAGGGAGCGATTTCCCCCAGGGAAATCCTGCTTGTGGCAGATGCGATGACGGGGCAGGATGCCGTGAATATCGCCAAGAGTTTCAACGACCAGTTGGGTATTGACGGCGTGATCCTGACGAAAATGGATGGCGACGCTCGGGGTGGAGCAGCCTTATCTATTAGGGCGGTCACTGGAAGCGCAATCAAGTATGTTGGGGTGGGTGAGAAGATTGAGGCCCTTGAGCTTTTCCATCCCGATCGAATGGCCTCTCGCATCCTCGGGATGGGGGACGTGCTCTCTCTCATCGAAAAGGCTCAGGTTGCATTCGATGAAAAAAAGGCCAAGGACCTCGAAAAAAAGATCCGCAAAGCCGAATTCACGCTGGAGGATTTCAAAGACCAGCTTGTACAGCTCCGGAAAATAGGCTCCGTCGAGAGCCTTCTGAAGATGGTACCCGGACTGGGCAAACTAAAAGGAATTGGCCCACTTCATCTGGCGGAGAAGGAATTGGTGAAAGTCGAGGCAATTATCAATTCCATGACCCCGCAGGAGAGGCGCAATCACTCAATCATAAGTGGAAAGAGACGGTTACGGATCGCGAGGGGAAGTGGAACTACGGTGCAGGATGTCAACAGGCTTCTCAAACAGTATATGACAACTCGAAAAATGCTCAGCAAAATGAAGAAGGGAGGGATGAGAGGCCTCCAGATGGGGGGCTTCCCTTTTTGAAAAGAACGCTGCTTGTGAATTTGGAACTTTAATTCATGACGTGGAGGTGAATCGAAAGATGGCCGTTGCAATCAGACTGGCCCGGTTTGGAGGTAAGAAACGACCCACCTATCGTATTGTTGTGGCTGACTCACGGGCTCCTCGAGATGGAAAGTTCATCGAGAACATTGGAATCTACGACCCAAACCAGAATCCCGCCCTGATTCGAATTGAAGATGATAAGGCGATCGACTGGATGAGAAAGGGGGCACAACCTTCAGAAACTGTGAGAAAACTGATGGAGAAATCTGGTCTCTTTCAGAAAATGGCTGAAGGCAAAGAATCCTAAGGGGTTTGGTATGTCTTAGATGCCTGGGGGCCGGGCAGTAAAGGGGGGAAGCTGACGATGAAGGAGTTAATCGAGTATATCGCGAAGGCATTGGTCGATAACCCCGATCAGGTTCGAGTTTCTGAAATTGAGGGGGAAAAGACATCGGTGATTGAGTTGGGTGTGGCCAAAGAAGACCTCGGAAAGGTCATCGGCAAACAGGGAAGAACGGCGAAAGCCATGAGGACGATTCTGAGTGCCGCCTCAATGAAGCTAAGAAAGCATTCCGTCCTTGAAATCATCGAATAACTCTCAAGAAACCGAACTCATTGCCATTGGCAAGGTCATCCGGACCCATGGAATCCATGGGAGACTCCGAGTAAGATATTACAATGAAAACAAGAGCTTTTTCCTTTCATATGGAAGAGTTCTTTTGATGACCCCGGGTGGCCACCCAAAGCCGTTTGGCGTTACAGAGGCAAGAATCCACCGAAGACAGGTAATCGTTAAGCTAGAAAATGTGGAGTCCATCGATCAGGCAGAACGCCTGGTTGGAGCTCCAATCCTGGTGGAAAAAGCCGCCCTCCCAGTGTTGGAAGAAGGAGAATACTATTGGACCGACCTTATCGGAATGGACGTTTGGACCGAAAGAAAAGATCGGGTCGGAAAGCTTGCAGATATCATTCCAACCGGTGGTACAGATGTCTTTGTCATCAAGAAAGGCGAAAAAGAGATCCTTGTTCCAGCCAATGATGAGGTCATTAGAAAGGTGGACATCGTCGCTCGGCACATGACAGTTTGCCTCCCAGAGGAGATGACGAAAGATGATTCAATTTGACGTGCTGACGCTTTTCCCTCAAATGTTTGAGTCTCCGCTCAAGGAGAGCATTCTCGATAGGGCTATAAACAGGGAACAAATCAAGATCACCATTCGTAATATTCGAGATTTCGCTGAGGGCCGCCACCGGGTGGTCGATGATACGCCCTATGGTGGGGGGGGCGGGATGGTGATGAAACCTGAACCCATCGTTCGGGCCATCGAATCTATCAAAAAACCGTATCCATTTGCCAGGGTGATCCTGTTGACCCCGCAAGGGGCTCTACTGGACCATGACCAGGTTTGCAGACTGGCCGAATTCCCTCATCTGGTTCTTGTTTGTGGACGATATGAGGGAGTTGATGAGAGGGTAAGGCTCGGGTTTGTCGACGAAGAGATCTCCATTGGAGACTACGTCCTCACTGGCGGGGAGCTAGCGGCGATGGTCATTATCGATGCTGTTTCGCGACAGATTGAAGGGGTTCTAGGAAATGAAGCTGCAGCTCGGAACGATTCTTTTTCAGACGGACTTCTTGAATATCCCCAGTATACAAAACCACGGAAATTTCGAGGCCTCCATGTTCCTGAGATTCTCATCTCGGGAAATCACCAAGAGATCAATCGATGGCGAAGGAGAGAGTCTATTCGTAAAACATGGCTTCGCAGGCCGGATCTTTTAGCGCATTTAGATCTCACCCCTGAGGATTGCAGGACCGTCGATGAGATAGAGAGAGAAGGGAGATTTTGAAAAGGGGAGGCGTAGACCAATTAAACCTCTACGTAGGTTTGGTACATTATCCCGTCTACAACAAACAAGGAAAAGTCATTTGTACCGCAGTCACCAATCTCGATATTCACGACATAGCACGGTGCGCAATGACTTTTGGTGTTCGGGCTGGGTACATTATCAATCCCCTCGACTCGCAAAAAGAACTCGTCCGTAAGATAATTGCCCATTGGAGAGAGGGGGCAGGAGCCCTTTACAATCCGATCCGAAAACAGGCATTCGAGCGGATCGAGGTGAGGGCAAGTCTCCAGGAGGTGATTCAGGACATATCAAGATCGCATCGATTGCCGGTAAAGACCGTTGCAACCGATGCGACACAGCACAAGAAGAACATTTCCTATAATCACATGCATGAGCTTCTTTACGAGGGCCCCTGGCCTTATCTCCTCGTTCTTGGAACGGGGTGGGGCCTCGCCCGAGAGGTTCTTGAAGAAAGTGACTATATCTTAGCACCAGTAGAGGGAGTACTCGATTACAATCACCTGTCCGTTCGATCAGCGATAGCCATCATTCTGGACCGGTTAACGGGGAATCGATAGAGAGGAGGAGCCGAGAATGGATTCCATCGAATTGATTGAGAGGGAACACATCCGAACGGATTTGCCCGATTTCAAAGCGGGTGACACGGTTCGGGTTTACGTTAAGATCATCGAAGGCGACAAGGAGAGGACACAAGTCTTTGAAGGTGTTGTCATCAGTAAGCGGCGGGGAGGTCCCCGCGCAACCTTCACTGTCAGAAAAGTGTCTTATGGGGTCGGCGTCGAGCGAATATTTCCCCTCTATTCTCCACGGATCGACCGGGTTGAACTGATAGGCAGAGGCAAGGTGCGGCGGGCGAAACTCTACTACCTGAGAAAACGCCGAGGGAAAGCTGCTCGAATAAAGGAAGAGCAGTGAGGTGGTCTCTATCATGTCAGGGCGCCAGCAAAAAGACCTTATTGGATCTGCGCCATCCCAAGCCCTGGATTTTTTCGAGAGGCGGTTTTCGGGCCAGGGATGTCGGTTGATCGCGGGTGTGGACGAAGCAGGTCGGGGGCCACTGGCCGGTCCCGTCGTTGCGGCTGCCGTCATACTCCCTTTTTCGGCATTTCAAGAAGGGTTTTGGGATTCGAAGAAACTTCAGCCCGAAATGAGAGAATCCCTGTATGAAAAGATCTTGAAGGTGGCTGTCTCCATCGGTACCGGCGTGATCGAGGCAGAAGAGATAGACCAGATCAATATTGGAAGGGCCACCCAGAAGGCGATGGCGAAAGCAGTTCGCCTACTGAATAGGAAGCCAGAAATGCTGCTCGTCGATGGGTCCCTCCCCATCCCCCTGCCAATGCCACAGCGCACCATCGTGAAAGGCGACAACCTCTGTGTTTCCATAGGTGCCGCATCAATCGTTGCCAAAGTCACTCGAGATCGAATCATGACCTCCTACCACGAGAAGTATCCCCAATATAATTTCGCAAAACACAAGGGCTATGGCACTCAGGAACACCTCGACGCCATAAGACGACACGGGTATTGCGAATACCACCGGAAGACTTTCAAGGGGGTCAAAGGCTCTCTTCCTCATTCTTCAACCCTCTCTGGGCAGTCTGGTTTCATATTTGACGGAAGCTGAAGGGGCATACTGTACAAACTCTACCCCTGGGTCACGACAGATAGAGATGGTCGTCTCCGCCCAATCTACACCCGTCTCATTGGCCCGCCTCCCCAAGCTTATTTGGGAAGGACTGATGACTGCTGACCGTCGAGGTCAATTGACCATCCCCATGCCTGCACGACGAGAAACCGAGGGCGGCGATTCACACATGGTGTGCTAAATTCTCACACTTATGATGAACGACGCCGCTCATTCAAGACGCAGTCCTGAGTGAATAGGCTCGACATAGAAGTCATGAATCCCAGGACTTCGGGTAGATGGTAACCGGCATTTCCAGGAAGATTCACCAGCAATCAGGGTGACGCCATGGTTCACTCGTCTAAGATCGGCCGTGAAGGCGAGGCTATCGCAATCGAATATCTGAGAAAAAACGGGTACCGGATCGTTGAACAGAACTATCGCTGTCCATTGGGAGAGATCGATATCGTGGCGGTGGACAGAAAGACGATCTGCTTTGTTGAAGTCAAGAGACGATCAACCGATACGTACGACAGACCAGAGGTGGCGGTGCACAAACGGAAGCAACGTAAGTTGTCGAGAGTTGCTCTCTATTTCTTGAAGAAAAGAGGGTTATTGAACGCACGGGCCCGGTTCGATGTCGTCGCAATCAGACGAAAAGGGGAGGATAACGAGGTGGAGCACATCCGGAACGCTTTTGAGGTGGTGTAGGATAAGGTCACCGTGGGCACGGTGCGTCGCCCCGTGTTCAAACCTACAAGAAGGCAAGAGGTATCTCTTGCACGCATATACTGACGATGCGAGATAATTGATCAATAACGCGAGCTTAGGCTCGCTCCAGGCGACCCCAAACCGGTGCGGCCCGTGGCAGGACTCGCCTCAGGTTTGTGAGTACGAACCATCTCCAGGTAAGCAGGCCCTAAGGGACTTTCCCATCAGTCAGCCAGCGGGATACCAAGAATGGCGGGAATTAGAGACATGGTCATCGTTAGAAATTAAGCAATTTTAAAAAGAAATTAAATAATATGTAATTTTTCAAAAAAAAAGGTTGACGGTGTGAGGGATTGAGGGTAAGAAATAGAGCAGTAAGTGAAAAAAATCTTTTTCACTATCGGGGCCAGTGAAAGACACCGAACATCCCGTTCACGCGCGATCTCTTCTCCAGCTGCTTTCTGTCCAACTTCATCTTCCCGCTGAACCTCTGTTCACCCGCGACCCGTCTTTCCTGGACCCCGATTTCACCCTGCTTTTTCCTGCCCCGTTATCACAAGAGGAGCGATAATGGGGTATTTTCACCCTCCTTAGAGGGGCAGAGTCTTCAGATGGCCACGAGGGCTCTGCCCACCCCCTTTTCCCGGCATTTCAGGACCTCATCCATTGGCACATTTCCTGCATAATCAGTCATCTGTCCTTCTGTCTTCTCATGGCAATCCCATTCATTGCGATTAGAGCACAGGTTTCGACGGCATGTTTGCCTTCAGGAAGAAGAATAAGAACAACAAAGAGCTCGATAAGCTCATAGACCTCCTCCAGAAAGACCCAGAGAATACCAAGAATAGGCTCAAACTCGCCGACCACTATCTCCGTTCGGGTGACAAGAAATCCGCCATTCAGGAATACCAGACTGCCGCAAGCCACCTGAGTGAAGAGGGATTCAATCTCAAAGCCATAGCCATTTATAAAAAGGTGCTCACCCTGGGGAGCACATCTTTGGGCAATCATAAATCTCTCGCCGCTCTTTACACCGAAGAGGGTCTTATCGCCGAAGCGAGAAGAACTTATGAAAAGATCCTACACATAAGACCTGAGGACGAAGAGACCCAGGCGGCTTTGCGAGAATTGGAAGAACCGAGAGCGCCTGGACCGAGCCAATACGGAAGCCATATCCTCGAAGAGGAGCCAATTCAGGGCACAGGTGAGTCCGATCCCGTCCCTATTGAGGACTTGCTCGTCCCCTCTAACGTTGAAAACCCACCTCCCCAATCAGCTCCTCCCACGTCAGAAATAAATCTGGAAGGCTTTGACATTGGCGATTTCTCCGATAGGGGGCAAACTGGGGGTCCAGAACTTTCTCCAGACGGAACAAAGGATTTCGAAATGGACCTCGGGAAGATTCAGCCGGATGAGCTTCTCGATATTGACCAGCCACCTGACGAAGCAGGGACCGAGGCCAAGGATTCACTCCACGGGACCGTTCTTCGAGATCTGACGGTTGGTGATATTTCGAATGATTTTCCCTCTCAAGAAATCGACAGCCACCCCGTATCCCCTCCGCCTGCCGATAGTCCCCAATCAACCCCTTTCAATAACCCCCAAACACACGTTGAACCGTCGGCAGAGGATCCCCATCTCCACTACCATCTTGGCGTAGCCTACCGCGAAATGGAGTTGCCAGATAAGGCTATCGAAGAGTTTACAAAATCTCTTGACCAGGGGACCAAGCCGCTCGAGTGTCTGATCATGCTCGCCAGGTGTCACTTCGAAAAAGGACTCTTCCAGGATGCCGCCGATTTTCTTCATCGCGCCCTGAAGCTTGATAACCTGAATCAGGGCCAAATTGATCTACTGCATCGTCAGCTCGAGGAGGTCGAGGCGGTCGGCAAACTCGGCTGAAAAACCCTGCTGATCTTCGCTTAGAGAGGTGTCATGGTAAATAAAATCATTCGGGAATGAGCAATGGGACTGAAGTCTGTCCGTCAATCACCCTGCCGTGTTCATTGTGGAGTTTCCGTACCGTTCTTTCCGCCCAAGCGGAATCCAGCCCAAATCCCTATCGGATTGTCAATCGATTTGCATGCCTTTCGGGATCACAACAATCCCAGAATCGGTGATTTTAAATCTCTTCCTGTCCTTTCTCCTATCATACCCAACCTTCGCACCTTCGCGGATTCGAACGTTCTTGTCGACGATCGCCCCTCTCACCCGTGCCCGCTCCTCCACCTGGACGCCCTCCATGATGATCGAATCTTCAATCAGCGCATGACTGTGGACATGAACATTTGGCGAAAGGAGGGACCTTCTTACCCTGGCTCCACTGATAATGCAGCCTCCGGAAACAACTGAATTTATGGCTGTACCGGTTCTGCCTTTCTCAGCGTGAACCGTTTTCGCGGGAGGATAATGACCCTGGAAGGTGTGGATCGGCCACCCAGTGTCGTAAAGGTTCAGCTGGGGTATCACACTGACCAGATCCATGTTGGCTTCCCAGTAGGCATCCAAAGTTCCTACGTCCCGCCAGTACTCAGGCTCTCCCGTTTCTCGTTTCACAAAATCAAAAGCAAAGACCCTATCCTTTTTCACCATGTTTGGAATGACATCCTTACCAAAATCGTGAGAGCTCTTCTCATTCCGGAAATCGTCGATGAGGCGCCTTACCAAGACCTCTGTGTTAAAGACGTAGATACCCATGGATGCCAGGATACACTCAGGCCTTTCAGGCATCGTTTTTGGGGTTGAGGGTTTCTCTTGAAATCCCTTGACACGAAACGCACTATTCACCTCAACCACCCCGAAATTCCTTGAAGAACGTCTATCAACTCGCAGGACACCAATAGTGAGATCCGCCTGCCGCTCGATGTGGAAATCGATGATCAATCTGTAGTCCATCTTGTACACGTGATCACCGGACAGAATCAGAACGATATCAGGCTGATCTTCCTGGAGGGTGTATATGTTTTGGAAAATGGCATCAGCTGTCCCCTGGTACCAGCTTTCATCGAGTCGTTGCTGTGCCGGAATGAGGCTGACAAACTCGCCCAGTTGGCTACTCAGAATGTCCCACCCCAGCTCAATATGACGGTTGAGGGAAATCGATTTGTACTGCGTGAGGATATAGATTCGACGAACGCTCGAATTGACGCAGTTGCTCAGCGTAAAGTCAATAATTCTGTAGATACCGCCAAAAGGAACGGCGGGCTTCGTTCGATCTCTGGTGAGGGGATAGAGTCTTTCCCCTTTTCCTCCAGCGAGGATCATGGCAATTATTTTCTCCACGCCTCACCCCCACATGCCGACTGGGAAACTCCCCCACGACACTTTTATCTCAAGCTCAAAACTTCTTAGCACAGGGAAATCTAAAATGCAATGGAATCCAATGGCGGGGTTTTCTGGGTGCCGTGCAGCCCATATCCCCAAGAAACTTTTACTAGGAATGCCGTTACAAGCGGAGACAGGGTAGACCGGGGACCCGAGGGCCAAGGGATCTGGGGGGCCCATCTAGCAGTTTAAAATTGTCCTGAGGAATCTGAACGGGGAGATTCCTCTATTTCTCGACGCGCAACCATAACCCCCCCTCGTTGATGATCCGTGCATATTCCCCAAGGCCTGCCGATATGACCATCTCTCTCAATTGCGCCTCAGAAATCCATTTCTTCCCGAGCCTCTGATTGAGCCTTCTTGATTCAGACGCAATATCATCAATCAGAACCCTGGGAGTTGAGATCCCGAATCCACCCCCAATAAACCCAATTCCCCCCGGCCTCAGAATCCGATACATCTCTTTGAGAATCGGTTCATCAAGGAAAAAGAATACGCCTCGAGAAATAACCGCATCGAACTCACAATCCTCAAACTTCAGCGGTGATAGGGTGGTTTGTTCTAGCCGAATCCGATGCAAGAGATTCTGCTTTTCCGCCTCCCGAGCAAGATAGTCCAGAACATCTTGACGCTCATCAGCAATCACGATCGAGTAGTTACGACGCGCTCTTGCCAGTTCAAAAGAGATTCCCCCCGAAAAGGGACCAAGTTCTAGGACCTCTTGAGCCCCCCCCGGAAGGAAAGACATCACATAATCAGCTAGATACGGATAGATTCTGCCCCAAAGGAGGTCGAGCCTTTTTATGTCTGAAATGTTCACGTCCCACCCCTCAAAATGATCGGGCCATTGATTGAATCGGCCAGCGGCCGCACAGAGAAAATCCTCGAGGGTCTCATCTATCCTCTTCTCATATGCCGTACGAATAGCATAGATCTTACTCTTTGTAAATTTCTCGACGTAAAACTCAAGCAGTTCTTCTGCCTTGGAAAAGAGATTTCGAATACTATCACTAGGGACCAACCGTCCCTCACGAATTCAGAGACAAATTGGTGAGACAAAAACGAGTAAAGACGAGCTCTCCCACGCCAATACTGCCTGAGGGCGGAGGCGCCCCGCAAGCTCAGGAAATTCCCCATAGATTTTGGTTGACTCAGAAGTCGTCATCTGTAAGAATGTTGGGACATGCCAGCATCTAGAGAGTAAGGGGGCTAGCAATGTGGCTGCCGAGACGAAAGAATCTCTTCCTCATTTTGATTTCCCTCTATGCAAGTCTTGCCATCGGCTGCTTTCCTTCCAAGAAACTTACCGTTGCCAGCGTGGGAATGATCCTGGAAGACGTGGTGCGGGCGTCGGCTAAGCAAACAGATCCATCCCTTGTCAAAAAAGGCACCCCAGCATATCTGATGCTTCTCGACGGCCTGATCGAGGCATATCCAAAAGAGAAGCGACTCCTTCTGGCTGGCGCCGAGGCATACTGCTCGTACGCCGGTGCCTTCTCAGATGAGAGTAATCCCGAGGCGGCTGGCAGCCTCTACCTGAAGGGAAAAGAATATGCCCTGAGGGCTATGTCAAATCAACAGGAATTTACCCTTGTCCTTTCTCAGCCCTTTGCGAGATTAGAAGAAGCGGTCGGAGATTTTTCCAAGGCAGACGTTCCCGCCCTTTTCTGGTTTGCCAGCTGCTGGGCAGGATGGATCAGTGTGACCTCGGATTCGGTAGAGGCGGTGGCTGATCTTCCTCGAGTCGTCCTCCTCATGGAGCGCATCTTAGAGCTAGATGAAACATACCAGTATGGAGGGGCTCACCTTTTTATGGGCGTTTACAAATCAGCAAAACCGGAAACCTATGGTGGTCAACCAGAGGAGGCGCGCAGACACTTTGAGAGGGCTTTGGAAATTGGTCATGGAGACTTCCTGATGGCCTACGTCTACTATGCCGACGCTTACGCCAGAAAGACATTTCAGAAGGATCTATTCGTCTCTCTTCTGGAAAAGGTGCACGAGGCCCCAGTCGATAAGGTTCCGGAATTGACTCTCATAAACACTGTCGCAAAAGATAGGGCCAACGAGTTGCTGAATCAGGTGGAGGAGTTGTTCTAATATGACCTTGTCCAAGAGACTCCTTCTGATAGGGATTGGAATCTGCCTCACCGTGACGACCTCAGTGCGAGGAGAAGACAAAGCGATTGTTCTTAAGTTGGCAACCCTCGCTCCTGATGGGAGCACCTGGATGAAGACCTTCCACAGCGCGAACAAGGAACTGGAGTCCAGAACTGAGGGCCGTCTAACGATGCGGGCTTACCCCGGTGGCGTCATGGGGGACGAGGAGGCGGTTTTGCGGAAGATGCGGATCGGTCAGATCCACATCGGCGGACTCACGGGACTCGGTTTAGGATCGATCTGCAAGGATATTCAGGTGTTCGGTACGCCCTTTCTCTTTCGGAACTACAACGAAGTCGATTACGTCTTAGAAAGAACGACAGGTCGACTGGAAAGGGTCCTTAAACAGAATGGCTTTATCCTGCTCGGATGGTCTGAGATCGGCTTTGTCTACCTAATGTCCAACAAACCCGTGACTAGTCTTGAGACCTTTAAAGGAACAAAAGTGTGGATCCCGGAAGGGGACCCCGTTAGCCAGGCCGTGTTCGAAAAGGCTAAAGTCTCGCCCGTTCCCCTGGCGATCTCAGACGTCCTACTCGCCCTGCAGACCGGCCTAGTTGACGTGGTCTACGGCGCACCCATTGGGGCTATTAGCCTTCAGTGGTTCACAAAGGTGAAATACCTCACCCGTGTCCCCCTGAGCTACGCTTTGGGCGGCGTTGTTATCACGGGGAAAGCTTTTGAGAGAATCCCAGAGAACGACCAGACGATATTCAAAGAGATCTTCCATGGAAGAGTCGACGCTCTCAACGCCCAGACCAGAAGAGACAACGAGGAAGCCCTGCGTATAATGGAACGGGAAGGGATCCAGTTTGTGGAACCCTCAGCTCAGGAACTGGATCATTTCCAAGGAATAGCCCGGAAAGCCACCGAAGAGATGGCTGGAAAGGTTTTTCCAGTTGAAATCCTGCGAGAGGTCAATAACCACCTGAGCGAACTGAGAGGAGAGAGATAATGCAATCTATTCGGCATTTCCTTCGCCGTTCGGACATGTTCTTCGAGAAAATCGAGCAGTCAATCCTTGTCTCTTTGGTTCTGATAATGGTGGGACTCGCTTTCATCCAGATCTGTCTTCGTATCCTCTTCCATTTCGGCATCATCTGGGGGGATGTTGCTCTGCGACACCTGGTCCTTTGGGTGGGACTGTTTGGGGCCACCGTGGCAACCCGAGAGTCAAGGCACATTACCATCGATATCTTGCCCCGGCTGCTTCACGGAAAGGCAAAAAACCTCCTCAGCATATTCATCGATTTCTTCTCTGCTCTCATATGCCTTTTGCTCACCCATGGATCGCTTAAGTTCGTCCGAGATGAATTCCTGGCAAATACCACCTCCTTCTTGGAGATTCCGGGGTGGATCCTCGGGATCATTTTCCCACTGGCCTTCTCGATTATTACCCTGCATTTCTGCCTCAACGGGTTTGCCAAAATCCTTAGTTTTGAGGAATCGGTTTGATGAGCTCGGTCACTTCACTTGTCACGCTGATTCTGGCAGCGACCGGTACGCCCCTGTTTATCGTTATTGCGGCAGGGGCTCTCCTCAGTTTTTACTTTTCTGGCATTGACTCCTCCGCTGTCATCATCGAAATGTATCGATTGGCCTCCACGCCCTTGCTTGAGGCAATTCCGCTCTTTGCTTTTGCAGGCTATGTCTTGGCAGAAAGCAATGCCCCAAAGCGACTGGTCAGGCTTTCCCAGGCTTTTGTTGGTTGGATGCCTGGCGGGTTGGGCGTTGTGGTATTGGTCGCATGTACACTTTTCACCGCCTTTACGGGCGCTTCCGGGGTCACCATCATCGCCCTCGGGGGCTTGGTCTTTCCTGCCCTGATCAGCCAGAGATATCCCGAGAGATTCTCTCTAGGATTGATCACCACCTCTGGTGCACTCGGGCTGCTTCTCCCGCCCAGTCTCCCTTTGATCCTCTACGGGGTCATCTCCAAGACAAGCGTTGACAAGCTCTTCATAGCGGGCATCCTTCCAGGATCAGTTCTGGTGATTCTTCTGATGGTTTACAGTGTGTTCAGGGGATGGAAGGCCGGCACACCGATAGTAAGATCATCAGCCCGGGAAATGGGGCAGGCCATTCGCGACTCCATTTGGGAGATTCCTCTGCCGTTTGTTGTCATCGGGGGGATATACACAGGTTTTTTTGCCGTCAGTGATGCGGCTGCCATTACCGCCTTTTACGTCCTTATTGTTGAGGTGCTAGTCCATCGTGAGGTCAAAGTCAAAGCCCTGCTCTCTATCATAAAGGAGAGTATGGTCCTGGTGGGGGGAATTCTGATAATCCTCGGAGTGGCCCTTGCCTATACGAACTACCTTATCGATGCTCAGGTTCCCCTGAAGATTCTCGCCTTCATTCAGGGACATATCACGAGTAAATGGCTTTTCCTGATCCTCCTCAACATCTTTCTTCTTGTTGTCGGCTGCATGATTGATATCTTTTCCGCCCTCGTCGTCGTCGTCCCGTTGATCCTTCCCCTCGCTCAGGCTTACGGTATTGATCCCGTTCATCTGGGAATCATCTTTCTCACCAACCTGGGGATCGGCTATTCCACGCCACCTGTAGGGATCAACCTCTTTATCGCAAGTTACCGTTTTGGTCGTCCTATCCTCAGCCTCTATCTCGCCTCTCTTCCGTTCCTGGCTATTTTGCTTTTGGGACTCATTGTTATCACGTACTTTCCCGGAATCACCCTTATCCTACTCAAGTGACCGGATTCATCCGGAAGAAACTCGCCGGACGATTCTGGAAAGCCTGAGGAGAGTATTCACATTGAAAAGGGATCTAGTCCCCCCTCACCCATCCCATTCGGCTTCTGACGCCCCCCGACTCACTTTTGCTCTTACAAATTCCTTGCGGATGAAGTCGCCATTGTGCTAGTCTTATGAGGGAATTCGATAGGCATTTCCGTACAGTTACGCCCTTTTCGATTCACAAGAGGATCGCGTGGTGGTCTCCGACGAAGAACTCGAAGAGATTCACAAAAGGATGGAAAAGATCCTTGGAGATTTTTTCCCGGATAGGTTCATGCAGATGCCAGGAGAAACCTGGCGACCCCCCATGGACATATATGAAACCGAGGAGGATCTCCTGATCGTTATCGAACTCGCTGGCGTTGTTCCAGAAAGTCTGAAGATCTCCTTTGACATGGGACGTCTCAAAATCAGCGGCAGGCGTGAGTCTCTGGCAGATTTTTATCATATCAAATGCCATCAGATTGAGATAGATTCAGGATCTTTTGAAAAGCGGATACACATTCCCTTTAACATCGAAAAAGATCACGCAACGTCGCACTACCGGAATGGCCTCTTGAGAATCACGCTGCCTAAGGCGAAGCGACCCCGTAAGAAAAAAGTTGACATCGCCATAGAATAGAAATCGCCTTTTCGCCAGTCAGGTCAAACCAATAGGTTTTTTAACTGAAGCAATAGGAGGGGTCATGAATCCAGGTCAAACATGGGATTATCAGGGTTTTACTGTCTGGGAGGGTTTGAAGCCTGGGGACGCAGATCGTTGGCTGTATTTCTTCGTTGTCTCAAAAGAGGGGGAGAAAAAATTCACCTACTGCGTCTGGGCTGACAGAGAGCACCTGACCACCAGAATGAAGCCTGAATCGGGACGGGAAGAGGAGGGTGTCAAAAGGGCTGTGCCATTGTTGAGAGAGAAGGGCATCAATCGAGTGAAAGAAAAGATAGCCCTGGGAGATTTCACCAGCATTGTATTGAAACTGGAAGCGAAGGGATCAGAGGAGATCGAACTGGACGCCCTTGAAGAGAAGCTCCAATAGGGCTGACCCTGCAAAGGGGACCGAACCCCTGGCAAAGTTGACTGCTGAAATGACCGATCTGATCTCTGGTCAGAAGATTTGTTTTGCTGCCACCTGCGACAGGGACGGTCGAGACAATGTTTCTCCCAAAGGATCCATCCTGGTGTTGATGAGACACTCCCTTTCGCAGATTGTGACATCAGAAAGACGCGGGACAGTCTGCCGGTGAACCCCAACATCGTTGTTGCCGTTGTCGATACCACGGCTATGAACGGCTTTCAGTTCAAGGGAAAGGCTGAGCTCACCGAGGAAGGTCACCTTTACAGCGACGTGGTCGTCACCAAGGAAGGCCTCCGCCTCGACCTCCCGAATCCTGAGTATGTGGTGAAAATTACGGTCGAGGAAATCTTTGACTTCAGGCCGGGGGAGGACCAATGTCGCCCATGAGGGTTCTTGGCCTTTTCTGTAGTCCGCGAAAGCGGGGCAATACAGATCTCCTTCTCGATCAATTCCTGAAAGGAGCTAAAGAGGCAGGAGCTGAAACGGAGAAGATCCACGTCTGTCGCATTCAAATTGCACCTTGCAACGGCTGCGGCGCCTGCGAAAAGACGGGACAATGCGCGATTGAGGACCAGATGTGCGGAGTATACGACCGAATCGATGCCGCCGATGCCATCGTCTTGGCCTCACCCGTCTATTTCTATAATGTCACGGCCCAGTGTAAAACGCTGATTGACCGGTGTCAAGCTTTGTGGTCTCGGAAATACATTCTCAAGAAGAGAGGGCGGGCAAAATTGGGCTTTTTTCTATCCGTGGGCGGTACCAAAGGAAAAAAAATGTTCGATTGTACGATTCTCACGGTGAAGTATTTCTTCGATGCCATCGATGCGAGATATTTGGGACATCTGCTTTTCAGGGAGATAGATAAGCGGGGCGATATCAGAAGCCACCCGACGGCCCTCAGGGAAGCCTTACAAGCTGGGATCAAGCTGGGTCGAAGTACCCATTGGAAGAATGCCGAAGAGGAGGCGTCATCCTTTCAGATGGAGAGGTAGATATCACCAGGCGGGTGCCCCAATCTCTTTTGGTCAGCGGCCATCCAGACCATACCCCTCCCGCTGAGGAAAAGTGGGTGGGGGATTGAGTATACGTCAAGAATCCCTAAACCTGCTATGGAGGCATGAATGGTTCTGAAAGGGAAGAAAGTAATCATTCTAGCCGAGAATAACTATCAGGAAATGGAATTATGGTATCCCTTCTATCGGCTCAAAGAAGAGGGCGCCGAAGTGAAGATTGTGGGGTCCGGAAGTAGTTCAACCTTTACAAGCAAGATGGGTTATCCGGTCACTGTCGATCTCTCTGCTGATGACATCGACGTGGCAGCCTACGATGGACTCATTATCCCCGGTGGCTACGCTCCTGACATCATGAGACGCTATCCCTCCATGGTGACCCTTGTCCGTCGTGGTCACGATCAGGGCAAAGTGATTGGCGCTATCTGTCATGCCGGGTGGATGCTCGTCTCCGCTGGAATTCTCAAAGGCAAAAAAGCAACCTGTTTTTCTGCCATTCGAGACGATTTGATCAATGCAGGGGCTGAATACCTCGACCAAGAGGTTGTCCGTGACGGAAACCTTATCACCTCCCGGATGCCTGACGATCTGCCTGCCTTCTGTCGTGAAATTATCACGGCACTGAAAAGCCAGTAGATAGGAATAGGACCCCCTGAAAGCCTGTTTGGTTCACCACCGGGGCAGGGTTGAGGATTGGCTGGTCGGCCCTCAGGTCGCAGCTCGAACCTCTCCCGTCTCAGGCCCTGAGCGGGGCGACTGGACGCGGGCCTCAAAGCTCACGGGGCAAGGCATCCACAGACGCTGCACCTCGCCTTTTCCTTCGCTAACGTTTCATCCAAGATTCACCCTGAAAGAGAGAAGCGGAAATGATTGGCCTATCCACGTCCTGGCTCACCCAAAGAACCAACATGACGGGTCGAAAAGTCATCCAAGAGATCGTCACCCTGGGATTCAGTGAAATAGAGCTTGATTACCGGATTACCGACACCGCGTTCAGAGAAATGGTCCCCCTTATTCTCAGGGAAGAACTGAAAATAATAAGCATCCATAACTATTTCCCCTGTCCGAATGGTACTCCCACCTCCTGGGGGGGTGGGGATTTGTTTCTTCTCTCTTCTCCGGACAAAGACGAAAGATCCAGGGCTGTCGAGATGACCCTTCGAACCATTGAATCGGCCCAAGATCTCGGTGCCCCGGCCGTGGTCCTTCACCTCGGAAGAGTTGAGATGAAAACCGAATACGATCGACTCCACACCTTATCTCGCGACAACATGTTGGATTCACCAGAGGGGAGGCGTTTCGTCGAGAGGAAGTTAGAGGAAAGACGGCAGCACCGGGGACCTTATGTAGATGCTCTGCTCCGTAGCTTGGATCGCCTAAACAAGGAAGGAGAAAAGCGTGGTGTTCTCCTTGGGATCGAGAACCGCTATCATTATCACGAAATTCCTGACTTTGAAGAGGTTGGCCTTATCCTCGATTCGTATTCTGGAGGTTCTCTTCGTTATTGGCATGACGTGGGTCATGCCCACGTTCAGGAGAAACTAGGATTTATGGAACCTGGCACCCTTATCCAAACATACAGCCCCATGCTTTTGGGTGTCCATATTCATGACGCCAATGGGACTGATGATCATTGGGCCCCGGGTTCAGGAGAAATCGATTTTTGGGCCTTGAAAAAAGACCTCGAACCTGCTCAATTAAAGATCCTTGAGGTACACGGGAAATCGACCAGGAACCAGCTTTTGACGGGAATGGCTTTGTTGGAAAGAATTGGCCTCTCTTAGGACGACATTTCCTTATCCTCAGAGCCTATCCGACAGGACAGCCCGTTGGCCCTTGATGGGTCCCGAGAACCATTCCCTTGGGGCGCATCCCGTGAGAGAAATGAGATCTGGAGGTGGCCGATTGGCTCACAGGCCTATCCGGGTTCAAGGCAGCGTCAACGGCTGGAGACATAGCAAAGAGTAAGGTATTGCCTTAACTCTCATCTAAAAAAATGAAAGAAATATTTGACAAATCCCTATTGTTCCTTTATAATAACATCTGAAATAAAGCGATACAGGAGAACCGTGATAATACAGTTTAACCCTGACTTTCGCAGGGCTCTTTCGACGTGGTGAAAGGGCTTTTTTTTTTCACCTAGAGATAGGGCGAGAGAAAAATGGACGTTTACAACAATCAATTTGTCAACAAGGGCAGCGAGTTGGGGGAAATTGAGGACGAGGAATTTCAGTTCGACCGCGAAGAGTCCGAGGATTCCTACGGTGGGAAGTACTCGGAAAACGAAGAATCGGACAGTGCGCCGGCCACCCAGATTTCTGATTTTCCCTATTCCTCAATAGGAGTTTATCTGAAAGAGATCGGATGCGTCCCTCTCCTTAGCCCTGAGGAGGAACAGGGACTCGCCAAGAGGATTGAAGAGGGCGAAAACCGGGTAAAGGCCCTCCTTGTTCAGAATCCTGTGGGCATGGAATGGATCGCCCTCAGCGCGAAAGAGATCCATGCTGGAGAGATCGAGGTGAGAGACATTCTGGACGTTCCAACCAACTCCCATTACCCGCCACAGGAGGAGTCCACCCTTAAGAAACAGTTTATTAAAACCGTGAGAGAAATCCTCAGACTGAGTAAGCAAAATGAGAAGTATCGACAAAAGATAGGAACCCGGCGGGAAGGTCCTTCCCTCGCGGCCAAAATGGCAGAGAATCAAATGGTCATCGAAACTCTGATCAACAAGATGGCCGTGAAAAAGCAGGTTCTAGAAAACATCGAGGTTATTCTCCGAGAACGAGCAAATCCGCGGGCAAAGGCTGACGACGTCTACTGGTCTGGAGATGGTCGGGAAAAGCTGGAGGGCATCATTTCATCGGTTGGAAGGGCCCGACAAGAGGTCAAGCAGGCAAAAGATGATTTCGTTAAAGCCAACTTGCGGTTGGTAATCAATATTGCCAAGAAATACGTTAACCGAGGACTCTCTCTTCCTGATCTGATTCAGGAGGGCAACATTGGTCTCATGAAGGCTGTAGATCGATTTGATTACCGCAAGGGATACAAGTTCAGCACCTATGCTTCCTGGTGGATCATGCAGGGAATAACTAGAGCCATAGCCGATCAGGCCAGAATGATCAGACTACCCGTTCACCTGCTTGAGAATGAGATGAAGATGAGAAAGATCTGCTACAGCCTCTTCAATCAACTTGGAAGAAAACCCACTCCACCCGAGGTGGCAGAGGCAGCCAACCTTCCCCTGGAGAAAGTCAACAAGATTTTCCACATTCGGATGGAGCAACCGACCTCCCTGGAGACGCCTGTAGGAGATAGTGAGACCCGTTTCGGTGACTTCATTGCCGATGAGGACGCCGTGTCGCCCCTTGAGATGACGGTTCAGACCAATCTCAACAAGGAGATCAAAAGGGTTCTCTCCTCTCTGAACCCGAGAGAGGCCAAGATACTGAGAATGCGATTTGGAATCGAGGAAAAAAGGGATTACACCCTCGAGGAATTGGGGCGTCAATTTGGAATCACGAGAGAACGAATTAGACAGATTGAGGCAAAGGCCTTAAGGAAGCTGAAACACCCGAAGAGGAAGTGCAAATTACGAAGTTTCTATGAGTAAGGGCCTCCCCTCACTCACGATAAATCTTGTCCATACTCGGCCATAGGCCTCTTGATCTTCATCTGACGGCCTATGGCCTTTTCTCTCTTGATCCGTTCAGAGTTCTTACAGATCAATCCAGAGAATAGCCATCACATCACGAATCACATCCCTCTCCACTCCTCTGCTTCTTCTGTCCAGGTCTCTTTGCAATCATCACACTCATAGGTCACTTGGAAAACGATTTTGGTCTGAGTGGCAGCGTAGGCGCAAGGGATCTCTTCTTCACTCACCTTAACCTTCTTCTGAACCCGCTTCGATTCGTGATCACACATAACCGGTCTCCACAGTCTCCCGTAATGAGATACTATATGCGATTTCTCTTTGAAGGCCATCCAAGACCGACCCGAATAATCCCCTATTCTGTCGACATGACAGGGGTCGGTCTCCAGAGAGGCACAAGTGGCCATCAGATATCTTTTTCAGCCAAGGGAGCAGCGGCCACGACTCGTTCATCTCCCTCAATGCCAATGAGTTTCACCCCTTGTGTGATTCTGCCCACACTTGGGATATCGCTCACCCGGATTCGGATAATCTTGCCCTGATTAGTAACGATCATAAGATCATCATCCTCGGAAACCTGTCGAACGGCAACGATCGGTCCGTTCCGTTCTGTCACTCGTACGGTGATGAGGCCCTTTCCGCCCCGTCCCTGCTTGCGGTAGGCCGACGCTGAAGTCCTCTTCCCGTAGCCTTTTTCGGTCACAACGAGAATATTCTTGTCGTCTTCTACAACCTCCATCCCGACAACATGATCACCTTCCGAAATCAAGATCCCTCGAACACCTCTGGCGTTCCGTCCCATGGGACGGATTCCTGATTCTGGGAATCGAATGGACTTGCCCGATCGAGTAGCAAGAAAGAGGTCCTGTTTTCCGTCAGTTAGCTTGGCAGAGATAAGTTCGTCTCCATGATCGAGGTTGATTCCGATGATCCCGCCAGCACGGGGATGACTGAAAGCCATCACATCGACCTTTTTCACGACACCCTTTCGAGTAGCCAACGTAATGTACTGGCCAGGCTGGAACTCCTTGAAAGAAAGAACAGCCGTCAGACGTTCAGATGGCCCGAGGCTCAGCAGGTTTACAATAGCCTTCCCACGAGACGCACGACTCGCCTGAGGGATCTGGTGCACCTTGAGCCAATGGGCCTTACCCGCAGTCGTGAAGAATAGGAGCGTGTCGTGAGTTGAGGCGATGAATAGCTGTTGGACAAAATCGGCTTCCTTGACACCCATTCCCAGCTTTCCCTTACCACCCCTATGCTGGCTTCGGTAGAGGCTTATCGGGTTCCGTTTGATATACCCCGTATTAGAGATGGTGACGGCCATGTCCTCTTCAGCAATCAAGTCTTCAATCTTGATCTCCGATACCTCATCGATGATCTGTGTGCGCCGCTCGTCTCCGTAACGCGCTGAATTCTGCTTGAGTTCTTCAACGATAGCATTCAGTAGTAGAGATTCATTGGTCAGGATTTCATTGAGACGGGCGATCTCTTTGATGAGCTGTTGATATTCCTCCGAAATCTTGTCCTGCTCGAGGCCGGTCAGTCTTTGGAGTCTCATGTCGAGGATAGCCTGTGCCTGTTGTTCGGACAGAGAGAAACGTTTCATCAGACCCGATTTTGCATGACCTGGGTTGGGTGACGATTTAATCAGAGCCACAACAGCGTCGATATTCTTTAACGCAATTCTGAGGCCCTCGAGTATATGGGCTCTTGCTTCAGCCTTTTTGAGTTGATAATGAGATCGTCGCATGACGATCTCTCTTCGAAAATTTATAAAGCAGGAAACCAACTCTTTCAGATTCAATAGACGGGGGCGACCATCGACAATGGAAAGCAGAATGATACCGAAGGAAGTCTGCATCTGCGTGTGCTTATAGAGCTGATTCAAGGTGACCTGAGGGACCTCACCCCGCTTGAGGTCAATCACAATTCGCATGCCCTCTCGATCAGACTCATCCCGGAGATCAGAAACGCCTTCAATGACTTTGTCTTTGACAAGCCTGGCAATATCTTCGATGACTTTAGCCTTGTTCACCTGGAAAGGGAGTTCCGTTACGACAATACTGTCCCGATCTGTCCGTTTGTTCTTTTCAATCGTCGCAAGTGCTCTGATTTGGATAACACCTCTGCCTGTTTGATAGGCCTCTACTATTCCCCGTCTCCCTGTAATGAATCCCCCTGTGGGAAAATCAGGGCCGGGAATGATCTCCATTAGCTGAGTCAAGTCGATATCCGGATTCTGAATCGTGGCAATAATCGCATCAACCACCTCGGTGAGATTGTGGGGAGGGATGTTTGTCGCCATTCCAACAGCTATACCCGAGGACCCATTCACGAGAAGATTTGGAACCCCTGCTGGCAGGACGGAAGGCTCCATCAAAGACTCATCGTAGTTAGGAATAAAATCGACCGTATCCTTGTCGATGTCCGCCAGTAACTCACCGGCGAGATGGTCCATCCTGATCTCTGTGTACCGCATCGCCGCAGGCGGATCACCGTCGACCGATCCGAAATTGCCCTGGCCGTCGACGAGTGGATACCGAAGAGAAAAGTCCTGAGCCATTCTGACAATGGAGTCATAAACCGCCGCGTCGCCGTGAGGATGATACTTCCCGATGACATCGCCCACAATTCGTGCCGACTTACGGTAAGGTTGATTCCATAGATTACGCATCTCATGCATGGCGTAAAGAATACGACGGTGAACAGGCTTGAGTCCATCACGGACATCCGGAAGGGCGCGTCCAATAATGACGCTCATGGCATAATCAATGTAGGATCTCCTCATTTCGTCTTCGATGTTCACATTCACGGGCTCATTTCTCGCGATATCTACCATCGGATACCTCCACGATCTGAGGGTTTATGGATAGAAGGGAGTCATCTCCGGAGAGGCCGTGGTTGGAATCCCTCTCCAGTTTCTGAGAGTACTGCTAAGAATACTCAGACGTGCGCTTGTCTCTCCGACACGACGGGGAATCTTCAATAGGATATCATAAATTCCTGGCGAAATGCCGCTTTTTCCTTCTACTTTCCTATCTTTCCGAAAAAAGGATAGTCCCTGTAGACACGTCCCATTGAGAAAAAGCGCGGGTGGGGAGATGGCACGGAAGATCCACGTATGCCAGGAGAGTTCTGCCAAGAAGAGTCAGAGGCCGGTTTCACGAATAAACGACGAATCGGCTTAAGTCTCGAGTGGACTGGCGAACGGTCAAACGATCGCGACCGGCTAAACGTCACTCGCCCATAGATCGCAAAGGCAGGTTCAGAGAGTGGAGCTGAGGGGATTCGAACCCCCGACCTATGCGTTGCGAACGCATCGCTCTCCCAGCTGAGCTACAGCCCCAATCCTGGGTTTCTGGTTAGGAGAAATATGACGCTAGTACCTATCCAAATCTTCCCCGAGTCCTCTTTCGAAGGTGAACCGGTAAGGTTTATCAACGAGGTGCTTACGGGCTTGGCGCTGCCACCCAAATGGTATCGTTACTGGGAGCGTGATGGCCCAGGTCAGCGTACCAAGACCCAGTGTAACAAAACCCAGCGGCTTCCCAATAAGTAAGTCGGGAATGACGAGTTGCTCCTCTCCCACAGCATGGGCAAGATTCAGCGCAGAAGAGATAAGCACGACGGCAAGAGCGATTGCAAGAACCCTAACTATCCTTTTCTTTGACATGGTACATAGCCTCCTCTTTTTTCTGATGGAGACGCTACGTTGCAATTATATTGCCAAGAGACTCTTTGTCAAGGCGCCTCGGCAGAATTTTCATGTCCTGGTCAGAAAAAGATTCACCCAAAAATCACACGTCTTGTCGCACTTTCTCAGGATCATGTAGACTCCACAAGAGTCAAGATTAAGACCAGACAACATCCGAAAAGGGGCCTATCGCCGACCTATCAAAGAGTTGAAAAATACCCGGGTTCTGTTATAATCAACAATCTCAAGCCTCCATACTGGCTGAGTCAGGGACCACGGGTGAATGTCACGAGGCATAGGATTGAAAAGAAAGGAGGGAGCCATGTCTGTTTCAGCCTACGTTTTCATTGAATGTACGGCGGGAGCCGCCAGGCAAGTCGCCACTGAGGTTTCGAAGATCCAAGGGGTCCAGAGGTCCAACGCAACGACCGGTCCGTACGATGTGGTCGCCCTGGTTGAAGCTGAGAGTGTCCACATTCTCGGTGAGTTTATAGTCACGAAGATCCAAGGACTCCCCGGCGTCTTGCGGACTCAAACCAACGTGATTGTGGACTGAAATCGCCAGAACTCATAGAGGGATCGGAGAAACGTATGGGCAATGTGATCAAGAAAAGAAAAAAGAAGATCAGTCGGCATAAACACAGAAAACTGCTTGCCAAGACCCGGCACAAGCGCAAGAAGTAGAATACAAATGATACGGCTCCTGGTGCACATCTTTTTGTTTATCTTGACAGTCGGGTCAACGGTTTTCGTCGGAGGGGTTTGGTATTGCATATCGATTATGGCCATCCTCCTGGCCCATGAGTTGGGCCATTTTTTTGTGAGCCGATACTACCGAATTCAGAGTTCTCTCCCTTTTTTCATACCCTTTCCCAATCTGTTCGGAACCCTCGGGGCGGTCATTCTCATGCGAGGGAGAATCAGTTCTCGAAAGGCCCTCTTCGACATCGGAGCGGCAGGTCCTTTGGTGGGATTCTGCTTGACGATCCCTGCCGCCATTATTGGCTTAGAATTGTCCGAGGTTGTTCAGCTTGCCCACATAGAGGGGGTATCCTTCCGATTGGGAGACTCCCTCCTTTTTGGGGTGCTCCAGAGGATCATCATCGGTAACGTTCCCGAAGGGTCAGATGTGGTACTACACCCTCTGGCTTATGCGGCGTGGGTGGGGCTGTTTGTTACAGCCCTCAACCTCATGCCAATAGGGCAGCTCGATGGGGGACACGTTGTATACGCAGTCTTTGGCCGGAGAAGTAAAATCCTCTTTTATCTAGCGGCGATTGGGTTTGGGATCCTTGGGCTGTTTTTTTTCCCACCGTGGCTCCTGCCCCTCGTTCTGATCCTTCTCATAGGATTCAGACATCCACCTCCGAGTGATGACGAGACCGAACTGGATGGGAGGAGGAAGCTTCTAGCAGGAGTGATCTTTTCGGTTTTCATTCTCTCATTTATCCCTGTTCCTCTCCCGGATTGGAAGATGAATCTGTTAACCTTAATCGCAAAGGTGCTCTCCGGGGGTCTTTAGCCCCTACTCAAAAACATTCTTTCGAAAACTCTCGTGAAAGAGTTGGGCTTTCCCCCGGTCGCCTATCGGACCGATACGGACCCGGAGCTGTGTCACATCGAGAGCTTTGCGCTTGAGGGCGAGCCTGACAGGACTCCCATCGAACCTCTCAGCCTTAATCGAACCTTCCGCCTCTCCTTTGTTTTGATCAACAACTGTCATTTCCAGTTCCTCCAGCGTAACCACGGCAGCTTCCCAGGCCTTGTCATAGCTCGCCCGATATAATCTCGTGAGGTCTCCTTTAACCACGTGGTAGGTCCCAACTGACATCCCCGCCCCGAGCACGAAAGCAGCACATCCTGCTACGAACAGGGATAAAAGCGAAAGGGAGATACTCTTTCCGAGCCGATCCATTTTTCTCCTCCTCGATTGTCCGGCCCCATGGACAGGGTGAATTGATTCCACATTTACGATTTTCTCTGGTGTAATGTCAAGGAACTTCTGGTAATATAGGGTTCAAGAATCTATCCGAGAGGTGAGGGAATTAAATGAAGTCGCTAACGTATCTGGTGATGGGTTTGCTTCTTCCGATTCTACTTATTTACGGCTGCACTCCTGCTGTGGTCGGGATCGGTGGGGGGAGTGGTTTGGGGACGTACAGTTATGTCAAAGGAGAACTGAAGGTGTTGTACCCCTTTCCCTACGATCGGACCTGGGATGCCTCTTTGACTGCCCTGGAAAAGTTGAACATTAACGTGACCAGTCAGCAGCGGGATGCGCTGAATGGAAGGATCAAGGGACGCCGGGGCGACGGAAAGGGTGTGCTTATCAAAATTGAGAACAAAGGTCTCGATGTCACGGAGGTCGGCATTCGAGTGGGGACTTTCGGCGATCAGGACGCCTCACGGAAGATCCAGCAGACCATAATCAACGTCCTACAGGGATAACCTGAAATAGGGCACCGGCTGACCCGCTGTGAAAGCAGAATCAAACCGACCTCGATTCCACAAAGGGAACTGTCAGTTCGCGGGCGATGACGATCGTCGGCCTTTGATCTGTCTAAGATGATCTCTCAAACAGAGACTGAAATTGCCAACAATATCTCTCTTGCTGTTTAAGATGTAGATCCAATGGTCCATATGATAGATTTCATCTTTGAGTCTTTCCGGTGGATTTCCTAGCAGTCTCCCCTCTGGAACCCGCTTCATCTCACGGTTAAAAATCTCAATCACCTTATCCATCATTCGCAGATGGGTGTCGTTGAAGAAGAAGGCCAGGTCAGGAATCAGGTCGTGGAGTCTTAGGAAAAATGCCTTTATCTCCTGATCCTCAATGCTTTTCGGTGGCGAAGACTTAACCTCCACGTAGAGGAGACGATTCTCCCAGAGGGCAAGGACATCGTAGTCTCCACCCACATCCGTCTCCCTGAAATGGACCCCATAGGTGGCCGGGCAGCCGAATTCCCGTTGGAACATCTGTGCCACAAACCACTCTAGGGTGGGACCGAAACTCGAAATCCCAGAACGATTCAGACGATACGTATCTCCTTTGAGAGAACAGACCGTGGATGTCGCACTCAGGAAACGGTTATATTCCTCGGCCACCCGGTCTGAGCAGTACCGAGTCAGGTCACTGGGACAAAAGGGAGTCCCAGTCTTGACGAGTTCTCTTAAGAAAAGCCGAAAGGAGTATTTCTTCATTTTTTCATAGAATTGCGTGGTGAGTTCAGGAGAAAGGTCTGGGGGAACAAGAAGCTTATCATGAGGATTGTGGCGATGAATCTTAAGACCGCGCCCTCTTAACCGGTCCGTGAGAAAAGATCCATTTAGAAAGGTCTTCTCCAAGGCATCGATGCGGTTCCTCAGCTCCTCTAGCTGCTGACGCAAATGAGACACGTCGAGAAGGATCTGGTCGCGTTTCACTCAAAACCCCTGTGCAAACCATACTTCCGAGCTACATCGAGAGCCCCCAGGAATTCCTCAGTTGTGACGGGACGATTGATATCCGGAAGCTCGACTGCCCGATAAACAGGCCTGTATTGGGCCATTATGTTCACGTAGCTGTCCCGAGAGAGATTCTGGGCAATAAACCGAACAACGCCCTCGGTCCCCGCCAGGTCATGGGGCATGACGAGGTGTCGAATAAGAAGACCCCGCTCGGCGATTCCGTGAGAATCCAACGTCAGGTCTCCCACCTGGCGATACATTTCCTTGAGTACCGATTGGACGACCTCTGGATAGTCTGGCGCATTGCAGAGCCTTTCAGCCACATGGGAAGAGAAGAATTTGACATCGGGCATATAAATGTCGATTACCCCATCGAGCAGCTTTATGACGTCCAGGGATTCGTACCCTCCACAGTTGAAAACGAGAGGGACTCGAAGGCCCAGCTCAATCGCTTTGGGTAAGGCGGCCACAATCTGTGCGACATAGTGCGTTGGCGTGACAAAGTTAATATTATGACAACCGATCTGCTGGAGTTTGATCATATATCGAGCCATCTGCTCGGTTGTTACTCCCTCCCCACCTCCATGATGACTAATGTCGTAGTTCTGGCAAAAGACACAGCGAAGATTGCAGTGAGCCAGAAAAATCGTCCCCGAACCATGCCGACCGACCAGGGGAGGTTCTTCACCAAAATGAGGAAAGACGCTGGACACCTTCAAGCCACTCCCAGCACGGCAGTAGCCCAGGTCGTCGTTCAGGCGATCGATCCGACATCGACGGGGACAGAGCTCACAGGACTTAAGAATCTGGTTCAACTTCTCAATCCTGTCCTCCAATTCCCCACTTTCATAAAGCTGAACATATGGGGGAACAAACTTCATCTAGACTCACCCATCCCTGTTTTGGGTTTCACAAAATGCGGGTTTCAGGTCCCCTTTCCGCTTGAATTTAACCGGTCCAAGATCTATCCTAAGTTACCATTTTTGCTTTCACCGTTCAAACTGCCATGATCATTAGCGCCAGTAGAAGAACTGACATACCAGCCTATTACTCCGCATGGTTTATGAACCGGATCAGACGTGGTTTTGCTTTTACTCGCACCCCCTTTCGCCCTAGCCAGACCACCCGAGTCAGCCTCGAGCCACCAGATGTGGACGGGATTGTCTTTTGGACACGAAACGCCGATCCCCTCATTCCATATCTGGACGAATTGGATGGGATGGGGTTTCGCTACTACTTCCAATATACCTTGGTTCATTACCCGAGGGTCTTCGAATCGTCTCCTGGCTCTATTTCTTTGAAAATAGAGAGATTCAAGAGACTGAGCGGCAGGGTAGGGGCGAGTCGGATCATCTGGCGATATGACCCGATCATTCTCAGCAGTTTGACCGATCAGAGGTATCACCACGACACCTTTGGGGAGATTGCCGAGGCCCTGAGCGGGTTTACCTGCCGATGCGTTATCAGTTTTCTCGACATCTACCCAAAACGAATGAAGACCCTCAAGCATTTAGAGAGAGGAAAAGACATCATAGTCACAGATATTCATGATCAGGAGGGACAGGTAGGTGATCTCCCCAAATTCATCGGCGAGATCGGCGGGAATCACGGGTTCGAGGTCGTCACCTGTGCCGAACCATTCGACCTGGAGGCGTTCGGCATCGGCCACGGAAAGTGCATCGACGACGAGCTCCTCAATCGGCTCTTCGGACTGGACCTTTCCATCTCGAAAGACAGGGGCCAGCGAAAGCTTTGCAGGTGCGTGGAAAGCACGGATATCGGAGCGTACGATACTTGTCCCCAGGGGTGCATCTACTGTTACGCTAACAGCACTCCAAAGGCAGCCCAGAAGAACTTTCACGGGCACAACCCGGCAAGGCCCTTGTTGCCCTAGGAATGGTTTGCGGTTACCTCTCCCATTGAATTTGGAGGATCGTCCACAAGGTGCCCTGCTACGTCTTGAAAATCAGCGTCCCTTAGGGAGTAAAATACCACTCAAAGGAGGAGTCCCGAATGATGAAGATGAAAAGGGTCCTTTTGCTTTTGACTATTTTGGGCTACATCTCTTTGCCGGCCCTTGCAGAGCCAGACTATACAGACGGATCACTGTGGAATCACAATGCCAAGACACCTGATGGCAGAAGCTACTTGGCTGGCTTTGTTCGCGGATACATCGAGGGAAGGAGGTGGGGCATAGAGATGCTGGAAGGGACCCTCCCCCACGCTCGCTTCGATTTTTCCTCACCCATTGACAAGAACCAGATTGAATCTAGGCTACTCATGGAGACCGTATACTATTCCCGGGCACTGGAAGAAACAAACTTCAAAACGACCATCGATCAGGTGACCGCGTGGTACCAGGATACCGAGAACGGGAGAATCACCTGGATCAAGCTTGTCGATCTCGCCATTGGAAAGGTAAACGGTTACCACATGAAATACATCACCTACCAACTCAAATGGTTGAGGGAGAGCTCCAACCAAAAACGGATCGACTGGTTTCACACGATCGATCCAGCCACGGGGAAGGGACTCGTCAAACACTACGACAAAGAAGGGAAAGTCGTCAGGGTGGAAGTGGTGAAATAGACTATGCCAATTCACTCAAAAAGCGCGCATGGAATTCGGTCGCCTTTCTCCTTGCCAGCTTCCGTAATCTCTCAGCGGTTATCCGATTGAGGTAGAAACTTAGGCTGGGAATCGATGCCGTTAGGGTCTGGAAGTCTTTTTTTCTCAACTTGAGCAGGGTCGCAGAGTCGGAGGTAATCTCGACCGTTGCCGTCCGTGGGATGTTCCTGAGAAGGGCAATTTCTCCGAAGACGTCTCCGGGGCCTAGCTTTGCAATAATCTTGTCACGGCCCTCTCCATCCATCACGCTCACAACGGCTCTTCCCGACGTGAGCACGAAAAATGCATCCCCTCGCCGTTTCTGTTCAACCACCCGATCGCCCTTGCGACGTCTGCATTCTTCAAACCGAAGGGACAGCCTGGCAAGCTGATCTGATGGGAGACCTCTAAAACAGGTCAACTGAGACACAACGGGTCTAAGCCTGAGGACGTCTTGCAGTCGTTTGTTGATCGAAGGTTCTTCTCTGACCAGTTCGAGAAAAGTCTCCTTCTCTAAAGTCAGAACCAATCCATCAGAAATGGCCTGGACGGTTGCATTTCGGGGTTTTCCACTTAGAAGAGAGATCTCGCCAAAATAATCGCCCTTCCCGAGAACTGCTTTCATCGCGTTATCGACCAAAACCTTTGCCCTGCCAAGAGCGATAAGGTAGAATCGATCTCCCTTTTTCCCCTGGGTAACGATATTCTGCCCAACCTTAAACGGTATGAGGACGGCCTGCTTTGCAATGCGGACAACCGCTTCCCTTTTGAGGCTCTCGAAGATCGAGTTCGAGGCAATCAGCTCGATCACATCCCGAGGGGATGGGGTAGGGGGAATCAGTTCAACCGTCTCACCTTCTTGCGCAACCCGCAAGCCTTTCAAGTCCTTGGGGAGATCTCCGGCATGAACAAGGATTAGCTTCTTTATGACTTGATCGGGAAGACGCTCGAATTCTTGCACCGACGTGTGGATCGCCTCTTGGCCAGCCTCGTGAATGTAGAGGTCTGCGTCAAAGCCAAAGTGAAGAAGCTCGTCCCGCCTTTTCTTGTCGATGATCCTCCGACGATACATAGTTTCGATCTTTGTGCAGTCAAGACATGTGTCTCCCGAATAGGCTACTCTGAGACGCTTTCTCGATTTCGGGTCACGGAACAGAACCTCAAAGCGGATCGTGGGAATGGGGTGGAGGGCAGACGAAACCCGAATCGAGGCATTCTCCAACTCGTAGGTGTCGCCAGGATTGATCTCGACAAAGTCGACATATTTCTCAATGTCACACCCGGCCAATGCCTTTGCCTTACGCGAAAAGCTCTCGAAAACGACCCGGGAGGTGATGAGGCGTATCCTTCTTTGATGAATGGCAGCCCGAATCATGCCCGCATCATGGTCGGCATGGCAATGGGTAAGTAAGACAGAGGGGACATCCATATCCTCGATTCCTAACCTGTTGAGCTCCACCCACGGGTCTTTGACCGGATCAACGAAGATACCCTTCCCGTTGACCCAGAGAATGAAACTCGTGGTCCGCCGATAGGGATTGAATCCACTCCCGGTCCCCACAAAGCTCACACCAAGGCTTGGGGGCTCCAGGGGCTTTTCCTTGAAAAGATCGGGTGGGTGAGACGGGAGCTTGAAAACTGTAGTATCCACCTCTCCAAGTAGGGCGCCCCCTTCCCAGATTTCAAAACAACCCGGACGGGTAGTTTTGATCGTAACCCCATCGATTCTCACACCGTCCCGATCGCGCCGGAAAGGACTCAGATTGACGAGATCCTCCACCTTCAAAGCCTTCCCATCATCTCTCCTGGCCCTGAGGAAATCCCTTTCTCCTTTACCCTCCCTGACCCCTCGCGGCCCCAGGAAAGACTCCCTGAAAATCCTCTTGATTCGTCGGAGTTGACCCCCCGTGCCGATGATGGTAAGCCTCCTCTTTTGAAGAAAGAAATTTCCATAGATGAGAAACTCTGGTTCCACGTTTAGCCGGTTGTCGATGAGGAAGTCCCTCGGGAGGACGACGATTGAAGGTATCGGCCTCTTCCGGCGAAGAAACCATTTGATAATCTCTGGCGGGCAGCCGAACAGAATGTTTCCAACGCTTCTGGTCGACACAAGCACACAGTTTGACTGAATCTTTTTGATCGATGTGGTGGCCTTCATCACTCCCATTATAATATATCGGGAGCCGGGGCTCAAACTTGAAGTTTTCGTTCTTTGCCCGTGGCCTTTGTGGCCCGGATTTTCCTTTTGACAAACGCCGAGGGCATGGGATAATGGGGTAGAGGCGACTGTGAAATCGACGATGCTTTTTTTCGCCTTCCAGGCCGACTGCCATGAGCCAGGCAAGGAATGAAATGAGAATGAAACGTTTTACTGAGGTGGCGGTTAGTCTCCCTCTCCGGAAGACATTTACCTACCGGGTTCCCCGTGAACTTAAGGATCAGGTGGGGGTTGGGAAAAGAGTTCTGGTCCCCTTCCAAAGGCGAAAGGTCACAGGATATGTTCTCGCTTTTCCAGCGCCAACACCTCACGGTCTCGATCCGGCCCGGGTGAGAGATGTCATTGATGTACTGGATCAGACCGCCCTTTTCGATGAGCAAATGCTTCGGTTCCTAAGGTGGATCTCCGATTATTACTACCATCCTCTGGGTGAGGTTATCAAAACTAGTCTGCCTCCGGGGTTGATTGTAGAGACGTCCCGGATTGTAAAGATCACGCCTGACGGTCGGGCCCGACTTGCTCAATTCCCGCCAGAGTCAGCAGACGGCCGCCTGCTCATGACCCTGGCACAAGAGGGCGAAGCTGACATTCACGGCCTTTCTCGCCGTCTGAAACTTGAAAACCTCTATTCTCGTATCTTCTCTCTAAAGAAAAGCAATCTAGTTTTTGAAGAGCTTCGGCTGAAGAAGATGAAAACGAGGGCGAAGGTCGAACCATTTATTGTCTTTCGCGGAGAACACCGACCTGAAGGAGACCCCCCGCTAACCCCGAAACAGTCGGAAATTCTTAGATTCATCCGATCAATGAAAAGGGTTTCTCGCCGGGATCTTCGCGCAAAGTTCCCTAGGGTGGATCCGTATCTTAGGGGTCTTGTGAAAAAAGAAATGGTGGCACTCGATTTCAAAGAGATCTATCGGGATCCTTTCGATGATGAGGACTTTGGATCTGAGACTGGGCCCCCTCTTACCCTCGATCAAGAAAAGGCCCTATCAGAAATCGAGGAATCGATTTCTAAGGGAGGTTTTCGTCCTTTTCTTCTTCATGGAATCACCGGGAGCGGCAAGACCGAGGTTTATTTGAGGGCGATCCAACGAGTGATTGAGGACGGCAGGGAGGCCATTGTCCTGGTCCCCGAGATTTCTCTGACACCCCAGTTGATCTCTCGATTCAAAAGACGGTTCAAAGGGGGTATCGCGGTCTTGCATAGCAGACTCTCTCCTGGTGAGAGATACGACCAGTGGCGCCAGATTCTGAAAGGGGAAGTTTCCATCGCCATTGGCGCTCGGTCAGCAATCTTTGCGCCCTTCAGGAGGCTCGGCATTATCATCGTTGATGAGGAGCATGAGACGAGCTTTAAACAGGAAGAAAAACTCAAGTACAACGCCAGAGATCTCGCCGTCATGAGGGCCAAAATGTGTGGCACCCTCCTGATCCTGGGATCTGCTACCCCATCGATGGAGTCTTTTTATAACACGACGACAAAAAAGTTCCGCCGCCTCCGACTCCCCGAGCGAGTCGAGTCCCGACTCCTACCCACCGTGGATATCGTGGACATGCGTCTTGAAAAAGGTGATTTCAGGCACCGCGTCTTCTCGGGGCAACTTAAAGAAGCACTCCTCATCAATGCAGAACAGGGGCTCCAAAGCCTTCTTTTTCTCAATCGGAGGGGATTTGCCAATTTCATTCTGTGCCAGGATTGCGGATGGACCTCTCAATGTCCCAACTGCAGCGTTACGCTGACCCTCCATACCGCAAAGGGGACCCTTCAATGTCACCACTGTAGCCTCACCACGGACGTACCGGCAATCTGTCCCCGATGCGAGGGCTACAACCTGCATTCCCTGGGAATTGGAACGCAGAGAGTGGAAGACGAGATCCTCAGGCTCATTCCCTCAGCGAGAATCGCTCGCATGGACCGCGACACGACCACGAGAAAAGGAGCCTACAGGAGAATTGTTCAGGCGATGGAATCGCGGAAGATCGACGTCCTCATCGGGACCCAAATGATCGTGAAAGGACACGACTTCCCCAACATCACACTTGTCGGGGTCATCTGCGCGGACACCGTTCTCCATTTTCCGGATTTTCGAGCCAGTGAAAGGACCTTTCAACTTCTTACTCAGGCAGCGGGACGAGCCGGTCGAGGAGATCAAACCGGTAGAGTCATCATTCAGACCTATAACCCTGATCACTACAGTATTCAGAGGGCAAAGGACCACGACTTTCTCACCTTCTATCAGCAAGAGATCCTGTACCGGGAGGAGTTGCAATATCCTCCTTTCTCGCGCCTCACCAACCTCAGGATTTCCGGGAGCAAAGATGACGTGACCGAAAAATTCGCCAGGCGCCTTGGGACGATTGGAACCCAGATCAGAGAGAAACGAAAAGTCTATAGAGATCATCTCCACATACTCGGTCCCTGTCCCGCCCCCCTTGCCAGAATCAAAGGCCGTTATCGATGGCAGTTGCTTATCAAAAGCGATCACACAGAGAGGCTTCGTCGGTTCGTCGGTGAACTGGTTGGAAAGGTGGAAAATGAAACAGTCAATGTTCAGCTCGATGTGGACGTAGATCCGATCAATTTGATGTGAACCCCCCGAGACCCAATAACCCCTCTCACCCCTGAGCCCGACCCTATTCTCTCCGCAGTGTCTCATTTGACCGGAGACCAGGACCCCATGATTCCGCGCTCTCGTCCCCCCCGGTGGCGGTTCTCACGTGGGGAAGTCCTGTCCTCTCGGGGGGGGCTCAATGACAAAAGCCATCCAGAAATCGTGGCCCAATTACGCTCTCCGGAGTTTCCTTAGAAAACGCCAAAGGATTACATAACTCTCTGAGACGAATATGGCTATCTGTTTCGGAATGGTGTTAACCCCCTTTTCGCTTTTCCCAAAGGTTTTTTGATAAATCTAAGGCTCGCTCTAGGCGCTCTCAAAACTCTCCGCCTGCGGCGGCTCAGACAGTTGAGATCGCTTCTCTTCCACTCGCCTAAGGTTTACGAGCAAAAAAAACTTGAATGAACGCTCAAAGGGCTTGGCCACCAGTCCATTGAAAGAGAGAACAAAAAGTCCGGAACCTCCGATCAGACATTTTGTTGACAACGGAGGAGATATGAAGTACAAATAAAGATTAATTTCAAACGATTATCAACCAGGGGATGTCGTGGATAGCCAACACCCAGACATCGAACGGAGGAGATTTGAGCGGTTTCTCGTTGACTATCCGATTTCCTACGTTTCACAAAACCGTGCCGAGATCTCCACGGGGATGGCTGTGAACATCAGCGAGGGAGGTCTTCTCGCATACCTTTTTGACCGAATCGGCGTGGGCGAAGAATTGGATCTTGAGATGTTCTATGCTTCTGAGCTCCAGTTTACGGCACTGAGCGCTCAGGCCAGAATCGTTTGGAAAGACGTCATCGAAACCAGCGAGGCAATAAACTATCAATACGGAATCAAATTTACCCGAATGGATAAAAAGGAAAGAATAAAACTCGCCAAACTCTTAGCCAGTGTTCACTCTACCTATCCTTATCCCACACAGGAGAGCATTCTCGACATCAAGAAACCCATCTGAAAAACCCCTACCGGAAGATACCAAAAATCTCAAGCAGGAAGAGCCTTCTCACCGCGCGGGTCTTGAGAAAGAGCCAGTGCGGCAACACCCACAACCCCGATCAACGCTCCGATAAAAAACACGGTGCTAACACTCGCCACCTCTCCGATTAGGCCAGCCATCAGTGGACCGACAATCATTCCCAGGCTGTGTGCCATAACAAAAAAGCTCATCAGCCTCCCCATTCCCTCTGTCCTCTTACCCGCCTCCACGGCCAGCGCCATAAGCGCTGGCATGGCAATCCCGCCCGATACGCCAAGGAGAAGGCTAATCCCAAAAATCTCGACGAACCTCTTGGAGAGAGGAATCAGTGAGAACCCAATGGCACCCATGCCACCCCCTATGGCGACAAGCCCCTTCTTGCTCAACCGGTCTGCCAAGAACCCACAGGGAGCCTGTAAGACCGTGGCCACGAGAACATTGAGAGAGACCAAAACTCCGATCCGTGAACTATTCAGTCCCAAGAAATTGTGGGCAAAGATCGGGAGGAAAGACCAGAGGAGTCCCACGGTCACGGAGTAAAGAAACCTGAAGAGAAATATTCCCCGTATCGCCGGTTCCCGGAACATCGACCACGAACTGAGGTGTTTACGATTCGCAGGGTCCGGCTTCCTCTCAGGAAGGAAAATCAACGTGAGGAGGAGACCGATGGAACCCAACATCCCCATGGTGTAGAAGCTACTGTCGATCCCAAACAGGTCATTCAGTAGCCCTCCCAGGAAAGGTCCGGCACCCAGACCTCCAAAGAAGAACAGGTTGAAAACCCCCATGAAAGCTCCCTCCCGTCGAGCAGGAGAGACCTCACCGACATAGGCGAGAGTCGCAGGGATTATGAGTGCCGCAGCAATCCCTTGAAGAGATCTCGTCAGGACAAGGTGAAAGATTTTCGAAGAAAAGACGTAGCCAATTGAGGTGAGGATAAAGAGAATCAGTCCGAAAACAATCATGATTTTCATTCCCGTGGTGTCTGAAATCCTGGCAACCACGGGAAGAAAAAACGTCCTTGAGATAGAAAAGGAAGCGAAAATGAGGCCGATGGCAGCTGTCGTTGCGCCAAGGTTCTGGGCATAGATCGGAAGAAGGGGGGCAATAATTCCCATACCCAACATGGCCGAAAAGATTGATAGTAAAAGGGGAATGTAGATTCGCTTCGTCATGATCGACAGGAATACCCCACCTGAAGGTTACCGGTGGTCTCCGAGAACCTCTGGAGGGACTCTCGGCTTTTATCATAGGGATGCAGAAAAAGCAAAAATACGATACTAACCGGTGAAATCGCAAAACTGGGAGCGAGACTGCCTTGTGATCTATCAAACAATTCAGGTTTTCACAACCAGCCATGGATTCCCTATTGCCACGACTTTGAATTTTTTTCTAAAAAAATCATTTTGGGGTTGAATTAGACGGAATCTGCTGTTATAAGAGGAGTAAGTAAACCCTATACCAAACCAAACGAAGGAGGGGCAAATATGACCAAAGAGCAACTCATTGGAGCAGTGGCCAAGGAGGCCAAGATCACCAAAGTTGCAGCTGCCAGGGCTATCGATTCTATCGCCAACAACGTCACCAAGGAATTGAAAAAGGGCGGCCGCATCTCTCTGACTGGGTTTGGTACTTTTTCGGTGGCCAAACGGAAGGCACGGACGGGGAGAAACCCTAGAACCGGTCAAACCATTAAGATCCCGGCAACTAGAACAGCCAAATTCAAGCCTGGTAGCGCCCTGAAGCAAGCGGTCAAATAGGATTTCTTTATCGGTGTGAACTACTGTTAGGGCCGGCCTAAAGCCGGCCCTAAGCGTATTCATGAGGATCACTGCCTCGAGACAAAAGATTACTTACGGTTGTTTTTCGAATATCCAACGTTGTCCTCCAAGATATCTAAACAACCATGGGACCTGAACGCATCGATTTCGAATTCGAATGGTGATCTGGAAGGCCTGACGTCAGAACGTATCGGCACGGATCGTTTAAATCCCTTCACCTCCCGTTGTCTTTCCCTCTTGCGGGTCTTTCATACCGCACAGTCCAAACCTTCTGAGGATAGTCATGCCGTCAGCTATCCCATGGGTCTTCTTCCTCACAGTGGAGAGCGGGCCTCGGGGTTAACGGGAAAGATTCCTGATCACCTAGGAGATATACTTTTAGAGGACTCCCCATGAACCTAGCAGAGCGTCGCACACCTTTTAGGGAATATGAATCCTTCATACCCGACGTTGACGCATTTTACGAAAGCCTCAACACACCCTTGATTCGGTGTCTGCGGGTGAACACGCTCCGCATTACTCCTTTCGACCTGACCGAATTGCTTCAGCAGCGGGGCTACGGGGTGAAACCCTCTTGTCTGGCCGGCTACCTCCTCGAACCTGATGGGTCTGAGCGTCCAGGAGATTCACTGGAAGCCGGTCTCGGGTATTTTCTCTCCCAGGCCCTAACCTCTGCTATACCGGTTATGGCCCTCGATCCGAAATGTGGCCAATTCGTTTGTGATCTCTGTGCCGCGCCAGGTTGCAAGACCACCCACATGGCACAACTCATGAACAACCAGGGGCTTATCGTTGCCAACGACACCAAAGAAAAACGTCTCCGGGCGCTACAGCACAACGTTAAGAAACTGGGGATAACCAATGTCGTCACTACGTCATACGCGGGACAGGATTTTCCCCGACGTCGGCGCTTCGACCGGGTACTGGCCGATGTCCCATGTAGCGGTGAGGGAACAGTCCGATTCTTACCGCCATCAAGCCGCAGGGCTCACCGAACCGCTCAGCCTTACCTCCCCGAAACTCAGCGCAATCTGCTAATTCGAGCCTTCGACCTGCTCGATGACAACGGGGTGCTTGTCTATTCTACGTGCACCTATAACCCGGACGAGAATGAAGGCGTGATTCAGCATTTGCTCGACAATCGACCAGCCGAAGTCATGCCTATCGGCATCTCGGCTACACATTCTCCCGGGTTACTCAGATGGAAGGATAGAGATTATGATCGACAGATGGAACGGTGCTGGCGAATCTACCCCCACCAACTCAACTCTGTGGGATTCTTTGTCGCCAAAATACGTCGAGGATCCTCGCCGAAGTAGAATCTTGGAATATTTCAGCAACCGGTTCGGTCTTGGATTGAGTGTGTTTGAAGGCTTTACACTCCTGGAGAGTCCCCGAACCTTCTGGCTTCTCACAGGGTCATCACATATCGAAAGGCTCAGAGATATCAAAGTCCATACGGCTGGCGTTCCGATACTCCGAAAAATGAAGCAACGCCTTAAACCCACAACAACCGCTCTGCAGATATTCGGCGGCGAGGCGAAGACGGGTATCATTCAGCTCGACAATGAGCAACTCACCACTCTGCTCAGGTACAATGAGATACCACTTTCTTTCACCATCACACCGGGATACGTCATTCTCGCCCACAAAAATCATATTCTCGGCTGCGGTCTCTACACGGGGAAGAGCCTCCTCAATCAGATACCTCGAAGCTATCTGTCTCCCCCCGGAGTGGGACGACAAAAAAATCCTTCAAGGTCGATTTTGTGAAAAAATCTGTTGATAGCCTGTGGATTCACCTCCTAAATAGTTGACCTTACGGATTCTTTTTTTTTCCACAATACCACTATATATTGTATGTCCTCTACCTCAGGATACAGCATATTGTATTTTTTGCTTGACAGATTGTAAACCGTGGTCTACTATGAATCTAAAAGGATATCGAGAGGAAAAGCTATGGGAGCTGAGAGAATCCTTGTCGTGGATGACGAGGATCACGTCTCGAAATTGCTCATGGCGCTGCTCGAGTATAGAGGGTATGAGAACGTTCAGATTGCATGCAACGGTCATGAAGGGCTCGCGAAGTACAAGGAAAACAGACCGAACCTCGTTCTCATGGATTTAGAAATGCCTGTTATGAATGGTTACGATTCAAGCAGAGAAATCAAGCGATATGATCCAACTGCGAATATTGTTTTGATTACGGCAAACCCACAGAGCCCGTTCGCTCAAAGAATCATCCGAGAGGGCTATGCATCTCAGGTCCTCCCCAAGCCTTTCAGCTTTGAGGAACTTCTAGAGACCATCAAACAGTCCCTCGATCCCCCGTCCCCTCCCTCACTAGACCCCAAAAGCACCGTTGTTTCGAAGGGCGTTCTTTGAGGGATTCCCACCGAAAGCTGTCCCCCCGGGAAAATCACCAAATCCTCGGTGTTACTTACCGCGGATTATTCACGAAGCCCGATTTGGGCGCTGGCAAGACCAGCAGGGGTGAAGACGACCTCATGTACTTCGAACCCCAATAACGCAGCCAGTGTGCAAAGCGGGCGAGCCCAAAGAGTGAGAGATTTCGTCACCAGAATCGGATCTTCGCCAAAAACAGACTGTCATTCGTGACCGAGTCGAAATCCTAAGATAAGTCTTTGATGCTATATATTTTTCACGCTTTTGATGAAATCTCTCATGAACAATTCGGGCTAGCGCAGTCCCATTCAAGCTAGCAAATCACTGGTAAAACTGTCAAGATGCGCCGCCAATTCGGATTCAGCAACCGTCACGGAACGTGGAGGCCCCCCCAGGAATTCAGAGGTCAACCAGTCGGTGAGCACTTTCCTCGACTCTGTGGCGTCGGTTATCGTCAGGCGACGTGAGTGAGAGCGAAGGGATAAGAGGCTTTTTATGGAGATCGAGGCTTTTCAACAAAATCCGAATCATACGGGGAAGCTATTCAAGAAAGAGGCATATCTCCTTAGTGAATCAAGGGGTAGTCATCCCTGTCTTGCCTGATCCTTCTTTTCTTGATCATCACCTTGATGAATGCCAGGACCGTTACAAGCGCGGCAAGAAAGAAGAGAATCACATAAAGGTTGGCCGTCAAATAGATAATCCAGGTAGGCCACTTTTGAAGATGATGATGCCATCTTTTCTCCAGGTCATATAAGGAGATTGAAAGACTTTTGTCGATTGCAACGTCTATCGTATCCCCCTCTTTCAGATGTTCGAGGATATTTGTAATTCCCTTCGTGCCAAACTCGCTGCCGATAAACTCCACAAGGCTTCTGCTCTCCTCGTAAGCGAGCAAGAGGGATCGTCTGTCAGTGGGGAAACCCTCCTCCAATTCCTCGAGCCTCAGGTAGGTCCCCGATAAAACTGCTTCCCTGAGAATAGATCGCTGCCCATCCATCATGATCTCAGCTATGCCGTCACTCAACCATTGAGAAACCCCCTCGTCGAGCCATTTCGGAAGGTTGCCACCCCTGATCTGATCGTGAAGTAGGAGATGAGACAGTTCGTGCTTCAGGATTGTTCTCAGAGAGAAAGGTCGCCTGGTCACGCTTGAATAGTCAATGACGATGAGCTTTTTTTCAGGAATAGCAAAGGCAACGGTGAGATCACTCCCCGCCATGTGTTCGAACACCTCTCTCTCGTTTACGAGCACGATGGTTGGCCTGAAACTCACCGGCCATGTGAGGGCTCCCTCCAGCTCAGTCCTCACGAGACCGTAGACTTCCAACAGTTCTTCCGCCGCACGGCCGAAGGTCTTCTCAAAAACAACAACAACGTGTTCTGTCTGAACAATATTTCTCTCTTGGGCAATTGCAGGCTGGAAAAGCACCATCAAGAAGACAAACACGCAGAAAACCATCTTTCTGTCATTCATGAGTAGCCACCCCTGGTGGTCGTCCGAAGTTTGTCACTAGAGAGAGGACTACCATATTTCCACGTTCCCCATGTCGGATCGATCGAGCCCTTTTTCGGTGAACGAAAATTGTATGACCACTGGTACTCAATTCGGTCAGCCGTCCACACTTGATAACAAAACGGCATGATCAGGATGCGACCTGGTTCCGGTAACGGGCGAAACTAGAAATCGCGTAAATGGTTATTGCCATCCAAACAAGGCCAAAGGAGATTCCATGAGTTTGGGTGAATGGCTCTTTATACAGGAAGACGCCGACAAGTAGCATCCCAGTTGGAGAGATGTACTGGAGAAAGCCAACGGTCGAGTATTGGATTCTCCGTGCCCCATAAGCAAACAGGAGTAATGGACCCGCGGTGACCACGCCTGTCCCAGCCATCAAGAGATTCGTCCACAATCCGCTGGAGCCGAAGGCAACTGCCCCTCGAAGACCCAGAACAAGGAGATAGACCGAAGCAATCGGCGTGAGAACCCCCGTCTCACATAGGAGGCCGACCATTGATTCGGCTTTCGCGGTCTTCCGCAGCAGGCCGTAGATTCCGAATGTGAATGCCAGAACCAAGGCGATCCACGGTATTCGACCGTACTGCATGGTCATGAAAAGAACGCCAATAAATGCCAACAGCAAAGCGATTGTCTGCCACACGTTGAGACGTTCCCGCAGAAAAACGATACCCAAAAGGACAATGAACAGGGGGTTGATGAAGTATCCGAGGCTCGCCTCAACAATCTGGTTTGTATTGACGGCATAGATATAGGTTAACCAGTTCGCTCCAATCAGAAAGGATGTGACGAGAAAAATTCGCCCATCAGGAGATGATATGACCCTCTTTGCCTCCTTCCAATTCCCCTGGATCAAGAACAAGACTATCACGAAGATCAAGGACCAAACGATCCGATGGGCAAGAATCTCAACCGCGGAGACATGATTCAAGGCCTTCCAATATGTCGGGAGAATCCCCCACAGGAAAAAGGCGGCGATGGTCGTAATCGTGCCCTTGGCTGTCCTTTCCATCATCCTCTCCGCGAATGTCCGGGTCACATGTTGTTCCAAGTCAATAGGGAAAGATCTCATTTTTTCGTCAAGAAAGTCTAGGCAAAACCGACGGGACTGGGCATCCCTACTCCAAACCTCGGTGAATACCACCATTTGGGATCTCAGATCATCCCTTCGTCAAAACTGGATTTCAATCCATGTCGAGTTGAACGGCCCAATGCTCTGCCGAGCATTTATCCGATGAAAAAGATGACATCCTACCTGAGACACAGGCGGCCACTCCCGTCCTTTCGATACGCTTTTGCCCTATCCCAGAGGTTCAGCAACCCCCTGTCACGGCTCCGCGGTCTTCCTTTCGGGGATCTCTTGAAGAAGAACGGCAGTTCTTTGCGAATAGTCGGGATTGACACTAAGAGATTCGGTGAGGCCCTCGAGTGGCCCGCGGCGTCAGCTCAGGCTGAATTCCGCTTCGGTGACCGATTTCCGATAATGGCGGGATTGTATTCACTAGATTTCTAAATTTGAGGGCCGAATTGACCGAAGATCACTTCGTGCCTCGAAACTCGCTGATTCGGTCTGTCCGGCAGTGGGGACACGTCATCGGCACCTCGCTCCCCCGGGTCAAATACCTGAGGAAAGGATCGTCTTGGTCGACCGTGAATTCCTTGCAACACGTCTTACATTGAAACGTGGCTGGCCTTCGACTGACTTTCAATGTTCTATACGCCGGTGTCCAACGTGGTAAGGAAACCTCTCGCGCAGTTTCGCCCGCTACGACAGGTTTTTCGCCGGGTACGACCGAACCAACTCCCCGTCGCGTTGAAATCATGAGTCGGCAGATTGCGTCTGTATCTTACCAACTGTCGCAGGTCCAGAGCCCGCTCATCGGCAACCCACACATCTCTCTCAGACTCGTCCAGAATGACGTGCAGCCAGCTTTTTCAGACTCACCTGCACACACCATCTCGGAAATATTGCTCTTCATACTGCAGCCATCTGCACAGCAGATAACACAGTACCCAGTTGCGGCTTTTTTCATGGTTTACCCCCTTGTGCCAAGGGTCTCTTACTAATTCTATAACACATTCGTTCAAGGCGAATACAGATACCCTATCCTATCCAGTATGATGGCTAAGCGGAGGGAACAGGCAAAACACCTCGCCGTTCTTGACAACGCTCCTGGATCTCTATTAGGGTATCTCCATTAAGGTACACTTCTTCGAGGTGGTCCACCTGCCCTTTTTAGGTCACGTTGATTGAGGTTTTCAATTGTGGATGGAGTAACCGAGAGAAAGATCAATAGAGAATTTCACATCTGTGACAAGTGTCAGTACGAAAATGGATTTCACGTCTCCTTCGAAAGTAAGGATGGCTATCACGAGATCGTGCTGATCTGCCCCAGTTGTGGCCAGCGATACAGGGTCGGATGGAAGATGACCCCTATAGAGAGTCTCTGAGGTCGGGCGGGGCGTGTTCTGTAAAGAGTCTCTCTTCGCAGAGGAGAGGTGTTTCTCCCGAACCGAACACCCCCTCACCTGCCGGCTGCCTCTTTTCTAGGATCCCTCTGAAAGACCGTCCACCCTCTCAATTCTGAATAGAAGCCGTCCCTCCTTCGACCGCCTCCCCGATGTTTATCCTCCCGAGAACAGTGTGAGGGATCTCCCGCGTATCTGGAATTCATCTCATGGATCCCCTTGTTATCGGAACATCGTGTCTCAGATGGAAATCTGTCATCATTTCACCAGTTCGGAAATTACGTTTCTGTAATCAGAAATTTCATAGTTGAAAAATCACGATTCGGATATAGGGGGTGATTCCCTTTTAGGGGCCCTGACTTTTCCTCATAATTGGTTAATACTACAGCCCCTTCAGAACGACCGCTCTTTTATTCAATTACGGCACCCTTATTGCTCTTAGCTCAGTCGAGACTAGAGAATAAGACAAGAGAAAGTAACTCACAGAATTGCGTGCCAGGGAGAACCCTTTTGTTCACTCCCAATTCCGAGAAGGGTTAGCCGTGGGCATATCGATTTCTGTCACGCCGACGAATACTTCAGGTCACTAGATGCTGAGGCGACGTACTCCGGATGACCGATAAAAACCACTCAGAGTCATCCGATTCTTCGCACCACACGGTGTCGGAGACGAATGAAGACATTGAGCGAAACTAGAAAGGAGGAGGAAGTAAGATGAAGCCAAAACTCTGGATTGCACTAATCACTTTGGCCCTGGCCCTGGTTCGACCGGACGGGTTCGCCTTCGCCCCAGATAACGGCTCGACCCGACAAACACTGCGCGGTCTCGATGGGGTCAGGGTGGTGGTGGCTCCCTTGAAGTGGGTGATAGAAAAGAACGGGCTAACCTTGGACCAGCTTCAAAAGGATACAGAGTTGAAACTTCGGTTGGCAGGAATCAGGGTCGTCTCCTCAGAGGAGTCTGCCGTGATGCCCGGAAAACCACTTCTCTACGTGAACGCAAAGGTTCTAAAGTATGGATCTCTCGACAGGTACATCTTCAACATCAAGCTCGAGCTGTCCCAGGGCGTGTCTCTTGTCAGATCACCGGGCGTCGAGACATCTGCAACGACCTGGTCGACTTCTGTGACGGGGACGTCTCATAAGCTATCCACCATCCGAGATCAGGTCAAAGAACTGGTGGACACCTTTATCAATGCGTACTTGTCGGTAAATCAGGAATAGCACTCCCTTTGCCGGCCAACCGTCTTCTCACCCGTGCCGGACTTTAGAAAACAGAAACTTGAGAAGACCAAACGTTGGATTTGTGTCTGAACCGCACCCAACGAATCTTAGGCGTGGACGTGACCATTCCGGGAGTGATCCATGTCTTGAACATTTCTATTCAGAAAGGACGGAGGATCGTGAATATCAAAGGGGTGTTCCGATTCTGTTTTGTCTCATTTTTGGCGATTTCTCTGTTCACCGTGCTGTCAATCCTATCTTTCGACCTCGCTTTGGGGGCTTCACCGTCATCAGAGGAAATCTCTACTCCCTAGCAGGATTTCGAGATTACTCGTGATCGGGCCACCGGGGCGGTCCGATTCCTTCGCAGCCGTCGCGGTCTCGACATCGGAGCGGATCGTCAGTCATTGACCGTGAGCCCTTCTGGTGCCGTATCGAACTTCCTCGCTCGATACGAGGATTTGTTGGGAATGCCCAATGCCCAGCGTGAGCTGGTCTTTCAGGAAAGAAAGGTGGACAAAATCGGTATGATCCACGTCAACCTCCAGCAGTTCCACCAAGGGGTTCTCGTTCATGGCGCGGAGGTGATCGTCCACTATGACCCTGACGGTACAACGGTCCGCGTCGTCAATGGCCGATTTATTCCTAACCTGGATATTCCTCCTCAGCCCACCATTGACAGCGATGCTGCCATAACCGCAGTGAGAGCCGTTCAGCCAGGGAGGGGGACTCTGGGAAGAACCAGTCCTGCGGATCTATAGCGGGCACATCGATCCTGCTGTCGCAGGTGACCATCTGGCATGGTTGGTTCGTATTTTTGATGAGGATGAGCCTTCACGGAATCTTTATGTCGTCGATGCTCAGACCGGTGCGATTCTGACCAGCTACAATGAGCTGGATACCGTCCGGGACCGACAGATCCATGATGCGAATCACGACACCCGCCTTCCCGGCACCCTGAGGCGTTCTGAAGGGAGATCCCCCACGGGTGATCGAGATACGGATGACGCCTACGACTTCTTGGGGGACACGTACGACTACTTTTTCAACAATTTCGGCCGTGACAGTTACGACGAACGTGGAGCTCAGATGCGGGCCACAGTTCACTACGACACGAACTATCGAAATGCCTTCTGGAATGGTCAGCAAATGGTCTTTGGAGACGGTTTCACGGTCGACGACGTGACGGCCCATGAATTGACTCATGCGGTCACAGAGTGCTCGGCGGGGTTGATTTATAGATTTGAATCCAGCGCTCTCAATGAATCTTTCTCAGACATTTTCGGGGAGACCGTCGATCTGATCAATGGCGAGGGGACGGATACGGGTGATGTCGACTGGTTGCTCGGAGAAGACCTCCCTATAGGGGAAATTCGGGATATGGCCGATCCAACGAGGTTCGGACATCCCGATATGAGCTCCAAATTCCTGTGTACGCGGAGTGACAATGGCGGTGTCCACATAAACAGCGCAATTCCAAACAAGGCCGCTTATTTGATGACGGTAGGCGCTACGTTCAACGGTCGAGACATCCGTGGCATTGGGCTCGATAAAATGGGTCAGGTTCATTATCGCGCGTTGACCACGTACCTGACGCCATCGTCTTCTTTTGTCGATGATTATAACGCGTTGAACCAGGCCTGCCAGGATCTGATTATTCCAGGTGTAACCACTCCCGACGATTGCGACCAGGTCAAAGAGGCCCTGTTGGCGGTCGAAATGGACATAGCCCCGGTCTGCGGCGGAGATGATGGGTGGGAAACAGCCTATGTCGATCTTTTTGAGTCTCAGTCTGATCTCGACATCTTGCGTGAATACCGCGATGAGTTTCTCATGAAAACGAGAAAGGGAAGGCTATACACGAGATTGCTCTACAAGTATTCTGAAGAGGCCCTGGAGGTGCTTCTCGCCAATCCAGAGTTGATGCCTGAAGCGGCACACCTGATCACCGAAAACCCAGAGGCAGTGTCAGACGTCTTGGCTGGTCATGAGGGAGTGATCCATAATTCACGCGAGATTTCCTCTTTCCTAAAGGCCTTTACACAGAGGTCCCCTCGAGCCCTGAGATTCTGGACAAACATAATCAGATGGGAGATACGTATGGAACGACGGTGGGGGAGACCGTTCTTAGGTTTCATGTTGGAATAAGGCTCAGGGGGTCCCACAGTCCTCAAAGGAAACGGTTGGCAGGGTCAGGGATAGCCCTGCCGTCCTTTTTCTTGACATATGGATTCTTCTGTTTCCCTCGATCGTGATTGCGACAGAATTCCCCGGCAAACCGACGGAATTAGGACTGATGGCCTCTGGCAGATAACGTCCTCAAGCCAATTCCGAGGCACACGCTTGCAGCTCGTTTTGCCTGGGTTAGCGTAGCCCTTATCGTGTGCCGCGACCAATGATAGCGCCAAGGCGCTGAGTTAGCTCTGTCGCATTCAGCGCCTTGCTCGGCCGTCCGCTATGCTGCCGTGCCGGATGAGATGTATATCATGCCTCCGTACATCTGCTCGAAGGCAGTTTCCCTAAAATATCGCTCTACTGATTCCCAGGTACGGTTATCGAAATAATCACGCGTAACCCCAAAGGATCGAGACAACCGCACAATGAGATTAAAGACCAATGAAGGTAAGTGCTCCGGCCGTTTACCATCCATAATTGCCAGTCGACCACCCGGAACGAGAGCGTGCGAGGCCGCCTTAATCACGTCATCATAATCGGCTATGTATCCAAAAACGCCAGTTGATAAGACGCCGTTTACCCCTTCTGGAAAGTTATATGCGGCGATATCTGACCGGATTAGCTCCACGTTTTTCCAGCCAGCGCGCTCAACCCGCTCCCCCGCGCACGCAAGCATTCTAGGGCTCAGATCAACCCCTATCAACCGCCCTTCCGGCCCTATTCGTTCGATAATAGGGGGGAAATTTAAGCCGGTCCCGCAGCCGAGCTCGACAACACAGTCTCCGTGTTGAAGACGTAAGAGTTTTACCGCGCGTAAACGATAGGCTTTGCGAATGCCTATGATCCCATAGAGCAGCAGAGCGAAATCGTAGTATTTCGCTGCCGAGTCATAATTAGAACGGATCTTCTGCTTTGATAACCTCATCATATACCTCCTTATCTCATTGCCGCTAAGGGGCGCTTGCAAGGCGTCTACCCCAAAACGCCACGAGATCTTGTTGCGTCCGAAGAACATTATGAAGGCATTTAATGTTCAATGGTTAGCTCCGCTAAGATTGAGTCCGAAAACACCAGCAATAATGAATCCAATGCTGACGAGCTTAAGGGCCGTAGCAGGTTCCCGAAAATAAAGAATTCCAATTGTAGCTATTAAGGCGGTACCCACACCAGACCAGGCTGCATAGCCAAAACCGATATCAACCCTTCGCAGCGCGAACGTAAATGCCACAAACGAAGCCGGGTAGAATACAAAGAGCAGAATAGACGGAACTGGGTTCGTGAAGCCTTTGGATAGCTTCATTGACGTCGTACCGGCAACCTCAAGAAGTATGGCCCAAGCAAGGTAGAACCAGTATTGCATCTCACTCCCATTTCTAAATTGGTTTGACGACGGGTACTGTATGACTCTTCACCGAGGTAGACGGATGACATGGGCAGGCATTACACCGGGGGGCTTCGTGGTTCAGTCGGGCCGCTGGCAGGTGCAGTCGAGGCACCCATGCTCGGCGCAGCTTCCACAGCTTATCTCGAGCTGTTTGCGCAGGGTTGTCCGGGCGCGGTGGAGTTTCACCCGTGTGTTGTTCTCTGTGATGCCTGCCTCCTTCGCGACTTCTGGAATACTTACGCCCTCCAAGTCAACACGCCTGAGCAGCACAGCATAGTCGTTCTTTAGGGTCGGCAACAGATCATTCACACACTGGCAAACGGCACTTTCGAAATCTGCTTTCACGGACTCCGTTTCAGTGCCCATTCCAGCCACGCGTTCCAACGCACGGCGTTCGGCATCCCGGTGGCGGTAGTAATCGATAACCGCGTTTCGCAGCAGGCGATAGAACCACGCCACGACGGTCTCGCCGTCGCGAATCGAATCCGATTTCTCCACGCCCTTGACGAAGGCAGCCTGGAGGATTTCCTCGGCGTCGGATGGATTACCCACACGACGCGTGAGGAACGAAAGGAAGCGCTGGTGATTGTCGACAAGCGTTGCGATTATAGTAGGGGTGTGGTGCCGTGCAGCGTCCATAACTCGATTCTTTCTTCCGGCAAGCATTATAGATTAGATCGACTCAGCGTTCTTTCACCACGTTCTGTTGGCATCCATTTTAAGGGATTGAGGGAAAAAAACAAGACAGGCAGATTTGGATTTAGATTGAGCAGACAGGGTTTACGGGAATAAAAGACTCTTGTGAAATATTGACATTTCCCCCAATACCCCACTCTTGACATTCGGATTAGCTTGGGCAGGTCGGTCTGACTTAGGGAAGAAATCATGCTGACCGATCCACTGTGGGAACGCCTCTCCCGTCATTTCTTTGGCTGGTGAAAACAGAACACCAAACGCATCTCATCCAGCCTACCGGAATACAGAAGACACTTTCCCAATACAGGGTCGGAACCCGATCACGTTACTCACGGCCCCTCTTCCGGTATACGACTCTAATGCTCTCTTCCTTTGTTGTCCTAGGGAGTAATAACTAAGTAGCAGAAGAGCGGGGTGACTCACCCCGCTCCGCCGCTAATCTTAGGCTGTTGGTCGAAGGGATTAATATTTTCCTCTGGCTGGTTTGTGACAGCCTCCGCATGCACCAAGTAGGTTACGTGTTTGGGTTTCAACCCCGGATCTGTCACCCGCATCCGCAAACTTCATGAGCTCTTCAGCCTGCACTCTCAGGTTCGCAAAGGCTGCCACGACATCAGGTATTTCTGCCTTATAGAAGTATTCAGATCCTGCTACAGGATAGACCTCGTCATACTCCTCCTTATAGACAAGTGGCAGGAAAGTGGCCAGTGCGGCTATACTTCCAGCATTAGCCGCAACATCTTTTATGTTTCCAGCCTTGATTTTTGCACGAATTTCGCCAACATTAGACCCTATGACTTGCATCGCGAATTTACGTGCCGCTACTACCTCCTCCGGTGAACTGGTGCTTGGCTTCAATACTCCTTGCGCGTAAATCGTACCAGTTGCCACGCCGAGTAGAACGATCAAACTCAATATCGTCGAACGTCTTTTTTTCCTATCTTCTCCTCCAATCGATTTTGTTGATTGTTGACCTGAACCCGAAAATCCGATTCACCACGCTGGAACTCCCCGAATACAGCGTGAAAAACCGGCCCGTCAAGGCCAGTTTCGGCGGATGCTCACCATGTAGCCTTCTTTGAGTGACTCAGAAAAGCTCGCTCGTCATATGCCAGCGATCGTCGTCGGAAAGGAGACAGATAGCCTCCCCTTCTTACCCTTTTTCTTTCGAATCTCTTCATGGAACCTTTCACCTCCTTTCTGTCTTATTTAAGACAATCTTTCGGTGAAATTATTCCAAAAAAAAAGATTTGAGATAAGAACCCCCATTCTTTTGTCCCATTGACACAACGCATAAGTCGCCGTGATGAAAAACCCTGTCCAATGCCAGACCTGAGATGGCGGATCGGTCTAACAGTCTCCTGAATCCTTCTCTCTGGCCAAGGAAAAGAGGGATGATTTTGGCTTACTTCTCTCTGCCAATCTGTTCAGTCCAAGATGAAATCTGGAGTCAGTGATTGGTACAGACGCTACTGATTTACGCCTGAAATCTCATATAGGTCCACGATCAGCCAATTTCGGTACTTGCGACTGAACTTGTGATATGATTATTTGACGCGACGCACGGGAGGCATGAGTGGATTTTCTAACCTTCATCCAAACTCAAAAGAGGATTCTCCTTGACGGAGCGATGGGAACTCGGCAGGAAAAGCGTGGTTTGAAACCTGGGGGTCAGAATAATCTGACGAACCCTCAGGTGGTGCTGGAGATCCATCGAGAATATGCTCAGTGTGGATGTGATGCCCTGATTACCAATACCCTAGCAATGAACCGCCTCTATATCGAGACACATCATGTTGACGTCGGAGTGGTGGAGGTGAATCGAGCAGGAACTGAACTGGCAAAGCAGGCCGCTGACAACGATCATTATGTGCTGGGAGATATCGGCTCGACAGGGCAGCTTCTTGAACCCTATGGGACCTACAAGGAGTCAGAGTTTTACCAGGCGTTCAAGGAGCAGGCTGAGATCCTGGCAGAAGGTGGTGTGGATGGATTTATCATTGAGACTATGTTTGATCTACGGGAGGCGCTATGCGCGCTTCGTGCCTGTAGAGATAATTCTTTGCTTCCTGTCATTGTCTCGATGGCGTTCACGACAGAGGAAAAAGGGGGAAGAACAATTATGGGTAACTCCGCAGAGGAGTGTGCGAAAAAGATCATGGCAACGGGAGCAGATGGTATCGGCGCCAACTGCGGCAGTCTCGATCCATTTCAGATGGGCGTTGTCGTATCAGTCCTTCAATCAGCAACGTCACTGCCTATTGTGGCACAACCCAATGCAGGCAAACCCAAATTAGTTGACAAGGTAACACGGTACGAAATGGACCCAACAACCTTTGCGGCGGGTATTGCCGAGTGCTTTCGGGCCGGTGCACGTCTTGTCGGTGGATGTTGCGGAACATCTCCGGATCACATTCGCGCTGTGGCTGGTTTACTGGAGGAAAGGTGATGCCATAATTGGAAGCTTCGGATATGAGGTGGGTGCTGCTTCTCCTTCCCATTGACCAATATTCCACCCGGGGGCGGAAAAACAATTCTCGAAGAGGAGATTACCTAGTCCTGTTCCTCGACGAGGGGATTGGATACGGTTCGTGTCATCCCGTGTAAGCGGTGACCCTGTGACCATCACCTGGGAGTCCATCCTTGCGGAGGGTCTTCGACGGCCGTCAGCCAATGGTAGGAGAAGACCTGTGACTTTCACCTTTGGACGGCGAAGGTAGGGTCCCTGTATCGACCTGTGGTGTTTAGGACGGATCGTCTCGATTTTGATAGGCAACTGCGTGTTGACCCACACAGAGATCCTCGCCGAGGAACTGGGACAATGCCTCTCGGATCGAATTGATCTTGATAGCCCACCCTATCCTTGTACTGCCGACAGTTCCCTGGACAAGGCCTACCAATTCAGGTACACCGTCTCTCAAAGCTAGAACTGGGGCGCCACTGTCACCGGGTAGGACGCCATTTGAGATCACGAAGAGATCGCTTCGTCGGGTCGATATTTCTGTGCCTTGCAGACCCAAAACGGCACTGACGATCCCTTCCCTCGTGTTGACTCCCGAGTTGAGGGGATTCCCAATAATATAAAGAAAAGTCCCCACCGTCAGTTCATCGCTATTTCCAACGGGACAGTCAAGGGAGCCGAGATTCAGATTATTCGCGGGAATTTCAAACAAGGCAATGTCTAGTTGCGGGTCCTTCAAGACCGCTTTCAAGATGAGCCTGCTTTCGCTGGAAACAAGATAGGTCTTCTCCTCAAGTTTAGTCGAGGGAAGGGTGATCCTTCCAAAGGGGGTATCGGCCTCGAGGCTTTTCTGTGTCACCACGTGATTGAGAGTGAGGACGTACGAGCCAAAGACAATCCCCACACCTCTTGAATCTCTCGGTACTGGCTCGGATGCGTGGCTGGCCTCAAAAAGAGTCTCTGTATGGATTCTAACGATTGAATCGATGACCCGATCCAACACACGCCGATTGGCGAGCAGAACATTGTTATAGTCGTACCGACCGTCTCGGTTTTCTAAGAGGGCAAACCTCTGCTCCATCTCCCTGTGCAACTGCTCCAGATTCTCCTCAATCTTCGATGCTTTGTTTTCCACAGAAGAAAGGTCGTCTCTCCACGCCACACAGTTTTGCAGCGTGACGAGCAGGAGCGTAGCGAGCAGGATCGAGGCAATGGCTTTAGAGACTGAAAAGCCTCGTCGCATTGTGGTCAATGATGCGGACCCAGGCCGAGAAACAAACATGTGAATTCCTCCGTATGAGGAACCGGCGATCTTTCTTACCTAAATAAATATAACATATTTCCACTTTATTGTAAAATTAATTATGATTCTGTATATAATTTTCTAATTATATTAACTAATTTAGTCGATTTACAAAATTATATAAGAATGAATCAGTTCCCTTTATCATAGCAAAGGCGGCTGAAAATAGAGGTGAAGCGTTATAAATTATATGAGAGAGTCTGTGTGGGCGCGGCGGCGTTAGTCATGGCTGCCTCGGTTGCTGGGCTCACAAGGGCCAGAGATATCATCAACAAGGTCTCATTATGGCTTGAATTTCCTATGCGAATCTATGTAGTCTCAGGAGACGACGATGCATTTACCGGTTAGCATTCGGGGTCCGAAGCAATGGTTGAGTTCGCCCGTCGGCCGAGGGTGTGTGTGCATGAGGCCGTAAGATTCTTCAGACCTCTGCTTTAACCCAGCCGTTTATCGTCAGACTTCTCCGGGGGGAGGTTGCCATGATTTCACGACAGATGGCTCTCTGGTTTCTTTTGATGATAGGACTCTTGCTGGTTTTATCACCTCCTGCGTCCGCAGAGGAAAAGCAGATCATCTTAAAGTTTGCCACCCTGGCTCCAGAGGGCAGCCCTTGGATGAAGGCCTTCAAGCAGGCGAACCGTGAATTGTTATCTCGAACAGATGGGACGGTGAAAATGAGGGCCTATCCTGGCGGCGTTATGGGTGACGACCATACTGTGTTACGAAAGATGCGGATTGGTCAGATTCACATTGCTGGGCTTACCGGTCTGGGCGTAGGTGAGATTGACAAAGAGCTCCAGGTATTGGGAACTCCCTTTCTTTTCCAGACCTATGAAGAAGTAGACCATGTCTTGTCCAAGACCTCAACCCGTTTCGAAAAGATTCTGGAAAAGAAGGGATATATTCTTCTCGGCTGGTCAGAGATTGGTTTCATTTACATGATGTCAAACAAACCCATGTCAAGCGTGGGAGCCGTTCGCAATGCGAAGGTGTGGATGCCTGAAGGCGATCCAATGAGTCAGGCCGTTTTCGAGAAAGCAGGCGTTTCACCCGTTCCTTTGGGAATCTCAGATGTCCTGCTGGCCCTTCAGACGGGGCTAGTCGATGTCATCTACAGCACGCCTTTTGGGGCCGTTGCTCTTCAGTGGTTCACCAAAGTCAAGTACATCACTCGAGCGCCCCTGAGTTTCTCCATGGGTGCGGTTGTCATGACTCAGAAGGCATTCGATCGTATCCCTCAGGAACACCAGGGGGTCCTCAAAGAGTCGTTCCAAAAACACGTCGCCCCCATTAATGCCGAAAGCCGAGGGGACAACGAAGAGGCACTCGAGGTGATGACTCGGGAGGGCATCAAGTTGGTAGAGCTTTCCCCTCAAGAACTGGAGGAATTTCAAAAGATAACACAAGAGGCAATAGACGAAATTGCCGGAAAGGTCTTTTCAAAAAAGATTCTTAGGGTCGTGAGGAACCATCTGGTTGAGGCCAGGACTGGCAAGCCGATATCGGTCATTCGAGAAGAAAAGTTTCCTCGTGAACCATAAGTGCTGGCCAAATCATCGATCTAAACCGCATAAGGGGAGAGACACAGTCGCCTGTCAATGGTTCAGATTCCAGTCGTAGAACAGGTACTCAGTGATTATTCGATCCATGTGGTTCTCGAGAAATCTCGACCGCTCGTCCCTATCGAGATATCGAAGGAGAAACTGAAACACGCCCTTTTTCCCTCCAAAATCCCTTTCATACCAACGAAAAATCTGTGATAAAAAAATCTTGTCTTTCTCCGGCAAAATGATCACTTCTGAACTGTTGATAAAATTCCTTGCTGCCAGATCCAGCTGATCATAGATATGGTCTGCCTTGTAGAACCGAATTGGGGCACAAGACCGGGAGCCGCACACCAAGGCAAAATGGATTCTGGGATCGACCTCGTCTAGGATGAACTGTCGACGTCTATCGCCTCCTCTGAATCGAGAAAAGATCCCATAAGGTGGTCGGGCATTTCCCCTGAGAACGCCGTGTTCTATGTCATCGGGAGAAAACAAGAACTCCCCGATTTGGTAGGAAATGTTGCGGAAGAAATCGGGGACTTCCCTGACCGATGCGCTGATACCGAGGTCAACAATCCCATGGACCACAAGGACGTTGTAAAGGTTAATCCAGAATGCCAACTTCTGCTCCCGCGTTACGAGCTGGGCCAAATCAAACTGTTTGAGTTGAGTCACCCTCTTCTGATATTCCGCATACTCGGGAGATCTCTTCATCGATTCATAATCGACCAGCCCTCTGTTCATATCGAAGAATTTATCTTTGAGGTCCCCTAAGCCAGCCTTCAGGGCGGATGCAACGTCAGCCATTGTGTCGGATCTGACACCATCGATAGCGTTGAGGATTCGGCATCGCTTCAGCCGACGAACGCCACCCAATCCAAACCAGCCAAACCGATTTCTGTCCTCTTCATAATAGTCGCTGATGAGGTCGATGAGGAGTGCCGCCGTCCAAGAGAAATTGTCAGAGCCGTAGCCTTCCCCTGTCTGGGAGTCAAAGTATTCGTGAAAACCGAACCGGATCGGAAGCTGAGCCAAGTCTTTTTTCATGGCGTCGGTCTTTTCCCTGTAGCCATATGCCTGGAGACCCTGGGAGAGCATCCAGTTAATATTGATCCAGATCGGTCCCCGCCAGTAATTCTGGGGATCATAGCCCTTTTGGGTCATGTCATGTGTCGGCACGGTAAAACAGTTACCCTGGTGCAATTCGCAAAAGGCGATTGAGTTGAGATACTCATAGAGGCGCTCCGCCTGGGCGGTTGAGGCGGCCCGACCGAACAAAGGCATGAAGGTGGCAACCGTTGACGTATGGATGAACTCCTCCTGGACAAGATCGAATGCCTCGAAGTGGCTACAATTCTCACACCAGAGATTCTGACGAAGGGCACGAGTCGTCTCGGTTGTCCATTCTTTCACCTCTCCCGTATCCATCTTCAGTATTTTCCCTATTTCCGACAGATCACGGTTAGCTCTTGACAGAACCGAGTTGAACAACACATCCTGAACAAGAAATGGAGATTCCCGGTAGATCGACCCTTCGTCGTATCGATACCTCCGAAAAAGATCGACAAGGTAAACGTATCGATCGTAGTGGTCATCACTGGGACGCTGTTCAGCAGGGATCCCGTGGTTAAGGTCCTTCCGTTCATATGGTGGAAGGGCCTTTTTGTCGATCCTCATCTTCTCGAGAGGGCTATCCCATGTTGGGGAATTATCCAGGCCTGATTCCCAAGGATGTCTGATATATGCAAGGCCCGTCTTTTTCGGATCCCTGCTCTGGTAGAGATACCGGTGAGAGGCCACCAGTTTTGGATACATGGTTGTCAAGAAACTCCGTGCTTCATCACTCTGCCTCGCGTACTGGTAGATACGGAGGCATGCCGTCGCGTGAAGCGGTGGCATAGTGATACCACTGGTCAGTCCGCCCCCAGGTATCTGCCAGAAATCGGGTTCAGGGAAATAGTTCCCCAGGGCACGGGCGTTGAAAACGATCTGGGGTAACATTCCATTGGGCCACTGTGCCTTGAAAAGAGACATTATTTCCTTTTGTGCCCGTCTTTGATCATAATGGGAATAGCCGATGGCAATGAAACCTGAATCCCAGTTCCACTGGTGAGGATAGAGTCTGGGCGAGGGTTTTGTGTAGCTTCCCGTCCAGTTGTTGTTCAGCGTGTTTTTAGCCAGTCTCAGGTATCTTCGAAAACCAGTGTTTCTGCGATAACCGAACACCTCGTATTCTCCTGCGCAGGTTGTGAAATCTCGTACCGTTTCTTATTCAAAAACCTTTTCTTCCTCCCCCTCCTCGTCCATGGCGTCCATCTCCACTTCCCTCACATCGTCTTTTCCCCCGAGGAGCTCCTTATAGTATTCGTGTTGAATGAGGAGGTTCATGACCTCATTCGTACCAGTCCAGATCATCTGAAGACGGGCGTCTCTGAGAAATCGCTCTATCGGATAGACGTTGGTATAGCCTATGCCCCCCATGACCTGCATGCAGTCGTTCACGACCGACCAGAGCATCTCGGTTGAGGTCTTCTTAGCTTCTGAGACGATCCGTCTTGAATCGAGGCCGTCATCCACGTGCCGGGCCGCTACGTAAACGAGACTCCGGGCCGCATCGAGTCGCGCGACAGAATCAGCCACTTTGAAGCTCACGGCCTGAAATCGGCGGATGAAATCCCCAAAGGCCTTTCTCCGATCGCTATAGCGCGTTGCCACTTCGAGGCAACATCGGGCCATACCGAGGCAACCCGCCGCCGTTGTGAGTCTCTCGGGGATCATCATCCGATTAAAAACAATAGCCCCGCCATGTTCAGGACCAACGAGGTTCCTCGCAGGAACTCTTGTATCCTGAAAGTATATTCTCCCGGTCCCGCCACCCCGTGATCCGAGAAGGCCATACACATGTTTGACCTCCACTCCCCCGTCTCGATCGACAAGGAAAGCAGAAATCGACTTGTGAGGGTGAGCATCGGGATCGGTCTTTGCATAGACCAGAAAATAGTCGGCCCCCTCAGCGCCGACCACGAAGCGCTTTTGCCCATCCAGGACATAGTCCGTCCCATCCTTTCGGGCTATGGTCGTTGCCCCGAAGAAATCCGATCCCCCTCTCGGTTCGGTGAGAGCCTCTGCACAGCAGAGCCTACCCTCAAGGGTCGGCTTAAGATATCTCTCTTTCTGATCCTCTGTTCCGAAGGCATCAATCGCTTCTCCGACGATACTGACGAGAGAATAGAGGCAGATGAGGCTGGATCCCAAAACGCCCAACTCCTCCAGAGCAGCAACCTCAGCCGTCCATTTCAATCCCCTGCCACCCCACTGCTCGGGGAATCGCAGACCGAGCAGATTTTGGGCAGCTGCTTTTTCAATAAACTCCCGTGGATAACGGACCTCTTCTGCGTCCATTTTCCGAATAAGGGCACTTGAGACCCCCTTTTTGGCGAATCTCCTCGTTTCTTTCTTGAGGGACCTTTCCTCCTCGGACAGAAGAAGATCAAACATGTTTAGCCCTCCTTTCCGAACCAGAATCTATGGCAAAGCCGTTCGTTTCACCACACCGAGTCGTCGAACTAATTGCATGCACTGCTTTGTGTATCGAGAGATGAAGCGAATAATCGCCCTCCCCCGTGCGCCGGCACGCCTATCGTTTGCTAAAGGTCAATCCCATCGAGAAAGATTCGATTGTCGCCGACCAGGATCTTCTGAAGCGATTTAATATACAGGTGCAAGGCCACATCCCGATGGAACAGTCCTTTCAGACAACGGAGCAGTGGATCATTTCGCTCAGAAATGAAATAGATCTGCTCAATGCCCCTGTTCATAGCAAGGTTGTTTATGTATCGAATGAGTGGTATCAGGTGCTCGGGGGCCCTATAGGCGATCGGTGTCAAGCACCACTGTTTCATGATTGTCCCGGCTTTGGGAATTCGCGGCATCGACCAAATGGGACGAAGTAGGGTCGTCATGAGCCCAATAATTTTCAGCTGCCCACTGACCGCCCTGACCGTAATTCGCGCAATTTGACTCCAGTCCCAAAAACCCAGACAAGCAATGATCTCGCCCTCATCCTCCAGGACCATTAATTGGTCAAGACTATATGCGGGTGTGCAATCAATGAACTGGGCCAATCCGCGGGCCGACTTTGGTTCGTAGAAATCATACCCCGTCCACGTCTCATTCATCAGCCTGGCCACGATAGGGAAATCTCTGGAGGTAATCGGCCTCATCTTCGCTTTGGAATTCACACCCATCTTCTTGTATACCAGAATTATCGGCATGGCAACTGTGCGGTGCAGTCTGAAACCCTCACGCTCAAAGAGCCGCTGAGGGGCAGCGTTCCCCGCCATGACGAAAAGATAAGATAGAGCCGCCTTTTGGCTTACGAGGTAGTCTTCGATATGCCGATGAAGGGCCTGTCCAACGCCCTTTCTTCGGTGGTCGGGAGCGGTGAAAAACTGGAACTCGTATCCGACTCGCTGGGTTTCGCCGTTCACGATGGCGTCACGCACCCCTACCGCAGCTGATCCGATAATCCCGGTATCGGCACAGGCGACAAAGACCCGGTGAGACTCATAGGTTTTGGCCCGTGCAAAAAAGTCGGGTATGTTGACAATAGACACGAGGACCGACGTGCCTTGTGGACATGTCGCCTGCAGCTTCTGGAGCACCTCATTGTCGTCAGGTGTTGCGTCGCGGATGACCACGTCTCCATCCTTTCACATCGCTCTTACACGTACCCTAACGCGTAATCGAGTCACCCCCTCATCGATTATGGCACGAATGTGGCACCCATGGGAACCGGAAAAGTAATATTTGACGAGAAGCAGCTCGAGTAGAACAGAGAGCTCATAGCCCCAATTCACCGGAAAGTGACCGGTCGGAGAATGGACCTGGCCGCAGAAATGTGGTATATGGGACTTTCAAATCCAGCTCGGACGAACTGGGGAATGGCGATTGTATCGTAAGGTTAACGAATCTGTTTTAAAGCGCTTGACCGATATCTTGGGAGCCAAGGCCGTCTTTACCGATGAGGAATCGCTGGACAAGTATTCTCACGATGAAACGATGGGCCTCTCTCATCGCCCAGAAGTAGTTGTCAAGCCTGCCACTCCACGGGAAATCGTCGACATCGCTCGTCTTGCAAACAGTGAAAACGTTCCCCTTACCCCTCGCGGATTGGGGACAGGACTCAGTGGCGGTGCTTTGCCCCTATATGGTGGGATCGTTCTTTCCTGTGAGAGGATGGACCGGATCATCGACATTGATCGGGAGAACCTCATGGTGATCACCGAGCCTGGAATCATCACCGGGCAACTCCAAGAGGCTGTCGAATCAGAGGGCCTATTCTACCCTCCGGACCCAGCGAGCCTGGATAGCTGCAGTATTGGCGGTAATGTAGCCGAAGGGGCCGGGGGAAGCCGGGCTGTGCGATACGGAACCACCAAAGATTACGTCAATGGTTTGGAGATGGTTCTTCCCACCGGTGAGATGATTCACACTGGCGGGAAAGTGGTAAAGGATGTGACAGGATACAACCTGACGCAGCTCATGATCGGATCCGAGGGCACCCTGGGTATCGTGACGCAAATCACCCTGAGGCTCATCCCACTCCCCACTCATAGGATGGACCTCCTCGTCCCCTACCCGGCTATTGATAAGGCGGCTCAAACCGTCTCTGAGATCATCGCAGCGCGGATAGTTCCCACTGCCATAGAATTCATGGAAAGAAGCTGCTTCGGTCTTGCCGAGGAGTACACCAAGCGGAAGTTGGCCTTCAGAGATGCAGCCGCCCATCTGCTCATCACCCTCGATGGAAACCATCAGGAGGCGTTGGAACAGAGTCGAGACCGAATTGGAGACATCTGCGAGCACAATGGCGCATCAGACATCCGGGTCGCCACCACCCGAACGGCCATGGAGCGGATGTGGGAGGGCCGAAAGTGTCTCTTTGAAGCGGCAAACGGTATAGGAGGCATGTACACGAGCCTAGACGTGGTGGTTCCAAGGAGTCGGATCCCGGCCCTGGTCAATACGGTTCGGGAGGTTTCCGAAAAGTATCGAATCCAGGCTATGTCCTTTGGCCATGCGGGAGATGGCAATGTGCATATCCTTCTCTTCAAAGGGGAACTATCCGATGAGGAGTGGGAAAAACAGTGTGATCAGGCCCAGAGAAGACTCTACGGTGAAACCATCGAACTGGGGGGGAAGATTACCGCCGAGCACGGCATCGGTCTCTTGCGGAAATCCTTCCTCCCCATGAATCTCGAACCGAATCAGATTGAGGTCCTCAAAAGTCTCAAAAGGGCCTTTGACCCGAAAAATGTTCTAAATCCTGGAAAAATCTTCGATCTTTAAAGGCCTGGGCTCTTCTATTTTTTCCTATATGTGTGATGGAGCTTCTGGTCTTTCTTCTCAGCCATTGAGCTAGCCATCTCCTCGGTCATCGCCGCTCCATCCCGATATTGAAAAGGCCACATGCTCTTGGGGTCAAAGAGACCTATACGGTCGCCGTCGCACAGCATCCGAGCGAGATCGGGTTGTAGCCCAGGCATGGCACTCAATTGGCCGTTGATGAATGTGATCCCCCGCTCCTCGGTGTCCATCCCGATTCGTTCCAAGAGGTCGGCCAACGTGCCACCCTGAGGTAGAGACACATGTAAGTTGGCAAAACTCCTTTTCCCTTCATCCCCTCCGTAAGATGCCAGGGAGCCATAGAGCCACACATCGACAGTGATGTCTTTCACCTCATCCTCCTCAGACTTCTTGGGAACCGCCCTCTTTTTCACCAGCTCGGGAAACCGATCCGATTGGACAAAGACCTGCACACGGCCTAGCGCTTTTGTCCTAAGGGCACCTTACAATGTCCTGGGCCCACAGACAATCTGCACAGGATGGATTCCATCCCCAGCATCCCTCGTTTCGCTCCCGTAAGTCGCAACTCCCGCGGAGGTCACAATCTGGGCAAGAAGGGAAATGAAATCCCCGAACCTCACTTCGAAAGCGGACATATTCCTCGGACATCCATATGTGAGCAAGTGATGTCTCCTTCACGTCTCCCAAAATATAACGGCTCACCTGTTTCTTTCTGCCGTCCACGGCAAAGTAGCTGTAATTCTGTGATAGTGCGTAGCAGGGCGACAATCCACCATTCCACCCGACCACCATGGCCCGATCCTGTATGAATCGGCAGCGTCTCTCTGCACCCCAGTGCATGCGCGGCAATTCTAAGGTACCCCACATCACCCAGGCATCGGCCTTAACAGGCCAACCGCCTGCGTTGAAGGGAGGACGGGGTTCATAGCCATAGAGGATTTCACTACGCATCTCTTTAGTGTAGGGAAGGACGTTGCTTACGAGGACGCGAGTCGCATTTAGCCTCGACGCTAACCCTGTCAATTCAGCCAATTCACAGACGTTGCTTTTCAGGACAACGAATTCAATTCCCAGGGCAGGAGTCAGTGAGCTCCTTTGGCGCTTCATCTCGTTTAGAGCACGGATATTGTCTAAGACGCTGGAGAGCACCGTTCCCCGCACCGAAGCATAAGTCTCAGGCTTAACGCCATCCACCGATATCACCAATCTGTCCACGCCCAAATCGACCAATTCCTGGGCCATCTTGGCATCTAACCTGAGGCCATTTGAGCCGACGGTCACGTCCAGGTTCCGTTCTCTAACAGCCTGAATCATTTCGAGGATGTGGGGATGCGCCAAAGGTTCACCAAACCCGGTAAATACCACACGGTTGAGATTGGGGAGATCACTCAAGCTTTCCACCAATCGCCGAAACGTGTTCATTGACATCTGGGCTTCGGGGGCATCCCAGACATTTCGGATGCAGGTACGGCAGTGAAGGTCGCAACGCGTAGTTGGTTCGATGTAGAGTTTCCGTGCATCAGGGAGGCGCGGGTGGAGAATGAGATCGCCTTCCCGTTCATCGAGCCAATATTCAGTGTTGGGCAAGAGGTGGCGCCGCTGGAAAAACTTGTCGGGAAGGATCAAGCGGCCCTGCTTATCGATTTTAACACGAGCCATGGATCACCAAAAAAAACGGGCAGGGCCGTATCACCCTGCCCGTATGAGAGTCCGCTCTACAACTCGTCGTACACAGCATCCAACGCGGTGTCTGGCACATCATAAACCTGGTTAGGCGGCGGGAGCGCCTCATGACGCATGAATTCTGGTACGCGGTCGTGCTCCTTACCAAGACCCGCTGCTTCATTAAAGGCCCGTTCTTTGGGCAGGATCTCCGAGCCCAGCTTGGCCGCATCCTCAGATTTCCAGTCGGTTCCAAGCACTCCGTTACACTCCTCTATCATCCCCTCAAACCCGCTCGCAATGTCAAGAATGGCAAAGGCGATGAACAGGCAATGCCCCGTGGAGTCGATGAAGGCGGTGGTAGCCTGGAAGGCACGGCTCAGGGCAGCCTTACCCTCTGGGCTCAGAGGATCTTCTTTGCCCCCGACGCTCAAGATTTCAGGAGCGATGGTGTAGCCCGACGTGTGATCGGCGCCCATAGTGCTCGTCGCATAGGTGATACCAATCCCCTTGACAGCCCGTGGCTCGTAGGCGGGCATGCTCTGGCCCTTCACAGTGGGCACGCGAGTGAGTCCAAACGCCTTACCGGTGAACTCTGTTCCGCCCCCCAGAATGCGCCCCATCGGTGTACCCTTACCCATTTCGTGAATGAGCTCAATGCCTTTCTTTCCATCCCCAAAGGGGATCACCCCGGCCTCCATCGCTACAGCCAAGGTGGTTCCAGCTTCGATCGTGTCCAGACCATAGGCATTGCAAAGGTGGACCATTTCAGCTATGTCATCCAGACTGTCTATCTCGCAGTTTGCCCCCAAGGCCCAGTCGGACTCATACTCGACGCAGGAGGTGTGCTCGGCGCCGTCTGATTTGTGCCAGGTGTTGGAACACTGAATAATGCATCCCGGACTGCAGGCGTGGTTGTAAAGTTCCTTGCCGAGACGCTCCTTGTTCCCGTCAAAAATTGCCTCGCCAGCGATCTGGGCGGCGCCCTCAAAGCGACCAGTGGCAAAGTTGCGGGTAGGCAAGCCACCGGCCTCGTTCATAATGTTGATCAGCACGGCTGTACCATAGGTGTTGAGACCACCCTTGGGCTTTGTAATATCATGGGTGCGCAAAGCTTCCGTGAGCTTCTTGGCCCCCTGCTCAAACAGGGCCTTGTCAGCAATGGAGACACCTGGGGCTCCTTTGCT